>CAYONX010000003.1:105642-126237 GCA_964405425.1 uncultured Pirellulaceae bacterium | reverse complement strand
TACGTCTGCGGGTGGGATCGTAGTGTCGAGATTGCTATTGAGCCACAGCGGATCCAGGAAATAAACGCTTGGTGAAATGTTTCCCATAGGCCCGGCTTGAGGCACAATTGGACGACGGCCCGCGAGTTGAACAAGCGGTGAATCGCCAGGAGACGGGCGGTTGGTGCTGGGGTCAAAAAATGACACGTAAATTGGGTCCTCCGAGCCACTACTAATATCTGCAAAGGGAATGTTTGGTTGTAATGGGGCAATCACCCATGGCAAAACGGACTGGCCATCGAGCGAGCCAACGCGGTTGTACTGTTCAATTTCGAATCGAGCGATCACATTGGCAGCAAGAGTGCTTGAATCATCTAGATCCAAGCCGACATTGGCTTGCCGGGTGGCGAATGGAATTAAAATCAAAACGCCGGCTACACCTATGACTGCAACCGTTATCGAAGTCAAAACTTCAATGAGAGTAATGCCGTCTCGTTTAAGCGATTGGGTTTTTTTCTGGAATAGATTCATTTTGGATATACGGGCAAGAGTTTATTGACTAGCTGACGTTCGATTACGAGATAAGGTTCGGGCGTTGGATATCATGCTGGCGATAGTGTCACTGGGAGGTGTTGCGTTGTAACCAATGTTGACTCCGCCATTGAAACCAATGGTTAGCCATAAGCTATCTGGCTCGGACAGCAGGGTTTCAGCTACCGAAGCAGCATTTCCAGTAACCAATGGGTTGAATTCATTGACGAACAAGAACAGGGACTGGCCAGCTAACGTTGAATTTCCATTAAAGATGGCTCTGTCGAGTGCGCCTTTCGAATCGAACAACACTTGAATGTCCCGATGGATCGGTACGGATGGATCGGTTCCTGCTGCAAGACCGAGCCCAAAAATCGTAGCTGTTTCCTCGTCTGTATCCAGGCCACCGGGCACAAATCCATCGGGATCCAGTGGACCTGAGTAACGCAGATCTATCAAATAACCCGCTGGCATATTAACCACCGATGACTCGCGTTTTCGCATTCTTAAAATGGAAAAGTCACCGTAGGCTCTGGCGTCGGCTGCGTTTAACCGAAACGTATTGTTGCCAAACGGGAATGGAACCGGGTCATCGTTTGAATCAAAGCCATTAAAAAGGATTTGCCCCAATCCTCGATTGGTAACAAAGTCGGTTTCACCCAAAATCAAATCGTTATCCGGGATTTGATCGTTATCAAATTCCAATTCAAGCGGCAGCATGAAGTAGGGTGAGCCAACGTTTTGGCCGTTAACCATTGGCGGCCTGCCTACCAAAATGTTTCCTGTGAAATTTACTTCGGCAACATCAAGAACATTGCGAATTTGAAATCTTGTGCCTTGAATTGAAATTTGGTCTCCCAAACGAACCATGAATTGGTTGTTGAGCGGATCGTGTTCAAGTGGTTGCGGGATATAGCATCGAAGTACGTCATTACCATTGATGTCTTGTGTGTACACCACCAAGGCAAAATCGGTCGCTGCATCGCCAGTGTACTCAGGCAATGTGCGCAGCTCGTAAAGCCGGCTACCTGCATAATAGACTTCGTTGCCAGATGAGGTTGTGTTTACGAAGTTGAGATTTCGTTCAATGATAACGCCAGCGGCACCATCCCTGAGCGCGCGATCGCGGGCTGCAGAAAACATGGACGCGGCAACTCGCGCTGCTTCGCGAATATTACGTTCCTTGTTGATGATACGCAGCCGCGGCACGATCAAAGCAGACACAAGGGTCAAAATGGTTAACGCAACGAGTAATTCAACCAGCGTTAACGCAATTCTTGGCTGTGGATTTTCTTTTGGTTTTAGTGAGAAGGAATTCATGTAATTACAGTTGGTTAATTGCTGACAAGAGTTTCAACGCTGTTGATGGTGGTAAGCCATTGGGCGAACGATGTGATACTCGCTACGGTCTGTCCGGATGAGGTGTTGAAAAACCCAAGACTGATAGCTTGCTGATCGACGTCTTTGTTGCCTGTCGAATAGATCCTGATCCTGATATTGCGGGCAGGAATACCATTGTGCGCCGTAGGATACACGGGAGTACCATCATCAGCTGCCTGGAACCCGGAATCCAAATCAGTTGCAATGGCACCAGCAGGCAAAAAATTGGGATCAATCAGATTGCCATCTTCATCGAATATTTCAAAAAAGAATCCGATCGGATTGCCCCATGAATCGACTACTTCCGGGTAATTGTCGTTGTCGGTGTTAGCAAATGCGCGGTCGCTAAGCGATTCTATTGCCAGGATTCCCTGTGACTCAGTGCTTTCAAGAATCGCGTACAAGTATTCGCTGCTGGTTCGTATCAAGGCGGATGGAGCATTCGGGTTGGCTTCATTGCCCTCCGGATACGCAACGAACTCTTGATCAGGAATACGAAACCGGTCCGATCTAAACGTCACGCTGTCTTGTAGTCGTTGGACAAGCGTATCTCCGTTAACAGTCTGGAATATGTCCTGGTTATCATTAAACCATTCGACAAACTGAGGGCTTGGGAAGGAGAAAATTCGATTACAGCCGCGTTTATTCCTGTTGAGTGCAACACTGTCATAACTTCGAGGCAATTCAAAGTTTATCACTTCGAGCATGATCCGCCGCGCAACTTCACGAGCATGTCCGCGAATATCATCGCCAACTACATCAATATTCAAGAACGATTCGATATTCCTGATCGGCGCTCGCTGAACGGCATATTCCTCCAGTGTTTCCTCAAGGACTGAAGAAATCTGATTGATGCGAGATTGAGTTGCATTGGTTTGCGCGTCGTATTGTGCTTCGCCAATGACGACAAGCGCCAGTGATGATAATACGCCAATGATGGCCATCACTAACAGCAACTCGATCAGCGTGAAGCCGTGTCGTTGTTTTCGAATTGGGAATAAGGATTTCATGATGGGATGATCGAAAGGAGATAAGGGCTTAGTTCAGGTTTTCAAGCACGATTTCCAGCTTGGTGATTCCAGAGCTTCCGAAGTTGACAAAGTTGTCAGCGCCAGCCGAACAGCACGACGAAATTATGTTTGGATTGGCAGGTTGCTCGGTCGGGCATGTGGTTGGACCACCTGGCATTCCATCCAAGCCGAATGAAATCAGTTGGTAGGAGTCTGGATTAGGGAAGATGCGATTGAAAATGGTTTTGCTATCTGCTGGCGAAATATCGTTTGGATTGTCGTCGTCGCCGCCAAGGTGCGCGAAAGCATTAACGATGTCGTTGCGAGTTGGTCTGCGAACGTTTTCATCTAGATCTTGGAAAAACGCGTTTACATAAGCGCCAGTTATATCATCAGGGTCCGATGGATTGTTAGGAAAGTAGTTAACGCCCGCATCACGATACAGATAAGCAGAGTCTCCAGTAGGCTGTAGTGGAACCGCAAGTACACTGTTATCAGGATCAAAATTCAAAAACCGAGTGGCATCGAATTCGAAAAAGATTTGACGCTCTGGAGCGCCCGCCAACGAAGATTGGTTATGAGCGGTTAGTGCAAAAACTTGTGGAGTTCCATCCGGTTGAATGATAGTAAACGTTAATGGAAACTGACGGTTCTTCGAAAGTGAACTCAACCAAAATACGAGTTCTGAGCCTGGGTTGTCACCGATGAATTGGCCAACATTGTTCCACCAAAGGTCGATTCTTCGTTGGCCCGGAAAGTCCTGGTCTATAACTTGAGATTCGGCATTGTTAGGTGCGATTCGATTAATGAAATTCAGCACCGCATTTGCGGCGGGGATAGGACCACCCCCCATAGAAACAGGAGTGTTTGAGATGTTTTCAAATTCTTTGAAACTTGGCGGGTAGAACCCAAATTCGTTATTGAATTGCTCAAGGGCAGCTTCAATTTGTGTCATTTCATTTTTTACCGTGAATTCGTTGGCAGCTTTAAAAGCTCCGCCAACGGCCACGGTTAACAAACCGGCCAGGATGGCGATTACGGTCATGCCGACAAGTAATTCGACAAGCGTAAAGCCGAACCGGTTTCTTCCAGGTTGGGTTTTTTGATGAGTATTCATGTTGGATTTCTCCAAGAAGGTTTGATTGTTTTTTGTTGTTGTTTAGTAGTAAACCGCTTGCTGCGGTTGGATCTGTGTTGGTTACTTGTTACTCGTTAGTCCGGAGATGATCGCGATCAGCGGCATGAACAATGACGAAACGATGAACAAAACGACACCACCGAGAAAGATAATCATGATCGGCTCGATCATTTTCATCATACCGTCGGTCAATGTACGAACTTCTTCTTCGTAATAGTCAGCAACTTTGTAAAGCATAACGTCCAGCTCACCAGTCTCTTCACCGACATCAACCATGTTGATCACCAGATCTTCGACTACTGATTTTTTGTAATTCAAGAAATACCATACGGCGCCCAGCATCGCTAACACTCCGCAGCCATACATCACCTGGAACCACAAGTCGACTTTGATGAACAAGACGACCAGTGGCGGCAACATCATCGTGATCAGAAAGAAGAACAGTGCGACCGGATGGAAGTTTGGCTTACTGAATTTCTTCAATGGGTTGGCGATCGTGTCACCTTCGCGAATCGAATCGGTTACTCTGCTGAAGATCTTTTCAAACATCGCATTCCCGGACGTCTCGCGGGTAATGGTCAGACCTTCGATAATTGGAACACCCGAAGCAACGAGTGCACCCAGGGTTCGGGTTGTTCGAGCCAGGTTGCTTTTTTCAACCAGCTTTCCAATCACGGGTAATTTCAATAAGTACAAGTGCCATCCCATTCGACCGGCGCGGAATTTACACACCAGCGATACAAACAACACCATCGCAATGGGAACCAGCGGGAACAGGAACCAGAGTTTCACACAACGATCGGAAATCGCGATCAACAATTCTGTCATCGCGGGCAAATCGATGCCGAACTCTTCGAACATGTCCTTAAATTCCGGAATGATCTGGATCATGATAAAAACCATGATCGCGACCGTGAAAAAGATAACCATGATCGGATAGATCAAGGCACCAATGACTTTGTTTTTCAGCGACTGGGTTCTTTCCTTAAATTCCGCCAACCTTTGCAGAATCGCTTCCAGCGAACCACCCGCTTCACCCGCCTTGATCATGTTGACGTACAAGCGGTCAAAAACGCGTGGCGATTTGGCCATCGCTTCGGACAGCGAAGCACCACCTTCGATTTCGTCACAAACGTCGATCAGGCCGTTTTTCAATGCGCCTGGTTTGGCTTGTTCTTCCAGAATTTTCAGCGACCGCAAAATCGGCAGCCCCGCATCTTGAAGAATCGAAAGCTGACGAGTGAACGTCACGATTTTTTTACCGCCGGCACCACCAAGTGCAAACGTTTTGCGTTTGCCACCGGCGCTGGCGTTTCCAGCTGCAGCAGCTTTTTGAACGGCGATCTTGGTGACAAAATAGCCCATCGACCGGATAGTGGCCTGAGCTTCATCTTGCGTTTGCGCCTCGATGACGTCACGAATTTCCTGACCCTGGGGGTCCATCGCTTCAAATTGAAAAGTTGGCATAGTAAAAAACCTCAGTTGTTACACCCGACACGTCTGTCGAGTTCGTTGCCCTGCCCCGTTGGACAGGATTTGTGAGTGTGAACTCACTTTGTATTGTTAAAGTAAACGTCTTGCTGTTTCGTTATTGTTGTTATGTTTCAAGTTTCAACGGCGGTTAAACGCGATTGGTTAATGAACCGCGGCTGAAATTATGTTAGTCGTCAATGATGGTTTCGCGGACAATTTCTTCGGCGGTCGTGGTGCCGTCAAAGATGAATTTGATTCCGGCATCACGCAACAACGTCATGCCTTTCTTCTGTGCGGTTTTTCGAACCTTGTCCGTTGGAGCGTTTTGCATGATCAACTCGCGAAGATCATCATCAAGAATCAACAACTCAAACAATCCGACGCGGCCTTTGTATCCAGTATTGGCGCAACTGTTACAGCCAACGCCCTTGTAAAACTTTTTACCCTTGGCGTCTTCCGGGTCAATTTCCAGGTCAACCAGCAGGTCTTTTGTTGGCTCATGCTCTTCACGACACTCTGGGCAAATGCGACGAACGAGTCGTTGAGCCAAAATGGCTTCGACCGTCGCGGTGATCATAAACGTTTGAACTCCCATGTCTTTCAAACGAGTGATCGTGCTTGGTGAATCGTTGGTGTGCAATGTGCTGAACACTGTGTGCCCGGTCAACGACGCCTGGATCGCAATTTCGGCGGTTTCAAGATCACGAATCTCACCGACCAGAATCTTGTCAGGGTCCTGTCGCAAAATGGCTCGCAGACATTGTGCAAAAGTAACATCGATGTCGTGGTCGATTGGGATCTGTACGATGCCATCGATATCGTATTCCACTGGATCTTCGGTCGTGATCAATTTGTCTTCAATTTTGTTCAACTCGCTGAGCGCTGAATACAAAGTGGTCGTTTTGCCGCTACCCGTTGGACCGGTCACCAGAATAATGCCGTTTGGCTTTTCCATGACTTCGCGGAACGCCGATATGGTTTTTTCGTCCATGCCAACATTGCTTAGTTCCAATGAAACGACGCTGCGATCCAAGACTCGACAAACGACACTTTCACCGAACATCGTCGGTAACACACTGACTCGCAAGTCGACCGGGTGACCACCGACCATCAATTCAATTCGACCGTCTTGCGGCAGACGACGTTCAGCAATATCCAGATTCGCCATAACTTTAATGCGAGTCGTGATCGCGAATGCGAGGTGCCGTGGCGGTGGAACCATTTCGTACAGAACACCATCGGCTTTGATGCGGATGCGGAATTCGTCTTCGAACGGTTCAAAATGAATGTCGCTGGCGTGATCTTTAATCGCCAACAACAAAACCATGTTCAATAGCTTTCGAACGGGTGCACTTTCGACCAGTTCGGAAACATCACTCAAGTTGATTGGGCCCGTGGTGCCAAGTTTTTCGCTGGCCGCTTTGAGTTCCTGATCGACTTGCAGTTCATTGATAATCTTCTCGATGCTCTCGATATCTTCGTTAAAGAATTTATCGATCGTTCGCAAGATCTGGCTTTCGGTGGCGACGAGCAAGCGAATTTCATGGCCGACAAAACGACGCAATTCATCCTGCATCGACAGGTTTTGTGGGTCGCATGTGGCGACGGTTACAACGCCATCGGAATACTGCAGCGGTACGACACGATAAAGTTGAGCCATCGTGTCGGAAATGATCTCGCGGGCATTGTCCGGTGGAACGACGCCTTCGATATCGATTGGCTGTAAATTGAATTGTTCGGCAAGGGCCTGGACCAGTTGGTCGTCAGTGACCAAACCCATGTCTTCAGCGATACGCCCGATTTTCTGGCCGGGGTTTTGGCTTTGTTCTTCGACCAACATTTCCAGTTGGTCATCAGAAATGAAGCCAAGATCGACGAAGATCTGTCCTAGTTTACGAATTGCCATAGTTCAACTTTTCCTTTGGTTATTAACCTTCGTCCTCTTCGTCGTCGTCTTCTTCGCCCAACGGCAAGCCCTCTTCGAGTTTGCGCTTGGCGGTTGCAATTCGTTTTGCCAGGTTGTCCGGGTAATGTGCTTTACCCAAAACGTCTTCGAGTTCTACTTTTTCTTCAGCCCATAAATTAAACAGGCAATCGTCGTTAAGCATCATGCCGAACTTGGCACCCGTCTGGATGGCTGAATTGATACGGAAAGTTTTGTTTTCACGAATCAGGTTCGCAACCGCAGACGTTACTACCAGCGATTCAAAAGATGCAACTCGACCGCCACCGACACGCGGCAGCAGCGTTTGAGCAAGTACGCCGATCAACGATGTCGAAAGCTGAGTTCGAATCTGATCCTGCAGGTTTCCGGGGAACGCATCGATCATTCGATTGACCGTTCCTTGAGCACTGTTGGTGTGCAGCGTTCCAAAAACAATGTGACCGGTTTCCGCAGCCGAAATTGCTGCTTCGATGGTTTCCAGGTCACGCATCTCGCCAACCAGAATCACGTCCGGATCCTGTCGCAAGGCGCGACGAATGGCTTCAGAAAAACTTGGCACATCAACCCCGACTTCACGTTGGTTGACGGTCGATTTTTTGTGGTAGTGATAAAATTCGATCGGGTCTTCAATGGTGATAATGTGATGATCGACGGTTTCGTTGATCAAATTCACCAGGCTTGCCAGCGTTGTACTCTTACCCGAACCCGTTGGCCCCGTTACAAGGATCAGCCCTCGGGGACGCATGATCAGTTTGGTAAAGATCTCCGGGACGCCCAGAAATTCTGGCGACATCATATCCGTAGGGATCTGTCGCAAAACCATCGCAATGTTGCCGCGCTGCTTAAAAATGGAAACGCGAAAACGTGCTTTATCTCCAAACGCGAAACCAAAGTCGCTTCCGCCGGCTTCCTGAAGTTCTCGCTGACAACGTTCGGGCGAGATACTTTTCATCAAGGCAACCGTGTCCTCGGGTTCCAGTACCTTGGTTTCCAATTTCCGCATTCGCCCATGCAGGCGAAAAACGGGGGGCTGCCCGACAGTGATATGAATATCGCTGGCGCCCTGTTTCACACAGGCTTCAAGCAGTTTGTCAATTAATACAGTGGCCATTTGAAATCCGGTCTTCGTGTTCCTAGTAAAGAATCCCTTTACTTAATGTTAAACCAACGGTCCTTGCGGATCGGAATCAACAGAATCGGCGAGACTCTGGTTCAGTTTGTGGAAGAGGTTGTGGTGAGATTAGGCAACGTATTGTTTGCGTTCAAACGGCCTGGGTCCACAAAAACGACCAATTTTGACAAAAGCGAGCCAGAATTGGTCCAAATAGAATTCAGATTCTGGAATCCTAATCCTGTTCTGTCTTCTTGGCGACGCGATAAACTTCCTCAAAAGTGGTCACACCTTCCAGGACTTTCTTCACGCCATCGCCAAATAATGTGGTCATCCCGGCCGCAGTCACATGTTCACGAATGACCTGAGTCGAGCTGCCATCGAAAATCATGCGGCGAACTTTGCTATCAATCATCATCAATTCGTAGATGCCAATTCGGCCTCGATACCCGGTTTTATTGCAGCTGCTGCAGCCTTTGCCCCGCATGAAATTCGCGCCCTCAACTTGTTCGGCGGTCAGGCCAACCTGCTTAATAATCTCTTCGGAGGGCGAATTTTTGGTTTTGCACTTGGGGCAAATAGTGCGCACTAAGCGTTGGGCCAGAATGGCTACGACACTGCTGGCGACCAAATATCCGGGCACACCCATGTCCACCATACGTGTAATAGCACTGGGCGCATCGTTCGTGTGGAGTGTACTGAAAACCAAGTGTCCAGTCAGACTGGCCTGTACACCCATGGAAACAGTCTCGGCATCTCGCATTTCTCCAACCAGGATAATATTGGGTGCTTGCCGCAACATGGATCGAATAATCCGGGCGAAATCGAGGCCAATGGAGTGTTTCACCTCAACCTGATTGATGCCCGGCAAGTAGTATTCGACCGGATCTTCCGCCGTAATGATCTTCTTGTCTGGGCGATTTAGGCTGTTTAGGGAAGCGTAGAGGGTTGTTGTTTTTCCGGAGCCCGTGGGGCCGGTGACCAAAATAATGCCGTTGGGGCGTCTGATCAGGCCGCTGAATATCTTGAAAGTTTCTTCCGAGAAACCGAGCTGGCGGACGCTGATGCGAATATTGTCTTTATCGAGCAGCCTCATCACCGCCGATTGGCCGTGGTTGGTCGGAATGATGCTGACCCTCAAATCGAGCTCTTTTTCACCGACTGAGACTTTGATTCGTCCATCTTGAGGGCGGCGGCGCTCGGCGATGTCGATTTTGGAGAGGATTTTGATACGTGAAAGAATGGCACCCAGCTGGCGGCGGGGCAATGAATCACGTTCATGCAGAACACCATCGATTCGATAACGGATGCGAACCCGGTCTTCAAATGGTTCTACATGAATATCAGAGGCTCTTAGCTGTACGGCCTCAGTAATCATCAGCTGCACCAATCGGACGATCGGGGCACTGTGCTCGTCGACGCTGTCGTCGTTGGAGGATTCGGTATCGTCTTCTGTTTCGGTGAAATCGATCGCGGTATCGGTAAATTCCTGGAGAATCGAGTCGGCGGACTCACCTTCGACCTGCCCATAGAATCGGTTAATGGCTTCGCTGATCTGGCTTCGAGTTGCCAAAGCGGGTTTCACATCGCGATTGAGAATAAACCGCAGTTTTTCGAGGGTATCTACATCGCCGGGATCGCTGATCAGGACTTTCAGGCGTCCATCGTTTTCATTCATTGGCAGCACGAGATTTTCGCGGGCCACCGATTCGGGCATCAATTCAATGATATCTTCGGAAATGTCGACTTCATTCAAATCGACATACTCCATCTTGTGATACGTTGACAAAGCCAACATGACTTCCGAGTCAGTTGCATATCCAAGTTTCACTAACGAATTTGCGATTTTATCGCCGGTTTGTTTAGCGTGAGATTCGGCATCTGCTACCTGTTCGGCACCTAAAATACCTTGATCAATCAGAAGTTTTACAAAACCGTTGGTGGCCATGGCGTGATCGAAGTTCGCTGGGACGAGTTAAACCGGGAAATACAAATGATTTTCTTAGCCGTTGAATAATCCAGCGGCATTCTCAGACGCCCACTATAGTCGGAATCTGGGCGGTATCGAAGCGGTTGAGGTGGAAGGCAGTCGGACAATTTTGCCCGCAGATATTATTAACGCATGTCACAAGCAGCTGGTCAATTCAAAAATTCAAGGCAGAATTGGCTCAGCCAAAGATAACAGGGAATTGGCGGTTACTTGCCGAATTCCCATTGGTTGGAAATTTAGTCTGCTTTAGCGCACCGAAGCAGAATTTCGCCGGGCATTGCGGATTTGTTGGTGAGTTTGCCGCCAAATATTTGCTGCTCGACTTCGCAATTCATCGGCATCGTCGAAAAGTTCATGGTTTTCCATGTCGGCAGCAATTTCCTCCAGTTGGCGGGCGATCGAACGCAGTCCGTCGATGTTTGCGGGTTTTGCATCCTGTTTGGAATCGGCAGAAGCGGCAAAAGTTGGCTGCGTCTTCTGCGTCTTGGAAGAGTCCAGCATTTGCCAAAAAAGCTTTTCGGCAAATTCGACGGGTTCGAAAGATTCCGATTCATCGATTTCTTTGAAGTACTTTTCAGGGTTTGCCTGACTGGTAAAAGGATTTTTGAAAAGGACTTCATCGAGTTCCAGTCCGGTTCCGCCTCCCAGGCGTTTGCGGACGTTTACAATCTCACGAAGCTCCTCATTGGATAGTTTCTGCGAGGATTCCTGTCGTAATACGGTTTCAAACAAACTTTCGTTGCCGTCATTTTGGGCTGCCAGAAAATCGCAACACGCGATGGTTGCAAAGATTGCCAATACATACACAGCTTTTTTGTCAATCATCAGAATCCTTCCTTTGTTCGAAACCAATTTCATTGTCACTCGAAATATAGTGCAATTCGGTGAAAAACTGGAAGTTCAATGTTTGCTGGCGGATGGCCGATTCATTAAGAAAGCATGGTGTTTTCGGGGTTCAAATTGAATTATCTGTTTGTACTGGTATTCTATAAGTAGGAGATCAACAGCAATTTAGTTGCACAATTTTGGCATTAGCTATTTGTGCCGTACACATTTTCCTTCCTGCCCACGTCTTGTGTTCCTCTTCCAGCGGTAACCAATCAGCAGACAATTTATTGGAGTTTCAAAAATGACCAAGGCGAAAGTAGTTGCGATCGATACGTCAAAAGCGCGGTCAAGGATTCGATTTGCGATTGTTGTTGGGTTTACGTTGATCGTATTGATGTGGGCATTATCGGTTCAGTGTTTTGCACAGGACTATAAAAGCATGTCGGTCAATCAGGCATTCAACGGAGCCAACGGGACTGCAAAAAGAAAAGCGTCTGACGGCATTGTCAAGGCGGCTGAAGCCACGGGTAACTTTGGTGCTGAAGGCGACCTGTACATGTTGGGATACTGGATTCCTCGCATGACGCAAACCGATCGCACCACACTGAGCAGTCTCGGAAAATATCGAGCGGCGTTTCTGAAGAAGTTCCTTTCGAAAAAGATGTCTGCCGCGGGGCGACGTGGTGTTATTCGCAAACTGCTAACGCCTCTTACACAAATCGCAAAGAATAAGGACTTCCATCCGGCAGTTCGTGTTAATGCGGTTACGATCATGGGGATGTTGTACGACAGCCACGCGCAAAAGTGGCCGACTCCTTCGCCGGCAGCTTACAACGCTCTCAAGGGCATATTGAATGACGCGGCCAACGAAGACTTTTTGAAAGTAGCTGCAATTTCGGGCATTGCTAATTTTGCGGAAGTTAGCCGTGGCGGCGGAAGCAACAGTGTTCCCGGCCAGGATTTAAAGACGCAACTGGCAGCGATCATTGCTTCAACGGCACCAGGTCAGGATAAGTGGTCCGATGATTTGAATTATTGGATGAAGCGTCGTGCCACTCAGTTGCTCGGCCATATCGGTACGGGTGATACTGTGAAAGTCACTTCGGCTGTGATGAAAGGAAAAGATTTGAAAGTCGAACGCGATGATTTTTGGTTGCGCTATGACGGATTGAATTCGCTCAGGAATTTAAGATTTGACACGGTGCAGGCCGATCAGGCACCTCAAATGATCGACGACGTCATTGATTTTGTGGCCTATTGTATGGAGCGCGAATCGAATTGGATCAAAAGCAAAGTTGATGACCTCGTCTACACAAATATTTTGTGGCAAGACGTGGATCTAAACACCACTAAGCGCCGCAGACGCGGTGTTGGTGGAGGCGGCGGTGGCGGCGGCGGTCCTCGCGGCGGAGGCGATGGTGGTCTTGGCGATGGCGATTTAAATAATAGTGGCGGCGGTCCTCGCGGTGGAGGCGGTGCCGGCGGCGGCTTTGATGGTGGAGGTGGTGGAGGCTCGGAACCGGTACAGGTAGATTCCGAGCATGTCGAATTGCCGGTGTTTATGTTGAATGATTCGCGCGCTAGAGCGAAGGCAGTTTTGTTGTCCGCCCGTGATTTTTTGCAAACCAAAACAACCGGTATCCGAACGATCGCTGACGCAAATATTCAAAAACGAATCGATGATGAAATTATGCCCGTGATCAGCGAATTGCTGGACGAGACGGAATTAGGAGTGATTGATTACCGAAAGCTCAAAGGCGAAGATCCGGATGTTAAAGATGTTACCTTTCGATTGGAAGAAATTTATCTTGATGCCGCTGAAAATTTGCGTGGGTTGATCGCCAAAGATGGCAAGGAAGCTGGGGCTGATGCCGCTGCAGATGTGTTCAAGTAAAGTCCTTGCCAATTGAAATCGAAATTCAAAAAGCCTATGGTAGCCGTGTGAATATTTCGCACGGTTATTTTTTTGGACTGGTTTTTAATGGGATCTGATCAGGATACAACGCTGGCGATGTTGCGCAAGGAAGTTCAATCATTCGTGGATAAGCGCGATTGGGAGAAATTTCATTCGCCTAAGAACATCAGCATGGCGTTGGCTGTTGAAGCAGCGGAATTGATGGAGCATTTCCAATGGATCTCGATGGATGAATCGAGGAAGCTGGAGCCGGAGAAATTACGGGAAGTGTCTGAAGAGATTTCGGATGTGTTTTGTTATTTGATGGCGATGTCAAATACTTTGGGTTTGGATATGACCGAAATTTTTCACAGCAAAATGATCAAGAACCGCAAGAAATATCCTGCGGACGAATTTAAAGGGCGGTTTGGTAAGGACGATCCATCGCCGGTTCAGTCCTAGTGGCTTTTTGTGGAATTTGCGATCGTTTATCGTGAATCAAATTGTGAATCAAATAAGGCCGCTTGATCTGCTCGAAATTTCGTTGTTGCTAAAGAGGATGTTGGAAGCGGCGTCCGATAATTCAGTTCAGTTGTGGTACGGGAGATAAGATGATTCAAGCGTGGCAATCGATAGCACTTTGGATACGCGTTTTGATCGGGCTGTTGATTGGCTTGTTGATCGGGGTGGCGTTGCATTATGGCATTCCCGTAACTGACGACCCCGATGCGATTTCTGGATCTGCAATCGCCGACGCATGGATTTATCCGATTGGCGATGCTTTTGTTCGGTTGATCAAGATGTTGGTCATTCCGTTGATTGCGACCACGCTGGTGGCCGGCATTACGGCGATGGGCGATCCAAAAAAATTGGGCAGCCTGGGTATCCGAACACTGTCCATGTACTTGTTAACGACATTTTTTGCGGTCTCGATGGGATTGGCCCTTGGCACGATCATTCAACCGGGAGCCGGTGTCAATTATTCTGATGCCAGCGACACCGCTAAAGAAGCGGTCGAAGGCAAAATGGAAGCGTCGGGCGATTGGTCGATCGTTGATCAACTCTTGAATATCATTCCGACCAATCCGATCGAAGCACTGGCTCAAGGTAAAGTTCTGCCGACGATTTTCTTTGCGATTCTGATTGGGGTTGGAATTCTTTTTGCCGGTAAACAAGGCGAGCCGGTGAAACAGTTTTTTGATTCGGCGGCAGAAGTTGTGATGCGGGTCACGGTGCTGGTGATGGAATTGGCGCCCTTTGGGGTATTGGCGTTGATGGCTTGGGTGTTGGCGACCAAAGGCTTCGGCGTGATTGCGAATATGGGAAAGTTGGCGCTTGCGCTGTACCTGTGTTGCTTCCTGCAAATCATCATTGTTTATGGGGGCATTATCGTAAAAGGAATTTTGCGATTGCCATTGATGCCGTTTATTCGTGGCATTGCTGACGCACAAAGTGTTGCGTTTTCGACCAGTTCATCCAGTGCTACTTTGCCCGCCACGATTTCATGTGCCGAGAAAAACCTTGGCGTCGACAAATCGATTGCGGGAAGCGTTCTGCCGCTGGGAGCAACGATCAATATGGATGGTACAGCGATCTATCTGGGATTGATTGCGTTGTTTGCTTCGCAGGCAATTGGGATTGAGATGAATATGGCGGATTACTTCAACGTCGCATTGACGGCGACTTTGGTTTCGGTGGGTGCGGCCGGGATTCCGTCAGCTGGTTTGTTGCTGGCTGCGACGGTGTTGGCTGTAATCGGAGTTGAAGATAAGGATGCGCTGCTGGTGATTGCTTTTATTTTTCCGTTTGATCGATTGCTGGACATGATGCGGACGGTGACCAATGTTACCGGAGATTTGGCCGTCGCGTGCACGGTTGCAAAATGGGATGGCATGCTGAACGAAGATATATATCGGAACGTTGATCAGGTGAAGTAGCACCGCTGTCGGCAGGGCGCTGGTTTCGCAAAGAATCGAACACACATGCCTGATTTGAAAAATGCGAAGTTGATCTATCTGAAAGGCGCATTGTTTGCGCTTATTATGTTGTTTTCATCATTGTGGTTGTTGTTTGCCGACGAAATTTGGCAGCGCGATTTTAATCATGTTGGTGATTTGGTCATCGGCACGGCTGTACTACTTCATGTTTTACGTGATCGAGAAATATGTAGATTCTGAATATCGTTTTGCTGGATTGTTGGATTTTTTGCAGTATCTTTGGGCGCGAAAAAAGTGATACTCGTTTTGCATAGCCGTCAGCCATTTGCGTACCCAGCATGAAGCCCTGAGGTTAACCGAACATCAAATTGCGCAGAGCGTTACCGGGGCGAATATCAGATTCGTATTTAATTGCTTTGAATTACAGTAAGTATTTTCGACATCTGTATATCTTCGCGATCACCGGCGCGATTAACCAATCGAACTGTGCCGCCGATCGGTTGGCCAATGACCAGCCAGGGGGAATCAGGTGGCATGGGCGGCCATTCTGGATCGAGATTGGTGATGATCGATTGGTCAGTGCCTTTTAATTCGAAGACAACCGAATCCTGTTTGTTGTCCGGATCCTCAATGCCGATCTGTGGGCTCTCTAAAGCAGCGTACTTTACGTAAGTGTAGCCAATCAATGGCCTGCCTTTAGTTCCGACGGCGTACTTGCGATTGAAATTGCTCTGAAATTCTGCGCTCAATTCCGCTTCGACGCCAAGGGCCTGATCGATTTTTTGTTGCCAATTTTCGAACTGTTCCGCAATAGGTGCGAAAGCATCGGAATCACTTTCTTGTTGGAGCGTTTGTTTTAAAGCGACAAGCGTGTCCACGAATCGTCGGAATGCAATCTCGTCGTTCTCATTGACAGCTTTCCAGCCAAACAACTCGCAATCATGACCCAGACGATTTAGCCTTTCCACCAAATCGCCGCTGCTCAGCGTATCGTCCAGTTCTTGATTCACGCCGTCGAAGCCCAAGTTATTGACGGCAGCGGCAAGGTCCGGCTCACCGTCTGTGCCGACTGGAAGAGGCTGAACTAAATCTTCCGCTGCGCTTTTGAATTTTGCGATATGGGTGCTTGGGATTGCCAAAATATCTTTTGGGTTACTTGTTCTGAATCCAGTATTCATCGCGACCAGGTTTCCGGAATCGTCGACCAGGGGTGCACCAACTCTTAATGGTGATTGATGTTGATGGCGGATCCAGCGAATGTCCGGATTAGCGAGTTGTTGCTTCAGACGCGCGGTGTCCAGCTGGCTTGTCTGTTCGACGGTAATGCGATCCAAGACACGGCTTTCGATGGTCGATTGAGAGAATAAAACGGTTGGGCTTTGGCATTGAACGACGTATTCGCTTTGCACCAAATTGTCTTCGGTCAGAATGGGCAAGTCTTCAAACGTATCGACCAGACGGCGGTTGATCGAAAGGATGACCAGGTCTTTTTCTGGATCGGTGGCAATAACTCCACGGACCGTATCGTTGATTATTTCGGCTTGATCGGTCACGGATTTTCGTGCGCGGCGGACGTGGATCGTGTTGGCGCTGTGCATCGCCCGGTAACTTGTCAGGATCCAACCGCGTGAATCGATCAAGATTCCAGTTGCGAAACTTGGGCCTGATGGCGTATCGGCCTGAAGTTCCAATAGATATGGTTTAACGACATACCAACAATCGTTAAGGATTTTTGCAGACTTAATTCGGTTGACTGTTTTTTGATATGAATCAGTGGCCGAATCCGATTCGTTCTTATGGTCCAACAGGCCGAACGGAATTTTGCTCCAATCTGTTTTGGGTTGACTGGTTGCAATTTCAGACAGATCTTCTGTTTCATCATCCGGCTCTGCATCATTGATAATTTCAGCAACCGATTCGGTAACTGGGGTATCGATCAAATCCGGCGACACATTTTTCCTGAAAACAATGACTAAGGCGATCGATAGGGCAAGGCAAATTAGTGTTAAACCGGCCAGCAGGTACCGACGGCGATTTTTCTTGCGACTGCGAGTACGAATCAGATCTGGCGAAATCGCCTTCAGTTCCTGCATTCCAGGAATGTGATCGGTTGGTTCGTTGGAATTTGTTTGTTGTTTGTCTGCTGAAGTAGTGATTGATATCGCGGACGCTGGCGGTGGTTTATTCGTCGATGCTTTGCGGCGAGCTAGTGCGGCTTCGATTTTTTTGCGGCTGTATTTGGTTTCGCAATTCAGGCAGATAATTTCCGAATCCTGCCCCGGTTGGAATTTTATAGATGCTTTGCAGGCGGGGCATTTGATTTTCATCAGTTTCGATCCAGCGATTACCCGAGGGCTTTATGAAGTCACGCTTTTTGAGTGACCTTTGGTGATTTTCGGTTTGGGTAACAGAGACGGCAGATCTCACATTGACGTCCGTCGCAACCGCGGGCCGAGCAATGTTCTCTTCCATAATAGATGATTTGCAGATGAAGTCGATTCCAGTGCTTTTCATCGAAGCATTTCTTTAAATCGATTTCGGTCTGTTTTACGTTTTTTCCGCGGGTTAATCCCCATCGTTGGGCAAGGCGATGAATGTGAGTGTCTACTGGAAACGCTGGTACCCCGAAGGCTTGTGCCATAACCACACTGGCGGTTTTGTGCCCGACCCCAGGCAGCGATTCAAGGTCTTTAAAGTTGTCAGGAACTCTACCATCGAACGATTCGATCAGAATATTTGAGAGCCGTGAAATAGCTTTCGCTTTTTGCGGAGCCAGTCCGCAGGACCGAATTGTCCGGAGGATGGTTTTTTCTGGAAGCTTTGCCATGTCGGCGGGATTGTCAGCGGCATCGAACAACGCGGGTGTGACCATGTTGACGCGCTCATCGGTACATTGAGCGCTCAACAGCACGGCGATCAGTAACGTAAACGGATCACGATGATCGAGTGGTATCGGAGGATTGGGATAAAGTTGCTTGAGCCGACGCAAAACGATGTCGGCTCGTTGAGCCCGCGTCATGAATAAGTTTAGCCGTCGTCTTCACCAGATTCTGTTGCTGTTTCCGCTGGTTCGTCCGACTTACTCGCACCATCCTCGTCAGCAGATTTCTCGGCTGCAGGTTCTTTCTGAGTTTCCGGCTGTGCTGGAGGTTGTTCCGGAGTTTCTGCTTCCTCTTCGTCGCCCATCTTTTCAGGCATGTACTCGTGATCGCGTTTTCGAACGACTTTCATTGATTTGATTGTATCGGTTTCAGCGTTGGCGATTTTTCCGCTGGTGGTCATGTTGCGTGAGAGTTTTTCAAGGACTTCGATTCCGCTGATGACGCGTCCAAAAACGGTGTGGCGTCCATCGAGATGGGATGTTCGGTTAAGGCACAGGAAAAATTGCGAGCCTCCGGAATCCTTGCCCGCATGGGCCATGCTAAGCGATCCATAAAAATGCCGTCGCGCTTCGGGTGAATCGCATTCGCATTTGATCGTGTATCCAGGGCCACCCGAGCCATCGCCGTTTGGGTCACCGGCCTGAGCGACAAAGCCTTCGACGACACGGTGGAATTTCAGGTCGTTGTAAAATTCTTTTTCGACGAGGCTGACAAAGTTTGCGACTGAGTTGGGCGCTTCGTTTTCAAATAGTTCGAGCACGAGATCGCCCTTGCTGGTCGAAACCATGACTTGTGGAAGATCGTCCTGTTTTTTCTGATTGGAGCGAAGAAACATTTCTTCCAGCAACTCTTTCGAAAACACTGACAATCGATCTGCCTTGGCGGCCTTTTCGAACAATGAACCATCAACGCCTGCAGCAATCATTTTGTCGGCCAACTGAGAAGCTTCATTGTTTCGATCAAATTCGGCATCGTTCATTACCAATCCGATCAGGATTCTTGACGTGTTTTCGTCGATGTCACCTGCGTTGAGTGATTCGACGGCTTTGGCTCGAATCTTGTCGACCATTTCGACGGATTGTTCAACTAGCGATGAATACTGTTTGCGTAATGCTTCCGCAGCTTCTGGGTCGTTTGCGGCACGGAATTCGACTTCCTTGTCAGCAATTTGACTGTCCAGCAATTCCCATTTTTGCACCATGGTTTGCAAATTATCGTCGCTGTTTGCCGCTGCATTTTCGTCCTGGGCTTGTGAGATCACAGGGGCTAGAAAGCAGGCAATCAGAACTGCCAAATTTAGACTCGTAGGATTGAGTAGCGACATCTTCAGTAATTCTCCGTTTAATATTTGCTGCTAGTTGCCGGGCGTTTCTGGCGTACTGGCAGTAACTTTGACTGGTACGTATTCGTGATCGCGTTTTCGAATCACGGACATCCGTTTGATTTTTGTAGGCAAAATTTCAGGGTTTGTGTTGGGCCGTGTGAGGTCAATGATCTGAATTTTATAGAGGTTTTCAAGGCCTTCAATGATACGGCCGAATACGGTTGTTTTGCCGTCGTATGAAGGGCGAGGCTGCTTGGTAATCAGAAATCGACTGCCACCTTCATCTTTTCGCGTTGGATAGGTGGCTATGTATCCCGTGAAGTGCTGGCGAGCATTTGTTGCCGAGCACTCGCAACTGATTTTGTAGCCGGGTCCTCCCAGTCCGTCATTGGTTGGACTGCCACTGACTACGAGATCAGAGACGGTTGTTTGATAAAAATCCAAACCGTTATAAAAATCCGATTCAACCAGCGAAATGAAATTCGCAACGGTATTAGGAGCTTGGTCCTCGAAAAGTTCAACAATCATGTCGCCCGCGTCGGTTTCGATTTTTACTCGCGGGTTATTGTCGTTTTCTGTGTCCGTTTTAATGAATGCTTTTTCGCGAAGCCAGCCTTTGTAGCCCGATTTCAAATTTTCCATCGCGGCTGTTTCCCTACGGCCTTGTGTGGCAGCCTTGATCAACAACAATCGCGCCTGCTCAAGATCGTTCATGATCAAGTTGGCGCGATAGCCCAATAACGACAACAGAGGGGCGTCGATACCGGCTGATTCGAGTTTTTTGAACATGCGTAACGCAGCGACTGGATTGTACGGAATTTGTTTCCAATTCTTACCCGAAAGCTGGAGGCTAAGATGTTGCATCAGGTAGCTGTTTATTTCCTGGTGAGTGTTGGGGTGATTTTCAAGGGATTCCAACGCCGTCGGTAGTAAGTCACGGTAAATTTGTGCGTTGCGGGCTTTCAACTGATTGACTTTTTGCTCATGCAGTTCTCTGGCTTCCGGAAAACCGACTGGCATAGTTATCACCAATCTTTTTAGCGCCTTATCGTTGCGAGCCAGTTCTTGAGCCAGTGCAACAAAGCGGTCAAAGGCTTCGTCCACCACTTCGCCAGTTGTGCCTGATCCCTGATTTGTTCCCGAACCTTGATTTGTTCCCGAACCTTGATTTGT
>CAYONX010000003.1:92469-105542 GCA_964405425.1 uncultured Pirellulaceae bacterium | reverse complement strand
GAACCTTGATTTGAGGCAGAGCCTTGCTTGGAGCCTGAGCCCTGAACAGGATTGAGCCCGGTTTGCGGGGCTACGGATCTGGTTCGACTTCCGGAGCCTGGTGTCTGTGTTTGACTTTGTGCACTTAGCGGATTGCAGAAACCGATAAGGCAGCTTGTCAGCCAAGTCAAACAATAGAATGTTGGTTTATTTAATTTCATTTTTCCGCACTGACTTTTCGAGGAGTGTATTGGTGATCACGTTTTCGAGTGACTGTGGCGATACGAATTTGGTCGGCAACAACATCTTCAACAGGAACGACTTCGTCCTCTTGCATTTCGTGGGTATTGTTGAGCGAGTATACCACTTCCATGCCGTTTTTTACCCGCCCAATTACAGTTTGTTTTCCTGATACGTTGGGAAGAGGGGCGGTGGCAATAAAGAATCTTGAATCGGCTGAGTTTCTGGATTCGCTGATCATCACGACTGAGCCAGCGAATATATCTCGTGTTGGTTTTTCATCGAAAATCTTGTAATCCAGTTCCCGCTTTTTAAATTCCGAGTCGAATAAGCCAGTTTCGGCAGCCGACATTTGGATAACACCATGGAAAATCAGGCCATCGTAATGTTTGTTTTCAACCAGATGAATAAAATTACCAACCATGTCCGGCGCGGAATCTTCAAATAATTCAAATTCAATATCACCCTTGCTGGTTTCCAATAAAACTAATGGCAGATCGTCCGCTTGAGCTTCCTTTTCACGAATCTCCAATTCCTTCTTAAAACGGGCATCCAGCACATACAGATTGTTGATGATGACGGTTTCGGCGGCGGTGACTGCATCTTCCTGTTGAAAGTGGTCTTTGTTGGCTTTAATCAATAAAGCAATGTCATTGCCGAATCGGTTGGTTAATATTCCTGAACGCGCCTGAAATATTTCAGCGATTTTGTTTTTTGGATTGTTCTTGAACAATTTACTGGCGAGCTGATAGGCCTTTTCGTACTGATTCTCATTAAAAAATTTGCTGACCGTGATGCTTACAAAGTAAGCCAATTCTTCATCGATGGGCTGTTTGTTATCGTCAAGAAGATCGAACAATTTGATGCCAACGGTTTTCCAACGCTCTAGAAGTTCATTGCCCTTTTCGACCTGGCTGTCAAAGTCGTCAAGGAATGGATAGGCCTCGTCCAAACTAGTCGCGTTTACGTAACTGACTCCGAGTCGTTGAACTTCACTGACGCAGTTGCGAAATTCTTCTCGCATGGAATTGAATTTTTCCTGCAAAACCTGGACGTCGGATTCGATCGTGTTTACATCATCCTGCTGCGCCAAACAGAAAGATTGCCCTAGAGTGAGGCTGATCAGGGTTAAATATCCACATCCGAAGATTCGAAGTATCATCTTTATGCTGTGTAATTAAGTGGTGCTTTGGGTCACAAGTTAAATTTCTTCCCGCCGATGATTTTCGCGTCAGCGAGTCGGAATTGCAACTTGACATTTCGAGTTCTGAGCTGGCCGGCGGTCGTCCAGGCGGTCATTAGGCGTTAAATATTACCTATTTCGTTAATCGCCATTTAGTTGTCGACTAGTTCTATTACGATGATGGGGCTGAAGTGTTTTGATTTTTACGAATTGTGTGAGAAATGACCTGACGGATCCTCGTCAGTAGCCAGTATTACAATGCCTCGATTTAAAAAAGGAAGAGCTCTCAAATCATTGCGTGGCGTCCGGCCAGAATCGGATGTCGGGAAATTGAGGATCGTTGGTGGTATCTACGGTGGCCGCCAAATCGCCTATTCCGGCGATCCAGTGACTCGGCCAATGAAAGACGACATTCGGGAAGCTGTATTTAATTTGGTCGGAGGCTGGGCATCCGGCAAAGCGGCGTTTGATTTGTTTGCTGGTACCGGAGCGATTGGATTGGAAGCGATGAGTCGCGGTGCTGCTCGAGGGTTTTTGATCGAAAGGCACTTTCCGAGCGTCAAAATTATCAAACAGAATGTTGTGACCCTGGACCCCGATATGAACGTCCAGGTGGACGCGTCGGATACGTTTTTCTGGGTGCGGAAGTTTCTGAAGAACAAGGACCAATGGCCGAGCGATCCATGGATCGTTTTTTGCTCGCCGCCCTATGATTTGTACCTTAGTAAAACAGAGCCAATGCTTGAGCTGATTGATGGAATGTTGCAGGCATCGCCAGAAGGAAGTTTGCTTGTCGTTGAGTCCGACAAACGATTCAATGTGGAGCGCTTGCCCGAACACGAAAAATGGACGGTTCGAGAATACACGCCGGCTGTGATTTCGGTTTTCAAAAAATTCGATTAGCGCCAGGCGATGTCGATTTAGGCAATTTTTTCCTTTTGCGGCAAACCCTGAATTGGGGTGGTATCAATTTGAAATAAAGAACCTTGGTTAAAGGCATCATGACCGGATTCTTTACCGCACTAATACAGATTCACAAAATCGTTAGGTGCTAGCAACCAAAATGCTATCTTTTTAGTTATCGATGTCGATTTGATTGCGTCGGCTTCCCGATGAAAAAATGGACCCGTTCCGTCAACCGAAATACGCAAGATGTACGCCGCCTCTTTGCTTACCACCGAGGATTTTAGGATAATGGAAAATCGAACTGGCTTAATGCCGGTTTGCTCCATAATCCTGTTGTCCGTCCTTACCGTTTTATCGGTCCGGGCGTGGCAAGGGGCAGATGTAGCTTACGAAATTCGTCAGTTGAGCAGCGGCTGGAACATTGAGTCTATCGACCGCAGCATGTCTGACTTGCGCAGCAATATTCGAGCTGAACTTGGGCTTGAGGCACCGACATTGGCAAGCGAATTGCCGGTGCCATCGGTCGACAACGGCGCTTTGGCCTTCGACAACAGCCCAATGAATTATTCAAGTGGTCTTGAACCGCTAAAGTCACTTCAGATTGGCCCGGCAGAATTCGGCCCGATCCCAATAGCCGGTTTAACGCATCCAGAGGAAACGAGCAAAGATGTGTTGCTGGCCGTCAATCCGTTTCGAGATGCTTCGTTCGCCAAAAGTGACTTGGATGTATCGCCCGCTTTTGAGCCAGTTGAACAAGGTAGAGAACTCAGCAAAACCGACAAAGCGGACCAAGCGTACAACCCGGGCGATCATCAGAAAACTGAAATCAAAGGGTACCTGATTTCCGTTCCGGTATCCGAACAGCAAGAGGATTGGAATCTACCAACTCAAGTGGCAAAAGAACCTGAAAGTTCAGCCAGCCAATTCGTCGCGGAGTCCGAGATACCTGAGTCAAATCTGAAACCATCAACTCCAGCCCCAGCCCCAGCTATTGATGCTGATGCCGATGCCGGTGCGACCGAGCCGGAAACGGTTTACCCTCAATGGACGCAGCCCAAGGCGTTGATCGCAGATTTGGAGCAGCTGTTCACCAATCCCATGACGGCATCCTGGGCACACACAACCGTACAGATTCTCGAATCATTGAATCAGATTAAGGGCATTCCTGATCCGCAATCACAAGTGGTTTTTCAGCAACTGCGACGGCAGCTTGAAAAGTTGGATTTCATCACGATTCAGGTTTCAGAATTGCCTGTGAATTCGGCAGCACTGGCCCAAGGCAAGGTAGCTACGCAGCTACGGCATATTCGATATTCGATCGTCAGACGACTTGAAATTTGGCCGCTGATTCATCAGCTGAGTTTGCAGGGCTCGGTAGAGTCTTCGGAACTGCCAAGTGACCAGGTCGGCCAGTTTTTACTTACATCCAACCGGCGTTTGAATACGAGTGACATTGATCAAGGTTGGGTCGATTATTTGCAAATCGAATCGGCAGCAGCAACATTCAATTCGATGCAGCAACGTGAGTATGCCAAAAAGAAGGCGGCAAGATTTGTGTTGGCGCGGATGTTCTCTCCTTCACTGTCCCAGACGCAGCAGAAATACTTGCACGAAACGATTGACCAGCAAACGATCGATGTATTGAGAATCAGTTCGATCGATCCGGTTGACGTGGAAGAGTTTGCAAAACGGCTGGAGAAACTGGAAGTCAATAATTCGGGCGCCAACCAGTTCTATTTGAACGATATCTACCAGAGCATGATTTGGTCAGACAATCCGACCTATCACGAGCTTGCCAGCCAGGTCCAAACTCATTATCGAAATGCGAACTTTCGGGTTTCGATTTCCGAAGAAATGCTCAATCGGATGATGCCGCAGCGACCAGTTTCACGCGAGCCGTACCGTGGTCGATTTATGGGCGCTGACGTGGTTGGACAGAATCGGATCACCAATCGGCTGGGAATCAACTTGATCCCCGATCCGAATCAAATTTCGATGCAGATCGTTACCGATGGTCGAGTTAATTCGCGAACGACTGCGACCAAGAGTGGCGTCGTCGTTGAAAACGAAGGCAGTTCGCGATTCCGGATTATCAAACGCCTGGCATTCGGGCAGCATGGCATATTCGCTTATCGACCAGAGACCACTTCTCAGGTCGCACAGCGAGTCGTTGGTCTGCGTTCAAGTCTGGACAACGTTCCAGCGGTTGGTTGGCTGGTTCGCAAGATCGCTCGCAACAAGATCGAAGAACAAGCTCCGGTGACCCGTCAATACACCAAGAACCAGCTTGAATCCCAGGCCGAAGAGCGATTCGAAATGGAAATTCAACAAGTGTTGGCGGATCTCGAAAACACTTTAACCAACAGGCTGCTGCATCCATTGATTGCGATGGATCTGGAGCCGGATCCAATCGAAATCAGTACGACTGCTGATCGTGTCAACATGCGTTATCGATTGGCTGGACGGGACCAGATGGCATCTTACACGGCTCGTCCAAGCGCCGCTCAATCGTGTTTGATGAGCATGCAAATTCACCAGTCGGTCGCCAACAACTTCGTCGATCGATTCGACTTGGCCGGTAAAAAATTCACGTCTGACGAGTTGATTACCTATGTCAACGAGATCATGGGGCAGGAAGTGATCGCCGGCAGGAATAATGATTCGGACAAGAAGAGGCAGGCGGTATTGGAATTCGCCCACTTCGATCCAATCCGGTTCGACTTCGATGACGAACAGATCGGCATTTCTTTCAACTTGAAATCGTTCAAGATTGGCAAGGGAAAGAAGTGGAAGAACCTGAGTATCAAAGCGACGTACGATACTCAAGTTGTAAACGGATTCAATATCGGGCTGTCGCAGGGCGAAGAAAAGCTGCAGATAAAAGGCAAACGCATGAACGTTGGTGATAAGCTGGCGGTGGGCCTGATTTGTAAAGCTTTGTTCCCCGAGCAATTTCAACTGGCTTTGATGCCCGCCCGTCTGGGGGAGCAGCTTCGAGTATCGAACGTGCAAACGACGCAGTTTACGATCAGCAACGGCTGGATGGGAATCAGTGTTGATCATGTTAACGCTCGGCAGAATCGAACGTTCCAACAGGCCCATCAGAATCAAATGCGGCAAACGATTCCGCAAGTGCAACGCTGATCAATCGAATCGATGCTTCAGATTTGCTGCGAAACAGCTGGATGCCCGACGGTTTCTACAGGCAGGCGTCACTGCGTTGGTATCCAAGTGATATAGGACGTTGGGAAATTCACAATGAGATGTGGAATTTGACGTCGTTATTGCCTTAGCCTATTCTCTTGGCATCTCATGCACAGAATAAAAATGAAAACTCGCTCCTTAAATTGCACTCGCCTCGGTTTTGATTGTCGTGTAATTAGTCGCTTGTTCGACTGGCAAGTATTTTCGTCGTCTTCTTTGATCATCCGATAAGCGCGAAATTGGTTGCAAGTATGGATGACGATCACAGTAAGAATGAGCGTTTGGAATCCGAAGCAGGAAAGCCGAAGAAGCGAGATTTTCTGAGCGTCTTTTTTGCTTTGGTCGACCAGGGCTTTGTTAGCCTGAATAACTTTGTGACGTTTATCCTGGTCGCAAAATTCGGCAGCCGCAGCGACGTCAATTTGTATGTTCTGGCTTGGTCGATTGTAAACGTCTTGCGAGTGATCCAGGAACGCGGTTTGGCAGCGCCTTACTTTGTGTTTGCCAATGAGCCTGATCGCGACCAGCGGTCATTTCTGGGCAGCAGTCTGGTCCATCAGTTCGCGTTCTCGATTATATCGGCGGCCATTTTTTGCTTGCTAGCCCTGATTTTTCAGGCAAAAGTGACTCCGATTGGAATGGTCGGTTGTTGTTTGATTTTGGCCGTCAGTGTTCCAGCGATTTTGTTGCGGGATCATTTGCGCGCGATATGTTGCGCGCATTCGCGATACGAACTAGCGATGGCGCTTAGCTGTGTGGCGATGGCATTGCAAATAGCAATTATTTACTGGGCGTATACGACGGGTCGGATGAACGTGGTGGTCGTGTTCGCTGCGATGGGGGTTTCGAGTTTGGTGCCAGGACTGATTTGGTTGTTAGTCCAGCCGCAGCCACTGCGTTTTGAGTCGTCGCGTTATTGGTCGGACTGGAATGCTACCAGTGAGTATTCAAAGTGGTTGGTGACGGCAAGGATTTTTCCGAGCGTGGCAATGGGATTGGTGCCGTGGATGGTTGCCTGGATTATTGATGAAAATGCTGCCGGTACGTGGGGAGCATGCATTACGCTGGCAAATATTTCGAACATGTTTGTGTTTGGCGCCAATTACTTTTTCATGCCCAAAACGGTTCGTGCTTTGCATCAGCGTGGATACAGCGGCATGTACCAGGTTCTGACGCTAACGGCGATTGCGTTCACGATAGTTTTGAGTGGTTTGAGCCTGTTTTACTTTGTGTTGGGCGATTTCGTGTTGGAGATTGCTTTTGCGAAATCGTTCAGCGGAAATGCGACTTTGGCGGCAGTGATTGGCCTAAGTTACTTGATCGTCAGCTATTCGACGATTGCGGGAAACGGCATGACAGCCATCGGGAAACCGGAAGGTTTGTTTTGGGGCGAACTGGCCTACGGAGTCGCAACTATAATTGGCGTTTGGGTTTTATGTGCTCAATTTGGTTTAATCGGTGCGGCGATTGGCATGTGCTTGTCAGCGGTTGCGGCGACGGTGGTTGAGTCTGTGTTCCTGTTTCGATTGACACGTCACGAAAACCAATTGCAAATTGACCAATCAGATCAGGATTGAATTTTAATAGCTATGAGTTCCAAGAACGACGATCCTGTTAGAAACCATTGCCGTCATGTGTTGGCATTTGAAATGCAAACGGGCGGCTCGCACCCCAGCTACATTCGAAATTTTGCGGTTCAATGGGCGGAAAAGATTCCCGATACGAAGATTGATTTTCTGGTCACACAGGAATTCGCTGAGCAACACGAAGCGGTTTTGAATCAAGTAAATTCGCTTGAGCCGGGCCGGATCGGGATGATCGTGATGAAGCCTGACGAAAGTCATCGTGTTCGAGTTTCCAACAAGTTTCGGGAGTTTGAAGGCTGGAAGATTTTTTGTGACTATGCAACATCGCTTGGATCGCAAAAAGGATTGTTGATGTATTCCGATCACTTTCAGCTGCCCATGTTGTTAAGACAGCGATCGCCATGCCAGATTTCCTGTATCTATTTCCGCCCAACTTTTCATTACGGTCAATTTGGAAATTACCAACCGAATTTGAAACAGTCGTTAGCTGCCGTTCGCAAAAAGTGGATGTTAAGCAGGTTGTTGAAGTTGCGTGAGATGGACGTTTTGTTTTGTCTGGATCCGATTGCAGTAGATTACATCAGAGATAATCTGCAAACCAATGCGCGGATCATGCAGCTTCCAGATTCGTTTGTGCGTGAGGAGATTCCGCGGGATCGCATCGATCGACTGCGTGAAGAATTTCAGATCGAGTCAGGGCGTCGAGTGGTGTTGTTGCTGGGGATTCTGGACCGCCGCAAAGGCCCGGTTCAGTTGTTACAGGCGATTGACGCAATGGATGATGCCTCGAAAAGTAAAATGTGTTTGTTGATGGCCGGAAAGATTGACGAGCAAATCGAGAGTGAAGTTTTGGATCATGTCGACAAATTGCAGCGGCAGGGGAAATTGCAGCTGGTGATGAAAAACAGTTATATCACCGATACGCTGGTGCAGGATTATTACGAGCTGGCCGATGTGGCTTTGACGACTTATCAGAATCACATGGGAATGAGTTCGGCGTTGATCAGAGCGGCGCTGGCAAAGATCCCTGTCTTGTCATCCAGTTATGGCTTGATGGGCGAGCTTGTATTGCGGCACCAATTGGGAACGGTTGTGGATACGACGTCGCCGGTGGAATTTACTGCTGCGATCGAAAAAGTGGTTAATGAGGACGTGGATCGACTGTTTGATTTGAAAGAAGCATTGGAATTTGCCGATTCGCATTCGCCAGACGCACTTGGACGGACCCTGAAAGATTGGGTATCGGGCTGATTTGAGCCAATCATTAGACGGCATCTTTTGGGCCTTGAATTTGGCTGCTCTTTTTCCGGCAAAGCCTCGTACTGGTGGGAAATGCGCATCGGTAGGCCATGTTTTTCGACCGTTGCATGCGTTTATACCCATGTTGAGAATCGTTGGCCGTTTTGAATCTTAATGTGGTATAGTTTGTGTCCAATTCCTGAGCCGTTCGGAAGTCCGATTTACAGAATGGTGACGAGGATCGACCTAAACCAATGACGCATTAAGTGATCGAATGATCAAATTCGGCGGCGCTAAAGCTGCACCACCACATCTTGAATCTTATCCAGGTTACGGCTTTGAAACTGGCCGTGGTGACTGGTTGGTTAATGTGATGGGAATTGCCTATCAAACGCCGCCATTTAAATTGAGCCAAAAGATGATGCTCAAGATGTTGGGCGGCGTGATGAAAGCCAGCGAATCGGAATTGCAGAGCGAAACGTTTCAAGCTCGAGTTTGGCCGTTTTTTGTAGAAGGTGATCGCGGCCAGAAAATTCAAATTGAATTGGACGACCAGGTTTACTTGTTGCGTCGGAAAAGTCGACGCAACGGTCGGATTGACAATTGGTTGCGCTTGGAAGATTCGACAGTGCGGCAAGCGATGGTCGAAAGTGCTGACGGGCGACGAACCTTAAAGCTATTGATGTCTACGACTCATCCGCATTCGCCAGTTGTGGAGTGTTCGATCGACCTGATATCACGAAGCGGTTTGTCGGTTATCTCTGATATTGATGACACGATTAAAGAATCGGACGTAACCAACCGTCGTGAATTATTGATGAACACTTTTGTTCGCGAATTTCGATCGATCCAGGGCATGGCTGAACTTTATCGTCAATGGCGTCATGGTGGTGCGAGTTTTCATTACGTGTCCAGCAGTCCCTGGCAATTGTTTGGCTCGCTCAATGCGATGCGCAGCGATAGTGGATTCCCCGGTGGGACGATGCATTTAAGAAATTTTCGATTGCGTGATCAGTTTTTGAAGAAGCTTATGTTTCGCCGCAAAGGCAAGGCGACTGAAATCACCAAGCTGGTTAAGAATTTGCCAGATCGGAAGTTTATTCTGATTGGGGATTCTGGAGAGAAGGATCCCGAGATCTACCAGAAAATTGGCCGAAAGTACCCGGGCCAGATTGCCGGTATTTTTATCCGCAATCTTGGTGGCCGGCCAATGGATTCTGAAAGAGTTTCCCGATTGCAACGAGCAGCCGGGCAAAGTCAAAGCGGAGTTTTTTCAGATGCCGATGAATTGGCTCGTCAGGCAATGCCGTTGATCGAGCGATACGGTCGCCAGTTAGTTGCCCGATAGCTGAAAACGGGCTCAAAAGGACTCAATTGGTGAGGGAATTGTATTTGGGTGACAGCGTAATTGTCCATTTTAGCACTTGTGAAAAGTGGGGTGATGGTTAATGATTACGCGATTCAGAACCGAATCGGTTTGGCTTTTTTTGGGCGGTGAGTTCCGCCAGATTTTTGTGAGGAATGAAATAACTGATGGCGCGTTATACAGGACCTAAGGGCCGGGTTAACCGACGACTGCAGGCATTGATTTATGAAAACGCGGGTGCCTCTCGCGCGATGGAAAAGCGTGGTAATCAGCCTCCCGGGATGCACACACGCGGACGCCGACCGTCGAATTACGGTACGGCTCTAATGGAAAAACAAAAGATCAAGCATTATTACGGCTTGGGCGAAAAGCAGCTTCGTCGTTACTTTGGCAAAGCGACTCGCAAGAAAGGCAATACGGGCGAGAACCTGTTGCTGATGTGCGAAGAGCGTTTGGACAATGTGATTCGTCGAATTGGTTTGGCTTCCACTCGACCGCAGGCTCGCCAGGGAATCGCCCACGGCCATTTCCGCGTTAATGGAAACAAAGTTGACAAGCCTTCATTCGCTTTGCGTCCGGGTGATGTCATCACCGTTCGCCCTAAAGAAAACGTTTTGAAGCTGTATCACGGTATCCGTGAACGTGGTGTAGAAGGCGAAGGCATCGAATGGGTGGCCTTGGATACTGACACTTTGACCGCAACGGTTAACGGTGTCCCCGCCGGCAGCGACATCAGCTTGCCTGTAGACGCTAATACCGTCGTCGAATTCTTGTCTCGATAAGAAAGAATTGAAAACATCGCACGGCAAGTCTTTTGGCTTGCCGTTTTTTTTTCTTGCCGTTTTTTGAAAGGCAGCAAATCAAATGCACACAAATGTTGTCGTAATTGGTGGTGGACCCGGTGGATATGCAGCCGCGTTTCTGGCTGCCGATCTGGGGATGGAAGTTACATTGATCGAAGCCGAAGGACGCCTGGGCGGTACCTGTTTGCTGAGAGGTTGTATTCCTTCCAAAGCCTTGCTGCATGTTGCTAAAGTGGTTGCCGAAGTTGGTGAACTTGGGCATGAATGGGGAGTCGATTACGGCAGCCCAAAAATTGCTTTGAAGAAATTGCGGGATCGCAAAAATAAAGTGATTAGCACTTTGTCGGGCGGGCTTGGCCAATTGGCGAAACGCAGAAACGTAACATTGATTACGGCTACGGCAAAATTTGCTGATTCGTCGACGCTGACTCTGGAAGGCGATGACGATTCGATTCCGGACGATCGAAAAGTTACTTTCGATCATTGCGTGATTGCGACCGGAAGTATTCCGGCGATGCCCGGTGCTTTCAATATTGGTAACGATCGAGTGATGGATTCGACGGGTGCTTTGGAGTTGGAAGATATTCCGGAAACGATGTTGGTCATCGGTGGCGGATACATTGGTTTGGAAATGGGCAGCGTTTATGCTGGCCTGGGCACGAAAGTCAGCGTCGTTGAATTGATGGACGGGCTGTTGATGGGTGCCGATCGGGATTTAGTCCGACCGCTCGAGCGACGATTGAAGAAGTTGTTCGAGGACAGAATTTTCCTGAACTCGAAAGTCGGTAGCGTTGGAATGAAGGGCGATAAAGTCGAAGTCACTTTCGAGGGCCCCAACAAGTTCGGATCCGAAGAATATGATCGGGTGCTGGTCAGCGTTGGCCGTCGACCAAGGACTTTCGATTTAGGTATCGAAAATACGAATCTACAAACCGACCAACGTGGCTTCATCATTTGCGACAAACAAATGAAAGCTCAAGGTGAGTCGAAGATATATGTGATCGGCGATGCGGCTGGAGAACCGATGCTCGCTCACAAAGCGAATCACGAAGGCCGTTTGGTGATTGAAGTGATTCACGGCGAGCCAATCGAATGGGACAAGCGAGCGATTCCAGCGGTCGTGTTCACTGATCCGGAACTTGCATGGACTGGGATTACGGAAGCCGAAGCGAAAGAGGCTGGTATCAAATATCAAGCCTGTTCATACCCATGGGCGGCCAGCGGACGTGCTCAAGCGCTCGGAATAACCGATGGTTTGACCAAGTGGATTATTGACCCGGAAACCGAGGTTGTGTTGGGTTGTGGAATCGTTGGCAGCGGTGCTGGTGAGTTGATTGCCGAAGCGACATTGGCGATTGAAATGGGTTGTGTGATTCGAGATGTTACCGAGACGATTCATCCGCATCCGACGCTCAGTGAGAGCTTGATGAATGCCGGCGAAGTTTTCTATGGAACTGCGACTGAGATATATAAGCCGAAAAAGAAATCTGTTTAGCCGTAGTTTTAGTCACATGAATCATGTTAAACGAGTCCTGCGTTCTCCTCGCGAGATCCGCAAAATGCGACAAGCTGGGTTGGTGGTTTGGCAAGCCCATCAAGCTGCTTCGCGGATCCTTAAACCGGGCGTAACGACTGCTGAATTGAATCAGGTCTACCGGGATACTTTTGCCCAGCACGGCGCTACGCCGCTTTTTCTGGGTTATGGGCCACGCGACAATCCGTTTCCCGCCGAGACTTGTATTTCGGTTAATGAAGAATTGGTGCACGGTATTCCGGGCAAGCGGGTAATCGAAGACGGAGATATGGTCAGTCTGGATACTGGCTGCAGCGTGGACGGCTGGTGTGGCGATGCGGCGGTTACGTTTGCAGTGGGCGATGTCAGCAAAGCTTGCCAGAAGCTGATGAAAGTGACGCAGCAAACTCTCGATTTGGCAATCCGATTGCTTGGCGAAAAAACAATGTGGAGCGAGATCGCGTCCGAAATGCAGTCCTTTGTCGAAGGTCATGGTTTCGGAGTCGTTACCGATTTGACGGGGCATGGGATCGGCAAAAAATTGCACGAACCGCCGCAAGCTCCAAATTACTGGAGCGATGAATTTAGCGAGAACGAAGATTTTGATATTCGTCCCGGTTTAGTTTTCGCGTGTGAACCGATGGTCAACGAAGGAACGAGCGAGATCGAAGAATTGAATGATGGTTGGACGGCGGTGACTGCAGATCGAAAATTGTGTGCCCATTTCGAACACACCCTTGCGATCACCAAAGACGGACCGGTCCGATTGACGGCGGCACCCAACGAGGATGAGTTGGAATTGGTCGGTGAAGCGTTCCGCGATTCGGATCGATGGTTGTCGTGGTAGAGACGTCTGCGGACGGCTAGCTTCCCAATCTCTGGTTTCAATAAGCCGGGGCCATGTTTATGCGAGCAATCGTGGGCGTGTTAGGCCTGCCAAGTGAAGCATGGCACCCACAGCCCCACGTGGCCATCTAGACCAGCATCACCTCATAGCCATGTTCGGCAGAGTAGGTTTTTGAAACACAGAGGCACAGATATCACAGAGGAGACA
>CAYONX010000003.1:70690-92369 GCA_964405425.1 uncultured Pirellulaceae bacterium | reverse complement strand
TGTTCGGCAGAGTAGGTTTTTGAAACACAGAGGCACAGATATCACAGAGGAGACAACATTTCTCCGTGTCCTCTGTGAATCTGTGTTTTTCTTCCCAGCACACCATTCAACACTTTCGCAATGCAAAGTGGTTGTGTTAAGCCTGCCAAGTGAAGCATGGCACCCACAGCCCCACGTGGCCATCTAGACCAGCATCACCTCATAGCCATGTTCGGCAGAGTAGGTTTTTGAAACACAGAGGCACAGATATCACAGAGGAGACAGCATTTCTCCGTGTCCTCTGTGCCTCTGTGTTTTTCCCTTCACACCATTCAACACTTTCGCAATGCAAAACGATATCAATCGATCTCGTTGTACCACAGTGATGATGGCAGAACTGCTTTTGCGAGCAGCGAATCGATTTCGGCAAGTTCGGAGTCTGTGAATTCTTTGTTTTTCAAAGCGGCACAGTTTTCAGTGATTTGTTCGACGCGGCTGGCACCGATCAATACACTTGTGACTTCCGGCAATCGCAAGATCCAGGCAATGGCCATTTGGGCGAGCGATTGGTTGCGTTGCTTTGCTAAATCGGACAGAGCGCGAATGACTTCGAGCGTTGGTTCGCTCATGTCTTCGTCTCGCAAGAATTCTGGCGCGTACTTCGCTCGCGAATCTTCTGGAACACAATCGACATATTTATTGGTCAATAACCCTTGGTAAAGCGGACAGAACACGATCATGCCCATGCCAATTTCGTTGCATGTGGCGGTCAGACGTTTTTCGATCCAACGGTTGAACATTGAATAGTTGGGTTGGTGGATGATGATTTTGTGCCAGCCGTTTCTCTGACAAATCTCTCTGGCGTCTTTCGTTTGGTCCGATGAGTAGCTGCTGATGCCGGCGTAGAGTGCTTTACCTTGTTCAATCGCCGAGTGCAACGCGCCGACGGTTTCTTCTAATGGTGTATCAGGGTCGAATCGATGGCTGTAGAAAATATCGAAGTAATCGACTCCGACTCGATGTAAGGATTGATCGAGGCTGGCAAGTAAGTATTTGCGCGAACCCCATTCGCCATAGGGACCAGGCCACATTCCGTAACCCGCTTTGGAAGAGATAATCAATTCGTCTCGCGGAAGGTCTCGCAAAATTTTGCCGACGTTGATTTCTGCCGATCCGGCCGGTGGACCATAATTATTGGCCAGATCAAAATGGGTGATGCCCAGATCAAACGCCGTATAGATCATCTGCTTTTGGACATCGGTGGTTGTATCGCCTCCAAAATTATGCCAGTGGCCAAGGCTGATTTCCGGCAATTTCAATCCGGTTTGGCCACAACGGCGATAATTCATGCGGCCATCGTATCGGTTTTCGTCGGGTTGATATGTGGTCACGCTAAGCCTTGTTTTATGATCAAATGTAAATTGCAGAATAATAAGCGTAACAAACTACTCCGTGTGACCAATCCAAGAAAGTGCCCTGGCGGTTTAAATGAATGTTGCAGAGATAATTGCTGACAAGCGCGATGGAAAATCGCTTGATGTGGAGCGGATCGATTGGTTGGTCCAGGCTTACGCTCGGGATGAAGTGCCGGATTATCAAATGTCGGCCTTTGCGATGGCCGTCTATTTCAAAGGGATGGATCTGGCCGAAACGGTCGCACTGACGAAGGCGATGGTTGAGTCTGGAGACACGATGAAGTGGTCGAATTCGAATACGCGGGTCGACAAGCATTCGACTGGGGGTGTCGGTGACAAGGTTTCCATCGCTTTGGCACCGTTGCTGGCGGCAGCCGATGTCGAAGTGCCTATGATTTCCGGTCGAGGCTTGGGAGTCACCGGTGGGACACTGGACAAGCTCGAATCGATTAAGGGATTTCAGTGTGAAATGTCGCCTGATGAATTTCGATACGTGGTCAACGCAAATGGATGTGCGATTGTAAGTGCTTCGAAGAATCTGGCAGTCGCCGATCAAAAACTTTATGCGCTTCGCGACGTAACGGCTACGGTTCCTTCGATTCCGTTGATCACGGCAAGCATATTGTCGAAAAAACTGGCTGCTGGCCTGGACGCGCTGGTGCTGGACGTGAAATGGGGTAGCGGTGCGTTTATGAAAACGATTGAGGACGCACGAGCGCTGGCGAATTCATTGGTAAACGTCGCCAATAAACTGGGCACCAGGACAACAGCGATTATTTCTGATATGAGTCAGCCCCTTGGACGCATGGTTGGTAACGCGGTCGAGATCAATGAATCGATCGATATTCTTAACGGCGATGGGCCGGAAGACGTCGTTGATTTGATTTTGGAATTGGGGGCGGAAGTTCTGGTGTCTGCCGATGCTGTGAAAGATATCGAAGCGGGAAGGAAGAAGCTGAAAATGCTGCTCGATGATGGCGATGGGTTCAGAAAGTTTGAGCAAATGGTACAAGCACAAAACGGTGATCTGTCTATGAAGCGACCTACAGCTACTGTGCATACCGTGCGGTCGACCGAATCCGGTTGCGTGAATCGAATTAACTCCGATCGAATCGGTTTGGCAGTCGTTGAAATGGGTGGTGGTCGCAAGCAAATGGGCGATAGAATTGATCATAGCGTGGGCGTTGAAATGCTGGCCAAGATTGGTGATGAAGTTCAGAAGGATCAGCCGCTGGCGAAGATTTTCTGTGCAGAGTCTGTTGCTGGCCTGGCAAGTGAATTGGTCGGTGCGTCGTTTGGAATCACGCCGACAAAAGCAGACCGACCGAAATTAATTGTAGAGAGAGTAAGGATTTGAGTGAAACAGAACTAATCCAAGCGGCATTGGCTGTCAGAAAAAAAGCCTATGCCCCTTATTCGAAATTTCACGTAGGCGCCGCGTTGTTGACGACCGGCGGTGAAGTTTTCGTCGGTTGCAATGTTGAAAACAGCTCCTACGGATTAGCAATTTGTGCGGAACGATATGCGATCGGGGCGATGGTTGCAGCCGGGCACAAGTCGATCGCGAAAATTGTGGTGGCGGCCACTCCGTTGGCTTCGCCATGTGGTGCATGCCGACAATTCATCATTGAATTTGGTGAGGACATTGAAGTTGTCTCGGTCGATGCGAATGATCCGGATCAATTGAATCGATGGTCAATTACTGAATTGATTCCCCACCATTTTCATTTCGATAAGTAACGCGATGCCATGAGCGCAAACGAAATTGCTGGTTGCAGCGAAGTTTACCCAACGATGGCTGTCTCAAATTTGCAGCGAACGATTGACTACTATCAACAGCAGTTGGGTTTTGAGGTTGAATTCATATGGGGCGATCCGCCGGTTCACGCTGGGGTTAAGTTTGGCGGTGCGACGCTGCATTTCAATCAATCGGATGGTAGGATCGAACGTGGTGGCGATTTTTGGTTGTATTTTGTTGTCGAGGATCTCGATAGCTATTTCGATTTTTTAGATGCACGGGAAGTCGAACTGTTAGACAAACCGACGCTACGCGAATGGGGTATGCGGGAGATCAACATTCGTGACGTTAATGGTACCGTAATACGATTTGGTCAATGGGAACCAAGTTCCGGGGACCCGGTCGCGATCAAACGTGTGGACGTAAATACGCGAATCGAACAACGCTTGGCTGGATTGCTCCAGGATCTAGCTGAACACAAGGGAATGTCGGTCGGACAAGTGCTCGAAGAGACGCTGTTGCACAGTTTTGAAACGGTTGATGAAAACAAAGGCAGCGGAGTCGCCAACCCGCACACACAGCGGACCATGAAATTCATCGATGAGCTGAAGAAAAAACACTCGATCGACTACGACACGCATGCATCGTATCGTTTTAAGGAAGAGTAAACCGATGGTCCAATGGTTTTGATACTCAATGACTGTGACTAGCGATCGCCGGCAGCAGGAAAGCCGACATCTTGGGTTGGCAGCGGCGATTGGCCTGGAGATTGCGGGCTGTAGGCCGGCGGTAGTTCGCGATCGGCTGGAGTAATGTGCTTGGAATAGTTGCTTGGCTCAAAGTTGGAAACAACCAACGAAACATACCGAAGAATCTGGAATCAACGGGATAGCCCGAAAGAACGTTACTTTTGTTGTTCGCTAAATAAACCGGCTCAGCCATGAGGAAATCATCCTGGCGACGTAATCACAGTCGTCTTTGCGTTCCACCAGCAGATGATCGGAATCGTCCAGGGTAACCATCGATTTTGGCCCACCGGTCAGTTCGAACATTTTTTCTGCGTGCCAATACGGTAGGGTGTCATCGTTTGACGGATGGAAAATCAGATGAGGAATTTGCAGATTACCTAACGAGGATGGTAGATCCTGTTTTCGTAGATTGTCCAGCAATTGTTTCTTAAGAAGGTAGGTGCGACCACCGATGACGACTTCGCCCTTCCCTTTCTCCACGATGTCTGGATTGGTTTGGGCGAGATAGTCGGCCAGATGAATCGTGGTTGACGGCGAAGCGATTGTGACCAGTGCTTTGGTTGATACGATTTGCGCAGCCATGGTCATCATCGCGGCCCCGCCAAGGCTATGTCCGATCAGAATCGATGGTGGAGCGATCTCGGTGGCCATTTTTTTGACAGCCGCCAACACATCTTCACAATTGTTTTCGAAATTGGTATCTGAAAAATTTCCGCGACTGTCGCCAAGACCTGTAAAATCAAATCGCAGAACCGCGATTCCATTCTCAGCCAGTTTGCGACTGATTTTTACGATTGCTTTTAGATCTTTGGTGCAAGTGAAGCAATGAGAAAAAAGTGCCGTAGCTCTGACCGCCTCGGTTGGTCGATCAATAATGCCACAGAGTCTGATTCCGGAATCATTTTCAAAGAATACTTTTTCGCTACTTCGCATCGGGCCGCCTATGTGGGCAACAGAGTCTTAACAAGGTCCTTGGATCCAACCGCGCGAGTCGAAGTAATCACTTCGCCGGCAGTGAACCCGGCCGAAAATCCAATGGCTCGCGCGATCGATTCGGAACGCTGGATCACGTACTGTTTCTCAGGCGGGAACTGGGTTTTGTAGCATTGGATCGATTGCATTTTTCTGTCCAGCGTTTTTTCGATATCGACCACCAATTGATTGTTTTGATTCGCAATGAACTCGCTGTGTAGAAGTGAATAGTAAGCATGGCGCGCAATCGTGTGCGTCGGAAGGTCATCAAAATGGTGCTCCCATTTCGACAGACGGCTGTAAAACACAGCAGCATCGGTGATCTGTGAAGCTTGCCAATGGTCGGGAGAAGCCATCGGAGTTTTTCCGAGCAAGCCTAATACAATCCTGGGCTGGTACTGACGAAACACTTTCGCCAAACCGACTCGCGTTTCAAAGCTGTCGAAGAGATTTCGATTCTCGAAGTCAAGGATGATTCGTTGGCAACCAAGGACAGCGGCAGCTGCATGAGCTTCGGCGACACGGATTTTTGGGTCGGGGCAATTCGGAGTTGGTTCGCCGTTAGTTAGATCGACGATCCCCACGCTGTAGCCTTGATCGACCAGAGACGCCAAAGTGCCGCCGCAGCCGATTTCCACATCGTCTGGATGGGCACCGACCGCAATGACATCGAATTTTTCTGGCATGTTGAATCCGTTTTAGCGTTCAGCAAATACGTAGGAATATTTGTTTGCCCAACTTCCACTTGTAGGCGAGGCGGCAAAAATATTGAATGAAACCTGACAAAGGGTAACGCTATGGAATTGCTTTGGGAAGCGACAAACTGACGACGCGAGACAATGGATAAACTTTGGTCACTCCGTTGAGTTCAACAATCAGCCGTCTTTTGGACTGGTCGATTTGTTTCAATTTGAAACCATTGGCTGAACCTAGAACGAAAAATTGACCGTCGCTAAACAGCAGGTGACCGTCGTTTAGTTTGGTGTCGGTCGGCTGATCGAGCCAAACAGAGGGAACCGCGTTAGCCCGGTCGCTGAATTTGACTTGGTCGGTTTTTGGCGTCAGGTCCGGGTCTGGATCTTGAGTTTCCGCGAAGGCGTCTTCCTCGTCTGCCAGTTGAACCTGCTGGATTAATTTTTTTGACGATTCGGAATTCCAGTTGATTCCCGATTCGTCGAACTTCAAATCATCGGCCAGAATTCGACAGCTTGGGTAAGCGATAATGGGTAACTGTTCGTCGAAATCGCTTTTGAGTGGAACCCGAGCTTTGCCCTTCCATACTCCAATGATTTGGTCACGCTGGAATTTCTGACCGACAAAATCAAATGCTGACAGGACCGATTCAGGTTCAACACGAATGATGGATCCATCATTGAGATGCGCCATCATCAGCCTGCTCACACCCGGTCGGGTGCTGGTCATTGTCGGGAAGCTGACGGAATGAACGTTGTGCCATTCATGTTCTGAGCGTAGCCCCGTCAGTGGATTGGTGAAAGCGACGGAGTTGGATGTGAGAGTGTATTTATTAACCAGCAGCGAGTCACCATTGTTAAAGCTGATTCGAGCGGCGTGTTTGAATTCCGGGTTTTGTCTGGTTAGGCCAGGAATTTTTTCCGGCGAATCGAAAGTCACACAGTCAAACGCATAGGTTTGGTCGACGGTACCGTTGGCGACTCGCTTCAGCGTTTCAGGAAGGTCGTCGTTGGTTGAAATTCGAATCTGGGTGATCAGTTGATTTGATTTGAATCCGGCGAAGGTGCAAATCTGATCCGTCGATTCAACCATTCCAATCATTTGGCCCCAAGCGTTGTATGCTTCGACAACGAAGTCGCGGCTGTGTTCGATACGTTCCAGAAAGATGCCAAATTTTCGAACGCCCGCGACCGTTGTTGGTTGGCCGGGAATACAGAAATTCAAATTCGTTACGCCACGTAACCTTTTGCCGGATCTTTCATCGTAAGGACAAACACATCGTGAACCGCTATCGATTGGGCAATACTTGAACGGATACTTGGTGAGCTGGACGAAGCCACTTTGTTCGGTATTCATCAAAAGCCCGCGATCGACGAAAAAATTGTCAACCGCTCTGCCGATCGCAACTGGATTGCCTTGGGCATCCATTTCAAAACTGATCAGGGTATCCTGTTCGTTTTTGTAAAAATCCTGGCTGATTTGATTGAAGGTTTGTGTCTGGATTGGTAATCGTTGGAACTCGACAGGTTGTTGGGAAGGCTCAACCACCGTGATACGACCGACCAGTTTGCGGCCCACGGTAATGTCTTGTCCGTCGACTTTGCAGCGTAGGCGAAAGTTGGCAATGTCGCCGAGTCGAACCGTCGAATCTTTCAGACTGATTTCATCGAAGCCCGCCGCGACCGTGTCTGGATCTTCCTCGTCAGCCAATTCCGAAAGGATGCGTTTGATTCGATATTGTGCTTCCATGCCTTCGATTTCGGAAGCGGATTTGGTGATCAACGATTTGAAGGGGCCAGCGAATTCAACGCTGCTGAGTAGCTTTTCGGCTTCTTCGCGTAATGCATAGTTTGGGCTGTTGAGTTGCTTGAGCAGCAGCTCGACGCGCTGAATTTGCTTGCTAACCGGAACTCCGATCAATTTCAATTGGCGGACATCATTCCAATCGATGACTTGCGATTGTTGTTGAACATCGGTCCATTGAAATTGCTGCGCATCAATTTTGGAATTGAAAGTGCTGCCGTTTCGCAAATGTATTCGAACGTCAATTTCTTGTGCGCAGCAAATCGTGAACGCAGTGGCCGTGACAATGCAACCAAAAATCAGACTCGAGTATATAGAATGGTGCGTCATCATTTCTTCCGCCAGTTTCGAACATCTATATAACGATAGGTTCCAGCAGTGATTTGGGAAAGACGCTCGAGAAAATGATTCGTGTCTCGAGCGGTACCCAGTCCGAACTGGATTGTATGGATTTGAGTATTTCGAGCCGATTTTTTTATGGCCTTTAACTGGCCATCATTCAGGTCCGGAGACCCGCCATCGGTCATCATAACGATAACATCCGGGCGATAGGTGATGGCCGAATAAAGTCCTCTTTCGTGATTAGTTCCACCGAATGCCAACAAACTTTGCAGAAAATTGGGTACGCGTTGTTTGTTTTCTGTGGTTGCTGGAAGCAATTCCCGTTTGCCGATCGTTCCGGTGGAATTGTGATACACAACAATCTGGAAGAAGTGGTGATTTTCAAGCGTGTCGATGGCTTTGCTCAATTCGATGCGAGCTTGCTTCAGCACGCCCAGTCCCTGTTCACCCATGCTTTTCGATCGGTCAATCAGAAACACGAATCGACGGCCAGTCAAATCGCCGCTGCCAAAAACACTGATCGTTGTTTCCGAGCCCTTTGGTTTGCGATTGCGTACAAGTTTCTGATCAGCTTCGATCAGCTTTAAATCTTCTTCGGATAGCTCATAGGGTGTTTCGGAATTCCTGCCGATTGTGTTACCTGTCAAATCGGATGCCCGCTCATTGAATTCGATTGGGGCGGGGCCGGTTAGTTTCTTTTGCATGTCGATTTGAAAATCGATGGCTGGCGGGGGATCGCTGGCGATTGCCGGTGCGGTCGGTGGGATTTTTGGTTCGGCGACGGCGTCAGATTTCTGCAGATATGATTTTTCCTGGTTCTCATCCAGGACGGCCAGGACAATTTCGCCGGCTCTGTCGGCTTCGCTGCCAGTGGTTCGCGGCATGTTGGCCAGGGTCAGCAGGCCAAGTGAAAGCAGCATTAGATGTGAGATGACAGACATTAATACAGGCAGCCATCGTTTTTTCGTGCGATCGTCGTTGGTGGAGGTCAGTTCTGCCACGGCCCAGTGTTATTAAGTGTCAAACGTCGTAAGTAACCAGTTTGTATTATTTCCTGACGGAACAAATTTTCCAACTTCGAATAAATTCCAGATAAAGGCCAGAAAATTGCGGGAATCAATCGGCCTGATAACGACTATTGTTCTTGCCCCAAACTGCAAAAACGCTGGATCTCGGTTAGAATGTCCGTGAATCCGGGACGCAATCGAGTCTGACGACGCAACCTGAAACTGGAAAACAGGTTTAATTGTCAATCGATCGCGGATGCTACCGGGAAAAAATTTGACTGAGAGAGTGCGGACATGTCGAACCGCCGATTCTACAAGACGGGAATTAAATGAACGACCAACCTAATCCAGGACAAACGGAACTATCCGGCGAAGATGCTCAATCGCTTGAAAAGCTAAGCCAAGCCTACGCGTCGGTTCGCAATGAACTAAGCAAAGTAATCGTCGGTCAGGAGGAAGTCATTGAGCAATTGATGATCGCGATTTTCGCCCGTGGCCACTGTTTACTCGAAGGTGTTCCTGGTTTGGCCAAGACGCTGATGGTATCGACGTTAGCGAAGACGCTTAGTCTGGACTTCAATCGAATTCAGTTTACGCCAGACCTGATGCCCAGCGATATCATCGGAACGGAAGTTATCCAGGAAGATAAATCGACTGGAGCCCGCGCGTTCAAGTTTTTGCAAGGCCCGGTGTTCGCAAATATTATTCTTGCTGACGAAATCAATCGAACGCCTCCCAAGACTCAGGCGGCGTTGTTGGAAGCGATGCAGGAGAAACAGGTAACCATCGGCGGCGAGCGTCATAAGTTGCCGGATCCGTTCTTTGTGCTGGCAACACAAAACCCAATCGAACAGGAAGGAACTTACACGCTTCCAGAAGCCCAGCAAGATCGATTCATGTTCAAGGTTTTCGTGGAGTACCCAAGCTACGACGAAGAGTATTCGATCGCGGAATCAACCACGGCGGATCGTGACATTGACGTGGACACCGTCTTGAATGCAGAGGACATCTTGCGATTGCAGCAATTGGTACGCCGCGTTCCAGTTGCTCCTCACGTGATTCATTACGCGCTGCGGTTTGTGCGGGCAACTCGCGTTGCAGAAGATGGTTGTCCAGAGTTTGTCAAAGAGTCTGTTGGTTGGGGGGCTGGCCCTCGTGGAGTCCAGAATTTGTTGCTCGGCGGAAAAGCCCGGGCGGTTCTCGAAGGACGGACTTATACAACGACCGATGACATCCGAGCGGTGGTTAGACCGGTTCTGCGTCACCGTGTAATTACGAACTTTGATGCTGAATCGTCTGGAATTCGTACCGACGACGTTATTAACCGCTTGCTCGAAGAATTGCCCGAACGCAGCGATGGCGATGCCGTGGCTCCGGAATTGGCCAAGGCGTTTTCTTAATCGGCCTGATTTGCGATCGTCATTTGATCTGAAACAACATGGAAAAAACTCAACCGTCGCGCGATAAGTACCTTGATCCCAAGGCACTGGAAAGCATCAAGAAAATCGACGTGCGCGCGCGGCTGGTTGTCGAAGGTTTTATTACGGGGCAACACCGCAGCCCGTACAACGGATTTGCTGTCGAATTTGCTGCACACCGCGAATACGCGCCGGGTGACGATTTGCGGCACATCGATTGGAAGGTGTGGTCGAAAACCGATCGGTTGTATATCAAGGAATACGAAGAAGAAACGAACCTGCAATGTCATTTGGTAGTGGATTGCAGCAAGTCAATGCGGTACGGGGCTGAATCGGGTTGGAGTAAATATGATTACGCGGCCACGGCGGCTGCGAGTTTGGGATATTTACTTCAGCAACAACAGGATTCGGTTGGCTTGATGTTGTTCAGCGACAAGATCGACAAGAATTTGAAGCCGAAGTCCCACCCCATTCATATGAAACAGATTTTCCACGAGCTAGAACAGGCGACGCCTGACAACAAGACGGACGTTGCCGATCCATTCTTTACGCTGGCTGCCAAAATTCGTAAACGTGGCATGGTGATATTGTTTTCGGATCTGTTTTTGAATCCAGATGATTTGGCCCGGTCGCTGAACCAGTTTCGCTTGCGGCGACATGAAGTGGTTGTGTTTCATGTAATGCATCATGATGAACTGCAGTTTCCGTTTGAAGAAAACATTTTGTTCAAAGGGTTGGAAACAGAATCGCAATTGTTCACTGAACCGCGGGCGTTGCGAGAATCGTATTTGCTGGCGGTCGACCGATACATGACCAGGGTGAAAAAAGTGTGTTCGAGGATGGGAATTGATCACATTCTGATGGACACATCCAAGCCGCTTTCGGCGGTCCTGGCCAGTTATTTGAATTTCCGCGCCAAATCGCGGCGAAAAATTTAGAACGACCTTAAGGAAGGATTTGAATGTTTGGTTGGTTGATGAATCCGTTCATGCTGGGGCTGGGTGCGCTAGCCGTGGCATCACCGATCATCATTCATTTGTTGAATCGTCGACGCTTCAAGATTATTGACTGGGCGGCGATGGACTTTTTGTTCGAAGCGGACAAAAAGAATCGCCGTCGTGTACAAATCGAAAATTTCCTTTTGCTGTTTCTGCGATGCCTTGCGATGTTTTTGATTGGTTTGCTGATAGCTCGGCCTTTCTTGCCGTCGGAAGTGGTCAGCATCGTTCAGTCGAATCAAAAATACGAAAGGATTTTCCTGATTGATGATTCGCTTAGCTCACAAGTGATCAACGGCGATCAACCGGCGATTGAGGTTTCAAAGGATACCGTTGCTCGACTGATTACAGAATTTGCCGAATCCAACGCGACGGAAGATTGGTTAACCGTTGCTTTGACCAGTAGCGCCGAGCAGCCGATTCTGGCAAACGAACCAGTAACCAAAGAAACATTGCCGGCGCTGTTGGAATCGATCGACAAGATTGAAGCGACCGATTCGCGGGCCGATTATCAAAAATCGTTGTCCGAATTGCGGCGATATTTTTCTTCTGGACAGGACAATGTGGTCCGTGTTGCCTATTGTTTCAGCGATCTTCGTCAATCGGATTGGCAACTCGGAGAAATCTCTGAAACGGAACTTGCCCCTAACGAGTTGCTTAATCAATTGGCGCTCGATTGTGCGGAATGTTATTTGATCGACACGGGAAGCGATTATGATCTAAATCTTGCAATTACAGGTTTTCGTCCGCTTGATTTGCGAGTCGCCAATCGAGTGATCCGTTTTGCTGCCGACGTGACGAATTTCGGAGATGTTAGCGTAAACGGAATGCGAGTTTTGTTTCACGTAAACGATGCGGCGCCCCAATACCAGGTCGTTCCCAATTTGCAGCCCGGGCAAACTCGCGAAGTGGTTTTCCCATATCTGTTTACCAGCGATCCATCTGTTTCGGCCTTGTCCAGCGAAGATTCTGGAGCGCCGAAATTTCGAAATTTCAAGGTGACGGCAGAAATTGATCGCCAATCCATGACGCAAACTGAACTGCAGGCCGATCAATTGCTGGCGGACAGTTCGGCTGTTTGTGCGGCACGAATTTTTGACGGAATTCCCGTTTTGCTGGTCGACGGAGATCCATCGGCTGCCGCCGAGCGCAGTGAAACCTATTATTTGAATTGTCTGAATATACCGGGTACAGGATTACGACTTGAAACGGTCACGGTGACGGAACTGGAGACGGTTTCATTATCGAATTACCGCGTGATCTTTCTGTGCAATGTCGACGAAGCTTCACCCGATCGCGTGCGATCATTGAAGAGCTGGGTTGAAGACGGGGGCAACCTTGTGTTGATGCCCGGTAACAAAACTCGGTCGACAACGTTTAATGATACGTTTCATGAACAGGGTTCGGGGTTGTCGCCGATTGGACTGACCTCAATCGCTGGTGATCCGACGTTAGGGACTTGGGTGAATTTTGAAGTCGATGCTCAGCTGCATCCAGCATTCAAAACCGTTGTCGACAGTGATGCGACCAGTTTGAGTCGTGTGGATATATTTAGTTGGTGGACTTCAACGTTTGATACTGAACAGGTCGGCAATAATTTTGTTGTGCCGCTTCGTCTTAGTGACTCGCAAAATTCGGCTGCGATGGTGGAACAGAGTTGGGGCAAAGGACGCGTGATTGTATTTACGGTGCCGGCGGATGGAGATTGGACGATGTGGCCGAGCAGTCCAACTTACGCTCCTGTAATGATTGACATGATTGATTATCTGGTTGGCAGTGTTGGCGAGAATGCGAATGTTCGTATCGGCGGTCGAGTTGCATATCCGGTTGATTTGAGCGTTTTTCAGAGTCGGGTCAGTTTGAAAGACCCCAAGGGTGAGCGGATCGAGGCGGTTGCTCGGCCCGTCGACAACGGCCAGGAAGAATCGGACGATGTATTCTGCCGTGTCGAATTTGATGAAATCGGACGTAGAGGATTTTATGAAATCGGGCTCAAACGCCACACGGGCGACACCGACACGGTATTGTTTGCTTCTAATGTTGATCCGGCAGAATCAAGGCTCAGCCGTATGGAGGCCGCGAGTATGGAAGGCGATTACTTTAATGACAATATCAAGCTGCTTGCCGTTGCTGATGTCAAGAACGAAACGGTTAGCGGTGGCAATGCAGAAGTTTGGCCCCAAATCATCTGGCTGCTGCTGCTAGTGCTTGGATTGGAGCAATTGCTTGGTTGGTGGTTTGGGAAGGGGCGGTCGCATTAACATGTCCATGAAAATCGCTGCAAATATCTTGATGATCGCTGGGCTTGCGTTGGCAATCGTTCCTGTTGGATTACGCCCTGTTCAAGCGCAACAACAAGAGGCCCAGATCAAGATCGATGGGAAGTGGGTCCGAAAAGTTGTATTTATCCAACCGGCTCAAAAGCAGGGTGAAGTTCGTGATTCGGGAGCTTCATTGAAAACAGATCCGGATTTGGAAGCGACTCTTGAGAAGGCAGATCGGTATCGTGAAGAAAAACAATATGGTATCGCCTCGAAGTTGTGGCAGTCAGTTTTGGAGCGCAGCGGCGATGCGTTGTTTTCATCCGATGGCCAGATTTATTACTCACTGGCGGAACAGGTTGAGAGGATCATCGCTTCGTTGCCGGTCGAATCGGGTTTGGCATCGTATCGAATAACGGCGGACGCCAACGCTCGAGAAATCATGGCAGAGGCTGGTGACGCTTATGACGAGCGAGCGTTGAAGCTGGTCGTCAGAAACTATTTTCTCAGCAGCATTGGTGACGATTCCGCGTTGACGTTGAGCGCCATTTACATGGACCAATTCGATTTCGTTGGCGCCTATCGGATGCTTGAAAAGATCACCAAGAATTATCCAGATCCCAGCGTATCGTTGTCCGAAGTCGAATCTCGTATGGCGATATGTCAGGCGATGATGGGTGAAGAAAAGAACGCTCGGAGGCATTTGCAAAGTGCTCGCCAGCAACAAGGGCAAAACGAGCTGCTGTTGAACCAGGTCGAATCATCGATCTCGCAGATGTTGCAGCGGAAAAATTCGCTCAGCACGAAAGCGGGTTTTTTAATGCCGTTGGCCGATCGTGATCGTGGTGGCGTGATGCCCGCCCTGCCCCGCCGATATTTTTCTGGAAAAATGAAGCCAGTTTGGCAATACTATTTTGCCCCCAAGTCGACTCGATTGGCCGATATCAATAAGATCAAACCAATTTTTGGTGAAGATGTATTGAGTCGTGCGGCCGATTCGGTGAGTGCCAAAGAAAAATTGATGATCGAGAAATGGAAGCGAGGCAAGTGGCGGCCAACGGGTGATTTGCTTTTCTATAAGGATCAAGTTTATTTTAAAACTGCGATTGATCTTTCGGTTTGGGACCGCAGCGCCAACAACGGTGACGTGTTGTGGCGACCGCTTTGGCAAAACCGTTACGAGCTGGATGATCACACGCGCACAATGGTCGAGTTGCGGCGTCGATTGAATCGAGGTCGCCTAAACATTAAACAGTCGGCGGAACTGCCTGGCGATGATCACGAGGTGCAGTTGTTTGCTGATCGCATTGCATCGCAAATGTCGATTCAAGATGGAGTGTTGTATACGATCGAAGGGCCTCGCGTTGAAGATGCTCCTCACCAAAGCACGTTTAACCGAAACAATATTCGCTTCAATGCCTTTTCGCGTCGTTCGCGATCGAATCAATTGACGGCATACGAAGCCGAATCAGGAAAGCTGTTGTGGACGTTGCCGCCAATCGACAACGCAGCGTCGGCACCGGAAGTTGCCGCTACTGAAGAGAAGGCATTTGAAAATTTTGACATGGTCGATATCAACGACGGCACTGAAGAATCGCCGTGGCTGCAAACGGGCGGATTCATGTCAACTCCCGTTGCCTATGGAGGCTTGATAATCGTACCTGTGAATCACGGCGGCGCGATTTCGGTTTATGCCCTGGATCCAAAACAAGATGGTAAGACCGTTTGGAAATCCTATTTGTGCGACGAGTCGGAAACGGGCGCCAATCCATACTCGCCCGTCAATCTTTCGATCGATGGCAGTGACTTGTTCGCCAGTTGTGGCCTTGGCGTCGTCTTCATTGTCGACCCAACCACGGGATTGATTCGGTTTGCAAAACGCTATGAACGCAATGGCGAAATGCATTTCAATTCGGGCCGTTGGGGGCGTTCTTATCCGCAAATGAAATTCGAATCCTGGTTGACCGATACGGTTATCGCCTACGGACGACAAATGGTTTGTTTTGCCAGCGATGCCAAGCAGATCGAAGCTCACGATCGAAATACTGGCGAATTGATTTGGCGCGGAGAGGTGGCAGCACTGGAATCCAAAGTGGATTATCTGCTGGGAGTGAAGGACGGAATCCTGTATGCGGCAGGCCCGGAAACGATTTTGGCTTTTGATCTTCAAAGAGAAGGCCTGATGCTTTGGGGCGGAACGGCGTTGTTCAATGGCAAAGTCAGTTATGGACGCGGGATGCTGACCAGCGATGCTATTTATATCCCCGTCGAAAATCAAATCATTAAATTCAGCCTGCAAGGCAATAAGGGGAAACCCATTCGATTGAAGACTGCCAATGTCGAACTTGGGACCGAGGCGCCGGTTGGGAACTTGTTCAGCGATGGGCAAAAGATCTGGGTTCAAGGCGCCAATCGTGTGTATGCACTTGGGCCGGGCAAGAAACAAAATTCAGAAACGGAAGATTAAAATTGAATTTGCTGTTAGCACAAAATTCGAACTGGACCTGGATGGACGGCGATCAAGCTGAACGTTCCGGCACTCCGACTATGCAGTGGGCGAATCTGCCTGAGTCATGGGGGGTGTTCGTTTTGCTGGCGATCGTTGGGCTGATTTGTTTTTGTGTATTCTGGCTGTATCGGCGGGAACAACACACGTGTCCAATGCCGATTAAATGGTTGTTGGCCAGCTTGCGGTTGGTAGTGTTGTTGTTGCTTGTTGGGATGCTGTTGAAACCGTCGATGTTTTATCAGCAGATCAACGAAATCAAACCGAATATCGATTTATTGCGTGATGCTTCGATGTCGTTTGGACGCGGTGATCGGTATCGGGATCAGGCGTTTGTCGGCCAGCTTGCCGGTTCGCTCAATATCAATGCGGATCAGATTGCCGATGGTACAGTGCTGAGATCGATGATGCTCAATAAGGCCTTGGATAATCCACAATGGGTTTCGGCCGTTCGAGACAAGGGTTCTATTCAGGTTGTCGATTTTTCGGATGGGACTGAGAAAATTGCGGTGATCCCGGCGATCGTGGAATCCAATATCGTTGAAGATGATCCTGATGACGAAGATCAGAACGACAAATTGGATGAAGTTGCCGATGCTGATGCTGGCGAAAGCAAGATTCGAGATTCGATTCCTGAGTTGGTGCCAAACGGTTTGGGAACGGATATCTGGCTTGCGCTTCGCGAATCGTTAGACAACGCATCGAATTTGTCGTCGATTCTTTTGGTTAGCGACGGCCAACATAACGGCAGCGAAGATCCTGTTGAAATGGCGATTCGAGCCAGCGGGCTGGACATTCCGATCTATGTAATTGGCGTGGGGGATCCAAACCCACCGCGTAATATTTCTGTCGCCGAAGTTTTCGTGCGCAATCGTACTTACCCTGATGAGCCTTTTGAAATTGAGGCACTTTTACAAGCAAGTTCTTTTGATGCCGCGAATCTGCCGGATCAAATTTCAGTTGAATTGTTAGAGCAAAGATTCAATGAGAACACGGGGAATCTTGACGCCGAACGAGTCGTCAAATCAGAAAACGTCAATATGCCCGAGAACGGTGGACGCGTACGAATCGATTTTGGGCACACGGTAAACCAGCCCGGTCGCTATGTCTACACCGTTCGAGCTGAAACGATCGAGAACGAAATCAATATCGCCGACAACGCTCGCCAGTCGGGTGAACTGGAAGTTGTGGATGAAAAAGTACGAGTGTTGTTGATATCCGGCTTGCCGTCCTGGGACTATCAACAAGTGCAACGTTTGTTGCAACGTGATCAAACGATCGATTTGAGTTGCTGGTTGCAGTCGATGGATCAGTCGCGCCCGCAGGAAGGCAATACGCCGATTAGCCGCTTGCCAAGAACGATTGAAGAGTTAGGTCAATACAATGTGGTTCTATTGATGGACCCTGATCCGCAGGAATTTGATGCCGAGTGGATTGAAACTTTGAAAGTGTTTTGCAGAAACAAGGCTGGCGGTGTGCTTTACATGGCTGGCCCGCAGTTCACTGGTGAGTTTGTGACTCTCAATCGACTTAAAGGAATTCGAGACGTATTGCCTGTTCGCGTTGGAGATTCTCAATTCATCGATTCGTCAGATGCATTGTCGCTTGCAGCTGGCAACGACGGTGACATGTTGGTCGTCCGGCACAATCTTGATCATCCAGTGCTTAGTTTTCACAGTGATCCGGCCGAGAACGAAAAACGCTGGAAGGCGATGCCGAACATTTATTGGAACTTTCCAACGTTGTCAGCCAAGCCGACGGCACGAGTATTGATGGAGCGCGGGAAACAGGCGGGAGCTGATGGGAATGCGCCGCTGATCGCGACCGGAAGACTGGGTGCGGGAACGGTTTTATATATGGGCTTTCAAGGGACTTGGAAATGGCGTCCAGCGGGAATCCAGGCTCAGTTTTTCGATCGATTCTGGATCCAGGTCGTTCGGTATCTGATCGAGAACCGTTCACTGCAGGGTTCGAAGCGCGGGTTCATTGATTCTGACAAAACGGAATACGAATTGGGTGATCGTATTATGTTTGTCGCGCGCGTGCTGAACGAACAATTTGCGCCTTCTGACGAAGCCACTTATTCAACCAAAATCACCAATCAAGACGGCAGATCGCAGCAAATGGAAATGCAGTTGTTGCCGGGTAACAGTGGGCAATACGAAGGCAACGTGATTGCTTCTCGAACGGGCATCTTTCAGGCGACGATTGATTTCGGCGAACAGTCGGGAGATGAGTTGATCGAGCCGATAACGTACCGGGTTGTGCCACCCAAGGTCGAATCGAATGCGTTTTGGCTAAATGAAAAATTGCTGAAAGAGGTCGCTGAAAAATCGGGCGGACAGTATTTCCGGCTGGATGAGATTGAAAAATTACCGGAAGTTTTACCGAAACGAGTCCAGCGAGTATCTTTCAAAAGTCCCGCACGACCGCTTTGGGATTGGAATCAGTATTTTCGTATGGCTGCATTTTTGTTGCCTGTGATTTTGTTGTCCGCTGAATGGGCAATTCGAAAATGGTACAAATTGATGTAGCAAGATTTTAGCTCACTTATGAATTCACCAAGCAACAAACTAAAAGCGATGCCGGCCCCGATCAGGGAGCGATTGGCGGAGCTGCGCAGTTCGCTGACTCGATGGGTGTTGACCAAAGGCGTGTCGCGTTGGTTGCTGTTGATTTTGGCGATCATTGCAACGGATCTGCTGATTGATCGCATGTTCAAGATGGATTTTGCACAGCGAGCAATCATGTTGGTTGTGATGATTGTTTTGGCTATCGGTTTGTTCTATTGGCGCGTGCTGCGACCAATGATGAATAAGATTTCTGATGACGCATTGTTACATCAGATCGAAACTCGATACCCTGAACTGAATGAAAAATTGATCAGCGGTGCGCAACTCGCACAACAAACCGACTTGGAAGACAAAGGGGTTTCCAGGGAATTGGCTGATGCAACGATTGATGGCAGTATTGAGTTGGCGAAATCGATGGACTTCGGCAACACGATCAACCAAAGGAAGCTGACAGAAAATCGCTTGACGCTAGGTTTTGGTGTCGGGTTTCTGGCGTTGGTAGTCGTCGGGATTTTAACTACAGATTTCCTGGGCACCTGGTTCAATCGCAATATTCTTCTTGGCGATGCCCAATGGCCACAAGCGACTTATTTGAGAATTGTAGGTGTTGAAGATGGTGTGCTCGTATTGCCGCGTGGGACGGACCATCGGTTGATGGTGGAGGTGAGCGAAGACAGTCGGATTTCCGATGTTGAAGTTAGCGTTGAAATCGAAAATCAAACGGGCACTGCAACTCACACGATGAAGCCGACTGGAAAAATGGACGGCCGAGAACATTTGTTCGTGATGCATAACGTTTCATCAGAAATGACCATTAAGGCGCGAGGCGGAGACGATACAACTCCTCCAGTCGAAGTCCTGTTGGTCGAGCCGCCGGCAATTTTGAATTTGAAAATGCAGGCGATTCTGCCCGACTACACTCGCATGCCGGCACAACCCCTGGATGGGCCTGGACCACATGGTTTGTTGCCTGGTAGCAAATTGGAAGGTCAATTGGCGGTTAATAAAGATTTGCGAAGTGCCAGTGTTGGGTATGAAGAGCAGATTTGGGAGTTAGAAAAAACAGAAGATGGACTGAAGTATCAGTTTGGTATTCCCGGCGAAGGGCAAGCGCTGGGCGGTGGTAAGTATGAATTCAAACTGGTTGATCAATCCGGTTTGGCATCGACGCGACCGACAAGATTTACAATCCAGCTGAAAAACGATGACGCCCCGAAAATATTCGCGGGATTGTTGGGGATCAGTAGCCTGGCAGTGCCCAAGGTCCGAATTCCAGTTTCGTTCAAGGCGAGCGACGATTATGGATTGGCGGAATTGTGGTTCCATACGAACTGGAAAAACTCTGAAATTGAGGATGCGGCAGGAAGCAGCGGAAGTCGTGATGTTTCGATCACACAATATTTCCAGAAACCGGATATCATTCGACAGGACGAAGACGTTGCGGTGTTGGATTTGGAACCTTTCAATTTGCAGCCGGGTACAAGTTTCAAATTGTTGGTTCGTGCCTCTGATACCTTGCCGCCGGAACCAAATGTCACTGACAGTGCTGAGTTTTTGATTCGGATTGTTTCACCGGAGGAACTTCGAGCTGATTTGTTGCGTCGAGAGATTGAGCAACGAAAGGCCTTTCAGCAAGCGTACGATTCGCAGCTCGAACTTTCGTCGGAATTACAGGCAGTGGCGGCGATGGTACCGCGAGGTGAGTCGCCTGAAAAATTTGATTCCGATCGACAAAAACGCATGATTACTTTGGCACGGAATCAGAAACTAATAGGTACCAAACTCGATGCGATCGCCAGCAGCTACGAAGAGTTTTTGGTCGAATCACAGAACAATCGACTAGACGAGGATGTTAAAGATTTGGTGGGCGAGCAAACATTGGCCCAGCGATTCGATCAACAAATCATTGGACCTATTCGGGCGTTGGACGGACAATTGATTTCGTTGGCGAACCGGGAATTGGACAATTGTCGTCGGTTGTTGAACGATCAGAACGAGTTGTTCGCTGCTGTGGATGAAACAACAGCGCTGCACCAGCAGATACTCGCCGAAATGAAGAAGATTATGGACGCCATGGTGCAATCTGAAACTTTTCAGGGCGTTGTTAATAAATTGCTGGAAATCAAGCGAGGCGAAGATCAAATTATAAACGAAATCCAGCGGCGTAAGCCAGATGAGAAGGATGTTTTCGATGAAGACGATATCTTCGATGACAATTAAAATGGAATCAAATCGCTAAGCGTGTTGCCATGACCAAACCACCGAATTTGATGTTAGCAATTCTATTTGCCTCGCTATTTGTTTTCACTTCGCCAGGTGAATGCCAGGACGATTCAAAGCGTCAATCGGAATTGGGCGCACGTCAACGATTAGTTGAACGCAAGATGGTTGAATTGGAAAATCAGTTCACGACCATTGCGGAACAGATTCAGGTCGAAGAGCCAGAGCGAGCGAAGCGGTTGATCACGGCCTACCAGCAGGCCAAGGAGGATTTGATCACCAAGAAAATGGCTGAGGTTGGGCGGCTGTTGGATGCAGGGAAATTGGATGAGGCAGAAAAAACGATTGAGCTTGTCGTCGACCGGCTCGATCAACTGGTCAAGCTGTTGTTAAACAACAAACCGGAGAAGAAATCCAAAGAGGAACAAATAGCGCAGTACGAGCAATGGAAGAATGCCATTCAAAACATGCAGCGCGACCAGGCCGATCAACGCAAAGAGACTTCCAAAGTTGCAGACAAGGAAGGCGAACTAAAGAAACTGGATGCTCAAATCAAAAAATTGGAACAATTGATCGATCGTCAGGCGAAATTGATTGACGAAACGGAAAGTTCGCAGGGGCGTGGGTTGCGCACCATGGACAAGATTGCTGACAAGCAGTTTGAACTTCGCAAAGAAACGGAAAATCTTCGTCGTGCTGTCGCGGACCAGCCACAAGATGCTGACGGCGACAATCTGGCTGAGCAAGGCGGGGAACCTGGTCAAAACGGAACACCACAAGGCGGTGATAAGAATCCGCAAAGCCAAGACGGCAATCAGGACAAGAAGGACGGCCAAAACGGTGATGCCGATTCACAACAACAAGAGGACTCGGACCAGAACTCTGACGCGCAGCAATCGGAGCAGCAAGATCAACAGTCCGATCAGCAAGGCGACCAGCAACAATCAGGCCAGCAGCAATCCGATCAACAATCAGACCAGCAACAAGGTGACCAGCAGCAATCTG
>CAYONX010000003.1:10633-70590 GCA_964405425.1 uncultured Pirellulaceae bacterium | reverse complement strand
CAGCAGCAATCTGGTCAGCAGCAATCCGGCCAACAACAGTCGGGCCAACAGCAATCCGGTCAGCAACAATCCGGCCAAAAACAATCGGAACAACAGCAATCAAGTCAGCAGCAGAATCAATCGCCTCAGCCGGGGCAACAGCCGTTGCAGCAAGCCGAAAAATCGCAGGAGCGTGCTGAAGAGGACTTGGGCAGCGGCCGGACCAAAGATGCTCAGCGGCAGCAGGAAAAAGCTCTGGCCGATTTAGAGAAGGCAAAATCTGAGTTAAAGAAAGAGCGTCGCCGTCTGGCTTCGTTGCCTCCAGAGGCTGTTGAGCAGATGGCACAAAAACAACGACGGACGCGCGACAAGGCAATGGAACTTGCGGAAAATATGGCCAAGACGCCGCCTGAAGATGAGCAAGGTGATCAAGCGCAACAGCCAAATCAGCAGCAATCGCAACAACCTGGTCAACAACAGGTGCAGGATGCAGCCAAAGCAATGGATAATGCTTCCAAGAATCTTGACGAACAGGATCCAAAGAAAGCTGAGCGTAAACAGCGAGACGCAGAAGAGAAACTTGAAGAAGCTCTTGAAGAGATTGAAGAGCGTTTAAATCAATTGCGCGATGAGACGCGCGAAGAAAAACTGCGTCGCCTGGAAGGCCGGTTCAGTGAAATGTTGGAACGTCAGCGCAGTGCCAATGCCATGACGATCGAAATTGAAGACAAGCGCCAAAACCTTGGCGATTTGACTCGACGGGATCAACTAATAGTATTGAGACTGGCTGCAGAAGAATCGGAGATCGGTGAACTTGGTCGTCAGGCTTATGATTTGTTGCTGGAGGACGGTACCAGCGAAGTGTTCCCTGAACTGGTTCAGGATTTGATTGACAGTTTGAACAAGGTAAGCGAGTTGCTGCAGGAAGAACGAACTGACCAGCTTATTCAATTAGTGCAGCAGGAAATTGAGTCGGCATTGCTGGATTTATTGGAAGCACTGGCAGAATCGAAAGAAGAAGGTGGTCAGCAAGGTGGCGGAGGCGGAGGCGGCGGTGATCAACCGTTGCTCAAGCGTTCAGCGGAACTTAAAATGTTAAAGGCTGCCCAATTGCGTTTGAACCGAAAGACGCGACAGCTGGATAACATTTCTGGAGCCCAGAATGGCAAGGAGGACGCTTCTCTTGATCGGGAAGTGGATGGGTTGTCGGAGCTGCAAGAGAAATTGCAGGAGATGGCAGAGAAGATTATGGAAAAAGATAACTAGTCGAGCACTGGAATTAAGATGCGAATTCAATTCATAACCACGGCCATCATCAGTCTGTGTTTTGCCATGTTGGCCACCGTGGAAAATATTGCTGCACAGGAAAACGACTCTCAAGTGCTTTCTGCTTTTGTTGCGCATGTTGAATCGCTTCAAGACGTTGACCAGAAAGTTCTTGGTCAGGTGAAAGAAGCAATTGATGAGTACGGATCGGATTCGGTCGCCGATGCAATTACTGAATCGTTGATCATATTAAATTCGGGCTACGCGGATGCGATCGAAGCGTCTGATGGAGAAGATGTTGATCAAGCGGTTGCCTTGCTGATGCCGTTTGCCGATTCGGATGACAAGTTCCTCGCCTCCGACGCGTCTTTCTATCTGGCGCGGATGTTGATGAACAACGAGCAATTTGAACAAGCTACGCCGCTGCTCGAAAAAGTTTATGGCGAGTTCGCCGATTTCAACGTCCATGTTGGCAATGCAAAATTTTATACGGGAGTTGCTCAATCGGGATTGTTGCAGTATCCACAAGCCATCGAAACGTTAAAAGAATTTCTGCAGTTCTACCCCGATGCTCCGGAGCGATTGCGAGTTGCGGCATGGCGACAAATTCAACAGCTGCGTTCGATCAAAGAAGGCAAGATGGAAGACGTCTATCAGCGCATGGATTATTCGCGACGAAAACTTTCGTTGATCGATCCTGGCGAGGAGACTCAGTCGCAACAGAAGAAAATCGTTAACATGCTCGCAAAGCTGATCAAAGAACAGGAAAAGAAAGAAGCCAGTAGTCAAAGCAAAGATAATAAGAACACTCAAAAGCAGCAGCAAAAACAGCCGCAGCAACAGCAGCAACAACAAGCCGGCAAGCAGCAGCCATCCAAAAGCCAGCAAGGTGGAAGCAGTAGTAACGCCAATGGCAAGGCGATAAAAAAGGCTTACAGCGAAGAAGCCCAAAGCCCCTGGAGTCGACTGAGAGATCGAAGTCGCGATCCAGCCAACAATGCGATCAAGGACAAGTTTCCAGCCCGTTTTCGCGATATTGTCGAACGTTATTTTGAAGCGGCCAACGGCAATTCCAATAAATAGCCCCGCTTGGTGATCCATGACCAGTCAGTTACCAGTTAGGAATCTCGGATGCATGTCGGCCCTGGTCGTGCTTCTTGGGATTCTGTTTTCGACTTCGGTATGTGCGGATCAATTGGACGGCGTTCGTGTTCGTTTGGTAAATGGTTCTTCCATTCGAGCCTCCATAGAATCGATCGATCGAAACGGTGCGATTGTTGGAAGTGAAAACCTTGCGAACAAAACGGTTGATGATTTGACGGGCATCCTTACTGGTCGGACGATTGAAAAAGCTGCGACCAACCGTATTCGATTGAATTTGAAATTCGGCGGGCAATTGTTTTGCAAAGATGTGGCCGTTGAAGGAGACCGGGTTCAAACCGTTTCCAACGCCGCAGAAAGAGACTTACCCGTAGAGGTGGTCGAAGCCGTCGTTTGGCGAGAAACTTCTAAAGTAATCGAAGCGCTTCAAAACCCTTCGAAACAATTTGACTCAGTGATTGTTTCTTCACGCAAGGGCGACGTTGTGGTTGATGGTCTGATTGACAAGATCGACCCGACGCACGTGGTCATGGAATACAACGGAAAATCCAGAAAAATATCTATCGAAAAAGTACAAGCAGTTGTCTTTGCGAAACTGGAAATGGATCGACCGAAACGTGCGTTTGCGCGAGCGTTTCTTTTGAACGGGTCGGTGGTTTGTGGAGAAATCAAAGAGCTTTCGGATGGATTGTTTACTATCGGTATTTCTGATCAGTTTGATATTCCATTGCCGGTTTCACGACTTGCGAGAGTCGAGATTCAATCCAAAAGTGTTGTTTATTTGTCCGATTTGCAGCCGCTCAGTTTTGAACAGCAAGCTCAATTTGCTCTGCCGCGAAAATGGCAACGCGACAAAACATTGCTGGGTAACCCGATCCAGTTGAAATTTTCCAGTTCGGGCCGTGTCGTAGATTTCGAAAAAGGAATTGGCACTCGCTCTTACACCAACCTTGTTTTTGAGAATTCCGATGGATTCAGTCATTTTCGGGCGGTCGTTGGTATTGGCTCGGAAACCGGTGGTAATGGCGATTGCGAAATGGTGATCGAAGGTGATGGAATCCGGTTGTGGTCCAAACGCGTGACCGGTGCGTCAGATCCTGAACCTTTGACGGTTTCTGTAAGTGGCATCAACGAGCTGGCTTTAATTGTATTGCCGGGTGAAAATTTTGATCTCGCGGATCATGCTGTTTGGGCGGACGCGAAATTTACCAAGTCTGAATAATCGAGAGTTCTATGAAGCGTTTTTTTTGCCTGCTCTTGAGCTTCTTGATAATCCATTGGGTCGGCAGTTCGCAATTAGTGCGGGCTGACGATGAATTGAGCGATAAGCAACTTCAGCTTGTGCGTTCGGTAGAAAATCAGCGGATCCAGGCGATTAACAAGGTTATCGACAGCGTCATCGCGATCTATGGTGAAGAACGGCAAGGTGGTGGGTCGGGTGTCATTATCGATCCATCCGGAATTGGCTTAACGAATCATCACGTCATTACCGGTGCTGGAGTCAAAGGATGGGGTGGTCTGGCCGACGGCAAATTGTATGAATGGGATTTGATTGGGACCGATCCGGGTGGCGATGTTGCCATCATCCAAATGAAGGGTAAGGACAAGTTTCCATTTACTCCGCTGGCGGATTCGGATTTGGTGCAGGTCGGTGACTGGGCGCTGGCGATGGGGAACCCATTTATCTTGACTGAAGATCAGGTTCCAACGGTAACGCTTGGAATTGTCAGTGGCGTTAAACGCTACCAGCCTGGTGCCGGTATGAATCAACTGGTGTACGGCAACTGCATCCAAACGGACAGCTCAATCAATCCGGGTAATTCTGGTGGGCCGCTGTTCAATTTGCAGGGCAAGGTGATTGGTATTAATGGGCGCGGAAGTTTTAAAGAGCGTGGGCGAGTTAACGTTGGGCTTGGCTACGCCATTTCATCCAATCAGGTCAAAAACTTTATTCCCGAGCTGTTGGCTACCAAGCTGGTCGAACACGGGACGCTGGACGCCAATTTTGAAGATCGAAAAGGCAAGGTGGTTTGTTCTCAGGTTTATGAGGACTCGCGGATTTACAAAGCCGGTTTGAGGCCTGGTGACCATTTGCTTGAATTTGAGGGCGAAAAAATACTAACGGCCAATCAATTCACGAATCTGATTTGCACGTTGCCCGAGGATTGGCCAGTGGAATTGTTGGTGAAAAATAAAGCTGGCAAAGAGATGACTTACAGCACGCGGCTGTACGGTTTGCCATACGCGAAGCCGCAACAGCCTGAGATCAAAAAAGAAGAAAAGGATCAAACCCCTGAAGAAAAAGAACAGATTGCTCGCATGCGGGACATGATCGATTTGTTGTCAGCCGAACCTGGAACTGTGCGACACCGTGACATAAATTCGGCGTACGCGGACAGGCTAATCGACAAATGGCGGTTGGATTCAGTAGAAGCCCCAAAGGATATAACCGAATGGGAAATTACCGATCGTATCATTGAGAACGGAGAGCCCATTGGTCAGCAGATCGTTCGTTTGCGATCAGACGGCTCGTTTGAGCTGATTCGGAAAACGGATGATTCTGTCACTTACAGTTGGGACGGGAAACAACTGGTTGAGCAGACGGGTGATGTGAAGAAGGAGTTGTCGCTCGTCGAAACCAAGCTTTGCATCGAAGCCGTTCAAGCTATCGGGATACTTGCCGCGAATCGGTTTTGCGATTTGAAATTTTTTGGCGAATTATCACTCGACGGCAGCGACAAAGCGCTGCGGCAAACTAGTTACCGTATGAAAATTGAGGACGCCGAAGAGGATGCGTTTTATGTTTGGATGAGTATGGAAGATCGACCAGCTCAACAGGAGAAAATTGAGTTGCTAAAGGCTGGCGCGAGCAAGAATTGTGATCAGCAACCTGGCGGAATTGTTTTTGAAAATTGGGGCGACGAAAATGGCTTGAAAATATCACGGTCGCGCAGTGTCGTTGTTGGTATTGGGGAAAAGGTTCAGCGGATCTATGAAATGCAATCGGTGCGCCGCGTTGAACAGCCGGCAGCTGAATCGTCACCGGAATAGAGGAATTAAATAAACAAATGAACATGTTCCGATTGCCAATGATTCTTACGCTTGCAATATTTTGCGAGTGTTTATCCGCTGACGAAGCTAATTTCGTGGTGAATGCTGTAGATTCCGTGCAGCCGCGAATGGTGAAGGTCTATGGTGCAGCTGCTGGACGCGTGGAAGGTTATGCCACCGGTATCATTGTTTCAGATTCTGGCCGAATTCTTACAACTCAAGGCGTTTTTCTTGACGGAAGTCAAATTCGAGTCGTGACCCCAGACGGTGAGTCTCATATCGCCAGTGTGTTGCGACGCGACCGTGAGCACCAATTGGCGTTGCTGCAGATCAGTGCACAGACGCCGGACTTTTTTGATATCAAACCAGATGATGTTGGCCAGAAAGGTGACTGGGTGGTCGCGGTATGCAACGCCTTTAAAGTGGCTGACAAACAGGAACCATTATCGGTAACGCTGGGTGTGATTTCGTTGAAGACCAGCATCGAAGCAAAGCTTAACCGTCGAGATGTTGCGTATCGCGGTGATTTAGTTTTGATTGATCAAATAACCAGCAATCCAGGTGCTGCCGGCGGTGCGGTGGTGACAACCGAAGGCAAGTTGGTTGGAGTCATTGGAAAGATTATTAATAGCTCCGAAACGAATACTCGTCTGAATTATGCGGTGCCTAATTCGGTATTGGCCGCGTTTCTAAGTAACGAAAAACCGGCGTCGCTGGCGGCAAAGTCTGCGGTTAAAGAGGCGGTAAATTTAGGGATCAAATTGTTTTCTCATGGCGGTCGCAACAGCCCAGCCTATATTGACCGGGTCAAGCGAGGTAGCCCTGCTCACAAAGCCAAATTGCGTTCCGATGATTTGCTGATTTCACTGGCGGGAGAGAAGATTGGCAACGTCAAAGATTACGAACTTGCGATTGAGAATCTGGTGCCTGGTCAGGACGCAATTATTGTTGTGAAGCGAGGTACGGAGTTGCTTCGTTTGAGCATCGTTCCGGCGGCAAAGGAATAGATTCATGAAGTTGCAAATATTGGTTTTCGTAATTGCCACAACGTTTTCCGTGCCGTCGTTTTCGCAAACTACGCCAGTTGATCAGGCCAAGGTGTTTGAAGCGATGTCGCTGACGTCACGTGCCTTTCGAAATGCTGTGCAGCAGATTCGGCCAAGTCTGGTGACGATTGAATCTTTTGGCGGTGTCAGTGCCATCCAGGGTCGAATCGGTGGCATTCGAAAACAGGGTGAAGGCAATACGACTGGCGTTTTGATTTCGGATGAAGGCCACATCATCACCAGCAGCTTTAATTTCATTCAGTCGCCGCCGGTGATCACGGTGATAACGGGTGACGGTGAGCGCCGGGTGGCCAAAATTCTGGGTAAGGATGAAACGCGGAAGATTTGTTTGTTGAAGATTGAACGGTTCGATGGCATCGTTGTTCCAGAATTTGTTAACGAAGAAACAATCAAAGTTGGGCAGTGGGCGGTTTCCGTTGGTGTTGGCTACGGTGATACGAATTCCGCCATTTCGACCGGCATCATCAGTGCGAAGAACCGAATCGGCGGGCGCGCCATTCAAACCGACGCCAATATCAGTCCAGCCAATTACGGGGGACCGTTGTTGGATATAGAAGGAAAACTGATGGGCATTTGCGTTCCCATGAATCCTCAATCACAAGCGGTCGGTGCTGGCGTAGAGTGGTACGATTCAGGGATTGGATTCGCGATTCCAATTTCGAGTCTGGATGACGTAATCGCCAGGCTGAAGCAGGGCGAAAATATTTCGCCGGCGTTTCTGGGTGTCAGAACCGAACCCAATAAATCAGGTAAAGGCATTCGCGTTGCTGAAGTTATTGCAGGTACTGCAGCTGCGGATGCAGAAATGGGCCATCGGGACGTTATTCTGAAAATCAACGATCAACCCGTTGATGATTTGATGGCACTTCGAAGAATTTTAAATCGCTTCGAAGCGGGAACCGAAATCAAGCTGGAATTCGAATCTCATTTGGATGAGGAAACGAAGTCAGCGACGGTGGTGCTTGGCAAACCGCCAGCGCCAAAAGCGGAAGATTCGCCAATGGAGCCACCCAAGATTCGCTAGTCTTGTGACTTTACGCTGCGAGCGGCCAAATCAATTATGAGACGAATCGTACTACTTGTTCTGTCGTTGGCTGCTTTGTTAGCATTTAGTCTGTCAGCCGAAAACAATTTCGGTGAAGACTCGTTTGAGCTTGATTTGTATTACGATGTGTTTGAGCAGTACGGATTGGAGCCAAATGTTCTGGTAGCAAACTCTTTGCTCATCGAATTGTTGCCAGACGAAACTTCAAATTCTGAGATTGAGGATCTGATTGAGCAATTAAGCAGCGCCCGATACGCTCAGCGCGAGGCCGCTGAAGAAGCTTTAATTACCCGTGGTACAAAAGCTCTGGGATTACTTGCCAATGCCGTGGAGAGTGGCGATACAGAAACCCGAATGCGCTCTCAGCGTTGTATTGCTGCGATTCAAAACGGTTTTGGAAACATAGTTCACGCAGCTATCCAGATTTTTCGGCTGGATCCGGCGGCGTCTCTTAGTAGTCGCCAACGCCTTGAGACGCTGTGCAAGGTAAGTGAACATTTGAATGGATTGGGAGCTGGGACAGAGATGGCTTTGGCGATTCAGGATCTGGCAGACAGTAAAGTCAAGGATGTGATTTTGTCCGGGCTGAAAACAGAGAATCGCCAATTACGACTAGCGTTTATAAGTGCATTGCCAAAGTGTTTTTCGCAAAGTGAATTGAAACAGTTTGGGAATTTGATCGTTGATGCGGACGAAGAAGTTTCTCTGGTTGCGATTGAAGCTTTTGGCGAATCCACGCCGGACGTGTCGATCAAGCGGCTCGTGAATGTGTTGATTCGAAGCGATGCACTCGATATTCGCCGGCGTTCTCTTGAATTGTTGCGTGGGCTTTCAAGGAATTACTTTGGCGTTCAAGCAATCGAATCGCCCAATACGCAAGTTGCAGCAATCAAAAAGTGGGATGATTGGCTAAAAGCAAACCAGATTTTTGACGCCCGGATTTTTAAGGATTATCGGAAGTCCAGCCAGTTTTCTCCGATCGGATTCCTTGTTTCCAATAACGGGTCCGCGTTAACAGAGTTCGACGTCCATGGTAATGAAAAATGGAAGTTGAACTTGCCTGTTTACGATGCGCGAATATGCGTGGGCGATCGAATCCTGGTGACCGAAAGGAATTTGAATCAGGTTCGATTGATTGATCGCAAAGGACGAACGATTCAAAAGATCACGAATTTGAATTCGCCAGCGGATGCAGAATTACTTCCCAATAATCATGTCATTGTGATGCAGGGAAATGGTGTTGTTTCTGAACACGATTCCTTTGGCAAAGAGGTCAATCGAATCGAAGGGGCAATGAAAACTCCGTTCGACGTTGATCGACTTCGCAATGGAAATACTCTGGTTGCGGATTCAGGCAATGATCGGATTGCTGAATTCAATGCGAAAGGAGAATTGGTTTGGGAAAAAACAGGATTGGCATTTCCAAACAATGTTTTCCGCTTGCGTGATGGACGAACACTTTACACGACCTACACATCCGGACTGGTTGGATTGCTGACGCCTGAAGGTGAAAACGTCTGGGAAGTTGATATCGAGAATTCAACGTTGTATTCGGTGCACTACGCGGCAGGGAAAATCTTCGTTGCCGACGGGCGCAACAAAAGGGTTGTCGTTCTCAATATGGGTGGGCAGCAGGTTAAAGAAATCCCTCTTAAAGTTGGTAGTTTTTGTGATATTAGTTTCGTAACTCGTTCGGCAAAATGAATTACGGATTTGCGTCACGCTCTTTGGCCTACGTTTTCCAGTCGAGTCCTTCCGGAAGCGAGTTCAATGATTCGTAGCCGGATTCGGTTACGATAACCATGTCTTCAATTCGAATGCCGCCGATGGCTTTACTGTACAGCCCCGGCTCGATAGTCAACGCCTCGCCGCAAATCAACTCGGGGCCTTTGAAGTCCAGCAGTGGTGGCTCGTGCACGTCCAAGCCGATCCCATGCCCCGTTCCATGTACCATCGCACAGTACTCGTCGGGCTGCGAATCTTCTGGAACACCAATGTCAAACCCATGCTCCTTGATTTTTGCGATTACGGCCTTGTGTACGTTTTCTGCGGTAACGCCTGCTTTGGTCGTTTGCTCGCCGGCTTTTTTTGCCTCCACAACTGCAGCATGCATGCGATTCACTTCTTCCGAAATCTCTCCGTGGACCACCGTTCGGGTGCAGTCTCCGTTGTAACCCGTTTCCTGATTCTGGGGGAAGATGTCGACGATCACGGGGCTGCCAGTTCGAAGTGGCCCGCTACCAAGGTTGTGGCAATCGGCTCCATCGGGTCCACATGCGATGATACTGGGCACGGTTTTGAAGCCCTGTTTCATCAACCAGATGTCAACTTCGCTGCGGACACTTTCACTGGTCAATTCGGCGCCTTGGTGCATCAAAACGCCATCCGCACGTGCGTTCGCATTGGCGATTCTTTCGCAGGCGAGACGAATTGCACCTTCGGTAACCGATTGCGCTTGTCGCAGCCATTCAATTTCCTGTTCGTCTTTGGCGCGGCGTTCTTTCACGCCTTTCTCCAAATCGCAACGAACTTCAATGCCTTGCTGCTGGATGATTTCGGCAAAAATCAGCGGCAGTGATCGATCGCCAACTACGGAAGTGACGGAATGTTGACGCAGGAATTCGGCAGCGGCTTGAGCGGTGGCGGTTTCACGGTCGCCGGACAAACCGTCCGATGGCTCAAAATCAGCTGGGCAGGCGACGTTGTCAGTGCGTGCGTGTTGTTTTGCACGATGCATTTCAATGTCGCGCAAGATTAAAGTCGATTTTCCATTGACATTAATAAATGCAACTGGATCACCGACTCGAAATCGGATTGCGTGGTAGAGAGCTGCGTTGGTGGCCGGAATGCCAGCCATGATGGTTGCGTTGGTTTCCATTTGGAATCCTGATCTTGTGAATGCTGTTGATCCATCGGAAGTGTTAGGCTTCCTGTTTGACTTCAGATTATCGGACAAGAAATGCCAATTCGCAACGGAAGATCAATCTTTCGACGGCTTCAACGCAGTCGCAAGAGATTAAAAGAGAAGGCCGATTAGTACCCCGATAAACACGCCCAAGGCGATGCAGCCCACGCCAATCCAGAATGCCGTTTTTACAGCGACTACGGGGATTTCTGTCGGTAAATGTCCTGCGGCCTTGTATTGCCCGGTAATCGAGGAAGACGAAATGGGGGGTGGAGGTTTTCTGGTAGATGAAATAAACGAACCAGTATCTTGCCCCGGATCACCGTTGCTGAGCGTCGGATTTAAGTTGCTGCTGGGAGAATCGTTGCTCAATTCGCTCATTGCCATTTCAGCAATGTCGCTAGGATCGGTGTCTTGATCATCGACGTCTTCGATCGGAGGCGGCATCCATCTCGGCCGAGACATTTCTTCATTGAGCATAAGGCTGTCATCGTTGGCCCAAGGGGCGAGTCGCTCGGCTACTTCGCTAGCCGTTTGAATTCGTTCCGCAGGATTCTTTTCCATCATGTCACCAATCAGGTCAACGAATTCGTCACTGACTTCTTCGTTAAACCGTCGCGGATGCCATGGCGTTTCTTCGATGTGTCGACGAGCTTTACTCTTTGGCGTACCGCCGGGGAACGGAACTTTACCGGTAACCGAATAGTAGAGTGTGCAGCCAAGAGAGTAGATATCGCTAACGGTGGTGACTTCCGTTGGTGTTTTAATTTGTTCGGGTGACAGATAATCGGCGGTGCCCACAATTTTTCCAATGCGTGGGTCGTTGCTATCGTTGACGTAATAAGCAAGGCCAAGGTCAGAAACTTTCGCAATGCCCTCGGGGGTAACCAGAATATTTCCTGGTTTGACATCTCGGTGAATCAGGTCCTTTTCATGAGCGTGGGAGAGGCCTTCGGCTGCCAGTTTGACGATGTTGGCCGCTTGTTGAACCGTGAGCCTTCCCTTGGTTCGAACCAGACGGCGCAGATCCGTACCCGGTACGTATTCAACGACAAGATAGTGAACATTGCCGTCTTCGCCAGCGTCAAAGGCTCGCACCAGATTTGGATGGTCCAGTTTGGCTTGTGCAATAATCTCTCGGCGGAAATTCGCGATCGAGTCAGGCGTGTTTTTGTGCAGCGGCAAAACCTTGATTGCGGATTCGCGTCCAAGCATTTGGTGGATGGCTTTGAAAACCTGACCCATGCCACCTTGTCCAATCCAATCGGTAATCACATAGGCGCCGAGCTTAAGTTTATGCCGCCCGGACATCATTTGATCCGCCTGATAGGCCGTGATCACCTTCATCTTTACCAATTGTGTCGCCAGCTTCTTGTCAGAAATTTCGATCGTCTGGACGCCCTTGGAATTCTTCTTTTGAAGAATTTGCGCAGCCGCAAGTCGCAATTGATCTTCGGTTACCAATCCGCTGGCAACGGCGGTTTCTCGAAATTTACGGTTGTCACTCATGGATAGAAATTTGGTTTCGCGAGACTTGCCAATTCAGGTTTTAACCACAGTTGCAAAGAAAAGTAGTGCCAATTGTTTATCTTAACGTGAATCATTCTGAATTTCCAAACGAACAGAATATTTGAATAGATATTGGCAATTTTGTATCCGAACTGGCCGGGATAAGAAGGTTCGCTGGCAAAAAAATCAATCGCTAATGAAATTGCCTATGTTCCACCAGTCCGGTGGTGCTTGCGTAAATGTTTTACGCTGTTTGAGTGTGGGGTGTTCGATGGTTAGTTGGTAGCTGTGTAGCGCGATTCCTTTTCTGAACGGCGTTTTGCTGCCATATTTCCTGTCGCCGACGATTGGTTTTTGCGTTGACGACATTTGCACACGGATCTGATGCTTGCGTCCTGTGATCAATTCGACTTCTAACAGGCTGTGGTCCTGGAATTCACCAAGGCGGCGGTATCGCAATTCCGCTCTCTTTGCCCCATTGGTATCGGGATCGGTACAGACCATTCGATGCTGGGATTCGTCCTTGATAAGCCAATGTTCAAGGGATTCACTATCCAGACATCTACGCGACGGTACGATCGCCCAATACTTCTTTTCCACTTGCGATTTTGCGAATTGTTCGTTGAGACGCGCTGCAGCTTTTGAAGTGCGTGCCATAACGATGACACCCGACACAAACGAATCCAGGCGACTGACGATACCCAGGAAAACGTTGCCGGGTTTGTTGTAGGTGTTTTTCAAATACGATTTCGCCTGAACCACCAAGCTGTCTTTCCCCGCTTCGACTCCCATGGTTGCAAGCAGCGCCGGCTTGTTAAGCACCAGTAGATGGTTATCTTCAAAGATTACTTCAATTGAATTCTTCACTGCAGATTTTTATGCCAGAGAATATTGAGAACCTGATTTTGGCCAGTGGTTCACCGAGGCGCAAACAATTGCTAACCGAACACGGGTACCAGTTTAGTGTAATCGTACCTGATGAAAGTGTGGAGGAGAGCATTTCGAAAGATCTGGACGCGAAAGCGTTTGTAAAAGCTGCTTCTTTTGCCAAAGCCAGGGCCGTCGCCGAAACCATCGATGTCGGTATTGTACTGGCTGCAGATACGATCGCCGTTTGTGATTCGCAAATTATTGGCAAACCTGTCGATCGAACGGATGCTCGACGGATTCTTGAATTGCTCCAGGGGCGTCAGCACTTTGTGTTGACTGGGGTGACGGTTTGGAATTGCGAAACGGGTTTGAATGTGACTCATGTTGAATCAACCCGGTTAATGATGAATTCGATCGGTAGTATTGAGTTGGACCATTATCTTGATTCGCAACAATGGCAAGGCAAGGCTGGGGCTTTCGGTTACCAGGATGGATTGGATTGGGTGCAAATCGAAAATGGGCTCAAATCCAATGTTGTTGGATTGCCAGTGGAGTTGATTCCTGAGCTGCTGGGGAAAGTTAAATAAAGGGTAGATAATCGAGCGAGTATCCAGCTTGCCAGGATCAACTGGTTGATTGATCGGCTCGAATTTTGGTGGCTAATTCCGCGAAGACATCAAGACAGCGGTACTTGCGGTAGAGTTTCATATAGTCCTTCATGCGATGACCACCATTGTAGGCGGCGAACGCGTATTCCAGTGATTTTTCGTTTTCACCGATAAAGCCGTACAGCAGAGACAGCCTCACAAGAGCTAAGTTTCTGAATTGCGTGAATTGAGTTACCTGAATGAATCCTTCGATTGAACTCTCAATATCGCTGGCCAATTTGTTTCTGCACGATTCGACATCCTGTTCAGTGGAATTCGCACTTAATTTGTTTAATTCCCGATCGATAACTTTGGTCAGACTGTACGCATATAGAAATCGTCCATTGCTGTTGGTTTGGTCAGCATCCGCTAATTGCTTGTAGTAGCGTGCTGCGTCTTCGAATTCGGATTGGTACCAGTGTTGATCAGCTTTTCGTTTGATGTAGCTGAATTCATGGTCATCGTCAATTTGCGTATTAGCCATCATGTTGATAGCTGAAGTAATTCCAGCGAACGCAAGTCCGATGAAAATTAACAGCACCAAATTCAACAATAGACGATTTTTCATCAGGCGAAATGTTGCGGCTATTTGCCTCGCAAGCTCTCAAAGTATTCTTGAGCGTGATCGCGTTGGGCGCGCGGTAATTTTTGATTTTCGAGCGGATCGGATTGTTTGCTGATCGAAGCTTTCGCAATATTTCGAACTTCTGAGATCGATTGGCCGCTGATGTTTTTACCGTCTGCATGGCCGGTCACAACCGTTTCACCCTTTTGTATGGTTCCTTTGACGCGTGAACGGTAAGTTCCGGTATCGGTTTCCTGCTTGTCCCGCAAACCTGCGCCGCGACCGGATCCTTTTGCCCAATCCTGCCATTTGGGTTTTTGGCCGGGTTTGCCGCCACCTTTGCATCCCTGGCACTCGTTTTTGGCAGCCTCGATTTGTTCCATCATGTCCTCAAGGTCTTTCAATTCGTCCATTTCGCCTTCCATGTCTTTCATCATCTGTTCCAGCTCTTCAAGCGATTCCATCGCTTCCTGCATCTTTTGAGCGTCGGAAGGCTGATTTCCTTGTTGACCAGGTTGCTGCCCGCCTTGCTGGGCTTGCTTGGGTTGGCCATTGCCTTGTTTCATGCAATTCGCGCATTTCTTAAGCGACTGCGCCATCTTTTTCATCTTCTGCATCTGTTTGTCTTGCTGCTGCATTTTTTCGAGTTTCTGCTGCAGCTTGGCCGCTTTCTCAAGATCGCCTTGTTGATTGGCTTTCTTGATCTGATCCTTCAGTTCCTGTTTTTTCTGTTCAAAATTTTCCGCCATCTTTTTGATGTCTTTGCTTAGCTGAGCCAAGTCTTTGGCGAGTTTTTTCTTTTCAGTTTCGCTCATTTTGCCATCTTTGATTTTCTGTAGCAGATCTTTGATCGCATTTTTCGCTTCCTTGAAATCACCCTCGTTGATTGCTTTGGAAATCTTTTTCGCTGGACCATCGTTGAATTGTTTCAGTGAATTCAGCTGCTTTTTCAAATCCTTGCTGTTGCCGCCGAGATTCTTGCGACGATCTTCAAGTTGTTTTTTGACATTGTTTAACTTGACCAAGGCATCTTTTTTATCGTCGTCCTTCAATCCGCTGGACATGTTATCAATTTTCTTGGCCAGCGATTGAAGGTCCTGTTCGGCATTCTTCAAACCTTTGGCTTCCATCTCTTCGATCTTCTTTTTCAGTTTCTTCTTTAAAGTTTCGACAGCAGTTTTAATTTCAGTCTTGGCAGCTTCTGGTTTTGGTTCGGGAGTCTTGGCGGCAGCAGCGTTGGGAACAAAGAACAAAATTGCCAAGAGCAGCGCTGGCAGAATTGGCAACAACATTTGGCGATTCGGCTGAAGCTGGAATTGTTCGCCGATTTCAATCGTTTCGGCTCGATCGTTGGCGTCGTTTATCAGTGCCATGCCAGCGTCAGAATTTTTTTCGCTATCTGATAATGAAAGAGCGCTGGACAATCGTTCTTTCAATTTGAACCGCTGGTCAACTTCCAACGCGGCATCGTGTTTGTCCGTGGATACAATGTATGTCCAGACGACTGACGAGAGTATTCCGATAAGAAATCCGCCTACAATCCAGGACTGATTCCAGACCAGCTCTTTGGCGTCACTGTCGATGCCCGCGATATGCCAGATTTTTGGAATGGCGATACCAATGGCTGCGATCATCAAACTGGTAAACAAACAAATACACAGAGCCGAAACAAACTGGCTCAATATCATTTTTCGCTGGGCACGCTTAATCTGTTGATTAATTTGATTCATAAGAGTCTTGCCAAAAAATGTTTGTTAATCAGAAACGGGGCGTCAAAATACAGATACTATGAATATTTCGTCGCCGTAGACACATTATATGGCTGAAAATCGGCAATTTGCGACATTGATCCGCCGAAATCTGCAAAACTTTTATAGAGCTACCATTTACGAGTTAGTTTTTGCGAAAATCAACGGGAATTTAAGAAAGTCCCTGCTGCAACCCATTTATGGCAACCATAGAAAAGTCTCAGAATAGTTCGACAGTCGGTAAACTTGAGCCTGCGCTACCAGGCATCAAGGAGTTGCCGAATGCTGATGTCGTGATCTTTGATGGCAATTGTAATTTTTGCCAAACACAAGTTCGACGGTTGCATTGGTTTGCTGGCGGCTCACTTGCATTTCTTTCTTTGCATGATCCTCTGGTCGCAGACTTGTGTCCCGAGCTAACACACGAACAGCTGATGCAGCGAATGTACGTTGTGACTCAGGACAACCAGACTTTGGGTGGGGTGCACGGAATCAAGTATTTGTCGCGTCGAATTCCACGAATGTGGTTTGCGGCTCCATTGCTTCATATCCCATTCTCAATGCCGGTTTGGAGTTGTTTGTACGATCTTGTTGCTCGTTCGCGATATCAAATTGCCGGCAAGGCAGACCAGTGCGATAGCAGTTCGTGTGAAGTGCATTTCAAGAAGTAGTGTTTGCAACCGCACGATTAGCTGATCAATTTTCTCAGCACCCGGTCCAAAGTCGAAACCAGTCGTTCAGCATTGGCCAGATCGAAAACCATCGGCGGTTTAATTTTGATTACGTTTTGATCGGGGCCATCGGTACTGAGCAGGATGTGTTTCTTTTTCATCGACTCAACGATTTCCATCGCCAGATTGGTGTCAGGAATACGGTCCTTCCTGTCGAACACCATTTCGATGCCGATGAACAAGCCCGCTCCACGGACGTCACCAATTTGTTGATACGTTTCGCCAAGTTCCTGCAACATTTTTATCAAAGATGCTCCGACCATCTGAGCGTGCGACTGCAGATCTTCTTTCTCAATCACTTCGAGCACCGCCAATCCAGCCGCGCATGAAACTGGATTGCCACCGAATGTATTGAAGTATTCCATGCCGTTATCGAACGCATCGGCAATCTCACGCGTGGTGACCACGGCGGCCAGCGGGTGTCCGTTTCCAAATGGTTTTCCCATCGTGACGATGTCGGGCACAACATTCTGAAGTTCGAAACCCCAGAATTGTTTTCCAACGCGTCCAAAACCAACCTGAACTTCGTCCGCTATACAAACACCACCGCAATCGCGAACACATTGATACATGGTGTTCAGATAGCCGTCAGGCAATACGATTTGGCCTCCGCAACTGAGCACGGATTCTGCAATGAAGGCCGCCGGCGGTTGTGATTGAAAACGTTGTGACAATACTTGCTTGGCATCTTCAGCAAATTGAACAGCGTAATCGGATTGCTCGTAACGATACTTTCCTCTGAAACCATCCGGCATTGGCAGAACGCACACGTGCGGTTTGCAACCCGTACCGCCCGGCGAATTAAATTTGTAGGGGCTGATGTCGATCAGTGCCGCGGTATGGCCATGGTAGGCGTTATCCAGCACCACGAAATTGTCCCTGCTTGTGAAATTCGTCGCCAATCGCAAAGCCAAATCATTGGCTTCCGAACCAGAATTTACAAAGAAACAAACTTCCAATTCTGAGGGCAAAGTTTGTGTCAGTCGGTCAGCGAGTTTGGTCAGATTGTCATGCAGATAGCGGGTGTTGGTGTTCAGCGTCGTCGCCTGGTTGGTAATGCTGGAAACAACGTGAGGATGACAATGACCGACATGACAAACGTTGTTAACACAATCAAGGTAGGTGGCTCCATTGGAGTCGTAAAGATATTGTCCTTTGCCTCGAGTGATATGAAGTGGCTTTTTGTAAGCCAGGCTTAACGATGCAGAAATCAATCGCTGGCGTGCATCGAGAGTCGGATCTTGCACCAGGCTTTCAACGGCTTTTGAATTGCGAGGATTTCGGGCGTCGTACAAAGCCTGTTTGATTTCTTCTTGATCCAGTTTGGCCAATTGCTCAAGCATTCTCCAAGCCGGTTCTTCGGTAATGGTCAGGTATTGATCATCCGGGCGTTGCAGTTTGTTTTCAGCAGCGATCGTTACGCTTTGAGCCAATCGCATACACATCAGCGGAAACAGCACGTTAATTTCTGCGTCGGGAATGCCGCGAACTTCGTTGTAGCCTGAAACCAGATTGGCGACGACTTCCATTGGGTTGTCGCGATCAAGAATCAGATAGGCGCTGCAGATAGCCAGGTCGTTTACTGTAGCTGAATAAACCATATCACCGAAATCGATGATACCAATCGAATTTGTGCCACTTGCTGCGCCTTCGTTCAAAATCCAATTGTAATCGTTTGCGTCATTGTGAATGACACTTTGTTCCAGTGAGTCAAGATAGGGGCTGATGGATTTGAATTGCGCAAAATGATGCTCGATCAACGCACGCCGTTTTGGACTGGAGTGGAGTCCAAGGCCGGCTTGAACGATGGCGGGAGCATTCGCCAGATCCCACTTTAAATGGCGTTTGGCTTGCTTTTCATGATTGAGCAATTTCAGTTGCAAATCAATGGACGCCAAGTGCCGACCAAGTGCACGTTGTATGTCGTTCGAGATCGCCTGGCATTTTGCTAAGGGCTTTCCTTGAACGAAGTTAAAACAGCGAACCACGCAGCTTTGATTCGTTTCAGGATTCTCGTGAGTTACCCATGTCCGTTTGTTATCGGATTTAAGCAATATTGGCGTGGCCACTCCGTCGACTGAATTACAAAGTTGAATGGCACGATTTTCGAAGGCGATAAATTCTGGGTCTGCATCGTAGTTCGATATCTTCAGAATGTAATCAGAATGATTGGTGAGCAGACGAAAGTTCTGATCGCGCTCGCCGGGCAAGGTGGTTACGATTGCATCGATACCGAAATGTTGCCAGGCAAGTCTTTGAGCAGCCGTTTCGCTGAATCGAGGTCGATGGGTGAGCGACTCTTGCATAAAAGGTAAAACTCAAATCAGGTCATGCAGCTTTTCTGGATCTCTTGGCTGTGACATGATTATAAACTTCTTCAACCTGATCAATCAAAACACTTTTCGAAAATGTTTCCATCACATGACGTCGGCCGTTTTCGGACAACTGTGTACGCAATTCTGGATCCTTAGCCATGCGAACGACGGCTTGAGCCAATTTAGAATGGTCTCCCACCGGCACCAGTAATCCAGTTTTTTCGTTTTGGATAATCTCTTTTAAGCCGCCAGTATCATTGGCGACCACCGCCGTTTTCGCCAACAATGATTCAATCGCAACCAATCCCAGCGGCTCCTCAACCGATGGCACAACCGTCAATTGACTGGCAGCCAAATAGTCGGCCACGTTTTCTTTTCTCCCGACCCAATTGATTTGCTCCGAGATGCCGTTTTCGAGTACGCGTTTTTGCAGGCGTCGAAAGTGAGGTTGTTTGGGTCCGTAACGCCCAATGCAAACCACTTTGACGCTTGAAATCTGACGTGCAATTTCCGGCAACGCATTGATCAAGTGGATATGGCCTTTTCGAGCCGCAATTTCACCGACCACCGAGATCAAGAAATCGTCAGGTGCTAACTTCAACTCTTGCCGAATCGCTGCAACCTCATCGGGCCGGGTGCTGGTGATACGGTCAAAATCCGGACAACAATAAATCGTTTTCATCCGTCGTGACGGAACCCAGTTCACTTTTGAATGATAATCGTAAGTCGCTTTGGAGTTAGCGATGACAAAGTCATTGAAGTTCCAATGCCATTCAAAGTGACTGTTGTGTGCCGTTGCGACGACTGGCGTTCCGGTTACAAATTTCAACCAGATTCCAAAGTTCTGGCTGCGAGTCATGTGGGTATGAATCAGATCGATTTTCTGATCGCGAACCAGTTTGGTGATTCGGTTAAATTCGTTCAGCGGGTACTTGGCCAACGAAGATTCGATGACATCTATTTTTGTCGAATCAACGTTGGATTTCATCCACGAACCAGATTTGCAAATCAGAGTGACATTGTGGCCACGATCGGCAAGTTCTTCGCACAGGATTTTGCAATAGACCAGCGCACCATTGACCCCGCGCCCGGAAATGATTTGCAAAATATTCAACACTGGCTCCGTAATAAATCGCGGATCGGTCCGCTAGCGATGGTCGGGGATTATTTCAGAATGCCTTGCAACAACGCAATAGATTCAAATTCGATTTGCTTTCACTTTTGAGTTTTCCAGAAAATGCCTGAACTGACATGGGTTGAAACTTCGGTTTTTGATACACGCGGGCTAGATCTGTCGCTTCAAAACAGCATTTGGCATCGTCATGAAAAAATCAGTCACAGCTTTTATCGTTCTTTTGCTCGTTTGTGGGTGTTCCGATACGCAACAAGTCACGGAAAATGCCCTAAATCCACAGCCGGAAAAAGGTAAACAGACGCCTAGCGCTGACCCCGACGTAGCGGCGTTCAATCAAGATCTGAGCCAGCTTGCTGAATTGGCTCGTGATGCAGAATCCAAGTACCAATTTGCGTCCGCGGCCAAAATTTGGGGGCAATTGCATCAATTGTTTGCCAGTCGATTTGGTAACGATGCCTGGCAAACGATAAACGCGAATCTGGCTTATGAATCAGCCTTTGCAAGAAGTCAATTTTCCAATGAGCAGCTGAAAACCTGGAAGCAAGTTGAAAACCTGCAAGCGGAAGCTCAACAGCATCTGCAAGCTGGAAACATTCAGGCGGCGTACACGGCGACTCGGCAATTGGCCCAGCTGCAGAAACAGTTGTTCGGTGGTGAATCATTTGTATTCGGCCAATCGCTGGTTCAATTGGCAACTCTGGATTCGAGCGTTGGGCAATTTGAAGCGTCGGTCAACAATTTCAACGACAGCCTGCAAATTTTCGACGACCTTGGACTGCTGGATCATCCAGAACGGATCATGATCCATGCTGGCCTTGCTAACGCGTATAACAATCTAAACAAGTTGAAAACGGCGGCTGCCAACCAAAAAGAAGCGACTCGTATTGCTGGAAACGTATGGGGCAAGCAAAGTCTTGAATTCGCCATGCACGCCAATCAACTGGCAGCTATCTACCATCGCGCGGGCAATCTGCAGGTCGCAGTGGAGATATTTGAAAAGACGCTTGCGATTCGTGATCAAAATCTGGGCGGCGATCACCAAGCCGTTGCTCATGCCTGTTTAAACCTTGGCGTGGTGTTGCTGGATCTCAGACGCTTGGACGAATCTCAGCAATATTTGAGCCGTGCCAATCGAATCTTCGTTCAAGAGCTTGGGTCCGAATCCGCGATAGCCGTTCGCTGTCAGGAGCGTCTGGCTACGACTTTCATGTTGATGAACGCGCCAGAAAAAGCGGAACCATTGTTGAGCGGAATCATTAAGGCTTTGGCAACCGAAAATGCGCCTGATGCCGATGCGATGCTGACTTTTCAGTATCGGTTGGCAATTGCTTTGGCACGTCAAGGAAAATACGATCGCGCGGAACCGCTTTTGCAATCCGTTCTGGATTTTCAACAGCAGAAATTCGGCGATGAAGACAAACGCACCATCGCTACGTTGCAGGCTTATTCAATGCTGCTAGAACGTACGAATCGATCAAATGCCGCCAATCCGATCAATGAGCGATTAAACCGAGTTGCGCATTTGATGGATGATAACGATTTTCAGCGTCGCTGAGTTCCGGTTGTATCGTTTGGATCTGATTTCAGGTTGGACGCAACTTTTGGTTGTTCAAAATCAGGGGTGTGAAGACTTAAATTTCGGAGTCGAATTAAACTGGGGGTATCAGATGCCGCTATTTTGATACTCCCTCCCATATATCTTTTGAGACTCATCATGAAAAAAACAACTGCGAAGAAGTTTGGAGTTTATTCAGCAATCGGAGTCGCAGGCGGAATGACGTTCGCCGCTACCTCTGCTGAGGCTGATATTATTTTTGCGGACATCCAGGAAACAGCTACTCAAGACAATCCCGTTAGTCTTGATATTGATAGTGATGGAATGGAAGACTTTTTGTTTGACTTGCGGGTGGTTGGCCCCAATGTCTACGGAACTGATGAAAACTGGGCTGCGTTAGAAGCCTTTGGGCCCAATCAATTCGCGTTTACGATTGCCGCGCCTGGATCGAATAACATTCAGTACGGACCAATCAACATTCGTGAAGGTGGAACGATATCAAATCGAAGTTTTGTCGGTGGAGCCGGTCCATTGCAACTGGCCTACACAAGCTACAATCCTGGCAACGTTTTTGGAGCATTTGCGCCCCCCCAGAATTCAGGCTACGTTGGAATTGAATTTTTGACCGGTGATGGTGAAACCGTTTTTGGTTGGATTGGGGTTAGCGTAAACGGTGATGTAACCAACGATAATTTTGCGGATGCGGAAATTGAAATCAATGGTGCTGCTTATGCGACAAATGGAAAGACCATTGTTGCAGGCCAAAGAGATGCAATTCCAGAACCAAGTTCTGTAGGTTTGTTAGCACTTGGAGCTGCTGGCATTGCAACTCGCCGGAGAAAAAACGAAAAAGTCTAGACTTGCATCGCATAATCGCGTTTAAAAATTTCGGAAGAGTTGTCATATTGGTGGCAACTCTTTTTTTATAGGTTGGCTAAGGATGGAAAACCGAATCGCAAATAAGATCTTATTGATTGGCTGGGATGCTGCGGATTGGCAACATATCAATCCATTGTTGGATCGAGGAATGTTGCCCGGTCTGGAAAGCCTGATCAATCGTGGTGTGATGGGTAATCTGGCTACACTGCATCCGGTGTTGTCCCCGATGCTTTGGAATTCCATTGCGACTGGCAAGACGGCTGACAAGCATGGCGTACTGGGCTTCACGCAACCGCATCCGTTGGGGAAAGGACTGCAGCCGTTTTCCAGCAAGAATCGCAAGGCTAAAGCGATCTGGAATATCTGTCATCAAAATGGTTTGAAGAGCAATGTTGTAAGCTGGTGGGCCAGTCATCCGGCTGAACCCATCAATGGCAACATTGTTTCGAATTTATATAACGGTTTGAAACGCCAGAAAGATGGGTCGATCCAGGTGACCCCCGGGACGTTTCATCCCAACGATCGAGCGGAAGAACTTGCCCGGTTGAAAGTGCATCCTGATGAAATCACGGCGGAAGATATTTTGCCGTTTATTCCAAAAGCGAAACAAATTGATCAGCAATCCGACTCGCGGCTTTCAGCAGCGTGCAAGTTGTTGGCGGATTGTGCATCGATTCAGTCGGTTTCGACGCATTTGATTGAAAACGAATCCTGGGATTTGACGGCAATATATTTTGATTCGATCGATCACTTTTGCCATGCGTTTATGTACTACCATCCGCCTCGGATGAAAAATATCAAAGAGGAAGACTTTGAGATTTTCAAAGATGTGATCAATGGTGCGTACCGATTTCATGACATGATACTGCAACGGTTAGTCCACCTGGCCGGCGATGATACGACGATAATCCTGTGCAGCGACCACGGCTTCCAATCGGGTAAGCTGCGACCCTTGACGACTCCCTCCGAACCGGCTGGTCCGGCAGCGTGGCATCGAGATCTTGGAATGATTGTGATGGCTGGCCCGGGAATTCGAAAGGACGAGCGCATTTACGGCGCCAATATTATCGATATCACTCCGACGATTCTGTACCAGTTCGGATTACCGATTGGTGAGGATATGGATGGGCGAGTTTTAATTGACGCGTTCGAAGATCCGCAGCCACCACAAACTATTTCCAGCTGGGAAGATGTCGATGAACCTTGCGGCCAACATTCAGAGGCAGCCGCCGATGAGGAAGCGTTAAGTGACAATCAGTCACGAGACCTGGTAAAGCAATTTGTTGCACTTGGTTATATCGAAGATCCTGGTGACGATCTGGAAAGAGCGGCTCGCAATTGCCAGTTGGAACTTGATTACAATCTTGCCCGAGTCTATCTTTCCACCAATCGATTCGAACAGGCGGTTGAGGTGTTGACCGAGCTTGTAAACGAAATGCCTTGGGAAGATCGGTATTGGAAGAACCTGGCCCATTGCTACTTCGAGCTGGGGTACTTTCGTCAGTCGCAAAAAATCATGGAGTCGCTGTATCGCGATACTGCGAAACCGCCGGTTTATTCACGCGTGTTTCTTGCCAAGACCTGTTTCGAATTACAGGAATTCGATCAGGCAAAGCAGTACTTGGACGTTGCGATGGCGTTGAACCCCAAGCAGCCCATGATTTATGTGATGGCGGGAAGAACGCTCGTTCAAAACAACCATTTGGTTGCAGCCGAGGAAGCCTATCAAAAGGCACTGGGCAACGATGATGATTGTGCGCACGCATGGGTGGGGCTTGCCGAAGTTTATGCCCGATTGAATCGAATGGAAGCGGCTGCGGATGCCGCCTTAAACGCGCTGGCGATTCTGTATCGAATTGAAAAAGCTCATTGGATTCTTGGAGCGGCCATGATGAAATTGGGGCAATGGGATCGCGCCCGGCAAGCATTTGAGACACTGCTTAAATTTCAAGCTACGAAGTACGCCGCAGGTTGCCACCGCAATCTCCAACGGATCTATCAACAATTAGCCAACCATTCAAAGGCCGATTTGCATGGCCAATTGGCAAGAGAATGTTTGGTGAAACTTCGGCCAGCTAAACAGCAAACGGTGCAAAGACGCGAGCAACTGTTATCGCTTCCCGAAGTTCCAACGGTGAAGGAGCGCGTGGAAACTTACCGACAGGAACGGCCGCGCCCGCAAGGCGGACAGCAAACCAAAGTCGAACCGGGCAGCTCTGGTCGAACCCTGACCATCGTGTCCGGTTTGCCTCGGTCTGGAACATCTTTGATGATGCAGATGTTGGCGGTCGGCGGGCTGCCAGCAAAAACGGATGGCCAGCGCATAGCCGACGAGGACAATCCTCAAGGCTACTACGAATGGGAAGCCGTTAAGCAATTGCCTAAGCAGCCAGAATTGTTTGACGATGAATCGCTCGATCAACAGGCCATCAAAGTGATATCGATGTTGCTGACGGGCTTGCCTCGCAAACATCGGTACAAAATTGTTTTTATGTCACGAGATGTGGCTGAAATTGCGGCCTCCCAGGCCAAGATGATAAATCGACTTGGAACTGGCGACGGTGATGTCACTGAGATTACCAGCAAATTAGAACGCCATCGCGAAGAAATTCTCGGGTGGTTGGGCACTCGAAAGTTTATTGATTTGCTTGTGGTTGATTATTCGGACCTGATAGCGTCGCCGGATTCCGCCAGCAAACGCGTTGTTGATTTTCTGGGCACGGAGCAATTGCCAATGGCTAACGAGATGGCCGCAGTCGTTCGCCCGGAACTTTACCGACAGAAGAAAAACGTGGTGGTGGATTTTGGCAGTTAATTCGAACAAACGAAATGTTTGGTGCGAACTATCCAAAAACTGGCTGTTTGCCGGATGACTGTTGAACGATGGCTTCAAACTCACTCTTAGCCAATTCGTTGGTTAGATAGCCGATTTTGATTTTGTGATCGGCGGGGCCAGCGGCTGCGGTGTCAACGCACAAAGTTGCCATTCCCCAGCGGCGGTCGAACGGGGATTCGTAAACGCTGACGGTTTGAACTTTTTCGAAGAATGTCATGCTGGTTCTCCGAGTGAAAATTCCGCTGCGATAAGCGATGATTTGATCTGTGCGGGTAAACTTTTTTGACTTGCTGCGTTTAATTGCCAGCCAGATTAAACACGGCATTGCTGCCAAGCCAGCCGTGATTCCCCACAGGCCCAATGACAGATAACCGCCAATTCCCAGTAAGATACTGACGAAGATTGCGATCCGGATCATCCGCCGACCGGCCTTGGGCGAAATAGGTTGCCAATCAAATGATTCCCAGTCCCATACCAAACCCGGACGAAGTGCTTCGACCAACTCTCTGACTCGATGATCAGCAACCACGGGCAAGAACCACCGACTGGAAACGGTCTTCGTCGCATCTTCTTTGCCCTTCCCCGCTGCTCCCGCCGTTTCAATTCGTATTGAAGAAAGTTTCATCCAACGCATCAGCCAGTTTTGTTGGATGCTGATAAATTGGATTCGCTTTCGCGGCACCGTTGCACTGACTTTCGTAAACAGCCCACATCGAATCCGTAAATCTTCACCACAGCGAGTCAGTTCATAGCCTTGGAATCGCAAGATGTACCAGGCAATGCCCAGCAAACGGAAAAGCAACAACAAGCCGATGAAAACAGCGATAGAAACAAACACAATCGTATACGTGTCCATGCCTTCGGATACCGCCCGAATCATACTTTTTATGTCGACGATCTGCTCCAGTTGATCATCAAACTGGAAATAGGCCCCAAACAACACGCCAAGCAAAATTGTGCCTCGGTTGCTGGCGATCCCTGCCCGAATCAACTCACTGATGCCAATGCTATGTAAGGTTTCGGATTCTTCGCGAACGACAATCTGGGCCGCATCGGCAAGAGTCGATTCAGCCGACAGCGCATCAGTTGCATCTTCAGAGCTTGGCCTGGTGCTCTGTGGTTTAAAAATCGCTTCACGCAATTGTTCGACTTTGCTCATCGATAAAACGCGAAGTGTCGCTTCCGCCTCAGTACCGCTGGCCGTTTCAATTCTGACTTCGGCTAGATTGAAGACTCGATGCAGCAGGTTTTGAATCAAATCAATATTCTGAATTCGTTCAATCGGAACGGTTCGGATCCTCTGAAAGAAAATGCCTTCGGTCACAACCAGCTCGGATTCGCGGATCTGATAGCGAAGGCTAAAGTAGCGAATCGTGGAACGAATCAGCGTTGGCACGAAAATAATCCCGGCAAAAATCAATCCATCGATACGGCCGTTGGCAGCGCTAAAGATCGCGATTACTGCCGGGAAAATAAGAGAGCGAACGTGCGATATGACTTCGAAAACCAGCGACAGAGGATGCAGTCGTCCAAGTTTTTGGGTGATCGTAGCCGCTTCATCGTTTAGTGATGGTTGGGCTTGTTCAGCAATTTCGGCTTCCACGATGCCGTAGTCCGCGAACGGATTCGATGGCCGGTCCGAAGACTCAGCAGGGGCTGGTAAGTCGGAAGGATTAGGTGAGTCTGCGGAGTCCGCAGGGTCAGACGACATCGCCAGCCTTTCTTTGGTTAACGATTTGATCGCGTATCTCAATCGCTTTTTCGTGCGCGATGCCTTCGAGTTCAATCGACGCGTTTTCAGTCCCTGCGGTATGGATGGTCAGTTTCCCAAGGCCGTAGCTTCGTTGCAGCGGACCTTGGGATACATCGGCATGCTGCACACGGGCCACGGGGATCGAAATCTGATGTCGCCAAACGACACCGCGCCGGATCTCAAGACCCGTTTCATTCAATCGCCAGCGATAGTGTTCGTGTTCGTAGGCCGGCCAAAAGTATCCAAGCCAAAATAATAGAGTGGTGAACAAGAACCCGCCTGCGGCCACGCAATACCAGACCAAGCCAAGACCAGACACAAAATAGGCAATCGCCAATCCAACTATGAATCCTAACGCTACTATCGCAGCCAGGATTAGACCGACGATTCGGCTGACTGTAATTTGTCGCACGTCGATGCGGTTGAAATCATCATCGACCGATGGCGGCTGTTGTGTGGGTTCCAGTTGCAATGCTTCTTCGGTCATAGTCCGGACAATCATGAAGGGTGGTTCGTGAATTGGAGCAATATATTGAAGCTATTACCAAGGATGTCACATTTATGAATCAAGAATGCTGAGTGTTTTTTTGTGCGAATCCCAGCCGCACGCCTTTGACAACCAAAGATCACGATTTTCATTTGCGATTGGATTTGGATTGTTTGAGGATTTGTTCCAGCTCTTGAAGTTGGTTTTCTATATTGTCAGTGGTCGATTTGTCCAGTGGAGTTGCGGCAAATCGGGTTTTGTAGAATGCATCGGTGACGACTTGCAGGACGTTTTCTGCAATTTCGATAACGTCAAGCTGGTTGGTTTTGGCAGTGATCTCTGCCAAAGCAAGCCGTGCAAATTCTCGTTGTGTCAAAGCTGGATCGCGGACGAGGTTGAAATTTCTGGTTAGTATTTTTTCCAAACGAACGTAAAACGGCACTGTTTCTGGATTGGTCCGCTGGTCAATCCATTGCGCGAGTGTTGGCGAGAAAACGGCGACCGCTCTTGAAATCCAACTGTTGGTAAACGAACTGCCGCTGGTTTCCCGTTTAACTCGAATACGGACAAGCGAGCGATTGCGGATGGATACTAAAAACATAGCCAACAAAAATCCGGACAGCAGGAAAGCCTGGGTGCGGCGATCTTTTTTGACGAATTCAACGGACGCATCCAGGTAAGTTCCGAATATCGTGTCATTTGTGGATTTCCTTAACAGCGAATTGTTTTCGCCGAACGCTTGTTTGTTCCCGTCGGGACTGATCACGTAGTCCTGCCAAATGGAGCGGGCAAGATCAAGTGCTTCGTTAGAATCGTCGACTCCGAATGGAGGAGTAGGGTCCAGAGTCAACCACATGCCGCGGCGTGGATTAGCGGCGCCTTGGGCAACCCATTGTTGTGTGCAAAATTCCGGAGGAACATAAGCTTCCACCCAGGCATGTGAATGCCGACCATGGATTACGTAGCAATCGGTCAAATTGTTGTAGCTGCCGCCATGAAAGCCAATCACATAACGCGCCGGAATTCCTTGTGAACGCAACATCAATGTCAGCGCCGACGCAAACATGGTGCAATGACCTTGTCGGTGATTACGAACAAAGTCTTCAATCGGATCGATCGATTTGTCTTTTTCTACATCTCGATAATCTACAGTGTATTGGTAATCACTTTGCGAAAAATGTGCCAACATGGCTTCGCATAGATCGACTGGATTGTCAGATTCAACGGTGTCATCGATGGAGTCGGCAATCGAAATTAATTGCTGGTACCGTGGTCGATCGATCTCGGTAAGCATTTGGAATTCCGGCGAACCCGTTTCCAATGTTGGATAGGCCTCACCGTAAGCAAAAGCCTGGTACGGCCAGCCGGGTAGTGGCCGATCGTTTTCATCGAGTAAGGTGGTGGTTCGATAAACGTATGAAGCAATGTTGTTTGTCGTTTCCAATCGACGACGGGTTAACGCAGAAATTGGGCGACAGAACTCTACATCGGTTTCGCCATATCTGGTCTTGTAACTGGGCGTCGTGGCGTACAAGAGCGGGTCGGATACGGGTTCGAGAATGACCTCCAATTCGACTTGTCGGTTTTCGTTTGTTTGATCTGTCGCATAATACGACGGCAATTTGCGATAGCTCCACTCAAAGATATGATCATAGGGAGCTACCCAATTTGTGATGTTGTTTTCCAGCTTCAACTTGCTTAACGCCATTCCGCGAAAATAGGGCTGGCCTTGGACAATGACTTGTTCCTTGGTCAGCATATCTGAGAACTTGGCTCGAAATTGCAATCTATTGGAAAGCGGGACGATGCCGTCGACGTCCACGTTTACATCCACTGATTTCCCGGTCCCTTGGAATTTTCGGGCCGAAGGGCCGCGCCAATTCTGCCGACTGTGCGGCAGCGAATGGAAAAGAATCATCGCAAAGACTGCTGATACTAGCAGCCAGGGCGCTGCCATCCAGGCACTTGTCGCCAGGTTTTTGTTTTGGCTCGGTCGAGACAGGACCAGCATCGGAGCAAGGTTCGCTGGTTGCGTTTCCACATCGAGCTGGTTTGAGCGAGCGAATTTAAAGCCGTTCTGATTTGATCTGACGGTGCGATTCCATGACTGATAATCATGTTGAAAATACAAAGTGACCGTCACAAACAAAAAGTAGAGCAAAAAGAACACTGTGTGTTCAAAGTTCAAATTGAATATCGCAGCCAAAACAACTTGCAGGATGCCAAGCAGAATTAGTTGCCAGCACAATCGAGGTGTTTTCTTCTGGAAGTACAGCGTTAATTGAAGATACGCCAACAAGTTTGCGACAGACAGCAGTTTTCCTGAGCTGTTGGCGCCGACAAAGTCCCTCATCGTAAAATAGAGCACGCCGATGAGCACCAGATTGGCGACCCAACCGGACAAGTCAACCCAGCCAAGTCGATCGACGACAATGAATCCAATCAAAATTGCGAATACAGAAAACAATGCCATGCCAGGGTCGCCAATGCTGCTGGCCAGCAAGCAATTCCCCGTTGCGACCAGGAACATGATTGTGATCTGAATTTTAAGCAGATGTGGATACATTTAGACGGCATTGGTTGGTGAGTATTCAGTCGGCAAAACAAGTTTGCTTTCGCCGGTTCGAAAAATCTGTTGAAAGCCGGGATCGTTGGACTGGATCCAGGAGACAGACGTCAGCAGCTCTGGGTCAACTTGTAATTTGGATTCTTCAAGGCTGCGTGTACTGACGACGATGCAGGGCACATTGGGTGAAATTTGATCCAGGACCTGGCTCAAAGTCGATGCCAGTCGGTTGTCGTGACTATGTTGGGCTACGGCCAGGGCACGCATGGTTTTGGATACGAATTCGCTTTCGGTGTTAGAATTCAAAACTGCTGGATCCTGATCGGATAAAGCGATACACAATTGGCCCTTTGGCTGGTCCGCCCAACCTGAAAGCACAGTGGTTGCAAAGCTTAGCAATACTTCACAATCCGCAGCCATTTTGTTGAATTCAGTTCCGGTCGCCTGGCTGCGGGGATCGGCGAACAGATCAAGTACGATCGCCAGATTCTGTTCGGTTGTGCTTTCGAATTGTTTCACCATTGGTTCGCCCAACTTTGCCGTCGATCGCCAGTGGATTTTTCGCTTGTTGTCTCCGCTACGCCATTCCCGGATGGCGAAAAAATCTTCGTCAATCATGCTTTTTTGAGAATTTTTTAGCGAGCGGCCCACAGCAATTGAAATCAATTGCGCACTCCAATTGGCAGCCAATTCACCAAGCTGCGGGGCCACATGAACCGTTTGTCGTTGTGCAAGTTGAAACCAGCTCTTGATCAAAGCCAGCGGATATCGGCTTTCGATCGTGGCTGGCCCAAGTTCGTAAATGCCCCGTTCGGCGAAATGGACTTGATAGGAAGCATACTGGCTTTCGGATGCTGGTAATTTATCAAACGTGCTGGTTCCGCGTTCGTGAACGCCGCTGCGATGCCGATGGAATTGGACTTCGCCGTTTCGGGAAAGGACTTGACGAACGGAATCGATCACACGCAGCTTGTAAATGTCGATCGGGCTGGCGTTGGTCAGTTTCCATTGGATGTTAGCTGGCGCGTTGGCATGCGTGCGATTGGAAACGATGCGTTGAGCGATCAGGCTGCGAATGGATTCACGGCTCAATCTCCAGCACAAAATCAACGGTAGCAACATCATCCCAGTTACGACCACCAGCAGATTGACGTTGCGCAAAACCGAACAGACGGCAACGAACCCTAGAATGACTACCAGACCCAGCCCTTCGATGGTCAGCAAGCTACGAACTCGGGGGTAGTGTCTGAATTGCATACGCATCTACGGTGTTACTGGGGAGTTGCGACGGTACTGATAATCTCATTGATTATGGATTCCAATTCCGTCCGGTTAAGCGCACCCATGGCGCCCTTTGGTTTGACCCGGTGTGCGAGGACTTTGACGGCGAGTTGTTTTACGTCGTCGGGGATGGTGTAGGTACGTCCTTCGATAAAGGCTTTTGCTTGTGCCGCGCGATACCATAACAATGCTCCACGAGTACTGGCTCCAACGCTAAGGCTCGATACCTTGCGAGTTTCCTGAACCACATCCATGATGTATGTACCGATCGAATCTTCGACTTCGACTGAATTGATGGCTGCTTTGATTTCGTTCAGCTCTCGGGTGCTGCATACGGGTTGCAGTTCCTCAACCGGTTCACCACTTCGGTGATCACGCAAGATTTGTTGTTCAAATTCTCGATCGGGGTAGCCCATTGAAATTCGAAACAAGAACCGGTCCATCTGGCTTTCAGGCAGCAGGTAGGTTCCTTCAAATTCGAAAGGATTTTGAGTGGCGATCACCATGAATGGCTTGGGAAGCGGGTAAGTCTGGCCATCGACGCTAACCTGGTTGTCGCTCATCGCTTCCAGTAGCGCACTTTGAGTCCGAGGAGGTGCTCGATTGATTTCGTCGGCAAGTACAAAATTGCTGAAAACAGGGCCAGCTTTGAATTCAAATTCTCGAGTCGAAGAATTGAATATGCTGTTTCCAACAATGTCCCCAGGCAACAAATCCGGTGTGAATTGGATCCGACGAATTTCCCCGTCGACGCTGCGGGCCAGTGCTTTAGCCATCAAAGTTTTTCCGACTCCAGGCACGTCTTCCAGCAGTAAATGTTCACCGGAAAGTAACGCGATCACACAATCGACGGCAACGTTTCTTTTTCCAAGGACAACTTTTTCGATATTGTCCAATAATAAATCTACACGTCCACGCAGTTGTTTGATTTGAGTTTCGTCTAATGGCTCATGACGTTCCAAACTCGTTGATTTGGTGTCCAAACGCTGTCTCCGATTTGCTTGCCGTACTTGATGGACTTAATTATATGGTCCAAGCCTGCTTTTGTCCGCAGGCGCGCTAAAAGAGTTAACCAAAGTACGGTCGGAGAGCGGCAATCAACGAAGTGGCGGGTGAAAATGAATCCGTTGACAGGTCGGTAAATCGTCGAAACGGGCTGCTATGGTGTTAGCGGCTCAACAAAAGCTTCGCCGGTTCTCCATTGGAAGAACAATCCGCCAAATGAAGTCAGCTCAAGAAACAGCAGTATGCAGGCCACAGTAATACTCAGAGCAGAGGCCATCAACATGGCGTCGTAGATCGTCATTCCTTTAAAGAATGCCAGTCGGCCTTTGCTACCGCTGGCAGTAGCAGTATTTGACTTGGCCTCTTCCGATGTCTCTGCAGTGACTTCTTCTTCCTGAAAGTCTTCTACGATTTCATCGAGTACCTCGTCGGCTTCTTCAAATCCATCTTCAAAGTTATCTTCCAACTCTTCGAGATTGTTTTCAAATTCGGCAGACATATTGTAACTTTCGTAGACGATGCGGAGATTCGGGAGGAGTTATGCGTATTTGCCCGCTTCGATGAACATGAGAATCATGCCAATCAACAAACAGACAAACGAAAGGATCAGCATTATGGTGTAAATGCTAAAGCCTTGTTTGCGGTACCGGGGCGCTGCTGGCGCTACCGGTGCGGCAGGTTGGTTTTCTTCAAACGTTGAATCCAGAGATTCTGCGAACTCGGGTGCGTCAAATTCCAGATCAGAACTTGGTTGTGACATAGTCGCCTTCCACTACTGGTGCCTGTTGGAATTCAGAAATCAATCGAGCTGCCGACATGTTTTCCTTGGCGGTGGTAACTTCGGCTTTTCCGATAAACCGATCGCCACGATAAATGTCAAACACATGTCCGTTGCGAACGCCATCGTCACCACCCACGCTGATCGCAATCAAATTATCCCTGGTGCGAAGAACAACACCTTCGACTTCCGGAGGAATTTGATCGGTAAGTTGAGTTTCAGAAATGCCAAGAGCGTTCATGACTTTTTCGCGTCGCGCCAATTCTTCCGCAATATCCATGCGAGCGATCTCAAGTTCTTTAACTTGACCCTGCAGTGAATAGATCTGGTTGGTCAGATTGACGGAGCTTTCGGTTTTCGCTGCAATCTCGTCGGTCAGCGAATTGTTCTTGGTTCGCTCTTCGGCGATCTGTGCGTCGAGTTCAGTAAGCCGTCGTTCCGCATTGTTCAATGCGTCTTGAGCACGCTGACTGGTGACGATTCTTTCAAGCAATTCTTTTTCCTTGGAATCGACTGCCGCCTTGAAGGTGTTCAATTGCGATTCCAATTGAGCCAGTTTAAGACGACGAGAAACACGTTCTGCGTTAAGCGTCTTTTTGATTTCTTCTGATTTACCTTTGTACGTCTCAAGGATCGTGCGTGCTTCGGTCACCTTGGTCTTGTTCTCATTGGCGATTTTTTTCCATTCCTGGTGCGTGTTACCTACCATGACGGCAAGTACCAGAAAAGCGACGCTTAGGAAGAAGATCAGAAACGTCAGGATTTTGCCCGCTAAATTCATTGGTTGTCCCTTTCTAGGATTGCCTTGGGTCGGAGCTTTGGGGAGACCATTGTCGGCTGTTAATAAGGCGGTTACTTTCAATTTCAAATCGTCTGGTCGAAACGTTTTGAAACTGAATATTGCCTTGAAAACTACTGCTAATTCTAAGGGTCAAGTATAGTCAGGCAAGATTTTATTTGTCAAAGAAACGAACCCAGATTCCAAGTAACGGTAAGTAAATTCTGGATCGGATTCGATATCTGAGGGTGGTAACGGTTTTGGGACGCCGATCGCATGTATCGCAGCTCGGCCCCCGCATCCGTAGGGCTGATGCAAACATTCAATCCCGAGAAGCAGCGGTTTCTACGCAGTTTCTTGCTTCCAGCGGTTCATACCATTTGCTGGCTTGGCTCATTTTGCCCATGTCCATCGACACATCGCCAAATCCCGCCGTTGATCCCATTGTAATAATCGCTGTAACCCGAACGCTGTCTAATTCGATGAATCAAATGGTGTTGGGAACAGCGGCGAGTCGAATCGGGCGGCGGTGGCAGTTTTGATCAATTCATTGAGTTTTTCAGGATGTGATTTGGCGAGGTTTTTTTGTTCTGCCAGATCATCTTTTAAGTTGAAAAGGTGTTCATTGATTTTGCCGTTCTTACCGGCGCGGCGGTACAGTTTCCAATCGCCCATCCTTAAAGCTTGCTGTTGCTTAAGTTCCCAGTACAGATATGCGTGCTTTTTCTGATCACCCTGGTTTGAGAGTGTCGGCAAAAACGATATTCCATCGATGTCTTTAGGTGCATCGACACCCACGATTTCACAAACGGTGGGCAGCACATCCTGGAAAGCAGAAATATGATCAGACGTAGAATCTGGCTCGATTTTGCCAGGCCATTTGGCGACCATGGGGACTCTAATTCCACCTTCACGAGCTGATGTTTTCAGGCCACTGAGTGGTCCGGCCGATTCGAAGAACTTGGCGTCGACTCCACCATTGAAGGTCGGCCCGTTGTCGCTGGAAAACATCACGATGGTGTTATCTTCCAATCCGCGATCCTTTAGCTGCTTCATGATTCGACCAATGTTACGATCCATCCGGGTGATCATGGCGGCATACGCGGCACGTGGATACGGATGAGGCAAATAGCCTTTGTTGCCCAGATAGGGTTGGTCATCAAATTGATCTCTGTATTCATTCAATGAATCTTCAGGCACTTGCAGTGCAACATGAGGGACCACAGAAGCGTAGTACAGAAAAAATGGTTTGTGTTCGTTTTTGGCAATGAAGTCTTCCGCTTTCTCAATCATCCGATCGGTAGCGTAAACGTTGCCAGAATACTCGTTCCAGCGATCGTCCGATTCAGGCGCCTGTGCGATTCGCTGGTGCGCCTTAAAGTATGAATTTCCAAGCACATCAACGTCGTGGTTTTCCCAAAGATGCGTTGGGTAGTAATTGTGCGCAACCCGCTGACAGAGGTAGCCGTAGAAGAAATCAAAACCTTGAAAATTGGGATGGCCAACGCTTCCCGGTCCGCCCAGTCCCCATTTGCCAACAACGGCGGTTGCGTAGCCTTTGCGTTTCAAGATTTCAGCGATCGTAATTTCATCGGAAGCCAATGGCGTTTGGCCTTCGGGTTGGTCAGGTCCCCAGCCGCCATTTTCTGTGTTGCCGCGAATGTAGCTGCGTCCGGTGTGTTTGCCGGTCATCAAGACGCAGCGAGAACTTGCACAAACCGGGCTGCCGCTGTAGTGCTGCGTGAATTTTATTCCTGCTGTTGCAATTGCATCAATGTTCGGCGTTTTGATTTTTTTCTGACCATAACAACCAAGCTCGCCATACCCTAAATCGTCAGCCAGGATATATACAATGTTTGGTAAACGTTCATCGGCTAACGCATCCAATCCAATGGAAACAATCAGAATCAATGAAGCGACAAACAAATTGCTTTTCATATTCTTGGATCGCTGGAGAGGGCGAGAGTGGAAATCACAATCTGCTAATGATAGTCAGCAGATTGTCGAATTTGAATCACACTCAAGAATCCGTTGGGATTGTGGCTAAAATAGCCAGCCTTCGATTCGAATTACCAGCCAGGCGGCGGACAACAAATAAGCGGACAGAAAAATCGCAATAATGATTTTTCGATACCTTGCGGTGAGCAAGGCATCAAAGAGTCCTGACAACAGGAATACGGCCAGCAGCCCTAAACCTACCGTGTAAAAGTCGAACCGCACAAAATTCGCCACTCCCATGATTAAACAAATCAGTGTCAATCCCACCATGGCTTCGAGCAGAGATACTCGGGAATTTTGTTTACGGGCAAGCCGCTGCTTGATTTCTTTGCGATCCTGATTGGGCAGCGGTAATTTCTGATTTCCCGACTCCTTCAGATATTGTTCTGGTGTTTGCGCATCGATGTCCTGGAAACGATAGGCCGCATCGTTTTCAAAAGGTTCTGGATTGGGATCGTTGACAGACACAAGAGCGGACACAAAGGACGTTGCAGATTAGCGATGCAATAAATTCAAACTGATTGTAATCCAGTCTCGGCGGGTATGTGAAACATCGAACTTAGTGTGTCAGTCTTGATTTTGGTATGACGCATGGAATCCATAGCGCATAAAAAAACACCGACTGGAATTTCCAGTCGGTGTAATCACAAGGAGACACACTTCTTGCGTCGCAGTTGAATAATAGGAAGATCATGCACCCCGGACTAGGGACAAAATCTCAAGTCCAACTGCGACACGTGTTTACGAATTTTCAATCGCTGGACTCTCTACCGCCACGTCGACCCCGTCCAGGAAGCTGGATAGCGAACGGCTGCGGTAAGGCTGCTGCAACTTCCGAACGGCTTTAGATTCGATTTGTCGAACGCGTTCGCGAGTAACAGAGAAGATTTTCCCAACTTCTTCCAGAGTGTATGAGTAACCGTCAGCCAAGCCATATCGCAACTTCAGAATCTCTCGCTCTCGGTAATTCAAGTGTTCCATCGCTTCATGGATGCGAGTCTTTAGAGCTTGCTGATTGGTTTCGTACAGCGGGTCATCATCCCGATAATCTTCGAGGAATTCGCCAAAATAGCTGTCATCATGGTCTCCGACACTTTGGTCCAGAGACAACGGCTGGCGAGCCATTTTCATGATGATCTTGGTGTCATCAAGCGATAGATTCGCACGTTCAGCTGTTTCTTCTGGCGATGGATCGCGACCAAGTTCCTGGACAAGTTCTCGCATTACCTGGCGAACTTTGCTCATCGTGTCGATCATGTGTACTGGCACACGAATGGTTCGACTTTGGTCAGCAATCGCACGTGTGATTGCCTGACGAATCCACCATGTCGCGTAAGTCGAAAACTTGTAACCACGCTGGTGCTCGAACTTATCGACCGCTCGCATCAGGCCAGTGTTGCCTTCCTGGATCAGGTCCAGGAAGCTCAATCCGCGGTTGCGATACTTTTTCGCAATCGAAACCACCAATCGTAAGTTACCGGCAGACAGAATTCGTTTTGCAGCGTCTTGGATTTGACGCAGCTTGTCGGTTTTGATGACGCGACGATTCAACGTTGCTGGCGATTCAAAAGTCTGCATCATCAAATGATTCAATTCGGCTTTGATTTCGGAATGTGAAGTTCCGCTGCTGCATTGGCCAGTTTCGTTGATTTCGTCGAGCATGCCAATCAGTTGTTGCATGCGAGTGTTGATTTCTGAAAGCTGTAGATAAAGCGGTTGCAGCTTGTTGAAACGCAAATTCAATTCTTCTACCAATTGCACACACTTATTGCGGCGTCGAATGATGGTTCGCCATTTGGCGCGGCGAGCTTTGATCGGCTGTCCTGGATCGGCAACGAATTTGAAGTCGTTCTGATTTTGATCTATCAAATGACGCAGTGTTTTCAGGTTTGGGACCAAACGCTGCATGATGCGTTTCTTTTCTGCTTTGTTGGTAACCGAGACTTCGATAGTACGATCTAAACGCAATTCGCCAGCCAGTACTTTCTGAAGGGCTTCATAAGCTCCTCGCAACATGAAGTCAGTCGCAAGCATTGTGTTGCGGAACTGCAATCGGGCAGCATCGATCTTTTTTGCGGCGTCGATTTCTTCATCGCGTGTCAGCAACGGAATGCGACCCATTTGCATCAGGTACATTCGTACTGGATCATCGATCGAATCGTGCTTTTCAGAATCAGCAGAGTTGCCTTTTCCGCCTGTGTTGGATTTTGGTTCCGCGTAGCCCTCTTCTGGTCGAGTTGTGCCCATCAAAGCCTCATTGTAAATACGGGTGTGTGTCCGGGGTGAGGTTTGGTCTAATCGCAGGAACAATGCCATGGGATGGGCTTCCTCCTAAAAAGAAGTCGTAAGTAACAGTGGGGTAACAGGTTACGTAAACGGAAAATATCTGGAGGTAGATAGAATGGTGAGTCGAGGCAACAATCTATCTCTGGCAAAATCAACACGTGTTGTAAAAATTCAACACAACGTTTGCCATTTTGAGAGAGAGATGGACTGGCAAATTTGTCGAGGACTTTTCTAGTTATTTCAGGGTATACACTAGGCAACAGAAAATAAATGGCTGAAGACTACTACGAGTTACTACAAATCTCCCGCTCCGCATCGGAGGACGAGATTCAAAAGGCCTACCGCAAACTCGCGCGGAAATACCATCCCGATTTGCATGCTGAGAAATCCGATCGCGAGAAAGACCAGGCGAAACAGAAGTTCCAGCAGATTCAATCAGCCTATGATGTGCTAAATGACCCGCAAAAACGGGAAATGTACGACCGATTCGGTGCTGGCTTTGACGGTTCTGCTGGCGGCCCTGGACGCAATCCGTTTGGCGGCGGCAACCCAATGGGCAACATGGATATCGACCTGAGTCAGATTTTTGGAAACGCTGGCGGACCGGGTGCTGCCGGCGGAAAAAATCCCGGCAGAGGTTTTGAAGATCTGTTTCGACATTTTGGCGGAGGAGGCCCTGCACCGCCTGCCAAAGGTAATGACGTCGAGCAGGAAATAACGGTTCCTTTCAACACGGCGGTGTCCGGCGGCGAACACCAATTGCGATTGCAAAGACGTGATGGCAAAGTTGATACGATTACTGTGAAAATTCCCGCAGGTATCGAAGACCGCAAAAAAATACGCCTGCGAAATCAGGGTGAAATGGGTGGCCGGGGTGGTGAACGTGGGGATTTGATGATCAAAGTCCGAGTTGCTTCTCATCCTGTTTTTTCGCGAGAGGCTCAAAATCTGAAAATTACTGTGCCTATTACCCTGAAAGAAGCGATCTTTGGAGCCAAGATCGATGTCCCAACTCCTCAGGGTACTGTCGCAGTCACGGTGCCAGCACGCAGCAACAACGGAAAAACATTGCGGCTTAAGGGACTGGGAATCAAAACAAAAAGCAAGACGGGCGATCTATTGGTACGTTTGCAAATTCATATTCCTGACGAAATTTCTGACGAGGATGCGAAAGTGCTGGAAAGTCTGGGCGACCAATGGGACGATCCAACCATTCGCGATGACTTGAATTGGTAGTGTTTTTTGAAGAACAAACAACGAATAGAGCATGACCGGAAATTTCCGAAATCCATTCGGCTACTCAAACAAGGTGATTTTGACCGAGTGCATCAGGCCAATTGGTTCGCAGCCGACGACGTACTGGTCATCAAAGCAGTGGCCAACGATTTAAAGGAAATCCGTCTGGGACTTTCGATTGGCAAAAAAGTGGGTAATGCTGTCGTTCGCAATCGTTGGAAGCGATTGATTCGAGAAGCTTTTCGATTGCATCGCAACCAGCTGGCGTCCGGGCTGGACATCGTGGTTCGGCCTCGCAAAGGTGCAACATGCAATTACCAATCGATCATTTCGTCACTGACAAATCTGGTTGTAAAAGTTGAGCGGCGAATTCAGAAATCGAGCCGCGAGACAGGTTGATTTATCAATGGACGTTTTTCGCTATTTGATTTCCATCCCCAGGCGGATGCTGGTTTACCTGGTACGAATTTATCAGGTAACCATCAGCCCGCTGTACGGAAACGTCTGCAAATTTGAACCCAGTTGCAGCCAGTACTTTATTCAGGCCGTTGAAAAATATGGCGTTATCTGGGGGTCTTTGAAAGGCTTTTGGAGAATCTGTCGCTGCAATCCATTCAATCGGGGCGGCATCGATCCGCCGTAGTGGCTTTGACTAAACACATAAGCTAAGCATGCAAGCAATCTAAAATGCGATTGCCGAGCTTTTTGATTTTGCCCAGCTTTACATCATGTAATCGATGAATCGAAGTGTCTTGGGACAGTGCGGAATTCACTACTTTGATTCCTCTTTCTAACTCGATTCGATAAAAACTCTTCGTATCATTTAACTAACGTCCGATCTGAGTTAACAACTAACTGCAGATTCGAAATCGACAGCGAAATTCACTTGTCGCCGGCGCAGTGATCCTAATGGTTCATGTATTGAAAAAAATTCTAACTCAGTACATAAGTGGTGTTGTTTCAATTTCGGAGTTCCGGTGTCACGTCCAGTTTATTTTGCTTGCATTTTGATTGCACTAATCTCAAACGCAGCGGGTTTTGTAAAAGCTCAAGTTGTTATGGAAGTGCCGCGTCCCTTCATGCCGGGAGTGGCAAAAACAGTTGTTCGAGGAAACCAGGCGGTGATCTACTACAACCCCGTCGCCTTGCGAAGAATGGGGCCGGCGATGGATGAATTTGTCAGGGCTCATGAATACGGCCATATTCGCCTTGGCCATTTTCGCCGCAACATGCCGCAACGAATCAGAGAAGCTGAAGCCGATATATATGCAGCCCGAGTTGCGTCGCCACGATCCGTGTTGGCAGCCAGACAATGGTTCATATCGGGTAACGGCGGCGGGCTCTATCATGGATCACCGCGAGCTCGAGCTGCTCGTGTATCCCGTTCGATGTCGTTCCAACCCAATTATCGACTTGGTATCCGGAACAGATAATCGTTTTTACGGCACAATAATTTCAACAAAACAGCGTAGCGAATTTTCGGCCAGTAGTGCTGAGTGGCAATTGTTTGACTTCATCTACCGTTTTCCATTTAAAACCGGCTCCAGACTTCAAACGCCCGTTCGTTTTTGTTGAGTGAAAACAATCGAGCCGAATACGAAATCTCGTTACCGCATGTTTGATGGTTTTGTTCAGAGATTCAACTTCCGTTTGCAATCCGGTTTGCTCGAGAACGGATTGCCGAACAAGGCTTTCAGCGGAATTAGGTTGGATATTTGCACGAGGAAAGTCCCACAACCCAGCCCACCGTTCACCTGGCTGGCATTTTCGCATGAGCAGTTTTCCATTTCGCTTGATCAACACGATCGCTTCATGCAAATCTTCGTACTGCATTTTTTTTCCGCGCACTGGAATCTGCTCTTGCAGGCCTTGAACATACGTCACACAGAAATCTGAAATCGGACACGTTTCGCAGTTCGGTTTTTTCGGTTTGCATATCTCGCGCCCCAGATCCATTGCCGCCTGGTTGAAATCGCCGGGGCGACGGTTTGGCAGTAGCTGCTCAGAGAATTCCCAGAGTTGTTTTTGGCTAGTCGATTTCGTAGTGTCGGCTCTTAGCGCCGACAGGCGTGCGAACAAGCGAATCGTGTTGCCTTCGAGTATGGCGTGCGGTTGATCGGTGGATATCGAAAGAATGGCTGCCGCTGTGTAGCGTCCAATTCCTGGCAATGCCAATACATCATCGATGTCGGTTGGGAATTTTCCATCGTGTTCTGCGGCAATTACCTGGGCAGCTTTGTGAAGTTGGCGTGCCCGCCGATAGTAACCAAGGCCTTCCCAAAATTTAAGAACGGTGTCGATGTCCGCCGCAGCCAGTTTTTTTACGCCGGGGAATTTTTTTATGAATCGTTTGTAATAGTCAATCACTGTCACGATTTGGGTCTGCTGTAGCATGATTTCGCTGACCCAAATATGGTAAGGCGTGCCGTCATCGATCCAAGGCAGGTTTCGCGATCTGCCGTCAAACCATTTGAGCAAACGGTTTTGAACGGCGCGGCGATGCTTGATAGCCGGAGTGTTGGTCATGCGAACTTGGTGATCCAATCCTGTGCCACAGTGTTAAGCTCTGGCAATTCAAAAGCTCTGGCCGATCAACCGGCGACGATATTTACCAGCCGATCCGGGACCGCAATTTCTTTTCGAATCGTTTTACCGTCCAGCAATTCTTTGATCCTGTCAATTTCCTTGGCAGCTGCGATCAACTCTGGAGGTTTCGTGCCACGTTCGGCGTTCATTTTCGCTTTTACTTTTCCATTGATTTGAATCGGAATTTCGACCGTTTGATCGACGGTCAGCGATTCATCGTATTGTGGCCATGGACCGTAGGCCAGCGTGTCAGCGTTGCCTAGTTGGCTCCAAAGCTCTTCCGCCAGGTGAGGTGCGAAAGGTGCAAGGATGATCAGAAACGGGTTCATGATTGCCTTTGGTCGTTGGCTTTGCTTGGTGAAGAAATTGACGAATTCCATCATCCGTGCGATCGCCGTGTTAAAACTCAGACTTTCGATATCGTTTTGAACGGCTTTGATTGTCTTGTGTAGCATTCGCAGCTGCTCGTCCGTCGGATCGTCATCGCAAACCGCAGTGTTGATTTTTATCTCGTCGGATTTGTCATCGATGATCATTCGCCATACGCGATCAAGGAAGTTTCGTACTCCGTTGACGCCGGCCATGCTCCAAGGCTTGGATTGTTCCAGGGGCCCCATAAACATTTCGTACAGTCTTAACGCGTCGGCGCCGTAATCGGCTACGATTTCGTCGGGATTGATGACATTGCCGCGACTCTTTGACATCTTAAAAGCACGACTGTCAATGGCGATCGAAGGATCAGATTTTAGTACGAATTGCTCGCCCTGCTTTTCAACCTGATCAGCTTGTAGCTTTGTTACGTGCAGCTGTTTGCCGGTGGTTTTACAAACAGGTTTGTGATCGTCAAATGAGACTTCTTTGCAACTGGTCCATTGTTCGTCTGCGTCACGGTAACCTGTGAATTCCATTTCGCCCAAAATCATGCCTTGATTGACGAGTTTTTGAAACGGTTCGGCGGTGGAAACGTATCCTCGATCGAACAGAACTTTATGCCAGAACCTTGCATAGAGCAGATGTAGTACAGCATGCTCCGCACCACCGACGTACAGATCAACCGGCATCCAATGCTTTTCCAGTTCGGGGTCAACAAAACACTTGTCATTTTTTGGATCGATAAATCTCAGGAAGTACCAGCACGATCCTGCCCATTGAGGCATGGTGTTGGTTTCACGTTTGTATCGCTGGCCATTGATTACCGGGAACAGCCAACTGTCATCCGCTTTTTCCAGCGGCGGTTCTGGACGGCCGTGCGGTTTGAAGTCTTCAAGATGCGGCAGATCGACTGGCAATTCTTCTGGATCGACGCCGACAACGACTCCCGTTGGATGACCATCGTCGTCCAGCTCGTGCAGAATCGGAAACGGTTCGCCCCAAAACCGTTGGCGGCTAAACAGCCAATCGCGAAGCTTGTAGTTGACCGCTTTTCGACCAACGCCGGCATCGGTCATATCAGCGATGATGTTCTTTTTGAATTGGTCGGTCGATTGGCCGTCATATTTTCCGGAGTTGATGGCGATTCCAGCCGAGCCAAAACATGAGCTTCCCGCAAGAACGGCATCGCGATCCACGTCGGATTTATCACCCGGATCAACCACCGCAGTGATAGGTATGTCGTATTTTTGTGCGAATTCAAAATCGCGCTGGTCATGAGCGGGCACGGCCATGATCGCGCCAGTTCCATAGCTGATCAGAACGTAGTCGGCGATCCAGATCGGAATCGGTTTTTCTGTGACAGGATTTATAGCGTAGCTGCCGGTAAACACGCCAGTCTTTGTGCGTTTGTCGTCCTGCCGATCTCGATCGCTTTTACTGGCGGCGGCTTCGCAATAATCGTGTACCGCTTTTTCCTGTTCTTCAGTCGTCAGTCGGTGGACTTCCGGGTGTTCAGGTGCGATCACCATGTACGTTGCGCCAAACAGTGTGTCCGGTCGAGTTGTGTAGATTCTCAATTCGCTGGCTGCGACTTTGCGCGGATAACCGTTGCTGGACCGATCGGTCTTCCAGGTATTAAAGTCAGCAGCATTGCCGAAGAAGAAATCAACTTCTGCGCCTGTGCTACGACCGATCCATTCGCGCTGCTGCACCTTGATGCCTTCGGACCAATTGACATCCTCTAGATCTTTATCAAGGCGATCGGCGTAAGCAGTGATTCTGAGTGTCCATTGTTTAAGTGGAATTCGCTGGACGGGATGACTGCCACGTTCGCTCAAGCCGTCGATCACTTCTTCATTAGCAAGTACCGTACCGAGTGCCGGGCACCAGTTGACCAGCGCGTTGGCTTGGTACGCCAGTCGAAATTCGTCCTGATATTCTGCGATCGCAACCGGCCCTGCTTCGATTACATCTTCTGGAATCGGCAGCTCGCTAATCGGTTTCCCGGATTTGGTTGCTGGATCGAACCAGGTATCAAAGAGCACCAGAAATATCCACTGCGTCCAGCGGAAATATTCAACGTCGGTCGTTGCGATTTCCCGATCCCAGTCGTAGCTAAAGCCAAGCATTTTCAGCTGGCGGCGAAAGTTGGCAATGTTATTCTCAGTTGATTCGCGCGGAGGTGTATTGGTTTTGATCGCATGCTCTTCAGCAGGCAGGCCAAACGAATCGAATCCCATTGGATGCAGCACAGATTTGCCGATTGCGCGGCTATAACGACAGACAATATCGGTTGCGGTGTATCCTTCGGGGTGTCCAACATGCAATCCGTTGCCGCTGGGATAGGGAAACATGTCCAGTACAAACACCTTCTCGCCGCTTGCTTTTTCCGGAGTCTTAAACGTCTTGTTTTCTTCCCAAAACCGTTGCCAGCGTGGTTCAATTTCAGCAGGATTGTATCGGGGCACTTGGATTTCCTTGGAAGATAATTAATCAATTCAGGCCAGAGACATAGGGCTCATCGCCGGATTTTCAGGCAGCACATCTTATCAAATTGCAGTGTTCGTGGGCATTGGACAAGCGGGTCAAAAAACGGTTCGGCTCAAAAGCGTGCCGGCCGCAAATCGGGTTGAATAATATGAAAGTATCCCCGTGTTTCTGCGGTAGTTTTTGTAAGTGTCTCTGATAAACTAATCGTTGATTAAGTAAGTTCAGCCGTTGCCAGAAATCGATGATTCGTAGAAAAGCCCAGTACCTTTTGACAGAAATTGAGCGCGACAAAATGCGCGCCGCCGGGCGATTCAATGCGCAATTGATGGATTTCATCCGTCCTAATGTGGTCGAAGGCGTCGCGACCGAAGAGCTGGACAAGTTGGTTCACGATTACACACTCGACCACGGACACAAGCCGGCTTGTTTGGGATATCCGGGTGACAAGTATCCGTTTCCCAATAGCTGCTGTATTAGCGTCAACGATGTTATTTGTCATGGGATTCCTGGTCGCTACGTGTTGAAGAGTGGCGATATCGTCAACGTCGATTTGACATCCATTGTGGAAGGTTGGCATGGCGACCAATCGGAGACGTTTTTGATTGGTAACGTACACCAGGAAGCGAGGTTGGTTACCCAGTGTGCTTTTGAGTCGCTCTATCTGGCCATCGATTCAATATCTTCTGGTTGCCAGGTTTCGAATATCGGCAGCACGATTGTCGAGCACGTTCACCAGAATTTTCCCGGGTTTGGAGTCGTCGACAAATACATTGGCCACGGTATCGGTCGCAAATTCCATCAGCCTCCCAATATCCCTCATGTCCCCAATCGAACCTCGCGTCAAGAACGATTGTATGCGGGAATGTGTTTTACGATTGAGCCAATGATTAATGGCGGTAGCGCCAGAACCGTTAGCGATCCGACAGACGGATGGACAGTGAGAACGGCTGACGGAAAAATTTCGGCACAATTCGAACATACGATTTTGATGACCGAAGATGGTCCTGAAATTCTGACAACGACCAAAGATGGTCCTCGTCCCGGCTACAGCTTTCTTGCCGATTAAGTTGGCACTCGCTTTGTGCTGCTACATGTTGCTAAAATGCGGGCTAGCAGCGATTCACTAGCCAGTTTTACGTCTGGCTGATAGCAATTGCGATCCAAATTCTATTGCTGGCAGATACTTAATTCGCTACAAGTCCGCGACTTTGTTTCGTTTTTTCCGATTCATTAACGATGAAATCGCCATGAAGATACGTTTGGCAATCAGTTGCCTGACAATCTGTTTTGTTTCGATGGCGGACCTGGCTGCGCAACAATCTGAGCCGTCGTTTCCTTACAAAGCTTTTGTCAAGCAAGAGGGAGCACAAGTTCATTCTGGCCCCGCATCGGTTCACTACGCGACTGATAAGCTGGAGCAAGGCGCGATTGTCGAAGTCTATAGTCATGATCCTGGTGGCTGGTGTTCGATTCGGCCACCCGCAGGTTCGTTTAGTTTGATACCAGAAGCGGCGCTGATTCGTGAGGAAGGAAAATTAGCCCGTGTCAGCGAAGACAAAATTAAAGCCTGGGTTGGAACTCGTTTGGGGGCGGTCGAAAAACCGCTTTGGCAAGTCAAATTGCGAAAAGATGAAATCGTTGAAATTCTTGGCGAAGTAAGCTGGCCTCACCCTGATGGCTATTCGACGATCTGGTACCAGGTTGCACCACCGGCGGGCGAATTCCGCTGGATCCAACTGGCAAATATTCAACCTCCCAAGCCGGATTCAGATCTGCCGCAACCTGGCAATAATACTGCCAGCAACATCGATTCCAGCTTCGCCGTAGCCAGCACAGATTCTCAAGCAACCGGCTACCAATCTTCCGATCCGGTTTTTGAAGACGATGCTACGTCCGCCGTCAATTTAGATCCTCCATCGGAAAGAGACGCGACGACTAATCGCGGTTGGCGACCGGCCAGCAGACCAATTCGCATCGCCGACCAGCGTAACGATGTCACCGTGCGCAACGTAGAGCCATTCAAAATACCAGCGATTGACGGACCATCCAAAGTCGATCCAGAAAGCTCACCACCGCTGGATCTGGTGACTTCAAATTCGAGTTTCAATTCAATCGACAAACTGGATTCAGAAAATATCAGCGATAGCGATAACGCGAGCGCGACGATGGCGCCGATTTCAGGGCCGGTAAGCAAGCGAATTGTTTTGCTGGAAACTTCATTGACGACTGAAATGTTGAAATCGCCAGCCGAATGGCAACTGGAATCGATTCTTCGTCAGGCAACGTCGATTGCTAGCGGAACCAACAATGTGACTGAACGCCAGCATGCTGAGCGATTGGTCGCAAAAGTACGTAAGTGCGTTGCTATCCAGTCGCAATTTGATGTCGCCTACAACGGCAAACCGACTGGTGCCGATGCTACCGGGCTCAATCAGCCTTCATCAGGCCGCCTGGGCGTTGGCAATGGACTGGACAACAACGTCCAATTTGGAGCGACTTACGATGCACACGGCTGGTTGAACCAGCTGGTGCGAAGCAAGGGCAGCCAGCAGCCGACTTACGTTCTGGAAGACGACAATGGCCGGATTCTCTATCACATTGCGCCGTCGCCCGGTTTGAATCTGAACCGCTATCTTAAAAACAAAGTTGGCGTCGTTGGCCGCCGCGGATTTCACCGCGATTTGCAGCTCGACCATGTGACAGCAGAACGCATCGTTGTCATCGATTCGCTGCGTCGTTAACTCTTCTCCGGGCTGCCTGTCTTTTCGAAGCTTTAAAATAGGCAGTTTGCATTATCGTTTTTGCCAGCATTACCGCGATTGTTGCGCATGAACAATTGCGGTGACTCGTCAGTAAAGCAATGGCTGCTGCAAAAAAGGCTGACCGTTTTTGCCTTAATCAGCCGAAAACAAATTTGAGTTGTTTTCATTCTACGACAACGGATTGTTTTCATCCCGAGAAAACAGGGCTGCCGTAACTTTATGATTTTCCGATCTGGATTAATTTGTACCTGCTGGATTGCCTGTATGTGGGTGACCGTCTTTGGCAATGTGCTTCCCACATTGGCAACGGATCAATTGTCCACTGGTACGAATTCGAAGCAGGTCAAAAAACAGGCGATTGCCGCGATTCCGTACAACGAGCTATCGCCTCAGGTACGCGAGAAAGTTTCCGCAGTTGTCAAAAAGCCCAGCATCTATCGGCGGCTTCCGGTGACATCCATTGATGTCGATCCCGATATGTTTCTGTACCTGGTTCGTTACCCCGAAGTGATTGTCAACATTTGGGAAATCATGGGTGTGACGCGGATGACGGTCGACCGGACCGGTCCATTTACCATGAAAAGTAATGACGGAGTGGGCGCGATCAGTGATGTCGAACTGATCTACGGAACCAACAATAAGAACATTTATTATGCGGAAGGCACGTACGAAGGCCCGCTGCTCAAAAGAAAGCTACGTGGCAGCGCCGTGATGGTTCTGCAAACCAAGTACGAACGCGGCCCCAACGGTCAGCCCAAGTCAGTAAATTCATTAGATGTGTTTGTCAAAGTCGAGAATGCGACCGCCAGCCTGATCGCAAAAACTTTGAATCCGATTGTCGGCCCTACCGCCGACCACAATTTCGTTGAATCGATGAAGTTCGTTCAGCGCCTCAATGAAACAACTCAAACCAACGGCGTCGGCGTTCAACGGATGGCCAATCGGCTGACAAATATTCAAGACAGTGTCCGGCAGAATTTTATCAAGATAGCCGGTTTGGTGTATGAACGCAGCAACGCTACCGCTGCTGCCACCAGAACGGAAGTGCAGCAACCGCCGCAACGAACAGGAGCACGTCCTGTTCCGTCTTCGTCCAGCTACATCCCGACTGGTGCAACGTCTCGGACTCGATTGATACCGTATTCGTTTTCGCGCGGCGGTGTCCAGCGAGCGAGCTACCGCCAATAGGCCCACTGGAATCCGTCGGGCAAAGCGGCTTCACCGCAAAATTCCAAATGCAGGATCCTGCGATTCATTTTCTTGTCTGGATTGCTGTGGGCTGAACCATGCGAAATTAACGGTCGCATCGCCAACACGTCTCCTGCCCTGCATGTGATCTTGATGGGACTTGCCGCGGTGCTCATGGCAGCTTTACCGCTGTGATGCGAACCCGGGATGATTTGTAGCGGGCCGTTATCGTTGGTGACTTCATCCAGATGAATTCGCAGCGTCAGCATGTTTTGCAAAATTTCTTGTGATGCTTCGACATGATCGACGCCAGCTTTGTGGGTTGGTTTGCTGAAATTCGTCGTCGGTAACGAATTGTCTTTCACCGCGATGGTCATATCTTTGTGGAATGGCAACGACCAGCTGCGATCCGATGGCTTATCAAAAAACAATACTCGTACGAGGCCGAATTCGTCACCGAGGACGGATCTCAGGAAGTTTGTCAGAATCGGCTTTCGCCAAATTCGAACAACTTCAGGACACATGTCGATTAAGTTCCGAGCGGCAAAGACGGTGCCACGTGACTGGCGGACATGAAAATTTGCCTGGTCAGCTTGCATCGCATTTTCAAGGATGCTGAGCATATGTTGGCATTCGTCATTTTTGAAAACACCCAGCAATAATTCGAAACCGTTTTGGTCCAAATGACTCTGTTCAATTTTGTCGCTAGTATTCATTTCAAACCTGACGATAATCTTGGGAATGCAATTGATTTTACAGCGATTTACAAACTGATGTCCAAGCCAACTAAAGAAGATCTGATCCGATTGGTTTCTCGTATTCAAAATGAAAGCGGATGTATTGTCGATCTGGATGCACTGATCAACAAATTCGAACAATCCGTGCCGAATCCGACGGCGAGTCAATGGATTTTTGATCCGCCAGACGGAAAGCGAAAAACTCCCGCTGAAGTGGTGGAGATCGCATTGTCCCCAGAACTCTGATCCCGTCGGGAACGAATTTAAATTGTCGGGGCAGGTTTTTGAAATCCCGAAAACGCTTCGGCATTACAATGAGCTGTTGACCTGACACTTCGAGATCTTCGCCGCAGCATTCTGCAACGGCGAGGACGCCTTGAATGGTCAGTTATTCACTGGTACCAAAACAGGCGTTGATGGTCCGAGTTGGGCAAACACGTTTGCTGGCGATTCCGATGTAACTATCTCGGCATCACATTCTTCATTGTCAAGGCAAAGTCGATTTATGCCGTCAAAGGCGGCAACCTTGTAAGCTTCCGCAATAGTTGGGTGATTGAAAATGGTGTCGACAAAGTAATCGATCTTACCGCCAAAGGTGATTAACATTTGGCCGATGTGAATAATCTCGGTAGCAGTGTCACCAATGATATGAACGCCCAGTACTTCCCGGGTTTCCCGATGAAATAAGAGTTTTAATACGCCAACATGTTCTCCGATAATTTGAGACTTTGCCAACTCTTCAAACTTTGCAATCCCAATTTCGAATGGTACCTTTTCTTCGGTCAATTCTTTTTCCGTTTTACCGATCATTGCGATTTCGGGAATGGTAAACAGACCGTACGGTATGTGTTCGGGACGATGATATTGTGTACCGTAAATGTGGTTGATCGCCTGTCGTCCTTGTTCCATTGATGTACTTGCGAGCGACGGAAATCCGATAACGTCGCCGACGGCATATATGTTGGGTATGGATGTTTGGAAGAATTCATCGCATTTCAGCTTCCCTCGTTTATCAACCGATAACCCTGCAGCTGCAGGATTCAGTGATGCCGTATCTCCCTCTCGCCCTACGCTGAAAAACACAGTTTCACCAAGAATTCTCTTTTGGCTTTCCAGTTCAACCATTACATTGCGATCGTCAACGGTTTTTACGGAGACGACGTTTTCACCCAGGCGAAAAACGATCCCAAGACCGCGCGCGGAAAAAATCAGATGGTCGACAATCTCCGAATCGCAAAACTCTAATAGGCGATCACGGCCATCAACGATCGTCACTTTAACGCCTAGCGCCGCAAACATGATTCCGTATTCTATTCCAATAACCCCACCCCCGATTACAACCATGGAACGGGGTATTTTCTTGATCGCCAGGATTTCGTCACTGTCGAATATCCGCTCGCCATCAAACGGGATGTGGCTTGGTCGTGATGGCCTGGTACCAGTTGCGACTAAAAAGTTTTGACTGTGTAATATGTGTCCATCTACTTCTATTGAATTGGCGTCAATAAATTCCGCGTTGCCGTGGTATACATCAACAAAGTTCCTTTCGAGCTGATCTACGATTACGTTTCGTTCACGTTCAACAACTTCAGATAGCTTCTTCTGCAAGTCACCCATCGATATGCGACGTTTTTGGGCGAATCGTTGCGAGTACACCTCTCGTTGACGATAGCCAGTAAGAAAAAGAATCGCTTCACGCATCGTCTTAGATGGCACGGTCCCGGTGTGCAGGCAAACGCCTCCGATTGCTCTGGGGGTCCGTTCTATGATCGCTACTTTCTTGCCCAGTTTGGCAGCTGCAATAGCTCCTTTTTGGCCTGATGGACCGCTGCCAACAACGATTAAATCATATTTTGTCATGGTTTATGATAACTCTCATTCGCAGCTGGGTTAGTGAACATGGGAGGCCGGTGCCGCAGTAGTCATGCTTGTAGCAAGTTGTTCAATTGGCAATTCTTTTTTGGAATCCTCACTCAAAATGATCACAATCGACTGCAGAACGACCAGCAAATCCGATGTCGAAAGCAAACCGACCAAGAGCCCGTCATCTACAACTGGAATGCAGGAAACTCGATGTGCGAGCAAAATCGATAAAGCAATACGAAGGCTGGTTTTTGGGTTAGCTATTTTGGGATCGTTGGTCATTACTTCGGCGACCACTTTCCCACTTTTTGACTGGATATCTTTCTTACTCACAATACCAAGTAAGTGATTGTTTTTGTCCGATACCAAAACACGACGGTAGCCGTTTTCGACTAACATCTCTAAGCAAGCCTGGCAACTCATGTCAGGCCGAACCGTAACAAGTTCAGTCGACATGTATGGCGCTATTTCGGCCTCGCCATGGAACATTTTGACCCAATCTTCGCATAGCCTGCCATGGATTACATTTCTCTTGCGGAGGATATGGCGCAACGCTTCAGACTGTTGTTTCAATACAATCGCTGTTTGGGGGCAGTCCGTGGGCGCAGGTGCACGTTTTTGCTTTCTTAATTGAAAGTAACGGCTCCCGAAAAAAACCAAGGTAAGGCAAGCGAACATTAACAGATACCGAAGTCTGCGGTTGTCTGCCAGTGAAGAATCCACCGTATTGTCAACGACCGACGCGTTATGGGGCTTCGCCTCGGTCGAGTCTAAATTTATTGATTTGGAAAGACGTTCGTAGGGAAGGCTTGTTGATTGCCCAAGTGTTACGAGCGACGCACCAACAACAATAGTGATAAGCGAACCAACGAGAATATACTCAATGCTCGTGATACCTGCTTGGAAACCAAATCGCTTTTGTTGATGGGCTGTTCGATTGTTTCTCATACTTCAATCGTTATTTCACATGGATCGAATGGTGGTGCGTACACATCCCATTGTCGAGCTTAACCTTCATGACTTGCATTAAATCCGCTGTTTTCATCGAATTGCTGAGGGATTACCGATAGTGTTGATTTTATCGGTTTCGAGTCGTGATTATATAATTCGAAACTCGGGCTTAATTAAAAGGGACATTAGATTGTCTTTCTTCATTCGCCACGACTCAGCCAAGAGTTTTTTCAAATAGAATTTGAAGCAATGGGCGTCAGAGAATTGTCTTTGTGGGATTGGGAAAACAACAAGTTTCCGATCACAACAAAGTAACAAAAAATAGTTGCCAGAATTGCAACGATTACTCGGTAACTATTTTCATGGAAAGACTTTTGAAATGACGCCCGAATTCGTGCTGCCACAATAAATAAGAACTAAGAAAATTGACAAGATTACGCATGCGAAAAAGCAAAATGTCCGACTGAACAATTTCTCAGAAAACCTGCCGTACGACGAGTTCGGGCAATGATCTACCAGCCAGTAAACATTAAACGTACGGAACTATATTTTCACCGAAAGATCTCATTTAAATTGCGTTTATTAAATTCAAAATCCGCAAGCTCTGTAAACATTTTACGAATCAACTTTTTCGAACACTTGCCCGTGTCAAATAGTTCAATGTAGAAGCGTGATACCGTGTTGTAATCCATTAACCCAGTCGTTGTATAACCAATTGAAAACTGACCAGGAATTAACGAAATTATGGTTTCTCGCAATTCATCTGACGCTGACGAAGTTACAAAAATTCTCTTCAGTCCTTTTAGACGCAACTGCTTATCGGATGGCCATCGCGTGTAGCCGAGTGCAGCAAGCATGTCTATTTTTTTTCGTTGGTCTGCGACAATCGCTTCGTCAATCCACTTGTGTTCGTTCTGCATCCCATCTTTAGGATGTTCAACACAGAAAACCCGAATAGCGGTCATCAATGACTCAACTTCTTTTCTTGCATTTGAGTCAATAAATTGCTGATCTTTTAGAAATTTCGCCAGTTGCTCAAAATAGGCTGCAGATTCAGTACATCGTTCGGTTGTTTCAAGACACAGGCAATAAAAAACCATGCTTAGCGCGGCGGAAAATTTATGTTCGTCGAACTTTGTAGACGTGATTCTATCAATCAAGTTGGCTCGGCCATTCTTGTCTAACGGTTGCTTGCCTTTCAACAGTACGTCTTCGAGTCCATGAATTTCTTGACCAGTTATGTCTCGGTCTTTTGGGTTCTGCTGAGCGAAAATCGGAATTTGAAAGCACACTGTGAAAAAAATCACTGCAAAGTAGGCTGGTTGGAAACTACTCATATTAAATTCCGAATAACGCTTGGCACATGATTCAGTTCAATGACAGTTTGTTTTTCTTTTTTTGTGGTCCAAACTGCCAGAATTTGCTGGGAACATGGGCGTCTTTAAAAAAGGACTTTGCTTTTTCGATCTGTTTCGGATTTGCGGCTGCAACGTTGTTGGCTTCCGCTGTATCGTCGGGCAAAAAATACAACTCAACAGGTGAGTTAAGATTTTTGTTCAAGTTCTTCTGAACTGCTTTCCAATCGCCAAAACGAACTGACCGTTTGCCCCCACGTTCGTAAAATTCCCAATACAAGTATTCATGGAGTCGCTGTTTCTTCTGATCGCCAATCAACGTAGGCAGTATCGATAAGCCGTCGGTGTCGGGGGGAGATTGAATGGATGCGAGATCGCAAAACGTTGGCAACATGTCCCAATGGGCCGAAACATGATTACTGATTGTGCCCGGTTTAATTTTGCCTGGCCAGCGAGCAAGCAGAGGTGCTCGAATACCACCTTCGTATAGGTCACGTTTGAATCCTCGAAATGGTCCGCTGCTGTTAAAGAATACCGGATCATGCCCGCCTTCCTTGTGTGGTCCGTTATCACTGGTCAGCATTACAATCGTGTTGTCATCGATTTCAAGCTCTTGCAACAAATCCAGAATCTGTCCAACTTGTTCGTCTAACAATGTCATCATGCCGGCGAACGCTGCTATAGGATTTCTGACTTGTGCCCCGGCGTATTTGCCGATTTTGTTTTCGAATTGCGGGAATTGCTTTCGAAACGGTGCGGCGTACGGTTCTGGGACTTGCATCGCGGCGTGTGGAATTGCTGTTGGCACGAACGCAAAAAATGGTCCATCTTTATTTTCGCGAATAAAGTCCAGTGTCGCATCGCCGGTTAAGGTCGCGCTGTAAGTTGACCCGTCCATTTCGATTTTGTCAGTGTTTTTCCATAAGTGCTTAGGGAAATAATTGTGTGCCTCTCGTTGGCAGTTGTAACCGAAAAACAAATCGAAATGTTTGCTCGGGTCACTGTCTGAGCCGGGGTACCCTAGTCCCCACTTACCGAACGCGCCAGTGATGTAGCCAGCTTGTTTCAATAATCGCGGAATCGAAACGATGTTCCCTGGCATAGCAGCTTGGCCTTCGGGTTTAGCTTCGCGGTTTCCCCGAACATAAGCGTGCCCCGTATGTAGCCCGGTCATCAAACAACAGCGAGTCGGCGCGCAGACGGTGCTGCCTGAATAGTGATCGGTGAACTTCATTCCTTCTGTAGCCAGTCGATCAATATTCGGCGTTTTGAATTTCTTTTGACCATAGCATGACAGATCACCATACCCTGCATCATCCAGCAAGATGTAGACAATATTAGGCGGCTGATCGGCGTCAATCGGATTTGTCCAGAAACCCAATGAGCAGGACAGTAGAACAGCAATCACTAAGGTTCGAATTCTTTTCATTTGTCGTATTGAGCTTAAACGATCGTCTGTGCATGGAAGTTGCCAGCTATTGCAATTCAATAAGCTGGCAGCGTAAATTAACATATGAAAAGTATAGTCACCGAATATCAGGTGGATATCGTTTTTAATGCGGAGAATTATTAGAAAAGAGTTGGGTCAAAGATCAGCCCAACACTTTGATTTCCGCTAATACTTGTTTGGATTAACATCAGCCGACCGGCTGAGACGAATTAACCTCAGCCGCCGCTGCGACTTTTGGCCATCGCGTCTTCGGCTTTCTGGATGTACATCGGATCGCGAGTGCCTTCGAAGGCACGTTGATAGGTAACGCTTAACGCTGAAAGATTGAACTTGTCGTTGGGTTCGATCTCACAAGCCTTTTCACCGTGGTAACACGATTTGGCGTAATCGTTAAGGTGATGGAAAAGCACACTCAGGCCCAGGTGTCCGCGGGCAAAGTTTTCGTCAATCGCGAGCGCCTCGGTTAACTTGGCGACCGCCTCTTCAAACTTACCGTCGCCACGAAGTTGATCGGCTTCAGTTTCCAATGCGAGAATTTGTTCGTTCATTTGTGGGTATCCGAAATAAAATTCGAGCGAGTCCAATTGGACCCGCTCGGTAGTTGTCATTCAAATTTTTACACGTCAGCGTCAGTAATCAACCGCTAATTGCTGCTTGTGCAGCCGCCAATCGGGCAATTGGAACGCGGTATGGGCTGCAACTAACGTAATCCAAGCCCGTGCGGACACAGAATTTAACGCTATCGGGCTCACCGCCGTGCTCGCCACAAATGCCGCATTTCAGGTTAGGACGGGTCTTGCGACCGTTCTTGACCGCCAATTCGACCAGCTGGCCAACGCCGGTTTCGTCGATACGTTGGAACGGATCGAATTCAAGAATCTTTTGATCGATGTAATCCGGCAAGAACGTTCCAATATCGTCACGACTGTAGCCAAACGTCATTTGGGTCAGGTCGTTGGTACCGAAACTAAAGAATTCGGCTGACTCGGCAATATCTTCTGCAGTCAATGCAGCCCGAGGAATCTCAATCATCGTTCCAACCAGGTACTTCAGCTTGGACTTCTCTTTCTTGATGATTGTGTCCGCAATACGACGAACGATTTTCTCTAAATGGTCAAGCTCTGCCTTGGTTCCAATCAGCGGGATCATGATTTCAGGTGAGACCTTGATGCCCTTCTTTTGAACTTTGACGGCTGCTTCGATGATCGCCCGAGTTTGCATCTCGCATAAAACCGGGAACGTAATACTCAAGCGACAACCACGGTGACCAAGCATTGGATTGAATTCGTGCAATTCAGCAACACGTTCTTTGATCTTGGCCAGCGGAACGCCCATTTCTTTTGCCATCTTCTTCATATCCGCTTCGTTGTGAGGCAGGAATTCATGAAGCGGTGGATCCAACAAGCGTACGGTAACCGGAGTTCCATCCATCGCCTTGAAAATACCTTCGAAGTCTTTTCGCTGGTGTGGCAGCAAGCGGTTGATCGCTTTGTCGCGATCTTTTTCGTTGTCGGACAGAATGAACCGGCGCACGTCTGTGATTCGTTCGCCTTCAAAGAACATGTGTTCGGTTCGACAAAGTCCAATGCCTTCAGCGCCAAAGGCACGAGCGTTTTTGGAATCCGATGGCGAATCGGCATTGGTACGTACGTTGATTTTGCGGAACTTGTCGGACCATTCCGAAACCTGTTCGTACATCTTGAAGATCCAATGCTTCTGGGCAGCTTTCTTGCCATCGACAAGCGCGGCAACCACTGGAGATGATTCAGAAGGAATTTCGCCAGCGTAAACGTTACCTGACGAGCCATTGATCGAGATGATGTCGCCTTCCTTGAAAGTCTTCCCGCCTGCCGAAATCGTTCCTTTCTTGTAATCGATCTTCAAATCGCCGGCACCGCAAACACAGCACTTGCCCCATCCGCGAGCAACAACGGCCGCGTGAGAAGTCATGCCGCCTGTGCTGGTCAAAATGCCTTCAGCCGCACCCATGCCGCCCACGTCTTCTGGTGAAGTTTCGTGACGAACCAGAATCAGCCGTGCGTTTGGATCTTTCTTTTTCAGTTGTTCCGCTTTGTCCGGGTTCAAAACAATGGCACCGACGGCGGCACCTGGGCCAGCTGGCAGCCCGGTAACAAACGGCGTCTTTTTAGCTTCTTCAGAAGCGTTGAAAATGGGGAACAACAGTTGTTCCAGATCGCTTCCGGTGACCGTTTGGATCGCAGATTTTGCATTCAACAACTTTGGTTGCTTGGCTCCAGAAATAACATCCACGCCAGTTGCCATTTCCACGGCCCAGCGAATGCCCGCGATACCAACTCGTTTTGCATTACGAGTTTGCAACATGTACAGCTTGCCTTTTTCGATCGTGAATTCAACGTCTTGTGGGTATTTGTAATGCTTTTCCAAACTGGCCATTACTTTAAGTAATTGCTTGCCCGCTTTGACCAATCCTTTGTCGGATTCGCTGACGATGTCGTCAAGGTTTTTCGGTGTGCGGATACCGGCGACAACGTCTTCACCTTGAGCGTTGATCAGGTACTCGCCCATCGGTTTGGCTTCACCGGTGCTGCCATCGCGTGTGAACGCCACGCCCGTCGCACAATCGTCGCCCATGTTGCCAAAGACCATGGTCTGTACGTTTACGGCAGTCCCAATCAGGCCTGTGATCTTGTTTAGCACTCTGTATTTCAGCGCCCGATCACTTTGCCATGAATCGAAAACAGCGTTGATAGCCAGTTCCAATTGTTTCATGGGGTCCTGAGGAAATGAGCTGCCCACGTGTTTTTTGTAGATGTCCTTGTAGATACCGACCAATTCTTCCAACTGCTCGGCAGTCAGATCGGTGTCCAATTTTGCTTTGTGCTTTTTCTTGTGCTTGGCGAGAGCTTCTTCAAAGTGATGATGCTCAAGTGACGAAGTTGGTCCCATGACTACGTCACCAAACATATCGATGAATCGTCGGTAACAATCCCATCCGGCTCGCGCGTTGTTTGTTTGAGCGATAAAGCCTTTAACGGATTTGTCGTTCATGCCAAGATTCAAAACGGTATCCATCATGCCGGGCATGGATTGAGCGGCACCGGATCGCACGGAAACAAGCAAGGGATTATTGCTGTCCCCCAATTTTTTGCCTTCGAGCTTTTCCAGCTGAGTCAGTTTTTGCTTGACTTGCTGCATCATTTCTTTTGGATAGGCACCGTCATTTTCATAGACGCTGCATGCTTCGGTCGAAATGGTGAATCCGGGAGGGACTGGAACATTCGCATTGGACATTTCAGCGAGATTGGCACCTTTGCCACCGAGCAACTCTCGCATCGATCGATCACCATCGGTCGATTTCTTGCCGCCACCAAAAAAGTAAACGTATTTCTTGGCCATGATTTTCCCTTATTAGTAATATCTTGTTTTGTATTCTTTTTTGAATTCGCGTAAGCAGCCAGGCAACCGAATAAGATTGCTACGGTGAATCGCGTCAGAAGGTGGCTTGATTGGAAGCCCCAAATTCGTCCGATAGGTTATCAGTGTTGGTGTTTCTGGTAAAGTGACCGACATTGATAGTTAATATTTCTGCGTTATTTGAATGCTTTTGGTTGCAATTTCTCCGTAAGCAAAATGGCTAAAGGCAATCAGCAGGCCCTAGATTTTCAGAGGTACCCAATGAAACGTTATTCCGCTTTGTTGAACGATACTTGGTGGGTATGGATTACGCTGCTGGTTGCTGGCAGCATCGCTGCAGTTGTCGTTTCACCTGTGTTCTGGATCACGATCCCGATTTGCGCATTCACGTTTGCCTACTTTGGTGTGATGCGCTATGACGAAGACGGGAATCACAAAAGCGAAATGGGGGACTGAACGCGGTGTTAAGATTTGCCGTCTGGGTATTTTGTGCGAGAAGTTTCAGTTGTATGCACAATAATCGTTTTGATGCGTCGATAATTTATTAGGTTGCCAAAGCCGTAATAATTATCGATTGGGAAAAGTGTATGTCCGTCAATCAGGCCGTGAGCCGTTTGGGAATTCTCTGCGGGGTTCTCTGTTTAGCGTTTGTCGTACTTTGCAATAACGCTCATTCTCAATCAGAAAACGTAGACGAATTATCGTCAATCTTGGAATCCACGACTCCGAAATTACATGTGCCACCGCATTCTCAATCGGTCGACAACGTGTATGCGTTTGAACAGGCCACGCCGTTGAACGATTTCGAAGGCTGCAACTGTAGCGCAAGTGGACCAGAGTGTGCACAAGGTTGCCAGCAATGTGTTCCAGGAAGAAAGTCAAAATGCGCGTGTCGAAAAGCGAATCGCCAACAGCGCAAGTCGCCAGTCCTGGGATTGAATGTAGAAGAAGTTCAATATGGTGCAAACGCTGGCTACCCAAGTTTCGGCTATGTCTCACATGGCCCGTGGTACAATGGTCCGACATTTGGCCCCGGGCGTGGCAAACTTGCGGAGTTAAAAAATGCTCTTACCAGTCGCAAATCAAAACGGCGCGCGAAACGGCAAGACAATCGCCGCCTTTGTCGCCAATGCAGCGAAGGCTATCACTAAACAAGCTGGGCAATAAGTCTGTGAGCATTGCCTAGTAGATGTGACGGCGGCGCGATATTTCAAGACGGTGGTTTTGGTGGATTCACATATCTATTCGCTTCCCATTGGGCACGATTTAACATTGAGATAGAACATAAAAAACCCGGCCTTAATGGACCGGGTTTCTTGAGAGGTTTCACTTTCACATTCCTGCTTCGTTGCTTCGTCGTGATCTATCGGCTTCGGGCGGCGACAACAGATCCGGCTTGAACTTGTGGCCCGATTGGCCCGATTGGCCCGATTGG
>CAYONX010000003.1:0-10533 GCA_964405425.1 uncultured Pirellulaceae bacterium | reverse complement strand
TGGCCCGATTGGCCCGATTGGCCCGATTGGGCCGCCTGGGCCGCCCCCGTATCCGTCGAGTACCGTTTTGACGAATGCGTATTTGGGTACGTTGTATCCCCATTTGTGCCGGACGTTTTGGACTTTCATGCTAACTTTACCCCAGTTGTAGTTGGCGGCGTTTTGCAACGCCTGATTGTAGTCCCATTGTGAACGGATCCATTGGCCGTTGATCTTGACGATGATGTCACCAGGTTCCAATCCTGCACGCTTGGCTGCACTTCCCCAATTCACATTTATGACTTTCATGCCGTAGCCGTGAATCATCTGGCCGTTGAACCCGAGTTTGGGGGTTGGTTGTTGGTAACCAGGGTCAACCAAAACGCGTTGCGAAGGAACATGTTGTTGAACTGCTGGTCTTGGTTGACCCTCGATGATTGCCCTGGTTTTCATTTGTGCGTCGGCACTATTTAGCAAGCTTGTGGCGAAAAGGGCCGCAGCCATCAATGTTTTTGTTGTTTTCGTCATTGTCTTGTCCCTGTTTTGAGTTTTGAATTTGCTTCTGATATTCCAAGCGTTAGCAGGCGGAAAAGGGGGACAAAGAAATTTCAAATTTTGAAATACGCCGTAAATAAGAGCTTTTCGGCCAGATCATGCCTTTTCAGTGATCAAGGTAGTAATTGCAACCTTCGACTGGTGAGAGGCCAAACTTATGATCCAACTCCATCGCGGTTTCAGGTTCGATAAACATCACCAGGCAAAATCCGACATCCCATTCCGTTGGGTAGGCAAAGAATCGACGTTTTGTTCGCTGGCGAATTGCGATCGTGTTCAAGAGTTCAACAACCGCTCGCACGTCATAGTTGTCCTGCCAGTATTCAGTGGGTTGGTTCAGTACGAATTGATAGAGCCGGTTGTTAACAACCATGCGAAACGTGCGAAGTGCGTTTTGTAATTCGGTTGAATGAGAAGTGACTTGGAACTCGGTCGATTGCGTGGTCGCCAATTTAGAAATCCACCAGGCTGCGTCTGCCAACGGTATGTCTTCGCCAAAAGCCAAGTCACCGTTTCCCGAGTGGGCGAGTGCCGCAACGGCAAACTGGTGACGACTCTTGAAGCCGGCGTGCACGAATCGCCATAAGTAATGTTCAGGCTTGGCAAGAAACTTTGATTCCTCAACGACGCTGTGTACTGTGAGCGGTTTGTCAGGTTGCAAAGTCTCATTGATCCATCGGACTAGATCGTTTCGGACGATGCCTTGCGTATGCCAATGTTGATAGAATCCGACAATTGGATCGGCCGTCGTTGAAGTTGGCAGCTTGCCCCATAATTCCTGAAGCTTTGAATGGCCAATCTTTTCGAGCAACTCTAACGCTTCAACCGCAAACTTGCCTTGCCCATCAAGGAACATTTTATCCAGAACCAGTTGTGATATTTTTGGATCGCCGGTCCCCTTAAAAATTTCGGCGAGGTTACGTATTGCTGGAAGGTTTCCTTTTTGGTTTGCCAAATTCAGGCAGATCTGAATAGACTCTTCCTGGCCACAACACTTTTCATGCTGGCGCAGAAGAGTCGATTGCTGCCAAATTTTTTTCTCCAACATGTCAGCAACGGCTGAACGCAAATATTCGGCACATTCGTCTTGGTGCCCTAATCGGATTAACGCATTCACCGCTTCTGACCTACGGTGGACAAGCTGCGGATCTTCAAGAGTTTCGATGAACAGTTCTTTGGAGATGTTGCTGCCGCAATTAGCCAGATGCCTCCAAAAAGTCCAACTCCTGTGCCCACCATTAGGCGGATCGTTTTTGCGAAGCGTCCGTATAAATTCTACTAGCCGACGTTCGATTCGGTCTGCCGCAGCTTGAAGCTCAGTCGAATGACTGAAATCTTTAATCAGAATTGTCCTCGCCAAATAGTCACTGTTCCACCGCATGCCCGCCGGCGGCTGAAACAAATAATTTTCCGCCAGTTCAAGGGCGCGGGCTGAAGGGGCGTGTTTGATAAGCCATGAGATCGAAGTTGGCTTTTTGGTTTCCTGTTCTGCTGCTTGCAGATAGCGATTTACCAGCGGTTGGGGATCAATACCTGTTTTGAACAGCACCCATTGGCTACGTCGTCCAAAACTGGAATCTTCACCGACCCTGGATTTCAATTCATCAACGATTTCTGGATCAGTGACCAATTTTTTCGTCGGGAAAACATCAAACAACTCCCAACGTTTCCCCTGGTCCTGTTTCCTGCGTTCTTTCATTCGGTTGAGCGCAATTGGGTACGCGTTTTTGTCACCGGCCTGATCCAGTATCCATGCCGCATTGGCGACGGACATCAGATCGGCACTGTCATCGCTCAAGGCTTGCCTTGCCAGCTCCAACAGCTCACTGTTATTTGACTTGAGCAAGCTCACGTCGAGCTCCGTGAACTGCCTTCGGAATTTGGAAAGATCGTTACGTAGGTCATGCATTCGCTTTTCCGGCGCCGGTGCGAATTGGTGATTTCTATCGTGTTCGCGGACTTTCCGCCCCCAGCTAAATTCCGTAATGAACTCAGGCACCTCAGAGCCTTTGACCGCCAGCGGCTGATGCACTTTCAGCTCAATGCCAATATTGGCTCGCCACCAATTCATCCGCCAACCGACTGCCAATCCAATCAGGATAGAGATGGCGAGCATCGTTCTTAAAGTGAATTGGACTTGCATTGGGGATAGACGGATTGTTCTTGAAGAATCTTTTCAGCAAGACCCGTGAATTCATAACGACGGTCGAGTCGAATCGAATGAACGGACCGCAAGCCATTAGCGAGCGCGCGAGCCGGAGCCTTCGTTGGTTTGCTGGTTTCCAGATCCTTCGCTTGGTTGGTCGGGAATTACCGGTGCTGGTGGAACAGCATCTGGCTCTGTTTTGTCGTCTGCATCATCGGCTGGTGCTGCGTCGTCGTCTGGAATATTCGCAGCATCGTCCTGGTCAGCGTCATCCTGCGGATCAGCAGCGTCGTCTGCATCATCTGCCGGCGGATCATAACCTTCCAGATCAAGCAGCATATTACCGGCCCAGAAAAATGGATGCTCGGCTTTAAACGGCTGCGGGTCTTTTCGAGGCGGTTTGACTCGAATCTCGTCTTCGAACTTAATCTCTAAATCACGCGCGGCCCGTGTGCTGATGTCCAAAGCTTCGACAGTCGATTTGTTGCGGGATTCGACCATGAATTGACGTGAGATATCAACCGAGTTCTTGCCGCCCGGATTCCAACGACTGATCAGAATGCTGCGCACTCCCGACGCCATTAACGCGGTCGTTGTGAAAAAAAGATCTGATCCGTCGCTGCGCGATCGGACGCCAGCTGCACCGTTGCTGGTAAACGCTGGCAAGACTGCTTGATCGACGGAATTCCAGGGTGCATCGAGCCATTGACCAAGCTGACTTCCTGGTCGGCCTTTGTCGGCGTAAAACGGTGTCAATGAAAAAGGGCCTTCATTGGCGGATACTTTCAAATTCTGCCATACCAACAACGCATCGGTTGCGGCGTTGGTCAAATTAGAAGGAATCTTGACGGCGCGATTATAGGATTGAGCATTCGTGATCGAATCGGACAGTTCTTCAAAACCTCGTTGCGTGATCGAAAGTTCGGCCTTGGGGTGATACTTGCCAGTAACCACTGCAACGCGTTGATCGTTTTTCGTTTTTCGTTTCCCACCGACCAACATCGACGCCATTGGAAGATAGCGAATTTTGATCACGTCGTTTAGATTTTTCGAATCGTTTACGTTGTCGCCGATTTGCAGGATTTCAAAAGGCACGTACCAAAGCAATCCATCGGGCACGATGACAACTTCTTTGTAATTGGCCCATTGGTCATCGTCGAAATCAGCGAACAGCAGCTTTTTCAATTCTAAAGATGCTTCTTTCCATTCTGTTGAAGTCAGCGTCGCGCTATCGATGGCGTTGACAGGGTCTGAGATACCAAGTTTCTTCAGAAAACTGGAAACGCCACGTCGCATGTCACGGTCGCGAATGACCCCCAGATAGCGTCGGGTCTGTTTTGTGATGGCGTATTGATGGTAGCCAGCCGAAGTTTTTATTGAAGCGATAAGCAGTTGATGATCTTTCATAGAGTCACCAATCCGGCTGTAGTCGACAATTTTGGGAAATACGAAATCGGCAGGCTGTCGGCGCAAAGCGACGCCCGCGATCACGGATTCCTGAAGCTCTGCTGTGCGGAGCATTTCAATGTACAAATCTCGTTGCTGTTTTGATTCCGGCGAGTCTTCGTCAGGTTTCAGTGGTAATTGACGCAGCTGCGCGATTAACCCATCGATCTTTTCAACCGATTCCTTCATTGCGGGATATCTATCGTAAAAAGCATTTCGCTGGGCTTGGGCGTTTTGCGACAACACTTCCTGTGGTGCGGTCAACAGCCATCGCAATGAAAGTAGCCGACCAGACATCGGCAAAGACGCATAAAATCGGTGTCGGCGAATCAATTCCGCAACCTCGATCGCTTTGTCGTGATTCTTGCGTGCCAGTAATAATTCAAGCCATTGTTCCATCGGTGCAACGTGCGGTGTCGACAAATAGGTAATGGTTTCCAGCGGATTGTCTTTCCATTGTTTGTCGGACGGATCGAGCAGCATCAACGAATACATCGATTCGGCCTGCTTTTGTGAAATCGTTCCGGCTGCAAACGAAGACGCTACCAGTCGCAATTGGAAAATCCAGAGCGAGTTCTTTTGGTACTGGTTGAGTGCACGGCTCAAATCGTCATAACCATCTCCGGTTTCAAAGAATTTAATCGCGGCGGTCAGGTATTGAATCTGTCCGGCGAGCGGACCACGATTCAAATCGGTACGTGACATCGACCTTTTGGTTTGCTTTAAGGAATTGCGGGCTTCATCCATCGAATCGGATTCCACAAAGCAGTCTGCCAGTCGAATCAGCAACGAGGTTTGTAGCATCCTGGCTTTATTGCTGCCCGCCCAGGCAATAGCAGGATTCAACGGCGGATAGACGGAGCGGTTTTCTGTCAGATGAATGCGAGCGCCGAGCGACAGTGCTTCTTCGACGATATCAAATTGATTGAACAAGCCAGCAGAATAGGACGCTTCGAGCGCCAGTTGCGCGGCGCTCTTATTGTCACCTTCGAGGTGCGTAATCCTGGCGAGCGAGAGTAATCCGATGGGGGTCAATTGATGATCAAGCCCGGCTTCGAATTGCAATGCGTCACGAATATTGGCGACCGCTCTTGCAGTCCGACCAGCCGACATGTTGGCCAGCCCTCGCAACATAAGATTCCATTTTCCGATTTGCTTTACGCCACTGGGCAAGCGATTGACGGCGCTGACTAGCTTGGCCGTTAGTGGATCGATATGACTGGTCTTGCCTTTGATTGTGTAGCGGCGGTAGATTGCCAGTGCACAACAACGAAGAATTTCGGCGTGGTCGACGCCACGAAGTTCTGCTGGTTGAAACGTGCCGCCTTCGACAATTACCCGATTCGCATCCAGGCGGCCAAACATCATCGTGAACGATGACGGCACCCTGGCTACCGCTTGCCCTCGATTGCTGCGGAACCAATTGATGCGGGCAATTTGATCTGCAGAATCGTTGCGCTGGACTTGTTGCAATTGCTCTGGAAGAATCCGATTGATCCAGTTTCCCTGGCTGTAGTAATTCAGCAGCTCGATTGTTTGTTCGTAGAAAACCAGAGCTTCGGCGTAGTTGCCCATGTGGTAGTGGCACTCGCCAGCCATCGTCCAATAGCAAGCACTATCCATGAATCGTTCGTCACCGAATTTGAACGCCGATACAGCGCCTCGCTCAAAGTGCCGTAACGCGTCGTCATAGTCCGCTGAATAAAATGCTGGAAAGCCAAGGAAGTAGGATTGCGACGGCAGGTTTCGATCACGTAGCTGGCCGCACGCTTGAGAGTTTGCGAAGGTCAGCATTAGCAGCAAAACCAACAAGCATTTTGAGATCGAATTTTGAAAATCTGTCATTTCGGTTCCGCCACCTTCATTGCTAGTTACAAACGCTAGCGAATGTTAAATCTGCCCACATCGATAAAGCATTATATTCATTGAGTGCCTCAATCGCCTAATGCGTCACTAATTGCCGGTAAACAAAGGGTTTTTTGCGTGGCGAGACATATTTGTTAAGCCGTCTTGGCCACTCTTTCCATGGTCGAATATTAAGAAGCGACGGTTACAACAAATTTTTTGGTTATTCGCTAAAAGAATTGGGCCCCGCTCGACGATATTGACTTTGACGGTTATCCGGAAGTTGATGTTTCGTAGTGGACGAAACATCGTATTTGATGTGGACCGGTGATACCGCGATTGGAGTTTCCGATGTTATCGCAAATGAAATACCGAACAACTACCTTACTGTTATGTGCTGCAATGTTGTTGACAGTGATGTCAACCACAGGTTGTCAGGTTAGTGTTGGAGGTCAGACTCTGCCGAGTGCCTACTTCTTGCAAGATGACATTCAATATTTCCCTAAGGGCCCAGAATTCAAATTGGCCCGAGAAGCGGCCGCACTGAAAGAAGCCAGAGAAGACACTTTGGTAAACCCAAGGCCGTAACTAACAAATCAAAGCGAATCCACATCGCAGCAGCCCGCCCGTAGATCTTTTTGGTTTGCAGGCGGGTTTCTTATGCGCTATCTGAAAAGGTGCGATTTCCAGGATTTTGCTTAATCTAAAATTTGGCTACGCCTGCTCGTGGCTCGCAACTAGAACCGGTAATGCGCCGGCCTTGGTGTTCGTTGCCTTGCTTCACGATGCTAGAAAAGAATTTTATGACAAGTTCTTAAAAATTATTCCAAGTGTGTTAGCGATGATTCGTTTTGCTTTGTTTTTGATCTGCTGAGTATTTGCGATTGGGGAACAGGCTAATGCCCACCTCACTAATTTTCTTGGCAACGCGCTTCAGATCCATCTGCGGCGCGTTACTCTTTTCTGAGGCGGAAGAGCAGCGAATTATCCAAGCCTGTATTAGTGAAGATTAGTGCCCATTAGTGTTCCTTCACCGGTGGAGAATCAAGATGATGTTCGCTGAATGGAGCCACGCCAGAATTGCCGATTCATCCAGTAGCGGCTGGCTTTGAACCGGCCTTCTTCAAGCCTGTTAGTGACTAAATGTGCTGCACGCTGGCTACTGGGGCCGACGAAAAAACTGGATCGACTGCTGTCTGACTCTCATGTGTCAACAGCTCCTGGCCGAACGATGACTGTCCAGCAACGCGTCAACGCGTCAGCGCCCGCTTCGTCCTGCCATTTGGCGGTTGGAAAATCGTAGGCTGTGCTTGGTCCCAGCTTGCTTGAGCACCCGAGCTTCCGTAAGCCATTACACGCCCAAACGGACCCAACCGCAGTATCACGATGGCGTGGTCAGTTCACGATCCCTTGAATTTCTAGTTTGAGGTAGAATAATATCTGTCGCGTAAGCGAATATTGATTGTCCTGGTTTGTTCGTAATACATCTTTGACACAACGCATCAAGTAAACACAGGAGTCCATTCTTGACCGAGTACCAAGCAATGCGTATCCCGCAAACAATGATTCGAATTGGTAGCAACCTACGTCAGGCATTGCCTTTACTGTTGATGGTTTGTTTCGCGTTTTGCACTCCGGCACATGGCCAAGAAAGCCGGGCCTCGAAGACCCGCCGCGCTAGTGAGCCGTCGCGGGAATCAATCCAACAGATCAGCGACAAAATTGACGCGTTAGTCATGCAGAAGCTTTCTGATGAAGGGCTGAAGCGAAACAAACGAACGAAGGATTCCGTGTTCGTGCGCCGTGTCTATTTAGACATCATCGGTCGCATCCCCCACTTGCACGAAACAAACGCATTCTTGACTTCCAAAAGGAAAACGAAACGCGCAGACCTAATCGACGAACTTCTCAATTCTTATGGACGCACTAGCAGGCAGTTCAACTTCTGGGCTGACTTACTGAGAATCAAATCGGACATGGGTAACGGACTGTCCGGGCAACCGTACGTCGATTTTGTCAAGGACTCGCTTGAGCGCAACAAGCCTTACGACGATTTCGTTCAAGAATTGCTGACCGCCTCGGGTCCGAATCTCGCTACCGGTAATGGCGGAGTTGGGTATTACTTGCGAGATCGCAACATGCCCGAAGACAATATGTCTAATACGGTTCGTATCTTTCTAGGGACGCGTCTTGAGTGTGCTCAGTGTCATGACCATCCTTACGATTCCTGGACTCAACGACAGTATTATGAAATGGTCGCGTTCACCGGCGGGGTGAGCTATCGCAGCACACAGGACAACGCAAAAGAGTCTCAAGGGCTATTAAAAGCTGGCAAAGTCCCCGAAAAGATATACGTCAAAGTTAAGCAGTATCTCAGGTCGCTCAACATGGGAGTAAGCGGCAGCGGTTCCGGGCTGGCTCGCTTACCAGAAAACTTCTTGGGCGACGATGGCGAAGACGGCGAAATCGTTGTGGCTCGTGATATGTTTGATGGTGAAGCCCTAACAAGTGCGAAGATCCCTGTCGCATCCCGCTCAAAGAAGAAAAGAAAACGAAAGAAGAAAATCAGCATCAACAAAGAAATTGGATCGCGAGAAATCTATGCAGCTTGGTTGACCGCCCCTGACAATCCTCGCTTTGCAACGGTCATCGCAAACCGGCTTTGGAAACAAGCAATGGGAGGCGGCCTAATCGAACCGGTAGACATCATCGAAGATGGCACCGAAGCCTCCAACCCAGAACTGATGGAATACCTAGCCGAAACAATGGTCGATTTAAATTTCGACATGAAGCAGTTTCAGCGCGCAATCTTCATGAGCCAAACCTACCAAGCTTCCGCTTTCACCAAAGACGTTCTCGATATGACGAAGTATTCCTTTCAAGGCCCCATCGTTCGCCGGATGTCGGCCGAGCAGATTTGGGATTCACTGCTTACCTTGATATTGAACCAAACGGACGTCCGTTGGACCGACGCGGGATACGAGACGAATGCTTCTAAATTGCAATACGAAGATCTAGTCAAAAAACCGCCCCAAGAGATCCTGGAGTACGCCGTCGAAACAATAGAAAAAAGAAGACAAGGCAACCGAGGCAAAGCCCAGAAGAAAAAGAAGCAAGAAGTTAAAAAGAAACAATCAGAATTTAATAAACAGCTGCAGGCCGCTCAAAAGGCGAATGACTCTAATGCGATACGAAGTATCATGGCCAAACGAGCTATATTTATGGCCAAGTATCGCAAGGGCCAAAGTCAGTTTACGCGAGCGTCTGAGTTGCCATCGCCGGCACCTGCCAAGCACTTCCTCCGCGAATTCGGACAATCTGATCGTGCCGTGATTGACAACTCTAGCGAAGAGCCCTCGATTCCTCAGGTACTATCGATGATGAACGGCATACTGGAAAAGAACGTTTGCCGCGACCTCAACAGCTTGCTCATGCTGCAAGCGACACAAGCGCGAAGCTCGACAGAGTGCATTGAAACGGTTTTCCTGACGATGCTCAGCCGCGAACCTAGTCGCAAAGAGTTACAGGCATGGCGTCCTGATTTTGACGTCGCGGTCAGCCAGAGTGGCCAGAGCGCAATGGTGGATACGTTTTCTGATTTGATCTGGACGATCGCCAATTCCAACGAATTCATTTTTCAAAAATAGCCAGGCTTAAAAAGTAGCCGTTTTCAAAAGTGGCCAGTAAACGGCAGACGTACAATTTTTTCTTCGAGGTTGATGACATGAGTGATTTAAAATTGATTAAGGACCCATTCGCTCGTCGGTCCTTCATCACTGGTGCGGCAAAAGCAATGTTGGGCATTGGTGCGATGCCGATGCTGTCGCAACTCGCAGCCGCCTCACCTGCGCCAACCACCCCTACGATTGGCAACAAAGTTGGTGGAAAAGCCAAATCGGTGATCTACTTGTATATGGACGGCGGCATGAGCCACTTGGACACGTTTGACACCAAACCCGGCGCAGAAACGCAGGGGCCGGTTGAGTCAATCAAGACCAGTGCCGACGGAGTTTTGATCAGCGAGTATTTTCCATCATTAGCCAAACAGATGCATAACGTCGCGGTCATCAATTCGATGAACTCAACGCAGGGATCGCACGGCCACGGTCGCTACTATATGCACACCAGCTATTTCAAACGCGGCACAATTCAACATCCCGACTTGGGAGCTTGGTCGTCGCGAATGCTAAAAAGCCCCAATCGCACGCTACCTTCGAACGTAAAAATTGGCGGAAGCAGCTCAGGTCTCGGGGCAGGGTTTTTTGAATCCAAATATTCGGCGTTACCAATCGGCGATCCCGAAGCTGGCTTGCAATACAGTCAACTCTACAAAGACGTGACCCCGAATCGTTTCACTGCCCGGCTGAAAAAACTAAACGACATGAACGCTGGGTTCTCCAGGAAATTCGATATCAAACAAGCCCGCGCCTACGCGTCGATGTACGACGAAGCAGTATCGTTGATGAAGAGCAAGGACTTGGCGGTCTTTGATTTGACTCAAGAAAAGGACAAAGTACGGGACCGTTACGGTCGCGGAAAATTCGGCCAAGGTTGCTTGTTGG
>CAYONX010000002.1:218031-236755 GCA_964405425.1 uncultured Pirellulaceae bacterium | reverse complement strand
GGCGTCACTACAATGTTTATCGTCGAAGTCGCCACGTTACCACCCGTATCGACTACTTCATAAGTGAACGAATCGACAAAGTTTTCAGTGTCGTCATGAACGTATTCCCACTGGCCATCGGGCCGAAGGGTGATTTCGCCGTGATCGGGACGACTAATAATGTTGAACGAATCAATCTGTGATTCTGGATCGGAAACTAAATCGTTCAGGTCTCCAAAAACGGATCCGCCTTCCACCACGGTTCGGCTGGCTTCATTTGCTTCAGGCGCCTCGTCGATCGGGTTAACGGTGATCGTGAAATTGCGGACCGATTGAAGTCCTGTTGCATCGAGTACGCTCACACTTTGTTCGAATGTGGTTGTCGTCTCGAAGTCTAGCAATTCCGAATTAGCGACTGTTATCGCACCGGTGCTTGAGTTGATTTGAAACGGGCCGGCACCGTTGTCAAGCAAAGAATAACTGACAATATCGTCGTTCAGGTCGGTTGCTGACACTGTGCCAACCAAAGTCCCTGCCGCCGCGTTTTCATCGACGCTACTGTTGTCAATTTTGATATCCGTTGGCGCTTGATTGATGCTCAACCTGACAGTCACAACTTCGGACGCAAGGCCGTCGGAATCGACCAACTGATATGAAAACTCATCAGTAGTTACAGACGTATCACTCGTCGTATAAAAGACGTTGCCGCTTGGCCCGAACGACAAATCACCTGCGCCTGGATCTGCGACGATTCTAATAAGAGACACATCAAGCGTACCATCTGGCTCAGCGTCGTTTTGAATCAAAGCCAATTCAGTTTGTTGCTCTACATCGACGGTAAACGAATCGGCCACGGCAATTGGCGGAGCCAGCACAGTAATTTCAACGACCACAACATCGGAATTTTCGAGCCCGTCATTAATCAGATATTCAAACGTTTCAACACCGAAAAAGCCAGGTGCCGGCGTGTATTCAAATGAACCATCGGGTCGGAAATCGAGGATGCCGTTATTATTATCAACACGGCTGACTAGCGAATAACTGAGTCCTGAATTGATACTATCGACCGAATCATTTGCAAAAACGTTATCTTGGAGCACCGTATCGCGTACAACTTCGAAAGTATCGTTTACACCCACTGGTCTGTCATTTACGACAAAGGAAACTTCGGTCGAACTTTCGTTCCCATGCCCATCAGAAATCGTGTATTCAAATTCCTGGAAGCCACTAAAACCAACATCCGGCGTGAACAATAGATCACCGTTGATGGTCATCGTAACGGTGCCGCCAGACGGCTGTGTAAAACTGGAAATCGTCAGGGTGTCGTTTTCAGCATCTGAATCATTCAAAATCAGTTCTGACAAACGAATCGTGGTTGCCGTATCTGCAAGAAAAGTGCCTAGATCGTCTCTCACTGCAATCGGTTCAAAATTTGACTCAACGACAACTTCAATGGTATCCGTGTCAGCGAATTGTCCTGATTGCAAAGCTTCAATTTCGTTTACACTTAAGGCTCGATCGTAGATGAACAAGTCATCAAGCAGGCCATTAAAAGGAAGAGTGCCATTTGGATTATTCCCAACAAAAGTGCCTGCATTTACATCATAGGCAATTGGCTCCGCGTGGTTCGTCTGAGCAACGACCACGCCGTCTAGATAAAGCGTTTGGGTATTGGTCGCCTCGTCTATGGTAAATGCTACATGATGCCAGCCCGCTTCGTGAATATTGATCGAGCTAACCGTTACCTGAGGAATACCAGCGGGATCGGAAAAGCCGGCCGTAACTCCTTCCGGCCCAGGACTAACACTTAAAGTCACAGAACCACCAATTGAGAAAACTTCTCCAATTCCAGATGCGGGATCGATGTTAACAAAACCACCAAGGGTCAAACTCTGCGATGCGCCGGCATTAACAGAATTGCCGCTGGCGTCGGATAGCTCAAGAAACTCACCATTTTCCAATTCAAGTACAGTTCCTCTTTCTGGATCGTCGGCAACAAGGTCCTGAGAAATGCCCGGACCTGGTTCATCAAGGAAAAACCGATTGCCAAATTGAAAGTCCGTTGTAACACTTACGGAAACGGCACCTTCAAAGTCACTGTTTGGTGTGACCGTCAGTCCATCAAGAGCTGCATTGATGGCGCTTTCTGTACCGCCAAGTATAATTTCGCCCGTTCCGTCAGGATTGGTTGACGAAATCATAACACTGCCTAAAGCAGCAGGATTGAGATTCAATATTGCATCGTTTGCAGTCAGCGTCACTCGCAAATTCGAGTCCGTCGTCGGATCACTATCGGTAACAGTTATTGGATTCGAGTTAGCAGTCGAAAACACCACTGGTTGCTCAAAGGCAGTTCTTTCCATACCAGGCACTGAATTAACAACCCCGGTTCCGCTTTCAATTTCCACCGAAGCCGAACCAATCGATTGGCTGACCGAGTCCGTTCGATCGTCAAACGATACATCGGCTACATCTCCAGCGGCAAGTGAATCTGATTGGTCCCACAAACGAAAGCTTAGATCACCAACGGGCCCGTCGTAGCCATCATCGGGAACAAAGCGAATCAATGAACTTGCTTCAAGCAAAAGTCCGTTGACGTCATTCACTGCACCATTGGCCACCCCTTGAGAAGCGAAAGTCTGCCAAGTGGCTCCGCCATCAATTGAAAATTCCCACTGTCCATTTGAATCATCGATTCCGATAACAGCGATACCAGTATTAGTGCCGTCGGCGTCACTGACAGGATTTCCAGGTGAACTGTTTAATAAATCTGCGACCGTATTGCCAATTGGATTCGTGTTGTTTTCAAGTACATCAGAAAAAGAAAACGTTCCAGTGGTTAAAACCGGCGCGTCATTGACTGGGTTGACAACGACATCCAGGTCAACCGTTTGTTGATGGACTCCATCACTCAAAGAAAATTGAATCGAGTCGCTTATAGTTTCCGTTCCGTCGTGGTCGTAGGTCAGTTGGCCCAGTTCTATTTGTTCGTGCGTGAATGTATCGCCAGGTGCAAGCTCATCGCCGTCTAGTATCACTGATCCGTTTGCTGGCTCGGAAACCAATGTATAGACCAACTGTTCCGAGTTCATATCCTCATCGATCACATTGATTTCTGTGATCGATATAACGTTACTAGTCGAGTTTTCATCGACGGCAAGTTCGCTTTCGGTTGCGGCAAACGATTCGTTTACATTGTTGATTTCAATCACTACTTCTTGAGAATAGGTCTGATCATCTTCGTCTTCTACCTCGACTTCAACGACGTAGGATTGCGCGGATTCGAAATCGATTTGACTGCTGTCAGCAATGGTGATCTGCCCACTATTCTCATCGATTTCAAACCGACCGTTGGCGTCAACAAGCAAGTTATATTTATTTGCGCTCTGGTTGACGGCATCTTGACGAACTACGGAAATATCGGAAACCAACGCTCCTCGGACGGCTCCGCTGGTACCCGAAAGCTCGAGTACGGTGCTGGTCGAAGTTGCCGTGAAGGTCAAAGTTTGATGTTCCCATAGGAGATTATTTCGATCCCAGCCAGGTGGCCGTTCGAAGCTGAATTCTGTTGCATTTCCATCAACCACTACATCAAGAGTGTGAGGATCAAGGTCGCTTGGAATAAAAGCAGCAGACAATTCAAACGAAAGCGTATAGGTTTGACCGGGCACGGTTTCAAGGGTCTGTGAAATGGTACCGTGCGAATTACCAACCAGATCGAGGGCTACTCCGCCACTGGGTGAAGGCTCCCATAGTTCGCCTCGAAGATCGACGTCACCTTGGGTTACTTCCCAGTCACCAAGAAACGAGCCATTGGGGAAGTTCAGAAAATTTCCATCGATCGGTGGCTCGAAACCGGTAAATGACCCGTCAGAAACCAGGTCTTCAATGTGTTCGATATCTACAGGAACGACTGTCCCCACGATGGTTCCATTAGCAGAATTCTCATCGACATTTATGAAGTTGCGAACGGCATCAAATTCCAGACTATTGACTCGATTCAGAATCAGATCGTTTGAGCCTGCTACATCCGCAACGACGCCACCAGCACCCAAACCATCAAATTGCCAGTTCGCGATCAAACCGTTTGGAATTTCAGTTTCGTCAAATAGCGTGAATTGGTTGCCATCGATCTCTGCAGTCGACCTTTGTTCATCCCAAACACGAACATCGTATAGTGTGCCTTTGAATTCGTTGGTATCTGAATAACCGCCATCCACACTATCTTGTTCGTGACCAATGACAAAATTGCCTCCATTGCGAATATTCTCGCCCGTTGCCAAACCGAATCCGTGGTCGGTCCGTTCACCATTGACGTGAATTTCCCAACTTCCGTTAGTGTTATCCCAGTAGACCGCCAAATTTTGACGACTGCCATCAAGTAGCTGACTGAAGTCCAATGCATTCGACACCACTGAAGAGCCGTTGACCACCAAATTCAGGCTACCGTCAGCCAGCAAGGCGATACGAACCGCGTCGTCATCCGCTCCAGTATCAGCTGGTGACCGATAGGAAGCCAGCGTCAGCTCCTCTCCTACACTGGTCGACGCAAATGATATTTCGTATGTAAATTCATCCAGGCCACCAAAGATTTGATCTCCATTGACCGCTTCAAAATAGACGTCTTCTCCCACAGAATTGATCTCGATGCCATCGGCAAGATGTGTAATATCGTCGTTTGTCGATGCAACCGTTATCTGTAAAGTGACGTTTTGAGCCGCCACCGAATCTTCCATTCCATCAGCTAAAACCAACTCGATCGAATCAAAACCGGTTTCGGATCCATCATGCTGATACGACAACCGCCCTAGATCGACGTCCAATTGTGTAAAAGTCTGGCCCAGTGCCAAAACACTGTTGTTTAGCAAAAGATTGCCTGAGCCCGCTGGAGTGACAACACGATAAGTCAATTCGCCTGGTGTGTCGGCAATATCTGGGTCAATCGCATTCAAATGACTAGTGGTGATTACGCTGGTAGCTCCTTCCAACACCGGCACATCCGTAGTTACGACCACAGCCGCTTCATTCACGTCGCGAATGTTAAATACCAAATCAAAATCCTGCGGTACGACACCACTTTCCAGGCCATCCTCCAGGCTCAGTTGAAGAACATCATTTCCAACGACGCTGCTTGTGTGATCGTAGGTGATTAATCCCAAATTGACATCTTCTTGAGTGAATCGGTCGCCCATGGTCAAAAGACTGCCAGCATTGAAAATGGATCCTTCGTTCGGCACGCCACGCAGTCGATAGAATATTTCCGCAGCACTATCATCTGGATCCTGCGCGTTCAAAACGGAATTGGAGATTACGTTTCCGCTTGTATCCTCATCGATGTTTAAAACACCAAAATTCAATATTGGAGCATCGTTAATTATTTTGATCTCTATTTCGAAGACCCCATCTACCGAAACCAAGCCGTCGGAAACAGAAAACGCAAACGAGTCTGTTGCTACCTCTGCGCCACCGTTTGTATAGCGAAGCAGATCATCGTTTATCTGCTGTTGCGTAAACTCGCTCCCAACGTCCAATAATTCAGTACCGATCCACAAGGAGTTTCCATTTGATACGTCTGTTGTAACGGTATAAACAACATCCTGCGGTGACGAATCATCATCAAGGTAATGTAATGCTGTGGAAGCGATGAGGTTTGCCGTGCTGTTTTGCTCAAACAAAACAACCTCGTTGTGAAGTTCAAAAGGAGCATCGTTTGTAGGATTAACCTGAATATTCAGGGTACCAAAGCTCGACGCTCCGAGCCCGTCATTCACTAAAAAGTTAATGGAGTCAGCCGTGTTTTCACCGCCTGCATGTTCATAACTTACATCCCCATTGTCTATTTGAGTTTGTGTAAAGGTTAACTCCGGATTGCCGTTGACCAATATCGTTCCATTCACCGGTGGGCCAGTAATTGTATAGACAATTTCACCAGCAGAATTATCAACGTCTGTGGTTTGAAGAACGGTATTATCAATCGTCACCGGCTGGCCTTCGTCCACGACAACGGTTTCATTGACTACAAGGACCTGTTCATCGTTAATGGGTGATACGTTGATATTCAGCGTAATATCTGTTGCGTCACCGAATTCATCGTTAACTGAAAGCTCAATGCGATCCGTTGGCGATTCCGATGTATCATGTTGATACGAGACTCGCCCAAAATTAATATCCTGCTGGGTAAACGAAGAAGTCGGCACCCCTGAAAGCAGCACGGTCCCAGCAGTCGGTGAACTGCTAATTGTATATACGATGTCCGCTGCTGCAGATTCCACATCGCTGGTGAGCAATTGCGTGCTCGAGATAAAGAAGGTTCCGCCTTCGGTAACATTAAACGGCGCAATATTTTCCACATTTTGTTCAGTATCGGTGAACTCAATTGCGATCGCATCAAGATCACCTGCTTCGCCACCGGACAAACCCAGAGTCGACGCGTCAAACAAGACGGTACCATTGGCAGACGAGTTCCCAGCTTCGATTTCTGTCAACTCAATGTCCAAGGCAATAATATCATTGTCCTCAGAATTCAGACTGCCGTCATCGCCAATGCTGATTGAATCGTTGTTGGTCGCTAACAGCAGTGTGCCTTCCGATAATTGAACACCCCCAAGATTAACATCGAATTCGATCAACTCTAGACCATTGAGCTCACTATTAATTCCAATCTGGGTCGCGTCAAAAAACAGGTCGATTGAAGCGACGCCTGACGAATTGGTTACCAGCTGAATATTCGTCCCTCCGTCGAGCAATAGAATGCTTCCTTCTGTCACCATCGTATCTCCGATGGTTGTGTCGGATTCAACGAGTGTCAAACCTCTCACTTGTGCATTCCCTGGAAACGTCCCCAATCGGAAAAAACTTCCCGTTGCATCGTATTGGCCTGATGGCCCCGGTTGAAACAAAAGGATATCGCCAGGCTGGGCAACTGAAATTCCGGGTATTGAGTTTGAAGTTCCTTCAATAGAAAACAAAACGTCACCTGGATTAAGCGTAATGGGCGTCGCAGCATCAATGATCGTCGTCGAATCGACCAGGTGGAATGCATCAACTTCCAAGCCAAAATCGAAAAACGAATACAGTTCGCCCTGCGTTGGCGTACCCAGCTGCAAATCGGTTCCTGTCAATCCAACAACTTCCGATGAGTCAAATGAATCAGAACCTAGTTGCTGTGTTCCCTGGAACGAAAAGAGAAGCGAATCTGAAAATTCACTTTCGAATTGCAACGTGGAACTTTGCGAGGTTTCCACACCATCGCTTGCCCGAAAATTAACTAATTGAGCGACGCCAATCGTATCGGGGGTCGTTCGGAATTGAAGATCGCCGTTTTCAATTTGTGCTCTCGTCGCAATTCCGCCAGGGTTCAGTACAGCTCCATTAAGAAGCAATTGTCCTTGTCCAGCTCCCGAATTAGGCACCGAATCAAAAACCACATGATCCAGTGGGTCGCCCAGAGCATCTGTGTAGCCAAAATCAGAAAGGCTTAACGTGTAATCTAATCCAACGGTAACAGCAATCGTTGAACCTTGGGTCTGCGGAGCATAATTGAAACTCGCATTCAACGCTAACGCATCGTTATCATTAAATCCAAATACAAAATCGTTACCATTGCTGGCAAGTGAAACACTTCCTTGAAACCCATCGACTACATCTGGATCTACAAGTTGATCGCCTCCTATCAGTAGTCTCGCACCGCTAAACAAGTCGAACTCCTGAAAAAAGACCCCCTCAGCGTCTCCGTTACCCTCACCTTCCCATGCAACGACGACTTCATTGTTATCGAGAACGGTTACTGACGATCGATGCTGTTCACCATTTCCAGCAATGTTTAGGTTATTCACAACTTCTGCACGAGCGAGATTATTACCGTCGAAAGTAAAGGTCTCTAAATTAAGGCCAGTAGCTTGGGTAGTAAAAATACCTCCCAACAACACTTCGAATGGTGTCCCGTTTCCGCCATCCTTCAAAAACTGATTGGCATCGGTCGTATACGTGATGGCAAAATTTCCAGAACTGTTGATGGAAACCGATGGATCCATCAGAACCTGGGTATTAATATTTGCAATAATTTCTTCCTGTGAATCGAATCCGGTACTATCATCAAATATGCGAGCAAAAATATTGCTTTCAAAAAACGGCGAATTGGCGTCGTCCCAGGCAATAACAAATTGCCCTGAATTATTTACTGCGACATCTGCGTTTCCTTGTGTCAAACCTGATCTTGCAACAGAGTTGACCAAAAAAGTGCTGCCCACTTCTGTGCCGGTAGTGTCGAAACGCTGGGCGTAAATTCCATCGCTGTCCTGCGCTCCACTGCCCTCCCACGCGACGACAAAATTTCCTACTGCGTCAATGCCTACCGAAGCATCGTTTCCGTTAGAACCAACTGGATCAATTCGAAATTCGTCCCGAATCAAGCTGCCATCAGCAGCATAGTATTTTGCGAATACTCCCTGATCGCCACCACCCAATTCATCGGTCCAGACAACGACAAAGTCTCCGTCATTGTCGATCGCGACGCTCGCCCAACGCTGTGCTCCAGTCGGATCATCTGTGTTGACCTGGACAGCATCCTGAACTCCATTTTCGTCCGTGATTTGGTAGAAAATATCTTCACCAGTGCCGTTGCCCAAATCCTGAGTGAACACCTGAACAATCGTTTCATGGACATTAACATCAATGCTTCGTCCAGTAGCTCCTCCAGATTCGCCTGTCGTATCTTGCAACGAGAACATCCAGCCTGTCTGAATTTGACTGGTAAAAGCATTCTGCGTTTCGATCTGGCCGACAATGACTTCAAAATGCCAATCACCGCCCAGAGTCGAATGTCCTGTGATATCATCGCTTGCGGCAACGTCAGCGCCTGTCAATTCAGCCAAGTCTTCAACAAACTGTACGCCCAATTCCGTTTCCGCAACATCACAGCCGTATATCAGAAAATCAGCGTCTTGCGTCAGCACACTTTGCCACTGCGAAAACTCGTCGGCAAACTGGTCAAGGTTCGCGCTGTTAACTTGGGTGGATCCGATATTCAATGACGCGTCCGAACCATGTGTCACGAGGTGAAGTGCATCGTATGCCTTTCCTTCACCCGACTGGTCAGCCAAAATCTGGGACAGCTGGCTAAATCCATCTGAATTCGAATCGATGAATGCGATCTCGTAATTGACTCCCGACGACGTGTTTCGATTGACGATGTCATCGACTAGTTCTTGAAAACCGTCAACTGAGCGATCAACGACAACCAGTTCAAATCGATCAGAACCGATTTCAGTAGCGTCCAGAACGGATTCCGAGAGATCCAACGCGGAAGAATCTGCTTCTTCGGCAAAAAATTGATCCAGTCCGTCTGCGATCGCGTCCATCCCCTGGCTTGATGATTCAAATGGATCAACGATTTCGGATTGGTCGAACATATCCGGGTTTTCGACCATCTCGACCATGTCAACTGGAACAGGCACTGCACTGTATAGCACGCGCTCTTCAAGATTCTGAAGATGCAGATCTTGTGGACTGTTTTGCGGATCACCGCCGTCCTTGGATTTCATACTTTTATCCGAGTTGGTAGGTTTTTCTTTTTGTTGGCTCATAAGGAGTCTTTGCTTTTTCCCGGGATTTCAACAACATCACATTTAAAACCTAGGTTTTTTGCCGAACCCCGGCACAGCAATTACCTTCACAATCGAGCGCGTAGACCTTCGCAAAAGGCTTTTTCAACACGTATTTGCAGATTGTGCGGGTTACTCAGCGCGGCGCCGCATCGGCAAAAAAGCACTGATCCAAATTGGATCAACCGTCAAGAATGCGGAAAATAGAAAGTAATAGATGGATTGATTGCCCAAGCAAGTGTCAGCAATCGCTTCGGCAAACTAGTTACGGCCATCATCCATCTAGCTGGACGATGTTGGCGTCTGTGAGATTCCGTCAGAAGCAACAAGGGAACTTCGCGTCGAACGACACAGCTGCATAACCTCTTCGGCAACTTCCATTACTTGTGACAGCTTGGCATTCTCAGTATTGAGCACCATCTCCAATCGGCTTGCAGCATCGGCAATCATTTCGATCTGCCCGCTTTCAGCTTCATTCTTCAAGCCTTCTACAACCGTTTTCAAATCTCGAAGATTTTCGCTCGCGACAGCATCGTGCAGGTTCTCTAGGTGTCCGGCAATCGAAACAGCGGCCGTAGTAGATGTTTTCACAGCAACCATTCTGGACGTCAAGTAACCCGGCTGGCTGACGTATTTGATCAAAAGTTCTACAACTTCCGGATCGAATTGATCAGGTGTGCATCGCAACAACTCCTGAGTTACCGCTTCTAAAGGCTGGGCGTCGCGGAAAACACGATCACCGATCATCGCATCGAATGCATCGCATGCTGTAATGATCTTGGATTCAATCGGAACTTCATTGGAAAGTCCCAACAATGAATCCGAATCACCACGGTAGGCATCCTTTTCTTTGTGGAACTTCAGAATACTAGCCATCTCATCCGATTCGAACGCACTTCGAACAATTGCGACGCCATATTCATCATTCTTTCTCATGATCTCCCATTCGGCATCCGTTAGCGGGCCAGGCTTATTCAGAATGCTCTCTGGCACTCCAATTTTACCGATGTCGTGCAGAAGCCCACAAACTTCCAACCGATACAGATTGCGTTTATCCACCATTTGTTGGCCAATAGCCACACACAAATCCGCAACCCGCACCGAATGCTCTGCTGTTCGCGAACATTTAAATGCGAGCGCCGACAATAAACCTGTAACGGTTGAGTAATTAATTTTTACAGTGTTGGCCGTTCCTGCACTATCATCCAACGAATCCAGCTCATGATCGCATTGGTCATAACGAACGACCTGATTTCGGCCATTGCGTTTGGCAGCGTAAAGACATTGATCTGCCTGGTCGAGCAAATGCTGCATATCCATGACTCCGAGAGCTGTATTGGATACACCCAAACTGGCGGTTATATCCAGCCCGCCCAGCTGACTCTCGCCATACGCCTTATGGATCTCGTAGGCAACGTCAACAGCCTGGTCAAGCGACATGTTGGGAAGCAGAATCACAAATTCTTCGCCACCATAACGACAAACCACGCCGCGTTCACCCGTGACTCGGCGTAGCAGTTCACCGTTGTCTTTGAGCACTTCATCACCAGTTCCGTGCCCGTAGTTATCGTTTATTGATTTGAAGTGATCGATATCCACCATGACCAGATTCAAGCGACCCGTTTCACAATCGGACCACATTTGAGTGTACTGGTTCCAGAACGACCGACGATTGAAACATTTGGTAAGTGGATCACAATTGGCCAGAAAATTCAGTTCCTCATTTTGACGAGCCACTTCGTCTCGTGACTTTCTTAGCGTTAGAATCATCTCCGCCAATTCATTCTTCTTGCCTTCCAGATCCGTGACATCATCAAAGCTAATCAAAACACCTTTGATCGCTTGCCCACTGCCAAAAACAGGAGAAGAATTAACAATGTATTTATTTGCCAGCTTCTCCGAAGAACACTCAAGCACCTTACCACGCACTTGTTTCTGGTCTTCAAAGCAGCTGTTCCAGGGGAAATTGTCGTCACTCTCAAGTGCGTTCCATTCGAATTGATTTAATTCCATTCCGATCAAATCATCAGGATCGATGCCGACAATTTCGGTGAACGCACTGTTTGAGTGTACGATTTCGCCATTAGGATCTATCAACACCAACCCTTCAGTCAATGTGTCCAGCGCCGATCTTACTCGACTTGGGACTACCTTCGACGGATTCAAATATCGAAAGGTTTGACTCAGAATCAACCACGACGAAAGAGCTACCATAGCGAAAATAAAGAAAATTCCCCGTAGCGGATAGTAATAGGAACTTGCCACTCGCTGGTCGTCAGGAACAAACAAGATTTGAAGCGTGCCCCAGACTTTGTCCTGGTGGCGAATATCAGCTTCCACCCGACACATATCTGGATACATGTCAGAACTCCAGTTCAATTCGTGATTCTCTGTCGTTGCAGAGTATTTCCCATTGCTGCGTTTAAGACCGATCGACGACAACTGTGGCAGCACGTTGACGTAGTTTTTGATTTTTTGATCCAGGTTTAGCGTTTGGTTCTTGCGAACATCCGACGTAAGGCTGACAGCAATTGATTTGGTAATATCGACTCGACCATCCATGGACGCTTTGCGAGGGCTAGGCAGAATTTCTGTATCGGCAGCTAGCCAGAGTATGGCTGCGCATACGATTCCGATGGTAATTGCCAGTCTTGTTGCAGAACAAATTCCGACCATTTTCGCTTGGTTTCTCTATGAATGTTTACCATTGTCCGAGTAAACGTAGCTCGACATTAACACGCCGTTGGTCTTATCCTTTTTAAGCACCATAGCAATTCGCCCAAATCGACATCCCAAATCGGAATAATGGACAAACCGATACAATCGGATCGCAAGAGAGCAATTACCGCCGTTAGTCGTTGTTCTGGAACATGCCTTCCAGTTCCGTGTCGTCTTTAGCCTTTGTTGGGTAAGAGTCCAGCATCGGCAACGGATCGATCGATGCCCAGGTTGGAGCCTTGGATAATGCCGTCGCCAGAAGCAGTCCGCCTCGCAGTGACCAAAGCACAAAACCCGCAGTACTGGCCACCGTGACGGTGCCCAGAGTAATATCAACACCTAGAATTTCGGCCAATTTTTCATCGTCATCCAACATCAATTGGTTGGCTAACGTCCGAACGTCAAAGAAACTCGTGATCCCTTGGGCACCGTCTAGCCCCAATTGCCCATCGTGGTTTCTTCGTGAATTGTTTTCGTCGAGCAGGAATTCAAATATCTGTTCAGCATTTCGCCGATCACCAATCAGGTCAAACAGATAGCGCCTGTTTTGGTTAAAGTCAAAACTAAATTCAGTGAATGAATTGTCAGTATCAAAATCAGGCGTACGTCGTTCAAGAATCAATTGTTCGGGAGCGATCGTTACTAGTTTTTCCTTTTCTTCTGAATCGTTGCCGGAGGCCTCATTCCTGTCTTCTGTCAACAATTCACTCACAGCTGTACTTTCCTGGCTTTCTGGACTTTCTTCTTCCGAATCCTCGACGATATTGACTTCATCCGCTGTCGCGACAGAATTCAGCGTAACCGTTACTGGGACGCTGTTGGAATGTCCATCGTTGGCAAAGTAGGTGAAGCTATCGGTGCCGATGAATCCGTTAAACGGAATGTACTGGAACGTTCCATCGCCGTTTAGCAACACGACTCCGTTTGATGGCGGACTGACCAAAACGGCTGTTAGTGGGTCATTCTCAACGTCAATATCGTTGTCCAAAACACCCGTAAGTTCAACAAACACTTCACCAGAAAGTAGTGTGAACGAATCTTCGGTGCCAACAGGTACGTCATTAACCGGTTGAACTTCGATTTCAACGATGGCGGTGTCGCTGCCGCCGTTTCCATCTGTCACTAGATAGGTAAAGGAATCGGAACCCGCGAAATTCTCTTGTGGCAGATAAACGAAACTTCCGTCTGGATTCAAAACAAAGCTATCCGCATTTGTGGGACCTGAAACCAAAGACACGGTCAACGCATCCCCATCCACATCAGTATCGTTTTGGTCAATCGTTGTACCTGAATTTAAAACTGTATCTTCGTTCACAGTAAACAAATCGTCGCTCGCGGTAGGAGCATCATTAACTGGCATTACGTCAATGTCACGTACAAAACCACTGACGGTCGACTGCCCGTCCGAAACGGAGAACTCAAACTGGTCTGAGATCACCTCGCTGCCATTATGGACGTAAACCACAACACCATCATTCAAATCTTGCAATGTAAAGTTGTTGATCGCAGTTCCCGGGTCTGCGGCCAATGCCACAAAGCCCGAATTTGGACCAGCGGTAATGTCAACAAGTACGTCCATTGCATTATTATCAACATCAACAATCGCAAAATTGGTTGGCGAAAAGGTTACAATGCCACCTTCGTCGACGACAGGTGCGGTTCCTGATCCAACCGTCGGCGCGTCATTTACTTCGTCAATTTGAAAACTGAATGTCCCTAATGTTATCGCTCCCTGGCCATCATTTACCAGAAAATCAAATTGTTGGTCCGAGGCTTCCGATCCATCGTGTACGTAGCTCAACAGCCCATTGTTAACGTCCTGTTGAGTAAACGTTGTAACCGCGACGCCGGGATTTGTGGCAAGCTGCAGAAATCCATTGGCAGTTGGCTGAGTAACCGTATAGACCAGTTCAATATCGGTATTGTCCACATCCGTCGTCAAAAGCTCTGCCGCACCGATCACTCGCGTCGAGCCTTCGTTCAAGCTTAAAGGCACATTGTTTGCCAGCACTTGTTCGTCATTGACATGAGTAAAATTAACGTTGGCCGCCACGGGATTAGACGAATCGGTACCATCGGTAGCATAAACTTCATAGGACGGAGCCTGCTCGTCTCCATCATCGACCAACTGAACTTCACCCGAATTAATTTGATCAACGGTAAACGACGTCACGGGCACGCCCGGGTTGGAGATCAATTCAAAATGACCGCCGCTCAAGTTCTGCACGACAAGCGTTATGGCGCCATCCAGATTGTCGATATCCGTTGCAGCCAATTGCGTCAGTGACAACTGTGTCGCCTCTCCTTCGACAACATCGATATCGTTAGCAGTAACGACCGGGGCGTCATTAGTTGGTGTGACATCGATATCAAAAACACCCGTTGCCGGTGTCGAACCATCTTCACCGCCATCCACTATTTCGAATCCGAAGCTATCACTGTTCGTCTCACTTGAATTGTGCACATACACAATCTGTCCATTATTGACATCAGCTTGCGTGAACGACGTTATGGCCATTCCTGGATTAGACACCCGTTCCAACTGACCATTGGACGGCGCTGAAGTAACGTTAATGGTTAAACCTGCTGACAGGTCATCGACGTCAGAGCCAAACAACAACGTGCTGTCAATCGTCACTTGACCGCCTTCGGCAACCACGGCTGTAAAATTATTCGTTACCAGCGGCGAATCGTTAACCGGATCGACAAATCCGCTTAGTGTATGTGTGGCTGTACTGAACGCCGAAGATCCTCCGCCAAACGAAGCATCTATGCCGGTTGCGCCACTTAAATTCAAATCGGTCTGATCCCAGGCCCGAAAGACAAGTTCACCTGCGTCGCCAAAATAATCAGCATCAGGAACGAATCGGATCGAAGCGAGGGTATCCAGAACGACCGCATCTGAGCTGTCGGGTGTAGACGTTGACACTCCGTTTGCTGCAAACGACAACCAAGTCGCGCCACCGTCGGTTGAATATTCCCATGTGCCGTTAGAATTGTCGACACCGATCACCGCGATGCCTTCGAGAGCAGTGTTATCAGCGTCGGTGATTTGATCCAATCCGTTACTTATCAGGATCGCACCGACGGTCTGTCCAGCTGAATTACTATCGTCTTCAGCGACACTCGCCAGTGTTATATCAATCGAATTATCAAGTACTGGCGCGTCGTTAACCGGGTTAATATTAAAGCTAAATGTGCCTGAACTAAAGATATTGTTGCCATCGTCCACGACGAAACCGAAACTGTCAGTCAGAACTTCGCTGCCATCGTGTTGGTAGCTGATAAGCCCAGCGTCGAGGTCTGCCTGCGTGAAAGTATCGTTGAAGTTTAACTGCACGCCATTTCGCAAGACTGCTCCGTTAGTGGCATCAGCGCTAATAGTGTAAACAATTTCGTCGGCGGTGTTATCAACATCCGTTGTATTCAAAGAGGCCGTCGTCAGCTGGACAGAACCACCTTCATCCAACGTCAGGCCTGTGTTGGTTACAATTTGCTCTTCATCATTCACAGCTGCGAATGCAACGTTTTGTTGCAAGGTATTACTTACACCACCGTCACCATCAAAAACAACGGCCTCCACTGTGCGCAGCCCAACAATCGGGTTTTCAGACTGGTTGAAAATTTCCACAGACTGCAGAACGGCCTGAACGTCCGATGCCGTAGCATTGGTAATAAAATTAATCGACAGTTGCTGGAGTCCTTCAGGCGGAATGACTCCGCCACCAGAAATGTTTCCAACAACTACTCCGCCGACCAATACCTGATCGAGCGAATGGGTCACACCGCCAACGTTCGACAATGAAAGGCCGAAATTGCTGTCGGGTGAAGAGGTGACGCCCACCGTCAATGAACCACCATCAAAGTTCGGGCTATCGATGTCGGTTACCGATGCAACGTCAAAAACCAGACTGCCCATTCCTTCGAGCACAACAGGCACGGTCAAATCGTCGTTCAAAACCGGGGCATCGTTGACTGGAGTTACCTGAATCGTCGCATCTTCAACCTGGGAACTGAACGCAGATGAAGCACTGCCACCGGTTGTGTCGACGAGCGTATCGCCGCTGGCTCCTGCAGTCTGATCCCATGCCACGAATGAGAATGTAGCTGATCCGTCGTAGTCAGCCGCTGGAACAAATCGAATTAAGGCCGCAGGATCCAACAATACACTTTCAGTTGCAGACGTTGCACCAAAGCTCGTCCACGTCGTTCCGTCCAACGAATATTCCCAGTCGCCATTGGAATTATCAACCGAAGTAACCGCGATCCCTTCAACAGAACCGGCATCCACATCAGAAATAATCCCGCCCCCATCACTGGCAAGAATACTTGCGACCGTTTGACCAACCGGGCCGGCATCGTCTTCCATCACATCGTTAAGGACCAGGTCGCCACTGTTGTCGAGAATCGGAGCATCATTAACGTTGAAAACGCGAATGGTAAGAATGTTGGGTGCCGAATCCAATTCGCCGTCGTTAGCTACGAAAGTAACCACTCGATCCGTAGAATCGATGGCCTCACCGATACTCTCAAATTCAATATTGGCTACTGCCGATGCAAAGTCCTGTCTCGTCACCGATTCAAGTGAATCCGCCGTCAACGTCAAGAAGACGGATCCATCGGTGGTCAATGGTGATGTCTGAATGCCTGAAACGGAAATCCCAAACGCACCGATCGCAGCTTCATCAACGTATAAAATATCGCCCGCTTTCCCGTTCGTTAACTCAACCGTCACCGATTCAATATACAAATCATCGACATCGGTAATCGTTGCGTCACTATCGAGAATGCTGATTGGCCCTTCGTTTTCAGTAAACGATGTAAATCCTTCTACATACGGACCAGCCGTCGTATTCAATTCAAAATTGCTAACATAAAACAAGCTGTCGGTATCAATTGGATCACCGAAAGGTGTAAAGTTAGATAAAACGACCGTTTCAATTGAATGAGTGCCAGGTCGAAACAGCGTCTCTGATATTTCGCCCGATGATTCTCCGCCACCGATCGTTGACTGAACCTGTGTTGGAACATCCGACACGGCTTCACGTGAAAGCAAACCATAGTTATACGTGCTACCACTAGTAGCATTTCGTACAGCAGAGCCCGCCGTTATCGTTGGGCCTGTCCATGGGTCACGAAGCGTAATTACATTACCATTGATCGCGCCTGCATCCCACAAATCGGATTCAACGTTGCGTGTATAAGTGTAGTCGTCATACGTATTGCCTGTCGAATCGGTGTAGCCGTACCAGGCAAACGATCGAGCGTGCTCTGTTCGTGCTGCCCCACCGTCGTACCAACCGGAAGCATCCGACAAGACTATTTCAGTGGCGCCAGGAATCAACGAAACAGCCAAAGTCGTATCTTGTGATCCAACGTGGCGAGAAACCTGATTGGTTGCAATCCGAAAGCCGTCGATATCGTAACTGGAAAAACCGAGAAATTGAAAAACATCAGGTGGCGATGGTCCACCCGCGCTATCGGTCGCGAATATGGTTGCGTTGAGATCGTACGTTTGATTCGTATCAACAACAATTCTGTTGTCCGCAAAATGAACGTCTCGACCGGTAAACACATTCTCTGCAGAACCATTAAAGGTAGAGTCTTCTGTAGAGAAACCATGATCGAAGAACTGTGGGGCATCGTTGACTGGAGTTACCTGAATCGTCGCATCTTCAACCTGGGAACTGAACGCAGATGAAGCACTGCCACCGGTTGTGTCGACGAGCGTATCGCCGCTGGCTCCTGCAGTCTGATCCCATGCCACGAATGAGAATGTAGCTGATCCGTCGTAGTCAGCCGCTGGAACAAATCGAATTAAGGCCGCAGGATCCAACAATACACTTTCAGTTGCAGACGTTGCACCAAAGCTCGTCCACGTCGTTCCGTCCAACGAATATTCCCAGTCGCCATTGGAATTATCAACCGAAGTAACCGCGATCCCTTCAACAGAACCGGCATCCACATCAGAAATAATCCCGCCCCCATCACTGGCAAGAATACTTGCGACCGTTTGACCAACCGGGCCGGCATCGTCTTCCATCACATCGTTAAGGACCAGGTCGCCACTGTTGTCGAGAATCGGAGCATCATTAACAGGATCGATGGTTAGAAAAACGGTACCGGTATCCGTTCCGTTATTTCCATCGCTTATCTGATACGTGAAAAAATCACTGGTGTTTTCGCCACCATTATGCGTATAGCTAAACCCATTGGGATTCAAGGTTAGCGAGCCATTGGATGCGACAAAATTTATGACGTCCAGTGTATCACCTTCGGCATCGGTGTCGTTGGACAAGAGGTCGGCGAAGGTTAAATTTAACGTTGAGCCTTCGAGGATCGTATACTGATCGTTGACTGCCTCTGGATTATCATTTACCGGATTCACCACAATATCGAATACCTGGTTTACCAGCTCATTGCCC
>CAYONX010000002.1:143026-217931 GCA_964405425.1 uncultured Pirellulaceae bacterium | reverse complement strand
ACCAGTGAAACCGCAGCACCGCCAACCGAAAACGTCGTGTTGAAATCGTTTCCTGATGTTCCAGCACTGTCATCAGCATCCAAGTCAATCTCTGGAGCATCATTTACCGGATTCACCACAATATCGAATACCTGGTTTACCAGCTCATTGCCCAGCCCGTCATCCACCGAGAATTCAAAACTGGCAGCCGTTGTTTCACTGCCGTTGTGAACATAAATCAAATTGCCTGCATCGATATCAGCTTGAGTGAAATTAGAAATCTGTTGAGTCGGTTGCGTTGAAAGAGCAAGGAATCCGTTTGTCACGGGACTGGTAATCGTGTAATTAATCTGACCGGGTGCCTGCAGGTCGTTGAACTGCAGCTGTGAAGAATCGATCACACTGCTGCTGTCCTCGTTGACCAAAAGACCATTGTTATTGAGCTCCACTGGCGGCGTCGTGTCGCCAGTAATTTGAACAAATGCCGTAGCGATTTGGCTCGAATCTGTTCCATCGCTGGCAACGAACGAAATCTCGCGTGTTGTCAAATCCGGGCCAGCCAAACTGTTTTCAAATTCAAGCGAATTCAGGACAGTCAGGAAATCCGAATTATTTGCGCTGCTGGAAGCAACCACTCGCAGCTCACCGGTGGAAGCCGTGTAATTAAAACTAAGTCCGGGAACCGTTGCATAATTCAGCCGATCCCCAGGCTGGAAGTTTTCAATCTGAATGACTAGTTCTGTTAGTACGCTGTCGACGTCTTCAAGCAAAGGACCGTCAACCAGTGAAACCGCAGCACCGCCAACCGAAAACGTCGTGTTGAAATCGTTTCCTGGTGTTCCAGCACTGTCATCAGCATCCAAGTCAATCACCGGGGCATCATTCCCCGCTAAGTTGTCCGAACCCAAGGTAGCCAGCGAATTCGCTTCGATCGCGTCCAACGCCCTTGAATAAAACCGCAAGTCATCGATAGCGCCATCAAAGTCGTTCGCTCCGCCAAGTAGCGTGATATCGGACGTCGTGGAAATGCTGCCTACGGCTAGATTGATGGAAGCGGTCGTTAAGTTCGTTCCGTCAGAAAGATGCAGCATAAAATCGTTTCCAGATCGAACCGCCGTTACGTGATACCAGGTATCGGTGGCAAGTCCGCTATTAGGGAGCGTAAAAAAAATGTCATTCTGATCCCCAGTGATCGTCCAAAGCAAATTTCCACTGCTGTCCAACCCAATTCGTTGTCCGGTTACGCCAAGATGATCAAAAATATCAACCGGGGCCAAATTCTCGGTATTGAACCAGAATGCGACGGTAAAGTCGTCGCGATCAAAATCGAATTCCGGTGCATTGCTGATGACCGCCTGCGACAATCCGCCCACGTCAGGCGTAAGCGTTAACGCGTCGCCAATTGGGCCGTCGCTTTCAAAGGCTGCACCATTTAGAAGCGTGGCGTCATTGTTTCCGATACTGTCGGCTGCAATGTTGCCCGTCTGATCTTCAAATTCGAAATGAGCAACAAGCCCAATATCCAGGTTAGACGTTCCGCCTTGCTCGAAAGCTCCTAAATCTGGACTGCCGTCGCTTCGCAGGAACCCGCGCCCATCGGTTGCTTCGGACGAAGTGCCCATGTCAATTCCCACGCTTCCGTCAAGCAGTGCGTGCGTCTGAACCAACCCTCCATTGTAGGCAAGTTCGCCAAGATCCAGACCAGCTTGATTATCGACGATGTTAGGGCCACCCGATATGATGCTGCCTGAATGTTGATTTTCGTTGCCATCAGCAAAGTTACCAGCAACAATTGAATTGGAGATAAAGATACTGCCACTGTCCCGAAAGATTCCACCACCGTCGATACTGGCCGCGTTATCGTAAATGGTCAGATGGCGGTAGACCGTATTTACGGTCGAATGGCTGATGCCCCCGCCGTAAGCAGCACTGTTACCTGAAATCGTGACGTTCGTAAATTCATGCAGTGCCGATCCACTACTGACGCGAATGGCACCACCCTCGCCACCAGCCATATTCCCTGAGAAAGTGGAATTCTCAACGATCACTTGACCGGCATTGACAAATAGTCCTCCACCGTCAGTCCCAGCGGTGTTCCCAACTACTGATGAATTCCGTAGTGTTACATCTCCCGAAACCGAAAGCGCGCCGCCCGCATTCGCACTGACATTACCCACAATGTCGACATTATCCAATAACACACTGCGACCATTGCCGATTCGTAACGCCCCGCCACCAAAACTCGCGTCGGTAACTCCACCCTGAATAGTAACGTTCTGAATCGTTACGCCAGTGGTGTTGATTTCAAACACCCGATCAATCCCGCCTCCGTCAATAATACTGCTACCATCAGCCGCGCCGATGATCGTAGTGTTTTCAGAAATATCGAAATCACCCGTGAGACTGGTGACGCCCGCTATAGTGCTTGTGTGCACACCTGAGCCAAGCACGATCGTATCTCCACCACTACCCGCATTGGTGGCAATAATTGCTTCACGCAACGAGATACCATCGCCTCCATCGTCCGCAAACAAGGCGGCGACCGACGAAGTGTTTCCGTTAACAATGTCTTCCGTGACTGTAACATCAATCGTTGCAAAAACGCCTTCAAATGTGCTAAGGGCCACTTGGCTGAAAGCTAGATCGCTTTCAACGATGCCTACGGTGTATTCAAAATTCCAGTCTCCACCAAGCGCCGAATTTCCAGTCAAATCATCGCTGGCAGCAACGTCTGCACTGGTCAACGAAGCAATTTCTTCAACAAGCCATTCACCCGATTCGTTACCAGCAACATCGCATCCGTAAAGTAAAATATCGGCGGTATTCGAAAGGCCTGCCCCCCAGCCCATGATTTCTTCTTCGTACTGGCCGATATTATCTGCCGTCAGTACGGTCCCCCCCAGTTGCAAAACTCCCTCGCTACCGTGCGAAATGACATGAACGGCGTCATAATTGTGAGTGCCATTGAGGTACCTTGAAATTTGATCGATTCCGCTCGACTCGCTATTTAGCAAGACGACCCTGAAATCTTCGCCCGCACCGTTGGAAGCCATCAGATCGTCAACCAGTTCCTGATAGCCTTCGATGCGATCATCGATAAAGACGATTTCGCCCCCTGGAGGAGGCATTTCAAATACGTCTTCGCTGGTCAATTGAAGCATCTCATCAATGGAATCTGACATCGACGAATGAAACGACTCAGACGAATCGGACATCTCTGTCAAATCTTCTATTGCCTCGTCCATTTGCATTTCGACGGGTTGATCGCCACCATCCAATACAGCACCCAACGGTGAAGCATCGTAAAGAATTCTCGACTCTAACGTTTGCAAATGCAGTTGACCCGAATCGGCGGCAGCAGCAGCGTCTTCTTTTTCAAATTTGGCGAAGTAGCTGGAAACCTGTTCCCATCCGCGTCGTAACAGATTGTCTTTTTTCATAACCGAGTAGATTTTTGGAGTGCTTTTGGTTGGTGGGCGCGCAAGTTCGCGCATTTTGCCTATCGTGGCATTGCAACTCTACGATGTAAGACGAGGCGACCTTGGCAAATTTGGCAGGATTTGACGAATAGACCCGCCATCGGGGTGTGAATTTTTAACGGTTACAACGATCAAAACGGAAACCAGCGCAAAAATTCGAAATACGCTTCGATTCAGCATAATCGTTACCAGACCGATAACACGAAAACAGATACTGAGGTACCCCCGTACAATTCGGAGTTCTTAAGTGTTTCGATTGCCAAGTATTGCAATTCCAATAATCTCATTCCTTGTCTGGAGCATGTGTACCTTTGCGCTTGCACAAACAGGATCCGGACCATGGCAAAAGAATAAAACACTAATACCCGATGCGCAGCCAGTATTCGATTCAGACCTTGACGTCATTGAACCCGTAGTTCATTTCGATGCCGATACTCAGGTTTTTTCCCGTGTAAAATTGCAACAAACACAACCAGAAAACAACTTCATTCCCTCTAAGGTAGTTCGAGAAACGCCATACGACTTACCAGAAGAGCCACAACCGGCAACCAATGATTTCATTCCATTTCAGCTTCCTGGAGAAGTTGGCGTCGGCGATCCACTACCGCCAGCGAACTACCCAGGAAACCGTCGTTCCGATGAATTGCTGTGGTGGAATATCAGCGTCGCTCAACCTTTGGTCGTTGGAAACAGCGGAGCCGAAACAGCAACTACGGACGAATTGTTAAAAATGTCGCTGCTGATGTCGCCACGTATTCAAGCGATCAGCAAAGACCCTTTGATCCGCGAAGCCCAGATCATCGAAGCCGATTCCGAATTCGACCCGACGCTCTTCGCACGCAACCTGTTCGAAGACAGAACGGATCCAGTCGGCAATACCTTGACAACCGGTGGAGCGGATTTTCTGGAAGATCACATTTATACTTCGGACACAGGACTGCGACGAAAGCTGCGCAATGGTGCGGAAGTCGAAGTCAGCCAGCGGCTGGGATTCCAAAACAGCAACTCGCAGTTTTTTGTGCCGCAGGATCAAGGCACAGCAACATTGGCCATCAACATCAGCATGCCAATATTAAGAGGTTCCGGCCAATACTTTAACCGACTGCAAATCCTGATCGCCCAATCAGCTGGTGAAGTCGCATGGGAAGTCTTTTCTTCCGAACTTCAGGACGAATTGCAGCGCGTTTTATCCGCCTATTGGCAATTGTATTTCGATCGAAGTAACTTCCTGCAGAAAAAACGCAACGTCGCTCGCGGCGAAAAAATCTTGAATATGCTCGAAAATCGCAGCAATCTTGATACGCTGCCCAGTCAGATTTCTCGCGCCCGATCATCGGTTCAGGCTCGTCGTACCGACTTGGCCAATGCACTTCGTGACGTCAAAAATGCAGAAACCAATATCCGTCGACTGATCGGCGAAGAGAACTGGATCGCCAAACAAACCATTGAAATACTACCCGTCGAACCGCCACAAATCAGCGATTTCAACGTACCACTACAACGTGTCGTAGAAACGGCGTTACAAAACCGCCCTGAGATCCGCGAAGCAGCCAAGCGGGCGAAAATCGCGGCCTATCAACTAGATATTAGCACCAATGAGTTGCTTCCAGATTTCAGTTTATTGCTGGGTGCTTACGCCAGCGGACTTGAAGGCGACAGTGGTATCGAACGAGCTTTCGTAGAACAGTTTTCCAGCACAACACCCGGCTATTCCTTGGGTTTCGAATTCGAAATTCCTTACAAAAATCGCGCCGCCCAAAGCCGTTTGACGCAAAGTCGTTTGCAACGAACCAAGCTGCAACAGGAACTTCGCCAAAACGTGCAACAGATCGTAGCTGAATCACAAATCTCTTATCGCCGCATCCAATCGGCTCTACAAACCTTGAAAGCAGCTCATATTTCAATCGAAGCTGCCCAACAGGATCTCAAGCAACAAGAACAACGATTCCAAAACTTCGCCATCATCGAAGGAGATTTGGGAGACGGTCAAAATCCGACGATTGTTCTCGACCAATTGCTTGATGCACAGGAACGCCTGACATCCGCTGAAAATATCTATTCTCAATCGATCCTCGAATTGCAAGTCGCTTCGATTGCTCTTAATCGGGCCACGGGAACCTTGTTAATGCATGAACAAGTTTCCTTTGAACGCTCATCCGATGAGGCGGCACCAGCGTTGCAACTCTTTCAGACAGGTTCTTCGCAACCCGTTTTCGACCAGCCTGCTGCCTTCCAAAACTAGCCTGGCACTGGCCGCGATACGCATCTAGCAGCCGCTGACTGCCCATTGTATCGATCGTGCCGAATGTTCGTCTGACTGCTGCTGCCTTCCAGCAACGAACTGACTTCTTTGTTCTAGTTGCGTGCAGCGTGACCTAGGTTTGAACAAACGCACTCCAACATTTTTCTTGCGCAAACGTATTATGAATTCTATCTATTCACTAAATTGTCCATTCTTCAGTCGCAACCTATCGACTTGGTTGCTGGGAATATGTGTAGCACTTTTGTTGTTCACAGCCGCTGCTCATGGGCAATTGGAAGGATTCTCTGAACCCTTTCGAAAAATAGAGCTGTCCAGCGATGAATCAGGAGCGATTGCTAAACTGAACATCGAAGAAGGGCAATTTATCAAGGAAAAGGACATCGTCTGCGAATTAGACTCGTCCGTTCAGGAAATTCAGGTCGAAATCGCTCGCCACTTGGCAGAATCTGACGCTGAAATGGTAGCTGCCAAAGAGAATTTTGAAAAACGTGAACAAATCACGCAGCGCATCAAACAACTGGTCGCGGGCGGACACGCTACTGAAAGCGAGATCATGCGGTCCGAAATGGAACTCCGCATCTCCAAAGCAAGGTTCATGACGACCAAACAAGATGCAAAAGTCCGAGAAATCGAATACCGTCGCGCACTGATGCAACTCGAACGCAGAACAATCCGGGCTCCTTTTTCCGGTGTCATTTCGAAGATCCACAAACATCAAGGCGAATTCATTTCACCGCTCCATCCTGAAATCGTTACTCTGATTCAAGTAGACCGCTTGATCGCAAAATTCAATGTGCCAAGTTCTCAAGTTGATGTTTTCCGAAATCAGGAAGTATTTCAACTGACAACAGCAAACGGCAAAACGATTGAGGCTCGCGTACACAGCATTGGTGTTTTCACTGAAGCTCAAAGTGGAACCGTTGAAGTCAAACTCTCAATCGATAATAGCGACGGCGAACTTCGCTCAGGCGAATTCTTGACGTTAGATATCTAAGATCCGCCACGGACGGCTAATATTGGTTTGTGCCCAAAACTTTGGTAGGGCGCCATCCATGCTCACGCGCGGCATGAAGATGTTTCTAGTTTCTGTTAAACCTGAATGATGGCCCCGTCCGCATTCAGGTCCGACAAACATCCAGCGTCCGTCACCCTTCTGGCCACAACCAACATACGGATTCTTACGGCCACACCGATTGGATCATCCGATCCGATTTCGGTAACTTTGCCTATGGCTGCATAACGATGAAGTAGACAAGGTAACGACGCAACGACCGATCCGCACGTACTGGGCGTTACGAACGCTGTTGCCTGCCTGTTTGTTTTCAATGTTCTTAAACCAAGTCAGCTTCTGATATGAATGAATCGCAGGGTACCAATACACCTGGTGTTTCAACGCCGGACATGCGATCTTCCGCAATTGTCCCGAAGCGCAAATCAGACGAGCGCAACAAACAGACCGTTCAATTTGATCAGGTCGCGCTTTTTCAGTGGCTCGCCAGAATCGCAGATGATTGTGACAACGTTGAACAACTGCTCAAAGGCATTAGCGAGGTTATTTGTTGTCGAAGCGAATGTCTTGGTTTGTGGGTCACACAAAAAGGCGAAGACAAAGGTTTCAACCAGATCTATTCTATCCTGACCGAGCCTGGCACTGTCGAATGGGAATCCTTTCAAGTCGTTGGCCGTAGAATGATCAAGCTCGCTGCCAACAGCAGCCAGATCCAATCTTCGCGAGTCGAAAACCAACCCAACCACCAGTTAATTGTGGTTCCCGTCATCGAAGGCTCAGGAATTAACCTGATGATCGCAGGCTACTTCCATCGACCACAAGAAGATAACCCCACCAAAAATGAATGGTTGATGGGGATTTTCGCCCAAGCCGTCGCCAACTGGTTCAGCGCAAAAAAACTCGACAAAGCCGAAATCCGTTCACGCAGCCTCAACGACGTCGTTGCCTTAACGGCGGAACTGGACAAGGCAACGAACATGGACTCGGCCGCAATAATTCTTGTGAACCAGCTCAAGAAAATGACACAGGCGAAACAGGTCGCCTTCGCAATCGCGAAACGAAATAATTTGCCAAAACTGCTGGCGATTTCCGATGTGGAAGCCGTCGAACACAGTCTTGATTCGTCACGCGCCACCACCCAGGCATGTGGCCAATCCATGTTATTAAACGAGGTTGTCGTATTCCCTGATCGCCGCAAGGATGCCAATCCAGCCGATATCGTACCTTTGCGCCAATACTGCAAATCCAACAACTTTGATGCTTGTATCAGTTTGCCGATTGCCGACAACCAGGGCAAAGCCATCGGCTCTATCCTACTGGCAGTCGCACCGAAACAGGCTTCTGAACCGGGTTATATAAATTATCTCTCGCAACTTGCGCAAATGATATCTGGGCATCTGCAAGTCGTAGAACGAGCTAACCGTAATCTGGCAGACCATGTTTATAACGCTTGCGCGGAAAAACTGGCGACCAGAATCGCGAAGATAGCGATGGTGGGTGCTGCATTGCTGCTTGCCTGTTTGCTGATCCCCTGGCCATATAAGATTGCCTGTAATTGCGAAATCCATCCAGTCCTAAGGCGCTTCATCGCTGCCCCCCACGACGGCGTTCTGGAAAAAAACCTTGTAGAAAACGGTGACGTCATTCACAAGGACCAATTGGTTGCTCATCTCGGTGGAAGGCAATTACGAATTGAACTGGCAGGCCTGGAAGCCGAACTCAAAGGAACCAGTAAACGCCGTGCCGCAGCAATGGCAAACAGTCAGATTGCCGAAGGCCAGATTGCGTTAAGCGAGATGAAAAAGATTCAGTCACAAATCGACTTGGTCAACGACAAACTTGCGAACCTTGAAATCCGCAGCCCAATTGCAGGTATCGTGGTCGCCGGTGATCTGGAAAAAGTAGAAGGTGCTCCCGTTGAAATGGGACAAACCCTGTTCGAAGTCGGGCCGCTGGACAAAATGTTAGCCGAAATTTCTGTACCGGAAATCGAGGTTCCATACGTACAGCCAGGCATGAACATCAGAATCAAACTCAATGCATATCCGTTTCGCACTTGGAACGGTAAGGTCACAAAGATTCATCCGAAATCAGAAATTCGCGAACAGGAAAGTGTTTTCGTCGCTGAAGTCGAATTGGAAAACACAGACTTAAGCTTGAAACCAGGTATGAAAGGCCAGGCCAAAATCGTCTCCGACGCCTATCCAATCGGATGGAACCTATTCCATCAGCCGTTTGAAAAACTACGTTATTGGACGGTGTGGTAATGGCTGTATTGGACGAACATTTCAACGACTCCGATATTGACCCATCCGATCAAGCGGCCCAGATTCAAGCACAGGCACAAGCACAATGGCTGAATTCAGTCATCCGCCTGCGCCCCGAATTGAAGATGGACATGCGCAATGAACATGATGATCTGTTTGTTGTGCTTGAGGATCCTGTTCGCAACAAGTTCTATTCGGTCGGTAACCGCGAGTATCGGTTCCTGAGTGCACTCGATGGCAAAACGACCGTCGCCGAAACAATGGCGAAACTGAATTCAGAACAGGATCCGCTCGATGAAGACGCCATCGTTCGGATCTGCCAATGGGCCGTCCAATCCAATTTGCTCACCGGCGAACAAATGGACGCCACGTCGCGTGTGGAAAAACAGTCCAAGGCGATGCAGCGACAAAAAATGCTCGCCGCGTTCAACCCAATCTCAATCAAATTCAAATTGTTCAACCCGAACAATCTGATCAAACACATCACTCCTTTAACCGGTTGGGTCTTTTCGCTACCGGCGGTGGCTGTGTGGGTAATCGCCGGTTTGTACGCAACCATAACGGCATTCGGTTCCTGGGACCGTCTATCGTCTGCTTCGATCGGGATCCTGTCTGATTTTCGCTGGGTTTGGCTGCTGTTGATCTGGGCCGTATTGAAAGTCATTCACGAACTTGCACACGGCGTGGCATGCAAGAAGTACGGGGGCGAAGTCAACGAAGCGGGCGTTCTGTTGCTGCTGTTCACCCCAATGGCTTACGTGAACGTCACATCGTCATGGCGGTTCCCCAATCGTTGGCATCGAATTGTGGTTGCGGCTGCTGGAATGTATGTCGAACTTTTCATCGCGTTTCTGGCTCTCATTGCCTGGTCGTTTTTAAGCGACGGGATTGTGTCCGATATTTGCTACAACATTTTCTTCATGTCCAGTGTTACGACCATCCTGTTTAACGCTAACCCCCTGATGCGTTTTGATGGTTATTACATTTTGGCCGATGGACTTGGCATCGCCAATTTTTACACCAAAGGCACGCGCTGGTTCTCTGATCGGCTGAAACATCTGTACTTCGGCGTACCCACCACGCCCAACATTTGCCCGCCGAACGAACTTCGCCTGGCTGCGATTTACGGCGTCCTTGCATTCTTCTGGAAAATCACCATCAGCCTTGGTTTGGTCATCGGTGCCAGCGTGCTGTTTTATGGCCTGGGGAAAATAATGGGAGCCATCGGAATTGCATTGTTCTTTTGCATTCCAATCTGGGGAACAATAAAACAACTTTATGGTCCAACTGCTCCACATCGACCCGATAATACCCGAGTTGCTCTCAGTACCGCATTGGTATTGTTTGTGATTGCAAGCATGTTTTTCTTTGTTCAAGCTCCTGGCACCAAGTCTTCGGCTGCCATTGTCCAGCACAAAGACGAAACGCCGATCCGCGCCGAATCAGAAGGATTCATCTCCAGCATCCTTGTCGAAAACGGTCAGCACGTAAAGCAAGGCGAGCCACTCATCCTGCTGCACAATCCACAAATGGCGTTTGAGGTTGAAGCACTGAAACACGAAGCCGATGCAGCCAAAGTTCAGGCGCGAGTTCATCAACAGGCTGGCGAATTAGCGTTGTGCCAGGCTGAACAGGAAAAGCTTGACGGCATCACCAAACAGCTTCTTGAAAAACAGGCCGAACTTGACCTGCTGCAAATCGTTGCACCGTTCGACGGATTCGTGTTTCAACGCGACCTCGCATCGAAAATTGGCAGCTTCGCCAGTCGAGGCGATACGTTGTTGAATCTTGCTGTAGAAAAGACCAAAGAGATCGTGGTACCGATCGACCAACGCGATTGGGAATCGCTAAAAGGCAAATCGGGAACGAAAATGCGAATCGCTATACAATCCCTGCCAATTTTTTCGGCATCCATTTCACGTATCGACGGGCGTGCGACCGACGTACCAGCACATCCGTCATTGTGTGCCAACCTCGGCGGGCCGCTTCCGATCAAGACCAACAGTAAGTCCGAAGATGAATCAGCCGGCGAACAAGCCGATTACCTGTTACTCAGCCCCCATTTTAATGTCGACCTGGACCTGGATCCTGCTATCAGCCAGAAACTTAAATCTGGTCAGCGCGGCCGGGCATTTTTCGCTACAGAGAGGCAATCTTTGGGTGGTTACCTGTTTGTTGCCGTGGAAGACTGGTTAAAGAACAAAATTGAAATGGCGACTCAAACAGCAACATTTTGATAATCCTTGTGTGTATCAGCGTCTGCCGTTGGCCTTCCTTCTGCCAACACGGACAATGTATACTAGAGTGGTGAAAGCTTAATTATGGTGAATGATGCTTGCTCTGTTTAACGATTAGCCGGCAAGCGTAGGTGGTTGGGCTTGGGTGGAGAAACACGGTCGCCTTCCGGCTTGTCGTTAAACTACTCACCAATCGAGATTCGTGCCTAAAGCCTAAAGTAAGTGCCATTGGGCTAGCGCCTTGTCGCTCACGATAAACGCGAAAGAAAACTTGATTGGTAGTGGGCTTTGGCCGGCTTGGTGCCGATCCGCCTGAAGGCGGGACTACAAACCCATTGGCCGTTATAATCTGCGAACCAATCGCAGCGAAAGTTGTCAGATATGAAACTAATTCTCTGGAGACAAATTTAAACCGTGCTGGAAAGAAAACGCGCACAGGCAGTCGAAAAAGAAGTGGCCATTCTTGTCCGGGTCATCTTGCCGGGCGATGACTTTGATACCGCTCGCATCGATGCCGATCCGTTGGATGAGCTGGAAGGCCTTGCAGAAACTGCCGGTGCCTATGTTGCCAGCGGCCTGACACAAAAACGTGACAAGCCCGATACGACTACGTATATGGGCAAGGGCAAAGTCGACGAACTGCAAAACCTTGTTGAATTCCACGCGGCTGATGTCGTCATTTTTGACAACGACCTTTCTCCAGCCCAAACGCGTAACCTTGAACAAGCCATCAAAGTCAAAGTGCTTGACCGTACTGAATTGATTCTGGACATCTTTGCGACGCATGCCCAAACCTATGAATCGCGTCTGGCTGTCGAACTGGCTCAACTCGAATACTCGCTACCACGTCTGAAACGAATGTGGACCCACTTATCACGACTGAAAATGGGAGTCGGTATGCGTGGTCCGGGTGAAAAGCAATTGGAAGTCGACCGACGCCTTGTTGAAAAACGAATCCATGATCTTAAGTCCGAACTATCAAAAATTGAAAAACGGAAAGAGACACAAGTTCGATCGCGGCGCGGCATGATGACCGTTTCGATTGTTGGCTACACCAATGCCGGCAAAAGCACTTTAATGAACGCGCTGACCGATGCGAACGTACTTGCCCAGGACAAGTTGTTTGCAACGCTCGACACACGAACTCGAAAATGGCAACTGCCGAATTGGGGACCAGTATTACTTAGCGATACCGTTGGTTTTATTCGCGACCTCCCTCACCGCTTGATCGCCAGTTTCAAAGCGACGCTTGAAGAAACACGGCAAGCGGATTTGCTGCTGCATGTTGCCGACGCAAGCAGCCCCAGCGTTCAGGACCAAATCAGCGCGGTTTTTGATGTGCTCGCCGAAATTGGAATTGAAGAAAAGGACACGCTGCTCGTATTGAACAAAATCGATGCGGCTCCTTCACCTCGAATGCTCAATTCGATTTTGAAACGATATCCAAACGCCGTACCCATTAGCGCAATCACTCAGGATGGGTTTGAGAAACTGGCGATAACCGTTAGCGATGCCCTGAGCCGATCGTTTCGCAACGTAGATATCGAAATGCCGATTAACAATGGTCGATTGCTGGCCTATCTTGCGGCCAAAGGCGAAGTGCTTTCGACACATTATTCTGAAGAAACGATTTCCGTGCATTGTCGAATCCCGCAAAAATACCTCGGCCGAATCACTGACGATGATGTCGTCATCACACCACACGAAAATGGACAAGTGGTCAACGAGGACATCGATTCCGAAACCGAACCGGACACTGAAGACGAAAACCGAGTCGACGAAGTTGCTTGACGCATGGCTGCACGACCGTTCTTTAGAGACCTTACCGGCAAGCGAATCGTATTGACCGGGGCATCCAGCGGATTGGGAAAAGCGATCGCAATCGCACTGGCAAAACACAAAACCAAATTCGTCATCAACGCTCGCCGGGAAAAAGAACTTGTTGAACTCGCTGGCACATTGCGCGATGCCGGTGCTCAATGCGAATTCATTGCCGGCGATATCACGCAGCCAAACGTCCATTCGTCCCTGATTGCCAAATGTGTTGAATCCTATGATGGCATCGATCTGCTAATTAATAATGCCGGTATTGGCGCGATGGGAAATTTTGAGTCTGCCGATCCGCAGCGTCTTCGCCAAATTTTTGAAGTCAATTTTTTTTCTGTCGCTCAATTGACGCGCACCGCCCTGCCCTTCCTTGCCCAAGGCGATGACCCCATGATCGTCAACATTGGCAGCGTCCTTGGCCACCGCGCTGTACCACTGAAATCTGAATACTGTGCCAGCAAATTTGCCGTTCACGGATTCTCCGATGCCCTGCGTGCCGAGTTGACCGATTCGGCCATTGACGTTTTGCACGTTTGCCCGGCAACCATCGATACTGAGTTTTTCGATGCAGCAGTCGAGGATACGACTGAAAGGAACTGGAAATCTGCTTCTGCCATGAAACCGGACTTTGTCGCTAAAAAAATTCTTCTCGCCATGGCTCGTCGCCAACACGAATTGATCCTGCCCTTTTCTGCTAAAATCCTCACCTGGATGGACCGCATCCTGCCCACACTCGCCAATCGATTGGTCGCTCGTTTTGGACGATAAAATACATAACCGCTCACGCTTTCGAGCTGGACGAATTTGGAAACGGTTGGGCCAGATGGACCCGGAGTATCTGGAGGCTGGATCCGCAAGGTTTTTCGTGTCTCTGATTTCGTCGAGCCAAACGACAATATCCGTGTGCGATTCACTGCCGCCGATCAGGGAGCGGCGTCCATCATTGAAGCCGGGATCGACGTTTTGGAAGTTAACGTTATTGATTGCGCCGAGGCTGAAATTTTACACGGCGATGTCAATCTTGACGGCGTCGTCAATCTGTTGGATGTGTTCCCGTTTGTCGAAATTCTATCCAACAATGGCTTTCAAGCAGAAGCCGACGTTAACAAAGATGGGGTTGTGAACTTGCTGGACACTGGCCCATTTGTCGATTTAATCGCCGGCTAACTGCTCAAACGCAGAGCATTCCGGTCGAAACGAATCGCAACCGCTATTTCTTTTGTTGGAAACCATCGAGCAAAGCATTGGGCGGGATTTATAAATCCTGTACCATTGGCTAAAGTTATCCATTGTTAGCCATTAAATTCGATGTCGAAACAAACCTTCACCAATCCCAGCTTTATTCAATGTTAGAAATGTCGGAAAACGAATCGTTGTCACCTGAAGAATCGCGGCGACACAAACTAAATCAAATCATTGAACTTGGTCACGACCCTTACGGCCAGCGTTTCGACGATCGCCAATGGATAAATGATATTCGTGATCGTATCAAGGACATTAAATTCGTTACCGAAGATGGCAAGACTCTTGATTTGCCTTCTGAAGCTGACGTTCCGCAAGAAGAATTTCGCAATTGGCTGTCCGAACAAGGCAAAGGTCAAATGCAAGGCCCAAGCGTCCGAGCGGCTGGTCGAATCATGCTGCATCGCGACAAAGGCAAGTTGCTGTTTATCGACATACAGGATTGGACCGGTTCGATTCAATTATTTATCGGTAAAAATCAAGTTGGCGATGAAAACTGGGAATTGATCCAATGCCTGGATCTGGGCGATTTAATCGGTGTCGATGGCGAGCTGCGAAAAACAAAAACTGGCGAAGTTTCTATTTTTGCGGCCAAGATCCACGTACTTTGCAAAGCGCTTGATCCGCCGCCAGCAAAACACGTGGGTATGACCGATCCGGAATTGCGACAACGATTGCGATACGTCGACCTCGCTTACAACGAAGGCTCGCGCGACCGGTTCATGAACCGCAGCAAGATCGTACAATCCATCCGCCAAACTCTAACCAATCAGCATTTCGTAGAAATCGAAGGACCAACGCTGCACAGCATCGCCGGTGGCGCCGCAGCTCGTCCATTCTCAACCCACCACAACGCCCTGGACCTTGACCTTTTCATGCGGATCGCACTTGAATTGCATTTAAAGCGGCTAATGGTCGGTGGCATGGAACGCGTTTTCGAACTCGGCCGCGTTTATCGCAACGAAGGCATCAGTCCTCGCCACAATCCTGAATTCACCATGCTTGAAGTCTACCAGGCCTATGGCAATTACGAATCCATGATGGATTTGACCGAAGCGATCATTGCTGACGCACTTCAATCCATCGGTTCTGAATCAACCGTTCAGTATGGCGAATCGACCATTAATTTTTCGACACCGTTCCAACGCGCTTCCTACAACGATCTTTTTGCTGAACATACTGGCGTCGATCCGAACGATTCCGATGCCGTCGCCGCCTTCGCAACCAAACTAGGATTCGACACCGCCGGCAAACACCCGGATGTTATCAAGAACGAAGTCTTCGAAGAAAAAGTAGAAGACCAATTGATTGGCCCCGTGTTCGTCATCGACTACCCTGCTAGCATCTGCCCGCTCACCAAGCGAAAGCCAGACAATCCAGAAATCGCTGAGCGGTTTGAATTGTTTATCAATGGCATGGAACTGGCAAACGCGTATACCGAGCTGAACGACCCCGATCTGCAGGAAAAGCTGTTTTTGACGCAGCTTGAAGGCATGGCTGATGAGGATTCGATGGCCAAAATGGATCACGATTTTGTCAGAGCGTTACGAAACGCAATGCCTCCGGCTGGTGGCTTGGGAATCGGAATCGATCGTCTGGTCATGTTGTTGACAAATTCCTTGACAATTCGTGACGTGATCCTGTTTCCGCTGTTGCGTCCAGAGTCGCAATAATGCTATTAAACACGCAAATGAAGCATCTGCATCGCTAGCGATGGCTGAACATTTTTAAACGCAATTGCGTTTCAGTCATTTCGCCTGGTGTAAATCCTCGAGCCAAAGGACTGGCATGTACAAATTGTTGCTTTCGTGGCGTTATCTTAAAACGCGTTTCATCGCCCTCGCTTCCATTATCAGTGTCACGCTTGGAGTCGCCACGTTGATCGTCGTCAACAGCGTGATGTCAGGTTTTGTCGACGAGATGAAAGACCGCTTGCATGGCATTCTTTCCGACGTCGAAATGGCCGCACCAGGCCTTGGCGAAATCCCTTACCCTGATATGCATATAAAAGCGATCGAAGAAGTCGCTGGTGAAGATCTTGTTGCGGTAACCCAGGTCGTACGTGTACCGGCGTTAATGAATTTCGAATTTCGCGGACGCAGCTGGACACAGCAAGTCATGTTGATGGGAATCGATGAGGCCACGTTCGGTGAAGTAACCGACTTCCTTCCGTTTCTAATGAACGAACACAAACAAAACCGTCTTTCGTTTTCGCTTGAAGAATCAGGATACCACGAACGCATTGGCAATTCCGGTTGGGACTACCGCCGTAAAAAAGCTGCCAACCAAAAACAACTCAACCGCTGGATGCAAAGCACAGATCGACAAACTGTTGCTGCCAAAAACAAAAAACAATCCGTTAATCTGGCAAAATTCCAGCCGCTTCCGACGCCCACAACAAAATTTGAGCAAACAACCGACAGCGAGCAACCGGCACCAGCTTCTTTTACTGGCTTCGACCAGCGATCCGACTTACGACCGCAAATTTCCCCGGAAGAGATGTTTGACGCCGAACGGGACCAATACACCGGAGTCGTTCTCGGCATCGCTATGGCGAATCGAAAATTCGTTAATGAAGAAACGGGCGAACGAGATGAATTGTTTATGCTCCGCCCCGGCGACGACATTCAAATCACGCTTCCAACTTCAGGCACCAGCCCACAAGCAATTACAGAAAATTTGACGTTGGTCGATTTTTACTCGTCTAACATGCACGAATACGATTCCAGTTTCGCATTCATGCCGTTAAGGAAATTGCAGGAAATCCGCAAGATGATCGATCCATCGACCGGGATGACCAGTGTTTCTTCAATCCAAATCAAATTGAAACCCGATGCTGACTTGTCGGGCATTCGCGACGCATTGATCGCGCGATTCCCACCGGCTGAATTCCCTTATGTCATCCAGACCTGGCAAGACACCCAAGGCCCACTGCTAAGCGCCGTCAATATGGAAGTAACGATATTAAATATCTTGTTGTTCTTGATCATTGCCGTGGCTGGCTTTGGGATCCTGGCAACGTTTTACATGATCGTCGTAGAGAAAACAAAAGACATCGGAATCTTAAAGGCGCTCGGTGCTCCAAGCAGCGGTGTCATGTCCATCTTCTTGGGATACGGGCTATCGCTTGGCATCGTCGGCACCGGAGTAGGAATTGTGTTGGGACTGCTCTTTGTCTTCAACATTAATTCAATTGCGGATGTTGTCGCCTGGATCACTGGACAAGAAATCTTCAGTCCGGAGATTTACTACTTCAACGAGATTCCGACAATCATCAGTCCCTTTACCGTCGCAATGGTTGCCTTGGGTGCGATCGCCATTGCTGTGTTGGCCAGCGTTTTACCTGCCCTTCGCGCCGCACGACTGCACCCAGTGGAGGCACTTCGCTATGAGTAATGCCGTTTCAGAATCGAAACTGAAAGATAATAAATCAACCAACCCTACGCATTTGCGCTTAGCCAAACAATCGGCACTTCAGGTGATCGGTCTGCGCAAGAGCTACCGTAAAGCCAAGCACGAAATCCCCGTGCTCAAAGGTGTCGATCTGCAAATCAACGAAGGCGATTTTACAGCGATTGTTGGACAAAGCGGATCCGGCAAGAGTACCTTGTTGCACTTGCTCGCAACGCTCGACAAACCTGACAGCGGGGAGATTTGGTTTGGCGACAGCCGTATCGACAACCTTCCTTCCCGTCACCTGGAACATCTACGTAACCAAAAATTCGGACTCGTTTTTCAGTTCTATCATTTGTTGCCCGAGCTAACGACGATCGAAAACGTACTTGTACCTCGCATGATCCAGGACGGCATGTGGTCCTACTGGCGGAATCGTAAAAAATACCGCACAAGGGCTCTGGAGTTATTGGAGATCGTCGGCCTCTCAGATCGGCTCTACCATTACCCTCGCCAACTTTCCGGCGGAGAAATGCAACGCACAGCCATAGCACGATCACTGGTTTCAAACCCATCGGTTTTACTGGCGGACGAACCGACAGGAAACCTGGACAAGGAAAACGGATCGGAAGTAATGAAGACGTTGTTCGAGCTTCAACGAAACGAAAACCTGACCATCGTCATGGTAACCCACGACGAATCCATCGCGGCAGAAGCTGATCACATCGTCAAACTTGAAGACGGCCGCGTTTGCATGACCTGAAACACTTCGGCTAACACCGCACCGATTGAATCGGTGTGTTATTCGAATTAACGAATTAACGAAGTGATTTTTCTTCACCGTTTGGCTCAAACAAATGCCAAGCATTTTCGGGCAAGCGTAACTCTATCCCCTGCCCCGGCTCAACGCTTCGGTCGCCGCTGAACCGAGCCACAAACGAATGGCCGGCCAGGTCAAAATAGAGAATGGTTTCATGCCCCATTCGCTCAACCACGTCCACGTTCACTGTGGCGAATTTCGGATCTGAATTTTCAGTGGTGAATTTTTCCGGTCGCACGCCTAAAACGTATGCGCCATCGGCAATCTCGTTTGAATGCAATGGAAAACCCACTCCAGCTGCCTCGAACCGCCCGCCGACCACATTGCCATCCATGAAATTCATCGCTGGGCTGCCAATAAAACCAGCTACGAAACGATTCGCGGGCTGATGATACAAATTCAACGGAGTATCAACCTGCTGAATCACACCATCTTTCATCACGACAATTCGATCGCCAAGTGTCATGGCTTCGACTTGATCATGAGTAACATAGACCGTTGTCGTTTTCAGTTTCTGATGCAGCCGCGCAAGTTCAGTTCGCATTTGCACCCGCAATTTTGCATCTAGATTCGAAAGGGGTTCATCAAACAGAAACGCTGCCGGCTTACGTACGATGGCTCGTCCAACAGCAACACGCTGTCTCTGCCCACCAGAAAGCTGCTTCGGCTTGCGATCCAGCAGTGCTTCAATCGAGAGTATTTTGGCCGCTTCATTCACTCGCTCTTCAATTAATTTTTTAGCCGTCTTTCGCATCCGCAAGCCGAACGAAAGATTCTGCCTAACGGTCATGTGAGGATACAAAGCGTAATTCTGAAACACCATTGCGATATCACGATCACCCGGCTCCAAATCATTGACTATGCGATCACCAATAAACAAATCGCCCGCAGTAATCTCTTCCAAACCGACGATCATTCGCAATGTCGTCGACTTACCGCAACCAGAGGGACCGACCAGCACAAGAAATTCACCATCGCGCACATGCAAATCCACACCCTTAACAGCTTCAAAGCCGTTATCGTAACGCTTCACGACGTTTTGAAGTTTGATTTCCGCCATCCAAACAATCTATTCCTTTGCCGCACCGATCTTCAAACTGGACGACTCAATCCTTCTTCTTCGCGCAAGTTTGAAACACACAAACGCGATCAGCCACAACAAAGCGACTGCGGCAAACAATATCCACATCAGCGTTTCCAATGGCACCGCGGTTCCGTCGGCCGTCTGAATAGACGTAAGTCCAACACTGCGGTACCACAGTTGGAAATATTCTTGATTGACAAGCTCGACTAGAAACCAGGCAATCGGAATCGACAACAGCACCGCACCCCAAGCGACCATCTTCATCACCGATCGCACCCAATCGTTTGACTCGCTTAGGTTCGTTTTGCCATCTGGCGATTGGTAGGGGTTAGTCATTTGCGACCTTTGTCGTCGACTACCGAAAGTGGATTCACATTCCTTGGCTAGATGCCCTGACTATACACTCGCCGACAATTGCTCCAGAGCCGCATTCAAAGTCTCACTCGGTCGCATCGCATCTGACGTCTTGCCTTCGTCGGGCAAATAGTATCCGTCAATATCCTGAGCAGAACCCTGAACCTCGTTCAATTCCGCAACAATCTTCTCCTCGTCCCTTCGCAGCGTTTCAGCGATTGGGCCGAATATGGACGCCAATTCGTCTTCCGCAGCTCCACGGCCATCGACCGAAGCATAAGCCTTGTCGCGTAGAGCTTCCGCCCAATACAACGCCAGATAAAAATGGCTTCCGCGATTATCCAGCTCGTTGACTTTACGAGAAGGCGATTTTCCATTGGACAGGACTTTGCCAGTTGCATGGTCCAGAGCATCGCCCAGCACGGATGCCTTCGCATTGTCTGTCGAATCCGCTAAATGCTCAAGCGAAACCGCCAGTGCCAAAAATTCACCCAACGAATCCCAGCGAAGATGATTTTCCTGGTTGAATTGCTGAACATGTTTTGGAGCTGAACCACCGGCACCCGTTTCAAACAAACCGCCGCCATTCATCAGCGGCACAACCGATAACATTTTTGCGCTGGTTCCCAATTCCAGAATTGGAAACAAATCGGTCAGATAATCTCGCAATACGTTTCCAGTTACGGAAATCGTATCATCGCCAGCCTTAACTCGATTCAAAGTAAATCGGGTCGCCTCGACAGGCGCAAGTATTTCGATCTGAACGCCATCGGTGTCGTGGTCTTTCAAATACAGGTTCACCTTTTTGATCAACTCAGCATCGTGAGGCCGATCCTTATCCAACCAGAACACGGCCGGTGCACCTTTGCCAGCGCCATGTTTCTTGGCCCGAGTCACAGCCAGTTTTACCCAATCGCGAATCGGGGCGTCCTTTACCTGGCACATTCTAAATATGTCGCCCGACTGAACCGACTGCTCCATAACCACGTTGCCGGAATCGTCGATTACTTTAACGACACCTGCGTGCTCCAATTCGAAAGTCTTATCATGCGAGCCGTACTCCTGAGCCTTTTGAGCCATCAAACCAACATTAGGAACGGTTCCCATAGTCGTTGGATCAAACGCACCATGTTCCCTGCAGAAATCGATCGTTTCTGTGTACAGTCCGGCGTAACTGCTATCAGGAATCACAGCCTTGGTATCCTGTTGTTCTCCTTTTGCGTTCCACATTTGCCCAGAAGTCCGAATCATCGCGGGCATCGAGGCGTCAATAATCACATCACTGGGTACGTGGAGATTCGTGATACCTTTATCAGAATTAACCATCGCCAAATCCGGCCCGTTTTCCAACACCGCCGCAACGTCCTTCTCGATCGCAGCCTTTGCATCAGCTGGCAAAGACACCGTGCAAGAGAAGAGGTTGCCGAGTCCGTTATTCGGATTGAATCCGGCTTCGTCCAGCACATCGGCATGTTTTTCCAATGCGTCGGCAAAGAATACTTTGACCGCATGCCCAAAAATAATGGGGTCCGACACCTTCATCATCGTCGCCTTCATATGCAACGAAAACAGCACCCCTTGCGCCTTCGCATCGGCAATTTGATCAGCCAGAAATTGCTTCAACACCGCGACTTGCATTACTGAACAATCTACAACTTCGCCTTCTAAAACCGGAATCGATTCCTTCAGAACAATCGTTTGTCCGTCAGAGGTGGTTAATTCGATCTTGAGATTACCCGCCTTTTCAATCGTGCATGATTTTTCATTGGAACGAAAATCGCCTTTGGTCATCGTCGACACATGACTTTTCGAATCACCTGACCACGCTCCCATCGAATGAGGGTTTTGGCGAGCGTATTCTTTTACCGCGCTTGGTGCGCGGCGATCTGAGTTGCCTTCACGCAAAACCGGATTGACTGCGCTGCCAAGGACTTTGGCATATCGCTTTTTGATCGACTTTTCAGCATCCGATTCCGGCTCATCGGGATAGTCAGGAATTTGATAGCCTTTGCTTTGTAATTCACTGATGGCCGCTTTTAGTTGAGGCACCGAAGCACTGATATTTGGCAATTTAATAATGTTGGCTTCAGGCGTTTTTGCCAATTCGCCCAATTCTGACAACGCATCACCGACGCGTTGTTCGTCAGATAATTCTTCGGGGAAATTCGCGATAATGCGGCCCGCTAACGAGATGTCACGCGTTTCAACATCTACGCCGCTGACGCCCGCGAATGCCTTGATGATTGGAAGAAGTGAACGAGTCGCCAGAGCTGGTGCTTCGTCGGTCAATGTGTATATGATTTTTGCCATGGAATTCTGTTATTCGTGCAAGATAGTCAAATTTGCCAACTTAACGTGTGATTAGCAAATCGGCTAGTTGAACTCGCGCGACAACTATCCAAATGAATGTCCAATCCCAAGGTAATTTTGTACGCAAATCCACGCCCCTCTTGCCACTATTTTTAGGGGGTTTTTTTGCCATTAAATTAAATTTCTGATTGCCTCAAGGCCTAAGCATCTTCAAAATCAATTTCTGGCAGCTAAACTGGAATTACTGACGCCCCTAATCCAGTTGCTAGCCAGTACATCTTATCGGGTTGCCATGCTTGCTCCAAATCCAGACAGCCAACACGAGAAACTCTCTCTCGTACAACGAATTTTCCAGGATTTTCGTGAAAGGGCAAAAGGTCATATTGCTGCATATCGTGAATCGAGCGCCGAGCGAAAAGAAGCTCGCGAAGACAAAAAACGATTCCGCGAAGAGATGAAAATTCATCAACGAGCGTCCTATCGGCCGTCTATTTCTGAATACATATACATGTTTTTGGATTACGACCCGACCGATATCGAGTCTGGTGAAACTTCAAAACCATCGCTGATAGGTGCACTGGTTCAGTGGTTCTATCGTGTAATTTGGACCAGACGCATTGAACTTGGCGGATTCCTGTTCATTGTTGTCATAGGCCTGGTTTGTTACCGAGCGATCAGCAGCAACTAATCGCAGCGCCACCCTTACAACCTGCTATATTGTCGTGGCTTGATTTGCCTGTAGATTCCGAACGCTGCAAACGTTGATAGATTTGTGGCAAATCAGCGCAAGGAAAACCTTTTTTTCCTGCCCGTACGCAATTTTTTTCGCTGCCTTGCTGGATCGTGACATAGGTTTTATCAGTCCAATCCATTCTTATCGAATTCCCTCCCAATCGCTCGACTTCGGCGACTCGAAATTCAACAAGGCGGTCCACGATGCCTACTCAAATCCAATCGGTGCAGCAACAAGTCATTCAACTCATCAGTCGTATTCAAGGCACAACGACTAGTCGCGCAAGCGAATCACGCGAAATCAACCGTCAAAAAATAACGATACCTGTGACGATTCGACGTTTCAAAGATGACAACGTAATCGAAGCTATCTCCCGAGATTTTTCTTCACTTGGTATTGGTTTGCTTTCCAATCAACCAATCACAGTTGGCGAAGTTTGCGAATTGGAACTGGAATTGGATTCGACGTCCAGTAAGCTTGTCGCTACTTCCCAATACTGTAAACCGTTTGGAAAAGGCTATTTCATTACCGGCTGGCGATTCGATAACATCACCAGCTGAACGTACGCAGCAAGTTTAATTAATGGATCGCTTGCTTGCTGTTACTTCAATTTTTCAGCAAAGTTTGCCGCTAACTCGCACAAGCTACTGGCTTCCTCTTCCGTAGTCGCCTCGGCAATCGCCCGCACAATCGGCTCGGTGTTACTTGGACGCACCAGCAGCCATTTATCGCTCCAATCCAGTCGCAATCCATCCATTCGGTTCGCTTTCGCCTCGCCGAAATTCTTTTCGATGTTATCCATCAAATCCGGGACTCGTTCGCGCCCTATAGCAACTTTCGTCTTACAGATCGAATAGGACGGTATCTCACCAGCCAACTCACTAATCGTTTTGCCGTGCTGTGCCATGGCATCCAGTACCTGCGCCATGGCGACAAAGCTGTCACGAACATAACCAACTTTCGGGTCGATTGGTCCGCCGTTACCTTCGCCGCCATAGACCGCTTTCAAATCGATCATCATTTGCGTCACATTCGCTTCGCCAACGGCACTAATATGAAATTCACAATCATGCTGCTTTGCAATGTCGGCGGTCATGCGGCTGGTGGCGCAGTTCACGACCACTGCCCCCTTCTCTTTCGCAAGACGTTGGTTGGCCGTAATTGCAAGCGTGAATTCTTCTCCGATATAGTTTCCGCCTTCATCAATAATCGCCAACCGATCGGCATCAGGGTCCTGACAGAAAACAACGTCGGCACCAAATTCAACCGCCTTGGCCGTAGTGCCTTTCAAATTCGTCGCAGTGGGTTCTGGCGTGTGTTCAAATTGCCCGTCTGGTGATTCGCCTAGAATATCGAATTCACAACCTAATACTTCCAACAAATGTCGGCCAAGTACGCTGCCTGCCCCTCGATTGCTGTCCAAAACAACTTTGAATTTTTTCTTGCGAATCGCGTCTACGTCGACCGTGGCCAATACGCGTTTTAAATGTTGACTAGTCGTGTCTTCTACAACGCTGCTGCTTCCAAGGTTTTCGTGATCAACCCAAGGGGCAACATTTTCGTGATAGTTCTCCAGCACAACCTGGCCTTCGCCGGCCGTAATCACACGTCCACTGGCCCCAAAAAGTTTCATCCCGTTGTAAGGTGCCGGGTTGTGGCTGGCTGAAATCTGGATCCCGCCTGCAGCATTCAATTCTCTGACCAACACGCCAGTTGTCGGCGTCGCGGCAACATCGGCATAGTGAACATCAAAACCCATCGAAGCGATCCCACTTTGGATCGCTTGCGCGAGCACACCACCGCTGCTTCGTCCGTCCCGAGACACCACAATCGGCCCGCTTTTCTCTAGCGTGGCCACAAATGCTGCGGCATATCGAATGGCCAATATCGGATCCAGGCTGACGCCGATGATTCCACGCAACCCAGAAACGCTGATTATGGTCTCGTTACTCATAATGTTTGATTGGTCTTTCAGATATGTGACGACAGTTGGACTTGTATCAGGATTGTCGCCGAATTTACAATTTGGTTTCAAGAACACATTGCCCCAATACTGACTTTTCCAATCGCAAATTTTTGGAACCCATTAGATGACCGAAGCGACCCATAGCGTGAATGTATATTTTGACAAGATCGATGCGGCTTTAGCCGACAAAGCAATAACTGAGCCCTCAGCCAAAAACATTAAGGCCTGGTTAACGGAAAAGCGGTATGAAAAATACGTGCCTGGAATCCTCGAACACATCGACGGCTCCAAATGGAAGGAATTGGACAACGTGTTTTGGACGGTCATTCCGTTTGGAACCGGTGGTCGCCGTGGCATGATGTATCCGTTTGGATGCAACGCAATCAACGAACGCACGATTGGCGAAAGTGCTCAAGGTTTGGCCGCTCATGTTTTGGCCAGCAAGCCAGACGGACCGTGGTCAGCTGCCATTGCCTACGACACACGTCATCGCAGTCGTGAATTTGCAGAACTTTGCGCCGGCATTCTAGTGGCCAACGGCTTTACCGTTTACTTTATCGATGAATTTCGCAGCACACCAGAACTTTCGTTTTTGATCCGGCACCAGAATTGTGACTGTGGAATTATGGTTACCGCCAGCCACAACCCGCCCAGCGACAACGCTGTCAAAGTTTACTGGTCTTCAGGCGTTCAAATCCTTCCGCCGCACGACAAGGCCGTTATTGAACAGGTTGGAAAAGTCGATTCGATCGAAGTAGCCAATTTCCAGGAAGCTGTGGATAACGGCAAAGTAAAGATCGTCACAGCAGAAACCGACGCAGCTTTGATGCAGGAACATCTGAAACACAGCTTCGATGTGCCCCGCGAACTGAAAATCATTTATTCGCCTCTGCATGGTGTTGGTGAATTCAATGTCAAATCATTGTTGAACGAAGTGGGCTTCAAAGATCTCGAAATATTCGAACCGCACCGCGAGCCAAGCGGCGATTTCCCGAACGTTCCTGGTAACGTTTCCAATCCCGAAAACAAAGCAGTCTTCACTGACATCATCGCCCACGCTAAGAAAACCGGTGCCGAATTGATCATGGCATCTGACCCGGATTGCGATCGCTTAGGAGCCGCCGCACCAGTAACCACCGACCCGACCGGACCATGGGATACTTTCGACGGAAATCAGATTGGTGTGCTGCTTGCAGATTTCATCATCAGCCAACGTAAGGAAAATGGCACGCTTGATTCTTCAAATTTTCTCGTGACGACCTTGGTCACAACGCCCATGCTGCAGCGTATCACTGAGCATTTTGACATTAAGTGTCACCACGAAAACCTGGTCGGTTTCAAATGGATTTGCAGCGTGATGGATCGCGAAGGTCCTGACCAATTCGTATTCGGAACCGAGGAATCTCATGGCTATCTGGTTGGGCAATATTGTCGAGACAAAGATGGAGCGGTCGCTTGCATGTTGATGGCTGAATTAGCCGCGTATGTAAAATCCAAAGGCATCTCGATGTTTGAGCACTTGAATGAGCTGTACCAAAAATACGGCTATCACGCGGAAGAGTTAATCACCATTCGCATGGAAGGCTCGGACGGAATGGCCCGCATGCAAAAGCTGATGGAAAAACTTCGTAGCGATATGCCGACCGCTTTGGCGGGGCTGGATGTGGTTTCGATGCGTGACTATTCCAGTGGCAAACGAATCCTGGCCGGTGGAGGCGAAGAACCGCTCTCTGGGCCGACCGGTAACCTGGTGATCATGGAAACGGAAATCGAGGGCAATTACGTGGCCGCGCGACCATCCGGAACAGAGCCAAAAGTCAAATTTTATATGTTTACCAATGTACCTGCTACTGAAATCACTGACGTCGAAAAATGCAAACAGGAAATGCATGAGCGCCATAAGGGGTTCAAAAAGGATTTAGAGGCGTTTGTTGCAACCGTTTGATTTCACAACCGCGCCGCGGCTAAAATCTCTTCAATGAAGAATGTCGTAACGCGTCAAAATACGTACGCAACCGTCAAAGGCGCCCCAGTATTGCCCCGTTGGAAAGCGGAACTGACAAATGGCCTCATCTGAACCTGATAATCCTGAAGAATCCGAATCCGATTTGGACGATATTTCTTCCGCTGTTTCTCAGGATCAGGCCGACGGTGATAGTGAAGGCACTTTCGAAAGTGCTGCAGCGAAAGTAAAGCAGTTTCCGCAAGAGCCGGGCGTCTACTTGTTTAAAAATTCCACGGGCGTTGTGATCTATGTCGGCAAAGCAGTAAATTTGCGTTCGCGAGCAGGCAGCTATTTTCAAAAAGCTGCCAAACAGGAAATGCGAACCGCGCCTTGGATAGGTGAAATCTGCGACGCGGATTTCATTCCCTGCGAAAGTGAAGTGGACGCACTACTTGTCGAATCCCGACTGATCAAAGACATTCAACCCAAGTACAACAAGGAACAAAAAGACGATAAGTCATTTCCATATTTGCAGATTACAACTTACGAAGATTTTCCGCGAATCGAAATTACACGCGAGCCGCGCGGAAGCGGCGTTAAATTGTATGGGCCATTTGCAAGTGCGGGTTCGCTTCGCGGAGCGGTTCAAGTTTTGCAGCGAATTTTCAAGTTTCGCACGTGTTCACTTGACATTGACGACGGCGACGATCGTTGGCGATGGTTTCGCCCATGCTTGCTCGCCAGCATCAACCAGTGCACCGCACCATGCAATTTGCGAATCTCCAAGGAAGAATACCGCAAGGATATTAAGCGTTTGCAAATGGTGTTGGCTGGCAACAAGAAACGACTGCTCAGTCAACTGAATAAAGAAATGAAGCAGGCGTCGGCGGATTTGCAATTTGAAAAAGCGGGAAGGGTGCGCGATGAGATTCGGATGCTTGAGTCGCTGGACGAACGAGGCGAATTGGACACGCATGCTCAACCAGAAGTCTTTTATATCGATCCCAAAAAAGGGTTAGCGGGCTTAAGAAAAGTTCTGGGGCTGTCCAAGGTTCCACGCACCATTGAAGGCGTTGACATCGCGCATTTGGGCGGAGGACAAACGGTTGCCAGCCTGGTTAAATTTATCGATGGTCTTCCATTCAAACCTGGGTATCGGCGATTTAAAATTCAAAACGTAAAAGGCATTGATGACTTCAGATCCATACACGAAGTGGTCTCCCGGCGGTTCAAACGATTGCATGATGAACAGGATGCGTTCCCCGACATTCTTCTTATCGATGGCGGCAAAGGCCAATTGAGCGCAGCGGTGAGCGCCTTTGAATCTCTGCAAATCGAACCACCCATTCTGTTATCACTGGCCAAAAAGAATGAAGAGATATACCGTCCGGGCATTTCGGAACCTTTGGTGCTTTCCCGACATTCGTATGCCTTGCGATTGCTGCAATATGTTCGTGATGAATCGCATCGATTTGCACAATACTATCATCACATTCTTCGTTCGAAATCGAGTTTTGAATAAATAGTGTCTTGCGAAAAGCTGCACGGTCCGGTACTTCCGTTGAGCCAAGTAGTTGCATAATTCCACCAACCCACTGGCCGCAACCGTTACAATCGATATACGCAATATCATCTGGGATTTCGTTTGGCTGTTTGACAATCGTTCTCAGCCAAGCCAATGCCTGTGAGCTATCTTCTAGTGCCCCAACCCCCACCTAACGGCCTTTCTTTTCAACTGGCCACTAATTACCTACAGGTTGCGTCACAACCAAACCATGCCAACTGAATCCCCAACCAATATTGGTTCGGCCGGACAAGTCGGATTTCGCACTCAGAAAACCGCTAGTTCAGTTCCGCCCCGTAATCAGCCGCCTGTTGCGCCGCAAGCCAAACCCGCGCGCAATCATGCGACTGCGCCCTCGGCTGCTTTGAAACGTGCCGCTCCTCCGCTTCCCAAACGTGAAAAAGGCCGTTTTTTCGTTGGAACGATATTTGTGTCGATCCTGGCATTTGCTGCCTATTCTGTTTGGTCCGCTTTCTTTCAGTACCAATCGTATGGCATTATCGACGGCAGAGTGATCGCTGTTTCGGCTCCATGGAACGGCGTGGTCGCGAATTGGCAAATCAAAGAAGGCGACGAAGTTGTCCAAGGTCAGGCACTGGCCGAAATCTCCAACCTGGAATTGCGTTACAAGCTGGACTCACTGGTGGACGAATTAAGGTTGAAGCAAGCGAGCTTAAATTCGGAAACGACAAAATTAAGATTCCAGGCACAACAACAAATAACGGAATCCGAACATGCTTTGGCAGAGTACATGGAATCGGCGGGCAATCTCGAATCCGAACGAGCGAAAGCAGAAGAACTGAATCACCGCCACAGCCGCGCTAAACGACTAGTCAAATCCGGAAACATGTCTCGTTCGCAATACAACAAATTGCATTTCGAATTGGTTGGGCATAATCGCAAGATCGAACGAATGGAGATTGCCGTAAATGCTCTTAAAAAACGTTATGAACTTTCCAAACGGCAACAACAAGAAGATCTAAATCTTCAAATTGAGCCACTGTTTGCAAGCATTGATTCGATCCAATCAGAAATTTCACGGTTGCGCAAGAAAATTCAGTTGGGCTTGCTGACCGCACCCGCAAATGGCCGAGTAACCAAACGTATGGCTCTTACGGGTGAGTCGGTTCAATTGGGTGAATCGGTAATTGAAATAATGGAAAGCGATTCAACGACGGCGACTTTGTACGTACCGCAAAAGAATATTCGCGACTTTCACGTTGGTTCGACGCTGGCTGTTGAATTACCACCGTACGACGAAAAGCTGCACTGTGAAGTCATTCGGCTCGGCGAAAAATTGGAACACGCACCGAAATCCATTGAACGATTCTATATGCCGAATTGTGTTTTGCTTCCGGTTTACCTGAAACCACTTCCCGAGTACGAGCAGTTCATGTCATTGCGTATCAACGGGACCATTAAACTGCCGTTCAATCTTACTAATCGCTTACAGAAAAGCACCTTAAGTGCCTATCACAAGGTTGTCGGGTATTTTTCGAACAAGAAACAGCGATCGATCAAAGTGGTGACTTCGAACCATTCAGCAGACACGACATTGCAGCTAGGGCTTTCCGATGTCCACTGAATTCAATACACCAGCAAAATCCGATGAAGCATTGCTTCAGGATCTTGTCGATCACAAACGAGAACTGAAAAACGAGTCTCGCGGATCTGACTACAAAGCAGCCGATGAGCGCCGTCGTGCCGCAAGATACGATGTAACGTTGCCAGTTGCCTGCTACCCGCTTCTGCCAAGTTTAGAAGTAAACCCCAGCCGAATGATCGAAGGTGTGATCGTCGACATTAGCCAATCTGGGATCGCCATTATTGCGGCCAGTCAACACATTCAGATTGGGCAGAACCTGGTTGTAGCTGTCGATTCAGAAAGGCTGGGTTGGCGGTTCATTGACGTTAATGTGGTTGGAGTACGGCCCTGTCGCGAAGAATCGTCCCATGTCCAATGCAAAATCGACGGGCCGTTAAAAAGAATCTTCCGTTCTGACATGCTGCTGCCAGGGCTGGATTCCAAAACATTCAAATACGTTTTTCAGTTCACCGATTCAGTGTTGCTTTCACTATGCTCAATCGGTGCTTTGCAGCGCATGCGAATGGACACCGTCATGGTTTGCCCCGATTGCCAATCTGTTCCAACGGTGCGAAAGGGTTGCAGTATCTGTCTTTCAAATGAGACAGAAAAATCGACGATGATCCACCACTTTGCTTGTGCCAATGTCGATTTCATCGAAAACTTCGATCGAGGCGACGAAGTCGTTTGCCCTAAATGCCTTGGTCGGAAAATGATAATCGGTGCCGATTATGAATACCTGGACGGGCCAACTCGTTGTCGTGAATGCGGGCACAACGATCTGGAGGAAATATTGATAGGTCACTGCATGTTTTGCTCCAATCGATTTCCATTCGAGCAAGCTGAAACCATAGATATTACAGGATATCGTGTTAACCGACTGGACCCACTGGCTGTTATCTCGAACGGTTGAAGACCTGTTCTGGATGTTTCTGCCGTTCATCTTTTTTGACGGCTTGCGCTATACGTTTGCAATGACTTTGATGGCGATCTACGACGTCATTCGAGATTCCTACCACTGGGTATTTCCAAAACCGCCCTTTGCTCAAGACTATTGTCCGTCGGTAGCAGTTATGATCGTCGGCTTGAACGAAGGCGATACGATCGAACATGCGTTGGCTTCCATTTACGGTACTTATCCACGAATGGAGCTGTTTGTAGTGGACGACGGCTCGACCGACGGCATGGCAGAGAAAGCACTTTCATTCGCTCGAAAACATAGCGGCGTAACGGTGTTAAGTCGTAAAAAACGTGGTGGCAAGTCGTCCGCAATGAACATGCCATTGCCGTTGATCAATTCGGAAATTGTTGTCGTCCTTGATAGCGATTCCCATCTGGCAGACGGAGCGATATGGAGTATCGTCCAACCATTCCGCGATCCTGAAGTCGGCGCTGTTTCCGGTTGCGTGTCAGCTAGAAATCCATTCGTCAACCTGTGTACCTTTTTACAGGCCTTTGAATATCGTCGTTCGATTTTTGTCGGGCGAATCTTTTTGTCGCGTCTGGGAATCCTGGGAATCGTGTCGGGAGCCCTTGGTGCATTTCGCAAGGAAGCGCTGGATCGTGTCGGTGGCTGGGACGTGGGGCCAGGAGAAGACGGTGACTTGACTATCAAGTTTCGAAAATGTGGATACAAAATCGTATTCAAACCGCAAGCAACGTGCTTAACGAACACACCTACTGCCTGGTGGACGTTGATTCGCCAACGCCGGCGCTGGGAATGGGCTGCGATCACGTTTGAGTGCCGAAAGCACATCGACGTCGGCAATCCTTTTATGAGCAATTTTCAATGGCGCGATTTTTTCATGATGGCCGAGCGATGGCTGTTTAATTTCATCCTGGTTTACGCCAGTATATTTTATTGTATCTTCCTGTTGTCCAGTTACGATCTTCGCACCATTGGCTATCTGGTATTTTCGTTTTACTTGACTTATCTCGCGTGCGAAGTTTTTCAGCTGATGATCTTGCTGTACTATTCTCCAAACCGAAAATCCGACTTAATCCTGGCCTTTGCGTGCCCATTGATGCCGATATATTACGCCATGCAGAAACTGGTAACGTTTTGGGCCATCTCAGAAGAATTGCTCCATCGTCGCAGCTTCAAAGACAATTTCGTGCCCAAACGCGTACGCGAAGCGACATGGCATTGGTAGCCGCCAAACACTTTTTTACTTGGCTACTGCTTCACCAACGCAGCAATTTTCTTGTACAAGCTGATAAGAATCACAGTCTACATGAACCGAACGTGCGGCCGGTATGCGAACGAGGCTGCAATTTCTTGTCAGCGTCGGTTACAATTACGTTCAAGTATTCAGGACGTCGATTAACCAAAACCTTGTAGCTTGCAATGAAAATTCAACCTATCAATCAAGTTGAACAAATTCCAGTCGATATGCCCGGGGCAGAAAATTGCCATGTCCGTCAACTGGTCGGCAAGAACGTCGACGCTCCCAATTTCGCGATGCGTGAATTCGAAGTCGCGCCCGGAGGATTTACTCCGCACCACAGCCATCCTTATGAACACGAAATTTACATTCTTGCGGGGCAAGGAATAGCGGTCGAAGGCGAAAACGAGCACGCGATAAAGTCCGGCGATGTTATCTATGTTGCCCCCGATGACGTTCATCAATTTAAGAACACTGGCGACCAACCACTGAAATTTCTCTGCCTGATTCCTAACTCTGCAATGAATCTGCCCGTGACGCTGGCCCCCGAATGCGGCACAGAATGATATAATCGATGGCAACGTCGATGCAAAGTACGATTCAAAGAGCCAATGACTGAACTAACTCTCGATTCCGCTCGCAAAAAAGCAAGCCAACTTACCGACGAAATTCGGACCCACGACCGAGCTTACTATGTCGATGCCAAGCCGACGATTTCGGATTTGGAATACGACCGGTTACTCGAACAACTGAAAGATCTAGAATCTCAATTTCCAGATCTCGTTGCCAGCGACAGCCCCACCCAACGGATCGGCGACGCTCCCGTTCCGCATTTGAACCAAGTCGAACATACGATTCGAATGCTGTCGATCGACAACACATACGGAATCGAGGAACTGCTCGAATACGGGCGAAAGACAGAAGAATCGCTGGATGGACCAGCAGAATGGGTAGTCGAATTAAAAATTGATGGTGTTGCGGCAACGTTGGTCTACGAAAACGGTCAATTGGTTCGTGCCTTGACCCGTGGTAACGGTGAAGTCGGCGACGATATCACTCACAACGTTCGAACCATTGCCAATGTTCCGCTACGGCTAACGACCGACAATCCGCCCGCCATCCTGGAAGTTCGTGGCGAAGTCTACATGGCCAACACGGACCTGGTGAAATTAAACGAGCGCCAGGCAGAGGCCGGACAAGCGCTCTATGCCAATACTCGCAACGTCTCAGCCGGAAGCATCCGTTTACTTGACCCGCGAATTTGTGCTCAACGAAACCTTCGCATCTTTTGTCACGGGACTGGTCTTTGCGAAGGGCTTTCCAGCGACAACCACCTGGATTTCCTTAAGGAAATCGGTTCCTACGGCCTTCCCCCAACACCGATGGTCCAAGGCTTCACGTCGATCGAAAAAACGGCAGCACACTGTGACCAACTTGTCGATACGCTGCACGATTTAGATTTCGAGGTGGATGGCCTGGTGATCAAACTAAATCGTTTCGATCAAAGGGAACAACTCGGCACGCGATCAAAAAGTCCTCGCTGGTTAATCGCTTATAAATGGGAAAAATACGAAGCGATAACCACGGTCAATTCAATCGAGCTTCAAGTTGGAAAAACCGGAACCGTAACGCCCGTGGCCAATCTTGAGCCGGTGCAGTTAGCCGGCACCACAGTCAGCCGCGCCAGTCTTCACAATGCCGAAGAAATCGCACGCAAAGATATCCGCGTCGGCGATAGGGTGGTTGTAGAAAAAGCCGGCAAAATCATTCCACACATTGTTCGTGTCGAAAAACATGCGCGCAAAACTGAATTGTCGAATTTCGATTTTCCAACCAAATGCCCTGAATGCGAAAGTGACGTCGCCAAAGATGAAGGCGGTGTTTACATCCGCTGCACCAATCTGCATTGCCCAGCTCAAGTCAAAGAACGAATCCGCTATTTCGCTACTCGTAATGCGATGGACATCGAAGGTCTGGGAGACAAGATCGTCGACCTGGTCGTAAACGCAGGACTCGTGACGGGTTATGGTGATTTGTATCGATTGACAGTTGAACAGTTGACGAAATTGCCGCGGATGGGAACGGGATCCAGTACGAAACTTGTCAACGCCATTAGCGCCAGTAGGGATCGCAGACTCGCACGCTTGCTCAATGCTCTATCCATTCGTCACGTGGGCAATACCGTGGCCAAAGTCTTAGCCAAAGAATTTAAAAACATCGCCTCGCTTCGAGAGGCAACTGTGGAACAGTTGTCCGACGTCGATGAAATCGGCGAAACCATTGCAGAGAGCGTCGTCGACTTCTTCGCCAGTGAATACGGCAAGGGAGTCATTGATGATTTGATCGATATCGGAGTGGATACGACTCAAGAAAGTAGCGAATCAGAATCACTGGGAAATCAGTTGGACGGCAAGTCTCTGGTCGTAACCGGCACACTATCGAAATACACTCGAGACGAAATCAAGAAATTGATTGAAATGCATGGCGGTAAGGCCAGCAGCAGCGTCTCCCGCAAAACCGACTATCTGGTAGCCGGCGAAAAAGCGGGAAGTAAAAAGAAGAAGGCGGAAGAGCTTGGCGTAAAAATTCTAACGGAACAGGAATTTGAGGCACTGATAAGCTAGGTCAACACGGGATAAAGACCCGCCGTCGGGCAATTCAATTATGTGGCGAAGCATTTCACGGATGAAAGGTATTCACCTTGCAGCCAGAAAAGCTCAGTCGATTGTAATTTCAACCGGGCAATGATCTGAACCGAAAATATCATCCCGTATTTGCGCATCTTTGATCTTATCAACGATGGATTGGGCAACCCAGAAATAGTCCAAACGCCAACCGATATTCCGCTCGCGCGCATTCACCCGAACGGTCCACCAACTATATTTGCCTTCGCTTTGATCAAATTGACGAAACGAGTCTACAAACCCAGCCTCAACCATAGCGTCCAGCCCACTTCGTTCTTCCGCCGAAAAACCTGCGTTCTTTTTATTCGCCTTTGGATTTGCGAGGTCGATTTCTTTGTGGGCACAATTTAAATCGCCACAATAAATGACTGGCTTTTTCTCATTCAACGTGACTACGAAATCAAGAAATACTCTATCCCAATCCATTCGATAATCTAATCGAGCCAAGCCACGTTTCGAATTGGGTGTGTAAACGTTTACAAGCGTGAATTCCGGATACTCGGCCGATATCACGCGACCTTCGTCGTCGTGTTCCTCGATACCCATTCCGTTGACAACATGCTCAGCCTGCAACTTGCTGAAGATCGCCGTTCCGCTGTAACCCTTTTTCGTCGCCGAATTCCAATGGATGCTGTAGCCAAGTTCGCTTGCCCATTCCAAATCAACTTGCTCAGCCATCGCCTTTACTTCTTGCAAACAAAGCACGTCCGGTTGTTCGCTTTCGACATAATCGCGGAACCCCTTCTTCAAACACGCACGGATTCCATTAACGTTCCAGGAAACTATTTTCATACAAATCGCCAGCTGTTTTCCGAGGTCCATTAAAAAAGGAGGCCCAATGGACCTCCTGGTATCTTCGTACTGATGGAAGCTTGCTTACTTGGCTCCGACCAGTTTCTGCTCTTTTGCCTTACGTCGCTCTTCAATGACTTCTTCCTGAACGTTGCGAGGAGCTTGTCGGTAGCCACGCAATTCCATCGTGAACGTGCCCTGACCTTGAGTCATACTTCTCAAATCAGTTGCATATCCGAACGTCTCGCTCAACGGTACTTCGCAAAGGATTTTTACGCTGCCGTCTGGCTGCACATCCGTCGCTTCCATGATTCCGCGTCGTGAAGTCAAATCGCCAACGATGCCACCCTGAAATTGCTCAGGCGATTCGATTTCGACTTTCATCACCGGCTCAAGAATCGCCGGCTTTGTCTTCGGCATGAAATTCTTGAACGTATCACGAGCACAAATCTGGAACGCCATTTCAGAACTATCAACGTCGTGGTAAGCACCGTCCGCCAGAAAGACCTTGAGGCCCACAACGGGATACTCGGCTAACGTACCTTTTATGATCGCTTGACGCATGCCTTTTTCGACCGCAGGAATGTACTGCTTTGGAATGCGACCACTAACGATCTTCTCTTCGAAGATAAACGTTTCGTCTTCGCCTTCTTCATTCACAAGCGGCTCCATGTAGCCCTTGATATGGGCGAACTGACCAGAACCACCAGACTGTTTCTTGTGCTTGTAATCGAAATCCGTTTTTACGGTTGGCGTTTCACGGTAACTTACTTTCGGAGCACCAACTTCCATTTCGATTTTGTATTCACGACGAATACGTTCGATGTAAACATCCAAGTGCAATTCGCCCATGCCGGCCATAATCACTTCGCCCGTTTCTTCATCGGTAGAAACTTGGAACGTAGGATCTTCCTTACGGAAACGCTGCAGAGCTTTGCCCATCTTGTCGCCACCGGAGCGATCCTTCGGCATCACAGCAACTTTGATAACCGGATCTGGAATGTACATGTTTTCCAATGTGCACATTTTTGCTTCTTCAGCGTAAGTTTCACCACTGGCACAATCGATTCCCATCACGGCAACGATATCGCCAGCCGACGCTTCATCAAGCTCTTCACGTTTGTCGCTATGCATCCGCAAAATTCGACTGAAACGATCCTTGCGACCGGTTCTTTGATTGATGTACATCGCACCTTTTTTGATCGTACCCTGATAAATTCTCAGGAACGTTAGTTGCCCGTACGGATCTTCAACGATTTTAAACGCCATGCCTACAAACGGCTTCGCTGGATCTGGCTCAAGCGGATAATCTTCTTCTGGATTCTCGTAATTCAGAGCTTTGATTTTGCGATCCAGCGGCGAAGGCAAGTACTCATTGATCGCGTCCATCAATAGCTGAACGCCTTTGTTCTTGAAAGCTGTTCCAAGAAATACTGGCGTTGCACCCTGCTGCTGGACAGCACGCAGAACGACGTCATTGATTTCAGTTTCCGAAACCTCTTGTTCGCTGAGAAGTTTTTCCATCAACTCGTCGCTATACATGGCGAGCGCTTCAAGCATGGCCTGGCGACCTTCAGTAGCGCTGGCCATATGCTCGGCTGGAATATCTTCTTCACGAATCGTTTCGCCTTTGGCACCGTCGTTGTACATGGCTTTCATTTTCACCAAGTCAATGACCGCTTCAAATTCTTCGCCAAGTCCGATTGGCAATTGCATCAAGAATGCGTCAGCGCCAAGCTTTTCTTTCATCTGCTCGACGACTTTATGAGGGTCCGCGCCCGTACGATCCATCTTGTTGATGAATGCCAGACGTGGGACATGGTAACGCTTCATTTGGCGATCGACGGTCAACGATTGAGCTTGTACGCCGCCAACAGCGCACAAAACCAAAATGGCTCCGTCAAGTACACGCAAACTTCTTTCCACTTCAACGGTAAAGTCAACGTGGCCAGGCGTGTCGATCAAATTGATCGTTTTATCTTTCCAGCTGACCGTTGTCGCCGCACTGGTAATCGTGATGCCACGCTCTTTTTCAAGTTCCATGTGATCCATGGTCGCGCCGTCACCGCCACCACGAACTTCTTCAATCTTGTGAATTCGTCCACTGTAAAAAAGGATGCGCTCACTGAGGGTTGTTTTGCCAGAGTCAATGTGAGCTGAGATTCCAATGTTGCGAAGGTCTTTTAGGTTCATTTCGACACCAAAAACTTTGTCCTTTTACAGTAATTTGTTTAATAATTTTCGCTGGACCGAGTCCAAAATTTGTTCGGCCAGTGTGCACTTCCACGACTACCGGAATTGGAGAGTGCATTGCGACAGACTGAGAGTGAGTCGCGTTCGGTGCTCAGGCAAGCACCTGCCAGAAATCAACTATGCAATAGTAGTCAAATCACTAGTTTCTGAAAGATCATTTCTTATCTGTTTTATCGGATAATTTCCTTAATCAGCATAGTCCATTTCGGTATCTTTCATCGGTCAGTCAAAACAGGTCGCTTTAGGAATCTGTTTGACGCCTGAATTATTTAAGTTTGGCAATCCGTCCTTGTGTTTGATCGAAACAGGCGTAATTCGGTTTGTCCCTTTGTTTTGGTGAATTGATGCCACATTGCGGGCGAACAGCGGAGTCATAATCCACATGAAGCGTAAAAATCTCCTATTATCAAGCCACAATGTAAGGGCTGATGAATAATCCCATTCAAAACCCAAGGCCGGGAATCCGAATCATTGGTAGCTTATTTCACCTAACGCGTGGGCAAATAAAGGTGATCTCAGGCACCACAGCCAAATTGCCATCAAGCCGCTTTTCGATGGCATTTGCCACCAGCTTTAAGACGACACATGGTCTGACCCGCCGCAATCTTGACCGTTCAGGCCGCTTATACCGTTTTGGATTGGTTTGGCTCTGGCTCGATCGCAGAAACAACAATTCGATTGCCTTGAATATCTAAGACCTTCACTTGCGATCCAGGTTCGATAAATTCTCCATCACTAACCACATCGAACGATCGTCCGGCGAAAATTGCCCGGCCTGCTGGCCGCAACAGCGATTCGGCTCGCCCCCAATCACCAACCGACACATCGGGGTGCTCAAGAATTCCCGGCTTGTCGTCTTTCGACATGTCGTCAGATTCTTCTACCGGTGGCGCAAGCACAAGCTTACTGAATATCGGAATGTAACCTAGATTCTTCACAATGAACGCTGCAGCAATCACAAACAAAAGCCCGCTGCATGCCAGCATCAACATCGAAGTCAAAAACTGATTCCACTGGCGACCATCACTGGGAATGACAAAATCCTGACTGGCCATAAAGATACTGGCGATCATCAAGAATATTCCCATCACTCCAGAAACGCCCCACCCTGGAATCACGAACAACTCCATCAACAAGAAAACAGCACCCGCGGCAAACAACAAAACTTCCAGCCAAGTGGACGTACCGCCCAAAAACCTGCTCCAGAAAAACAGTGCTGCGCACAATCCTGCCAACAAACCTCCTACTCCGATTCCCGGCACGCTCAATTCCGTCAACAACGCAACAAGCCCGATAAGTATCAAAAACCCCGTGATGATTGGGTGATTCAGCAAGTAAACCACGTCGTCGGTAAACGTGTGCCTTAAGATTCTGGCTTGCGACAATTCAAATGACAATAGTTTTGCGATTTCGTCACGGTCTTTCGAAAATTGGCTGGCCAATCCCAATTCCTGGGCGCGAACACCATTGACGGTCAAAAACCCTTTCTTCGATTCCGGTACCACTTCCCATCCACCGACCGGTCTGGTGTCTTCCGATGGCTGGCCAAGGTATTCAACCTGGCCATCTTTGGTTCGCTGATAGACGATAAATTCCTTGTTGATCATCGCCTCTGCCAATTCTCCCGACCGTCCTTTGGACGCCGCAAGGTCGCGCGCTTGACGCACCAAAACCGATTGAATTTTTTCTGGCGCGAATCGAAACGCAAATAGCTGTGGGTCGTATTGAATGATTCCAATGTCTCCGATTCGAGCCAATTCACCGACGACCAATTCGTCGCAACCAAATGTCACCAGCGCCGCACCACTTAGCGCTTCCCGAGGAACAAACGCGACCGTGTACGCCCAATCAATGTCACGAATCAGTTCAGCCAGATTCAAACTTTCCGTCTTCAAACCACCCGGGCTGTCAATTTCGAAAACCAGCAAATCTGCACCAGAGGTTCGCGCCTGTTCAATCTTTGCCCGCAGATACTTGGACAGCTTCCAATTAATTTCGCCCTGGAATTCAATCAGAAACGGCTTGGAAAATTGCTGCGGCCGATCCTTTTTCAGATTTGGGACCTGATTTTGGGCAACCAAATTCGAGCTGCATTGCAGTGCCAAGAGCAACATTACAATCGTTTGAATGACCTGGTTGCATTTGAATTTTGAATGCGGATTCATATTTCGATTTCCCAATCCATAAGTGCATGCACATGCATGCTGTCACTTCTGCTCATCATGTTATCAGATTCAGGTTTTCGTGTTTCGGATATTCCATTCTAATCCTTTAGCACTTTGGCACAAAATCTGCAAAAAACTTGCTACTCCAATTTGGAATTGGAATGCGAGCTGATCAAGGGTTCAAGGAAGAATCCTATTCATATCGCAAAAGCAGATGAAATGTCTGAGTACAAATTGAATTACCCAACCATGGAAGGTGCGGGATGTGTAACCATCAAAGAGTTGGCTTTTTGCCGACAGCGATTATTTTAGTTTTGCTTTCTTGTGCTACTGCGGCAGCTCAGACTGGCAAGTTGCAGCTCTATTTTTTCACCAACCCCGGCTGCGGTCCGTGCCGACAAGTTGAACCGGAACTCGAGCAATTGCACCGTGAAGGTTTTTCAGTAATGAAAATCAACACGTCGATGCATCCCGATTGGACGCGGCGGTTCAGAGTGACAAAGACACCGACAGTGGTGTTATGTTCCGGTAATACAGTGGTCGCCAGCCATAGCGGCTTTATCGATGCAGGAACGATGCGAGGCTGGTTCCAAAGTGCAAACTCAAACTTAAGGCAAACTCAACCGAGTTCTCAAGCAAAGGCTGCATCCAACAAATCGTCAACGATCCACAAGGGAACCATACAACCAAAAAACGAGTTGGAAGAACTGGCGATGCAAGCGACGGTTCGGCTGAAAATCGACGATCCAGAAGGAACTTCCTATGCAACGGGAACCATCATTCACGCATTTGAAAATGAAGCCCTGGTTCTTACCTGCGGTCACGTTTTCCGCGACTCCGATGGCAAGGGTGAAATTTCTGCCGAGTATGGTTTCCTCGAAAATCAGATCCGCAATACCGTTGGCGAATTGATTTTCTATGATGCCGACGCGAGAGACATTGGTTTAGTCGCAATCAAAACCGACGGCTCGGTCAAACCCGTTTCTGTTGCCGCCGCGAACCAACCAATCACAGCATCCCAATCCATTTTCAGTATCGGTTGCGACCATGGTGAACGACCGACCATTCGTCGATCAGAAATTATTCGTCAAGCAAAATACGATGGAGTCAAAAAGACCGAGATCGTTGGTCGACCTGTTAATGGCCGCAGTGGTGGCGGCCTTTTTACGGCTGACGGCAAATTAATTGGAGTATGTAATGCAGCCGTAGTGGACGTTGACGAAGGCGTTTACGTCGCGTTGGATACGATTCACTGGCAATTTGAGCAAGCTAGACTGGCTCATTTGTTCTCGCCCGGCAAGGCAACTCGGCAAGTCGCTTCCAATGATCGTGCATTCGTTAAAGCAGATATGCAAGTTCGCCCCGCACGGAATTTCAATGACATTCCCGTTCGCAGTCCGCTATCAAAAACACCACCTGCGGCTAAAGTCGCAAGCTCGCAAAGATCCAACGAGATTCGCACTAACCCTGTTTCACTAAGCAGTGACGCTGAAACTGAATTGATCATCGTCATGCGTCGAAAATCGGACCAGTCATCGGAAAGCTGGACCGTTGCTAATCCAACGCCAGATCTGGTTCAGGCGCTGCGTGGAATGGGAGACCCTGATTCAAAGGCGACTTCGGGCAGCGATCGCCTGGCAAGATTACGTGGGAACATGCCAAAATTACAACAAGCAACTGGTAAGAACTACAATGTCAGCCAAATGCGCGCCCAGTCTCCTCGCTAGCTGACGCAGAGCAAAAATAAATATGATCGGAGCGCCGCTTGATGGTCAAGCAAAGGGCGCGGGCTGACGCTGATCAAATTCGTTGAACCGTTCGGGAGCACGATCTTCGAATCGCGTAAATTCGCGCAGCCACGTCAAATCCACATCGCCAGTCGGACCATTTCTTTGTTTGGCAACAATGATCATGGCCTCACCGGTATGGTCTTCACCATCATCGTCTGCACTTTTGTAATAGTCTTTTCGGTGAACAAACATGACTACGTCGGCATCCTGCTCGATGGCACCGGATTCACGAAGATGACTTAATTTGGGTCGATGATCTCGTGTGTCTTCTGCTTGACGATTCAGCTGTGCCAGGCACAAAATTGGAACTTTCAATTCACGCGCCAGTGCCTTCAACCGGCGAGCCATTTTCGCAACTTGTTCTTGACGAGGATCGCGCGGATCATCTGGCTGGATCAACTGCAGATAGTCGATAACAATCGCACCAAGTCTGCCTTTGCGGCGAATAATTCGTCGGGCCGCACCGGCGATTTCAGAAATACTGCGTGTCGGCGAATCATCCACAAAAAGCGGTACCTTGCTGATCTCACCGGCAACCTCAATCAATCTCTTGCGATCATCAGCGGACAGGCTTCCGTTACGCATGCGGTGACCGTTGACTCTGGCAACACTGCAAAGCATCCTTTCAATCAATTCAATCGCAGCCATTTCAAGGCTGATAAACAACACCGGTTCGTTTGATTTCATCACGATGTTTTCAGCAATGTTCATTGCGAAAGCTGTTTTACCCATACTGGGACGGGCGGCCAGAATAATCAGCTCTGACGCGTGCATACCACCGGTCTGGTTGTCGAGATCGCTAAAGCCCGTTTCGACGGTTCCTTCCTGAATGTCGCCACGCACCCTTGCTTCCAGGCGATCCATCGCGACCTGCAAAACTTCATCGATATCAGCAACACTGGAATTTTGGCGACTTTCCCGGATCGCAAAGACTTTCTGTTCAGCAACATTCAACAGCGTCTTGGATTCAAGTGACGGATCATAAGCTTCGGTCAAAATTTCCGTACATGTAGTAATCAGATTTCGCATCGTCGCTTTTTCACGAACGATTTCGGCATAATAAACGGCATGAGCAGCTGTCGGCACCGACGTAAAAATTTCTGCAAGTCCCGCAGCTCCGCCGACAAGTTCAAAATCACCACCAGCAACCAATCGCTCACGCAGCAACGTTAGGTCAATTTTTTTGCCGTCGTTGTGCATATCCATGATATGCCCAAACAGCTTCCCGTTCCCTTCGTCATAGAAGTCATCAGCACGGACGATGTTAACCACTTCATCACACGCATCGGGCATCAGCATCAGGCTACCCAGAACACCTGTTTCCGCTTCCAGGTTGAACGGCGGTTGACGGTCAAGTTGGCCGCTATCTTTCTTCTTTTTCTTTTTGTACGGTTTTTTGTCGGCCATCAATTGTCCTTTCCTTGAACCTGCTTATTTGCCTGGCTGGTTGCCTTGTTCGTTTTAAACCGGCCTGATTCGATAGAATGTTACGCCGTTACCCACTTCAATCAAGTAACCCGATAACTTTACCGACCCGGCATACAAAAGTCCCGGTGAAACAGCTTAATTTCACCGGGACCCAGTATTTTTGATTTAGTTTCCGTTTCAATCCAAGTGGAAAAAACGTTGGCAACGAGCCATTTAGCTCGCATCCTCTGTTTCAACCGTTGGAACGACCCAAACCTTCAATTCAGATTCAACATCCTGGTGCAATTTGACTTTCACGGTATACAAACCGAGCTCTTTCAAAACACCTTCGAGTCGGATTTGATCCATTGCGATATCGATATCGGCTGACTTCAATGCCGCCACGATTTCTGGAGCACCGACGCTGCCGTACAAATGGCCTTCGTCGTTGGCGTTGGCTTCGATCGTGACACTTTGCTTGGAAACCAGCGTGGCCAGATCTTTCAGATCCTTCAAGCGAGCAACTTCGATCGCCTGCAATTTTGCCTTGTGCTTTTCAACCATTCGTTTGTGATGGTCGGTAGCAACAGTCGCCAATCCCTGTGGTAACAAGTAATTGTTTGCGTAACCTGCTTTTACTTCGACCACATCACCCTGTTCACCAAGATGAGGAACGGTTTGGATCAACAGCAATTCAATACCGCCGTTTTGACCCTTGGGCAGTCGTTTGAAAGCGGATTTGTTTCGCTTTTGTTTTTTAGTTTTTGTACTTGGCATATCGATAACTCAAACGAAATTTAATAGTTCAATTTTGTATTGTTAAAATGGCACGTCATCATCGGGTGGCACATTGGGCGCTGGTGCCGCTGCAGTTGGAGCAGTCGATTGGGCTTGTTGTTGGTTGGAATGTGGAGCGGGAGCACCACTGCCAGAGCCAGAACCGCCTCCGCGACTTCCCAACATTTGCATGCGTTCGCCGACTATTTTTACTTTGGATCGTTTCTGTCCGTCCTGTTCCCACGTCTCATACTTGAGACGACCTTCAATCAACACCGGGGAGCCTTTTGACAAATATTCACCGGCAACTTCTGCGGTTCGGCCCCACAACGTAACGTCGAAAAAATTGACCTCGTCGGTCCATTGATCGTTTCTTTTGACCCGTTCATTAACGGCCATACCCATATCGGTAACTGCGGTACCCGAAGGGGTGTACCGAAGTTCAATGTCTCGGGTCAGGTTTCCAACCAGGATTACTCGATTAAAGCTTGCCATAACGATTTCTCACTTTTGACAGATGTGTAATCACAAATCTTGTCATCGCAAATTGACACCATTGGTCAATACTATTCCACAGCCACTGATTTTTCGGCCGCTTCCGTCTTTTTCTCTTCCTTCTCTTCTGACTTTTTGTCTGACTTTTCGCCTTCCGCTTCCGCTGGTTTGGATTCAGGTGCCGCGGCGGGTTTTGTATCTTGTGCAGCAGCAACCAAAGTATCAACCAGGCGCGGATCGATGCTAATGACCAAATGTCGAAGCATGATATCGTTCAATTGACACGCGCGATTGAATTTGGGCAAAGCGTCTGTGCCAAGCTTAATGTACGAAAGCCAATAAACACCTTTTCGTTGACCGCGGATCGGGTAAGCCAATTTCTGCTCATTCCACATCCGACTCGCCATAAGTTCACCGCCAACGGATTTTACAATTTCTGCGATTCCGTTGCTTGCGCCGCCCGGATTCCGGGCATACGCGTTGGCGTTGAAAATGAACATGCATTCGTAAACTTTTTCAGCCACGTTTATTGTCCTTGTTATCTATCACTATCACTCTTGGTTTTGTCAGCTTCCGAATTCAAATCCTCTTTGACGTCGGCAGCCTTTGTTTCATCGTTAATCTGTTGTTTCTTTGGTTTGGCAGGTTTGTTTGGATCAGCGTTAAACTGATTCATCGCCGCCTGAATCCCTTTTGCGATCCAGACTTCCGTGGCTTTGGCACTGCGGCCAACTGCCAGATCCATCGTATCGCGATCTTCGGCATCAAATTTTCCCAGTACATAATTCGACACATCCCATTGTGGCGGCGGATTTCCAATCCCCAACCTCAAGCGTCCAAAGTCTCTGGAGCCCAAACGGTTGATGATATCATTCAATCCATTTTGTCCGCCCGCCGATCCGTTGGGACGCAATCGAATTCGGCCAAGTGCCAAACTAAAGTCGTCACAAATGATCAGCAGATCGTCGAGATTCAGTTTATAAAAATCGACAAATGCTCGAACACATTGTCCGCTTAAATTCATAAACGTAAGCGGGCAAATTAGTACTGTTTTTTCGTTGTTTATTATCGTTTCGGCGATTTCGCCGTTAAATTTATTCTTCGTGCGGCCCACATCGTACCGCTTGGCGAGTTCAGCGATCACATCGTACCCGACGTTGTGACGTGTTCCCACATACTTTTGCCCGGGATTACCGAGCCCAACTACCATTTTCATGCCTGATTCACATTGGCAACAGAAAGGAAAACTCAGGAAAAACCTTAGTCGTCGCTTCCTTCTTCGTCTTCGGCCTTACGTCCAATAACTTCTGGTTCGGCAGGCGAATCCTCAACTGCTTCGTCTTTTTCTTCTTCCTGAGCGGTTGGTTCAAGACACTGAACCACGATTTCGTCAGCACCGGTCACCAGTGTAGCACCATCAGGCAGCGGAATTTCGCCGGCTTTCATACTTCCGTTCAACTCAAGGTCATTGATTCGCAACTCCAATTTATCAGGGACCGCGTTGGCAGGAATACTCACGTCAATGCTGTGCATTACATGCTTAACAACACCGCCGGTCTTGGCACCTGGCGCTTCACCGACCAATTCGACCTGCAAAGTCAACTCCAGCAATTCAGTCGCATCAATTCGAGCCAAATCGACGTGCAGCACGTCGATGCCAAACGCATCCCACTGAACCTCTTTGATTAAAGCACTTTCGTTACAGCTGCCTTTGAGTTCAACAATCTGGCTTCCATGACGAATCGCAGCCGAAAGGTCTTTGGAAGGAATTTGCAACGGCTGGTTGTCGCCTTTGCCGTACAAAACCGCCGGAATCAAACCTGATTGGCGCAGACGACGCATTCGCAGCGTGCCGGTTGTTTCTCGATTTTCGCAATTTAAAATATCAGCCACTTTGGGACCTCAAATCATCAAGGACGCCTGCAAACGTCCGGATTTATCAACAGAAAAACGGCAACAAAAACGTTGCCGAAAGTTATCATTTTAGAAGCGGTAAATTCTGACAGATCCGATCGGCATTACAAGGCCAAGTTGCCTTGCAAGCCCGGTTTTTACCGATTAACTTTGTCGGTCATGTGGGTGCTTCATTCATCAGCTTGATGGCTTGAGCCGGACCCAGCTCCCCAACGAATCAACTCAATTTAATCGGAAAACTTGAACTGATGGCGAAAAAAGCGAAAAGCTCAGGAACTGGCAATCGTTTTGAACACGTCGAACCGATCGGCCATCGGGTACTGGTTCGTAAAGATGAACCTAAACGAGAAACCAAAGGCGGCATCGCTTTGCCCGACGCCGCGGAAATCCCCACGATCACCGGAAGAATCGTGACTATTTCCGTAGCGATTGAGCAAGATGAAGACGTTCCGCTGCGGCAATACGACAAAGTTCTGTTTCACCCAAAAAACGCCATTCCTGTCGACTTTGAATCGGACAACCAGCTTTTCGTTGTCCCCGTCGAAGACATTGTCGCTGTATTTCGCCGTGAAGCGGCGCATCGCGAATAGCTTGTTCCCGCACGTCGGGCCACCGTTGCCATCATATTTGCTCATACAACCCACCAATCCATCACAATAGCTCGCGTTTGGATTGATCTGAACCAACCAATAATTCCTTCGACGATATTGCGATTGTTGCTGCTCAGCGGGTTCGTCCGATTCGACTTATATTCGACGACTGTCTTTAATTTGCCATATAACCACTTCGAGCCGAACCATGGAAACTCAACCCGCAAATCCGGAATCGATGGACCAATTCATTGACTTCTACGCCATTCTGGAAATCGACATTACGGCCGATCCCAAAGATATCGAAAGCCAATTCTTTGAACTTGGGCAACGACTGCATCCAAATGTGCCGGTCACGGGCGACGAAGAAAAATTCGAATTGCTTACTCAAGCGTTCCAGATGTTACGAATCCCGGAATCCCGTGAGGCTTACGACCAGATTTACATGGAACAGTCTGGCGAAATGTCAGCGGGTGGAGCCAACAATGCTTTGGATGATTCCGATGCCTATTTGAAAAACATAGATTTGGAAAAAGAGGCTCGCGACCGTGTGGCGTTGATGAAAAAGTTCTACGAAACTCGCCGTGTCGATATGAGGAACCCTGGTCTTGCGTCGGGAGGTCTTACGGATGTCATCGATAGCTCAACGACAATGCTTGAGTTTCACATGTGGTATTGTTTACAAAAAGGCTGGTTGTTTCGAGAAGAAGGCGGACTGTTGTCGATTACGGCAGACGGCGTCGACCACGTCGAACGCGGCATAGAAAATGAAGGCTAGCCCAAAGTGAAAACAGTCGATTGAGTCGATCAATTCTCCAGGCACGCTCTGCTGTGTTCCATATTCCGCGTTGCAAGAAAAAGCAATAAAGAAAACCATGTTCGATCATGCGATCACCATGATGTTTTGAGTTAATGCCATGAGAAGCAAATCGCGACATTGACTCCAGTAGTTTCTACCCCTTGTTGCAACGGCCTGTCGCCGCTTGATCATAGTGATCACTGTTTCGCATGCACTTCCTCGTGCGTTTACGTTGGTTGTTCATACCAGCTGTCGCGTACATTGCGTTTATTGGTGCAAAGTCCACTACTTTTCTCAATCGGCAATCGGTGTCATCGATTGGTGGTTAGCCCCTAAATCATTGGTATGCCACATGTTGGTGTATGTCAATTTTGGGAAAATTCTTGTATAATAAACGGCAACCAATCACCCCGGGTTGGTCCGTTTTGATTTACTTTATGGAATAGTCATGACAAGAATCCCCATACTTTCATTTCTTCCGGCCAAGCGGCGAAACACTATTTGTGCATTTGCGATCGCTTGCGGAATCTTATTTTCCAGCGTTTGTTCAGCAGACGAAAACAGCGTGCGGCAATACCTGGCAGAAGGTGATGCTACTGCCTATCTTCAGCAAGGCGATTTTCGAATTGAACAAGTTGAAACGAAAGAAGCCGCTTTAGACGGTGCAATCGTTTTTCAAAAATACATGAACAATATTCGGCAGCACGGCAGCCGTGTTGTTGTGTTCGAACAATTCGATGGTTTTGTTTCTGATGTATTCGACGATTCAAGTGAAAACTTGAGAGTCAATTTTGCTCGACCTGCCCTTGCTGCCGATCTGGCCGAGAATTTTGTCGAAGCCAATACAGCCAATGTTATTGGTTCTGATTCTGAATTGGTTTGGTTCCGAACTGGAAATGAACTTGTGCTTGCCTGGGAAGTCACAACCGATGTCGCTGATGGCGGCCAACCTGGCTCACCCACTGGCATGGAAACGGTAGTTGACGCGCAAACGGGCGATATTCTGTCTCAACGACAGCTCGACACGAAAACTTATATGCCGGGCAGTCCAGAAACTGCCGCTGGTGCCTTCCCGCGTATCGTTATCAACAACGCTATTGGTGCCGCCGGTGCACGGGCCTACGCCGCTCCGTTTGACGCGGTCGTTGAAGTCAATTTTGGCTGCTCGGGTACTTTGATTGCCGACAACGTTGTTCTTTGTGCACGCCATTGCGGCACGGGTGCAGGTGCTACGATTATTTTTGGTGACAACTCAAACGGTGGTGGAACTTTCTCCAGAACGGTTCAATCATCTTTCCTTCCCGATGGACAAGGAAGTTTGCTCGATGGCGGTGACGTGGCGATCCTTACGCTGACTCAACCCGTACCAGCCAATATTGCAGTACCGATGAGGCTGATCGACCAAACCGATGAGCTTGAAGGCCAGCTATGTGCAATGATCGGATACGGTTTCAATGGACTGGGAAGTGTTGGGCACCAGAATTCTGCTGACGGTTTCCGTTGGGGTGGTGAAAACATCATCGATGTGTACGGCAGCCCAGCTGGGGCCGGCGGTTCGAACATCATTTCAACCGACTTTGATAACGGAACCGCTGGTGCCAATACAATCGGCTTCAGCAGCTCGACTCCGGTCGAATTCGAAGCAACAACCGCCCCTGGCGACAGTGGTGGTCCAGTGCTTGTTCAAGTCGGAAGTGAATGGGTAATTGCTGGCGTACTTTCTGGCGGAACAACTGGTAACAGTGTTTTTGGCGATATTTCCTGGTGGACAGGATCAGCCATTTATCGCTCGGAAATCGAAGACAGAGGCGGAGAATTCATCGGCAGTACTGAAATCACAATTCCTGGGGGCGTTCCAGCATTTGTGGCTTCGGGAGGAGGTGATGCATTGAGCATTGATGTCGTTGAATCCGAGACCGATGGAATTGTTTCCGGTACTTTTAATGTGGATACCGGCTCGGGTTTCGAGCAGTTTCCGCTGACTCAAAATTCTTCAACAAATTACACAGGCGTTTTCCCTGCCTCGGAATGCTTAACCAGCGTTCAATTTTATATCTCGTTCCAATTGGAATCCGGAGCAACAGTTACTTTGCCCGGAAACGCACCTGCCGACTCATTTAGTGTTCTGAGCGCCATTGACGTAACGAACCTCTTCGCTGATTCGTTCGATACTAACTTGGGTTGGACGGTTACCGGCAACGCGACCGATGGTATGTGGCAACGGGGAATCCCGAACAATGGCGATCGAGGCGACCCAAGTGCTGATGCTGAAGATAGTGGCGGCGGATTCTGTTTCGTAACCGACAATGGAAATATTCCAGATGACAACACGGATGTGGATGGCGGATCAACAACGCTAACTTCGCCAATCATGTCTGCGTCTGGTTCGGCAAACGAAACCGCGTTCCTTTCTTATTATCGATGGTATTCAAACGACTTTGGTGGAGGTCCAAACGCGGATACCTTCCTCGTTGAAATCTCCAATAACGGCGGAAGCACCTGGACCAATCTAGAAACCGTTGGCCCCGCAGGCGCCGGCACAAGTGGCGGATGGATTTTGGTCGAACACCAAATCGATACCATTTTGACACCTACCGATAATATGCGAATTCGCTTTACGGCTTCGGATGTCGGTGAGGGATCAGTCGTTGAAGCGGGCGTGGATGCTGTGACGATCAACTTGGCTTCCTGCGAAGCAGCCGAAGAAGTGCTTCATGGCGACGTGAACATGGACGGAGTCATCAACTTGCTTGACGTCCAACCATTTGTTGCTTTGATTTCGTCTAATACTTTTCAGGCGGAAGCTGATGTCAACAAAGACGGAGTCGTTAATCTTTTAGACGTTCAGCCATTCATCGATTTACTGACTGGTTAAATCCTGTCGGTGAAATTGTTTAAACGATCAAGGCCCCGTTAGTTAGCGGGGCCTTTTTTCGTTTGCTTCTTTACACAACCAATTTCGGCGTTCCACTATAAAAATTGACTTGGATTTTGAACCCCTGAATAGACAGAAAATACGGAGCCAAATTTTGGGAATTCTGGTGAACTAACCGGCCAAACAAGGACACACGAGCATCACCCAGTTAAACTAAAAACGGAGACAGACTAACATACTACACCTTTGATCTTTGAAAGCGTCGAAACATGAGAAAGCAACTTTGCAACGTATTGGCACTACTTTTCGCAACGTTACTTATAAGTTCAGGCTTGGCAGAAGAAAATAGCGACTGGTTTCGACATAGCGCAATTTCGCCAGACGGAAAAACGATTCTGTTTAGCTGCAAAGGTGACATCTACAGCGTGGCCGCAGAAGGCGGCAAAGCAACGCCACTGACCATTCACAATGCCTGGGAAGGTCACCCGGTTTGGTCGCGCGACGGAAAACAGATTGCGTTTGCTTCAGATCGCCACGGCAACCTTGACGTTTTTGTGATGCCATCGGGCGGTGGAAAAGCCACGCGGCTGACACAACACAGCGCCAACGATATACCGTCTGATTTCTCATCAGCGGGTGACACCGTCTTGTTCAAATCCGCTCGCACCGATACCGCCGAAGCCAGTTTATTCCCTACAACTCGCCTGGCAGAATTGTATGAAATCAAAACCGAAGGCGGGACACCCCGAATGATTACGACGATCCCGGCATCCGAAGCTCGCTACAGCGAGGACGGAAAGCAGATTGTTTATCGTGACGAAAAGGCTTACGAAATTGAATTTCGTAAACACGATGTATCCGCCTTTGCCAGAGACATCTGGCTGATGGATATTGAATCAGGCGAACACAATCAGCTTACTGATTTCGAAGGCGGTGATCACAACGCCGTCTTCCATGGCGATTCCATTTATTATCTCTCAGAAAACGGAAACAATAATTTCAATGTCTGGTCGATGGATTCCAAGGGCGACAACGCAAAACAGATTTCAAAATTCGAAACCCATCCAGTTCGCCATCTGTCGGTTTCCAACGACGGACTGCTTAGTTTTACCCAGCACGGACGTCTCTTCACTCTGGATCCCGGCCAAGAGCCTCAGCCACTGGAAATCACGTTTCATACCGACACACAAACCAGCGATTACGAAATCAAGAATGTATCGAGCATCAGCGAATTTGCCGTTTCGCCAAACGGCAAGGAAATCGCAATCGTATCCCGCGGCGAAATCTTTGTCACCAGTCGCGATTTTAAGACCACCGTTCAAATTACAAATACGGCGACACAGGAACGCAGCGTGTCATTCCACAAAGACGGCCGAACGTTACTTTATGCCGGCGAACGAAATGGGAAATGGAATTTGTACGAATCGTCGTTGGCTGACGAACGCGAAAAATACTTCTTTTCATCTACAAAGATCGAATCCAAAGAAATACATTCCGCCAAAACCGAAAGTTTCCAGCCTGTGTATTCTCCGGACGGAGAAAAGATCGCGTTTCTGGCTGGCCGCGATGAGATTCAAGTGTTGAATCGCAAAACGGGAGACACCAATGTCGCACTCGGCAAAGAGCATAATTACTCGTACAGCGATGGTGATATTACTTTTGATTGGTCAGCGGACAGCAAATGGTTGATCGCGGATTATTCGCCGCGCGGGCGTTTGTTTATCCCCAACATTGGAATCGTTCCGGCCGACGGCTCCGCACAACCGGTCGATATTTCTCATTCTGGTTACACCGATGGCACACCGGTTTGGTGCCGAGCTGGCGATGTCGTGATCTGGGCCAGTGCCCGCTACGGTCAACGTGACCACGGAAGCTGGGGGCGTGAATTCGATGTTATGGCTGCGTTCCTGGACCAGGACGCCTATGACAAATTCTCAATGAGCAAAGAAGAATACGAACTTGCGCAGGAATTGAAAAAAGAAAACAAGAAGGACGATAAAGAAATTGACGAAAAAGATGATTCGGACGAATCCACAAAGGCGATCGAGATCCAGTGGGAAGGACTTGATGACCGCACTATTCGGCTAACCAGGAATTCCGCCAACATCACGCAAATGTATTTGATGAAGGATGCTTCGAAGCTGTACTACATCAAGGCTGACGCCAACGGCAGCGAATTATGGGAAAGAGATTTTCGTGAAGACGGTACAAAAATGGTGAAGAAATTTTCAGCGGAATCCAGTTTTGAATTTGCTGCCGATGAAAAAACCGTATTCTTCCTTTCGGGCGGGTCACTGAGCCAGGCCAGCATCGATTCTCTAGACAAAGCCAAACCCATCGCCTTCAACGCCGTGATGAATCTAAAACCCAAAGCGGAACGGGCCTACATGTTTGAACATGGTTGGCGCCAAATCAAAGACAAATTCTATAAGCCAGATTTTCATGGGATTGACTGGGACGCGATGAAAGACGCATACCAAGCCAAGTTGCCGTCGATTGATAATAACCGTGATCTGGCGAACTTGATGGCTGAATTGACAGGCGAATTGAATGCTTCTCACATTGGCGTAACTTATCGGCCTGGGCCGGCAAAGGGTTCGGACCAGACGGCGTCACTGGGAGTTATCTTTGACATGAGCGATACCTCGGGGCCCTTGAAGATCGTCGAAATACTTGACAAAAGTCCACTCAAAAAGGCCAAGAGCTCGATTGCGGCTGGAATGAAACTTGCCGCCGTGGATGGAGTGAAATTGGACGGAACGATCAACTTTGCCAGTCTGCTGAACCATAAGGCCGGCAAGCGAGTCCGATTGGCGATCGAACGAGAAGACGGTACCCAGTTCGATGAAGTGATGATTCCAATTTCAACCGGCGCTGAATCTCAACTGATGTACGAGCGCTGGGTCAAAAACCGCCGCCAGCTGGTCGAAGAACTCTCCGAAGGACGGCTTGGATACGTGCATGTCCGAGGCATGAACGATCCGAGCTTCAGAGTTGTGTATTCCGAAATCTTGGGCCGCAATTTTGACAAGGAAGCCATCGTCGTTGATACACGCTGGAATGGAGGCGGTTGGCTGCACAACGATTTGGCCAAATTGCTTTCGGGAAAAGAGTACGTGACGATGCATGTTCGCGGGCGAAAGTACCATGGCGATTCCCTGGATCAGTGGAACAAGCCGTCCATTTTAGTAATGGGCGAAGGCAACTACAGCGATGCGCATGCATTTCCGTTTACGTATGACGCTCTTGATATCGGAGAAATGGTCGGCATGCCAGTCCCCGGAACGATGACCGCCGTCTGGTGGGAAATGTCTTTGTCCGGTGATATGCGAGTGGGTGTGCCTCAGGTTGGCATGAAGAATAGCCAAGGTGAATACCTGGAGAACAATCAAACGGAACCTGACCATTTGGTTAAGAACGATCCTCAGTCTACGGCCGCTGGCCAGGACAAACAGATCGAAAAGGCGGTGGATGTGATGCTAGAATCGCTGGATTCGGCCAAGGAAAAATAGAGGCGGGTTCGCCGGCGACTGCTGCCTAGCCCATTTTTTCGATGAACCGCTGCATATCCAGTGGCCATCCCAATTCGAACTCAAGCAGTCGCTGTGTATCAGGATGTTTGAATTTTAGTTCTGTTGCGTGCAGCGCCAGGCGGTGAATTCCGCTAGTGTCTTTTATTGCAGGTTTGCCAAACGGTCCGCGATACTTAATGTCCCCGCAAATCGGATGCCCTGCTTCTGCCAAATGAATTCGAATTTGGTTGGTGCGGCCGGTTTCCAACGTGCATTCCAATTCGCTCAGCTTACCAATCGTTCGCAGCGACTTGAAATGAGTGATCGCATGTTCGCCGATGTTTGTGTCGGTGGTGCTGCCGCGAAGTCCGTCGCCTCGGTCACGAATAAATTGAGAGCGAATGGATTGGTCTTTTAAAGTGCCAGGAATGAGTGCCACGTACTTTCGCACTGCCGCATGATCTGCAAATTGCCGAATGATCTGGCCTTGAGATTCTTCGTCGCGAGCAAAAACGATCAGTCCGCTTGAATCTCGATCGAGACGATGAACGCTGTACAATTTGGGGTGCTTTCGATGGTCTCGCTGTTTGTTGGTTTTGCGAGCTGCATGTTCGGCTATCAATCGAGGTACGCATTCGTCAAGAGTCGGTTGTTTGTTGCGGCGAGTCCACGGCCAACTATGTTCTGATTTGCGCCGCAACGTGATCATTCCAGCTGGCTTTTCGGCCACGACAACGTGTTTGTCGATGTAATGAATCTCGACATCGGAATCACCAGGCGGCGGCTTGACCGGCCGCTCGCTGACCTGAACGATTTCACCAACACCTAATCGCCGAGCTTCATCGATACACAACACTCCGCCAATACTGACTCGTCTACCATCGACCAATTTGCGCACGGCGGACCAGGATAGCTTGCCCGGCATATTGTGACGCAAGGCCGCAATCAAGGTTGGCTTATTCTTCGATTCGATTAAAAAGTTAATGTCAGGCACTCGATGAATCCGTTTGAATATCCTTGGGAATAACAGGCAAGTGGTTGGATGGACGGGACAAATGAGCATTGTGACCCGCAGCTCGATCGATTGTAACTGAAGTTGCTCAATAGAGTTGCTGCTGCCGCAGATATAGCAGGAATAATCAACTAGGTCGATTAAGCCGTGAAATTTGAGCCGGACGATGAAATCGCGCAGTTGCGATTGCTGGTAAGCTTCGACTTTCGTGATTTGCACGGCTTGGTTTGTTCTGGATGATGTCTCAGGTGTCTGTCGTGCCTTACCAAGCGGAAGTGCCAGGCTCGCCCTTGAAAGGGCCAACGATTTCATCGGTAACCCAGCCCCCGTAAAAACCACCAGGCTGCGCTCGCACAGCTTCCCCATCAACGGAACATCTCAATTTGCCGGGGTAGAATGAAAGGTAATTAGCTATCACTTCAAATCCAGGCGAAGGATCCTGATAGCTCCAGGCGACGTTTTTCAGATTTGGGTTGGCTAAGTCCCAATACGTGGCGCCTCCCTTCCATTCGCAATAGGAGCCGGTAATTTTCTTCACAAGTGCTTCTAACTTGACGTCTTCACGCGGAATATAGAAAGTTGGTGGACTGGCCGTTTCAATTACTCGAATCGCCCGGCTCGTTTTCGCGATTGTGTTCCCGTCGAAAATAACCTCAACATTGCGGTTATCCGCGACACATGCTGGCGGTCGGGGATAATCCCAAACGGATTCTTCACCTGGGCCAGGATTTTTCGCGAAGTCTGGTCTTCCTTTACCAACGTAATTCCACATTCTATCCTCGGATTCTTAAAGCGTGGTAAGTGATTTTGCAGGTAGCATGGTTTAAGTGCCAAGGCTTAACCGCAACGGGAATGGTTTGTTCACGCGCAATGAGATATCCTGAAGCGAATATTATTTACTCGGAGAAACCATGAATCCAATTCGATTTGCGTGTGCGTCCATTGTTGTCTTTTGTGTTGGCTTGACTGCTTTGGTCACCGAAAGTCATGCTGTCAATTCGAATGGCAAGAGGCCGAACATCCTGTTTATTTTCAGCGACGATCACGCCTGTCATGCAATCGGCGCTTACAACGGCTGGTTGAAGGACGTCAATCCGACTCCCAACATCGATCAACTTGCAGCTAGTGGGATGTTGTTTCAAAACAGTTTTTGCACGAACTCTATTTGCGGTCCAAGTCGGGCGGTGATTTTGACCGGCAAGTTCAGTCACCTCAATGGCTTCATGCGCAATGGAACTAAATTCGATGGATCTCAGCAGACTTTCCCGAAATTAATGCAAAAAGCTGGCTATCGTACAGCCATGATTGGGAAGTGGCATCTGCATTCGCAGCCACAAGGTTTTGATTATTGGGATGTGCTGCGAGGCCAAGGCGATTATTACAATCCGGTTTTGTTGAACGAAAACGGTGAACGTACGGTCGAAGGTTATTGCACCGATATCGTCACCGAATTGGCGATTGACTGGTTGAAAGAAAATGTTCAAGGCAACGATGACGACGAGCCTTTCATGTTGATGTGCCAACACAAAGCACCTCATCGTTGCTGGATGCCGCCACTACGGTATCTGGATCTTTACAACGGCATCGAGATGCCCGTTCCTTCGACGTTGTTCGATAACCAGGCTGACAATGCCAAATGCATTCAGCTTGAAGAAATGGAATTGGATCGGCACATGAACCTTGTTAGCGATTTGTTTGCCTATCCCAAGAAAGAATGGCTGGATGATTTTGAGTTTTCGTTTGACGGTTCCGCACTTAACAACAAAAAGAAAATGACGAAGCAGCAGCTGCAAGCCTGGAACGCAGGCTATGAACAGGAAAACCGGGAAATGCTACAAGCTAATCTCAGTGGCAAGGAATTGGTACGCTGGAAATACGATCGTTACATCAAGAATTATTTGCGCTGCGTTCGCGGTGTTGACGATTCCGTTGGGCAGCTGATGAAGCACCTGAAAGATAACGATTTGGCAGAAAACACGATCGTGATTTATTGTTCCGATCAAGGATTCTATCTTGGCGATCACGGTTGGTTCGACAAACGCTTCATGTACGAAGAGTCATTCAAGATGCCATTTATCGTCCATTGGCCGGGCGTTACCAAGCCGGGGCAGGTAAACAAGGAACTGATCCAGAACCTTGACTACGCCGAAACGTTCCTCGATATCGCCGGCGCGAAAATTCCTGATGATATGCAAGGCGAATCACTGGTGCCGTTGCTCAAAGGCGAGAATCCGAAATGGCGCGACGCGGTTTATTATCACTACTATCAATTCCCCAGCGTCCATATGGTTGCGCGGCATTATGGTGTGAGAGATCAGCGTTACAAGCTCATCCATTTCTATCAGTTCGATGAATGGGAATTGTACGATTTGGAAAAAGATCCGGAAGAACTCCATAACGTTTACGCAAGTAAAGAATATTCAGCGGAAGTGGTAAGGTTAAAGAAGCGGCTAGAAGAATTGCGTGAGCAATACAAGGACGATTCAGATGTCACGGTGCAGCCGGAACAGTGGCGACAGAAATTTTTCGAAAAGAAAAAAGCTTCGTAAAGGATTGCGAATTTGATGGCAAAAAAGAAACCAAAATTTTACGTCGTTTGGGAAGGACATAAGCCGGGCATTTATTCGACATGGCCGGAAGCCCAAAAGCAAATCGCCGGTTTCTCCAGCGCTCGCTATAAATCATTCGAATCACGCGCGGCGGCAGAGCAAGCGTTTTCCGAAAGCTCAGACAATTACTGGGGCAAGGGCGAGAAAAAGAAGAAGAAATCCACTCCTGCCGACAAGTCGCATGAAGAATTGGCGCAATTAGGCGTCGAACTCGATTCGATTTGCGTTGACGCTGCCTGCAAAGGTAATCCCGGCGTGTTGGAGTATCAAGGAGTTGAATTGATTAGCGACATCAATCTGTTTCATGTGGGTCCGTTTCCCGAAGGCACTGTCAACATTGGTGAATTTCTGGCGATCGTACATGCATTGGCTTTGCTGAAACCTAAACGCCCGGACCAAACCATCTATTCCGATTCACGAATTGGGATCGGCTGGGTGCGGAAAGGGAAATGCAAGACAAAGCTAACGCAAACGACCACTAACAAAGAATTGTTCGCGATCGTTCGACGTGCTGAAAAATGGCTGGCGGAAAACAAGATCACCAATCCGATTTTGAAATGGGAAACCAAATCCTGGGGTGAAATTCCCGCAGACTTTGGGCGAAAGTAATAACGTCAAGATTGCGTTATTTCTCTCCCGCAGAAACCGTTGGTTGCGGCGGGTTTTTACCGAATTAATTCTTTCTGGCGAAATAAACGTCTAACCAAACTGCCAATACAAGTACGGCTCCGCGGGCAACCAGCTTGTTTTCCGGGCTTACCGCAAGAAGCGTCATACCATTCAACAGAGACACCATAATCAACGCTCCCACAATCACACCACCGACCGATCCACGACCACCTTTCAAACTTGTTCCGCCGATGACGCAAGCTGCAATCGCGTCGAGTTCCATTAAATCGCCAACCGTTGTCGTGGATGAACCCTGATACGCGGCTTGCATGAAACCTGTTAACGCGACAAGCGAACCAAGCAAAACAAACGCCGTGCAGGTCACGTTGGTTACCGGGATTCCAGACAAAACCGCCGCCTCTTTGTTTCCACCAATGGCGTACAGGTATCTGCCGAACACGGTATGTTTGGTCAGCACATATACGAACATGGCCACAAGGCCAAGGATCAACAGTGAAATTGGGATGCCTCGAAACTGTACCAACATGATCGTCATCAATAAAACCGCCTGTGCGATCAAAAACACTTTCAAATAACTGGTTTCAAACGATTCGAGTGCAAATCCAAAATCCGCCTGGCGCCGGCGTCTGCGAATCATTAAGACGAACAAGCCGATTGCGACCGCAGCGAGAATTCCATAGCTATACACGCCCGGTACAGAAAAGGTTGTCAGCATCGACATGATGTTTTGCTCACCGCCTTTGGATACATTGACGGTTTGGTTGTCGATGGTCATCCAAAACAGCCCTTTAAAAATCAACAGGCCGCCCAAAGTGATGATAAACGAAGGGACTTCGTGACTGGTAATCAGCCGTCCCATCAAGTACCACAATAGAATGGCTGCAACGAGCGAAGCCAACATGGCCGCCCAAGCTGGCCATGAATAAAAGAAAATCAAAACACTGGCGATTCCACCGGTCAGGCCAACTCCGCTGCCCACCGACAAATCGATTTCTCCCGGCAACAGCACCAGCAACATTCCAAGTGCAAGAACAGCCGTAATCGCCAACTCGATTGACAGGTTCGTGATGTTTCGCGGACTGATGAATTGTGGATCCATCAATGAGAAAAGAATCCAAATTCCAGCGAGCGCGATAATCATCGAATAATCGCGAATTGAAATATCCTGTTTCATGCAATTCTCAACAATGCTTCATGGCCGCTTGCAGCAGCTGTTCCTGGGTAGCGTGTTTGCTGTCGAATTCACCGGCCAGCTGCCCGTTACTCAAAATCAATATCCGATCACTCATTCCAATCAACTCTGGCATTTCACTGGAGACCATGACTACGGCTTTGCCATCAGCGGTTAACTGGTTGATCAATTCATAGACTTCAACTTTTGCGCCAACATCGATCCCTCGTGTTGGCTCGTCCAAGAAAATAACATCCGGCTCTGTCATCATGGCTTTGGCCAGAACCACTTTCTGTTGATTTCCACCCGACAACCCCGATACTTGATTGGATAGGTCCGGTGTCTTGACGCGAAGAGCCTGGGCGAATTCATTGTTGGCGGACATTTCCTGGTAACTATCAACCAGACCAGCTCGTACGAATTGGGTCAGATTCGCCAAAGACATGTTGAACGAAATGGATTCATCTAAAACCAAACCATATTTCTTTCGATCTTCCGTGACCATCATCAGGCCATTGTCGATACTCGAACGGGCCGTTGGTGAATTGTGGTCTTGGCCTTTCAATTTTACGCTGCCAGATTGCCGAAGCAGATCACCGTTGAATAACAGCATCAACAACTCGGAACGTCCTGCACCCATCAGCCCGCCGATGCCAAGTACTTCGCCAGCTTTTACATCGAAACTAATGTCTTTCAAAAAGCCAGCCGTCAGATCCCTGACTTCAAACAACACGTCACCGACCGCAGTTTGACGCCGTGGAAACAAGTCATCGATTTCCCGGCCAACCATCGCAGCCACAATCGATTCATAGGTCCATTCAGATCGAGGTTTACTGGCGATCGATTTGCCATCTCGAATTACAGTGATGGAATCGGCGATATCCAAAACTTCATCCAGTTTGTGCGAGATGTAGATACACGAGATACCTTTCGCTTTAAGGCTTTTAATGATCTTGAGTAACGTTTTCACTTCTTTATTAGTGAGCGCCGAAGTTGGTTCGTCCAACAACAAGATTTTCGCATCTTTCGAAAGTGCTTTGACTATCTCGACCAGCTGCTGTTGCCCGACCCCAAGGTCGCTGACTTGATCGCTCGGATTCAATGTCAGTTCGTATTCATTGAGCAGCTTTTGACACTGGCCATACATCGTTTCCCAGTCAACCAGAATTCCATTTTTTGGTTCGCGCCCGAGAAAGACGTTTTCAGCAACCGTCATGCTGTCGACCAGCGCCAACTCCTGATAGATCACCGCTATGGCTGCGGCTTCGGAATCCTTGATGCCAGTGAATTTCGCAGGTGTTCCATCAGCCAATTCGATTTCACCGTCGAAACTGCCCGATGGCCAAATTCCCGATATGCACTTGATCAGCGTAGATTTCCCCGCGCCGTTTTCTCCACAAACGGCATGAATCTCGCCAGAGCGAAGCTGAAAACACAAGTCGTCAAGCGCGGTGACACCTGGAAAAGTCTTTGTCAGATTGTTGATTGACAATACTGCCGACATGCTACTGCATTCCAAGTTCTGCTTTGGAATGAAAACCGTCTGCGACAACAGTCTCTTCGATGTTGTCCCTGGTGACAACGGTCACACCCAGCAACACACTTGGAACCGACTTAAAACCATTTGCGATTTCGTGTTTCGCGATGACCGGTTTGCCGTTTGCCAAATCGATTGCCAATTCTGCAGCTTTGGTAGCAATGGTCTTAATTGGTTTGTAAATCGTCATGCTTTGCGTTTCGGCTAAAATTCGCTGGACCGCGACCAGATCAGCATCCTGTCCAGTTACCAACACCTTTCCAGCCAGATCTTCTTCCAGCAGTGCCTGGACCGCGCCACCGGCTGTACCGTCATTGGAAGCGAGCACGGCCGCAAAATCCTGTCCGTTTTTGCTGATCGCCGCATTCATAATTTTTTTGGCACGCTGCGGTTCCCAATTGTCAGCCCAATCTTCATGAACCACGACGACTCGTCCCGATTCGATTGCAGGTTTAATGGCCCGATCCTGACCCGCTTTAAATAGCTTCGCGTTGTTGTCCGTCGGCGCTCCATAGATTCGAATGATTTTCGAAGTGGCTTCGTCGGGGAGGTTGTCGATCAGGAAATTGCCTTGAATTTCTCCGACCTTCTCATTGTCGAATGTAATATACAGATCGAGATCGCACGATGTTATCAATCGGTCGTAAGCGATCACAGGGATTCCATCTTCATGGGCCAGTTCGACTGCTTTTGACATCGCCTCGCCATTGTGCGGAACAATAACGAGAACATCGATTCCGCCGGCGATCAAAGATTGGACGTCTTTGATTTGTCTTGTGTCGTCGCTGTTTGCAGACTGAACTTTTACCTCAACACCCAACTCATTTGCTCTGGCAACAAATAGATCGCGGTCCTTTTGCCAGCGAGCTTCTTTCAAAGTATCCAGCGAAAGTCCGATTACCAGAGGTCCGTTGGCAGCTGATTTGTCGTCAGCCGATCCTGAATCTCTGGCCAGCGCCAACCCAATCAACAGACTCAAGAACAACGAAATCGTTACCAAGCCAATATTCTTCATACCCAAAACCCTCGTGATTTCGTTACGCGACCAAAAACGTGAAAACTAAATTCTACTTAGCTCGATCAAAAACTATTGCATGATCGACGCACGTTTTTCCTTGATGATCGCTTCCAGTTCGCTCTTGCGTTCTCGAACCGTTTTCTTCTTACCGGACATCCATGCGCGCATGAACCAAATCAGAGTCCCAATCGGAACCACCCAAGCCAAAACGCACACCGCTTTCATAAAATACGCGTATGTTTGTAAGAGAAGCTTAACTTGTGGAGTAAGCACGTAAAATTCCTTGGGCGCTGACAGCCAGATTGCCGCAGTAAAACAAGCAGCCATAACGATGCCGGCGGCGATCATCAAAATGACTGGGTAGGCAGTTTTTCGTCCGGTTTCGATTCCAAGAAGAATTCCAATCCCAAACAATCCGGCAATCCAGTGATAGTTAAAGCAGCCCACGATTATGGCCGCGTACGTAACCAGCAAAAATAATTCTATGATCGAGTAGCGAAGAGGGTTCACGATGTTTTTCCGGTAAAGATTTCCACTCCATTCTACCGTTGCCGTCAAAATAAGCCAATCAGAAGTTTTCGAGATCAAAATGCCCAACCAATAGGAGCGCATGCTTAAGAATACGAAATCCGTATCGGCTTAATAGCCAGAGCCAGATGCGCTTATTTTCTCGATTGGATGCCAGGTTGTCTTGAGTTCAGAAAACTGCTGAATCAAGTAAGGAGATGCCGCCGAATCGTCGGACCAGTTCTGTTCGATCGGGTGAACACGTTTGACGTTGTCCGCCGCATACAGTTTTATCTTAGCCAAATTCTTTTTGTCGTCTCTGTCAAACGCGATTGCGTTAACATCCATATGTCTTGCAAAATGCTCGGCCAATTCGGTGAGTTTGCCCGTTAGAATGTTGACGACGCCGCCGGGTACATCAGAGCTGTTGAGCACCTCGGCAAATGTGATTGCCGAAAGTGGTTTGGATTCCGACGCCAGTACCACACAAGTGTTACCACCCGCGATAATCGGTGCGACGATAGAAACCAGCCCCAGCAATGGAGATTGCTCATTGGCAACCACGAACACCACGCCCGTTGGTTCCAGTACGGAAAAATTAAAATGACTGGAAGCGACTGGATTCACGCTACTGAAAATCTGTTGGTATTTATCACACCAACCCGCGAATACAATCAAGCGGTCGATCGACGCTTGAACATCTTTCCTGGCGTTTGCAAGGGTTGAACCTTGAGCAACCAATTCCGCGGTGAATTGATCGCGACGTCCTTCGAGCATTTCTGCAACGCGGTACAGGATTTGACCTTTGTTATAAGCCGTCTTGCCGGCCCAAGCTGGCTGGGCCGCCCGAGCGGCAACAATCGCGTTGCGAACGTCTTTTCGTGATGCGAGGCAAATATTGCCAAGCGACTTCTTATCGACCATGGGCGAATAAAAACGTCCGGATTCGGTTCGCGGAAATGCACCGCCGATATACATCTTGTAAGTCTTAAGGACTTCCAGACGTTTCGAATTCGATGATGATTTTTTCTTCGCCATGTTCTTGTATTCTTAATTGACTTTCAAATAGGCTGACAAACCGTGCAAGCCGCCTTCACGTCCGAAACCAGACTCTTTGAAGCCTCCGAAGGGTGATGTTGGATCGAATTGGTTGTAAGTATTCGCCCAAACAACTCCGGCACGCATTTGTGACGTCAAGTTAAATATTTTCGAACCCTTATCTGTCCAGACTCCCGCCGACAATCCGTACGGTGTGTTGTTGGCTTTCTTGATTACTTCTGAAACCGTTCGAAACGTTTGAACGGCCAAAACCGGGCCAAAAATTTCTTCCTGTGCGATGCGACTGGATTGAGCGACGCCTGTAAACAGCGTTGGTCGGCACCAAAAACCTTTGGCTGGCAATTCGCAATTCGGTTGATAAAAAACAGCACCCTGTTCTTTTCCTGATTCGATATAGCCGTTTATCGTTTGAAGCTGTTGCCCGGAATTGATAGCTCCAATGTCTGTGTTTTTGTCGAGTGGGTCGCCGACAATTAAAGTTCCAATTCGATGCTTCAACTTCGCAACGACTTCATCATGAATCGATTCTTGAACAAATAACCGACTGCCCGCGCAACAAACATGCCCCTGGTTAAAATAGATTCCGTTTACGATGCCTTCGACCGCCTGATCAATCGTCGCATCTTCAAAAACAATGTTGGCCGCTTTGCCGCCAAGCTCCAGAGTACACCCTTTGTCGGTTCCCGAAAGTGTTCGTTGGATGCCCTTACCGACTTGTGTCGAGCCAGTAAACGCGATCTTATCGACGTCTTTATGTTCGACGATAGCTGCGCCCGTTTCACCATGACCGGTCACGATATTGACGACGCCCGGTGGCAAATCCGCTTGTTGAATAATCTCAGCAAGCTTTAACGCCGTCAGTGATGTGGTTTCAGCAGGTTTAAGAACCACTGTGTTCCCGGTCGCCAGCGCCGGCGCGATTTTCCAAGCTGCCATTAACAGCGGGAAATTCCAGGGAATAATCTGGCCGGCGACACCCATCGGTCTTGGCGATCGATTTGGAAATGCGTAATCGAGTTTGTCTGCCCATCCGGCGTAGTAGAAAAAATGTGCAGCAGCCAGTGGGATATCGATGTCTCGCGATTCGCGGATTGATTTTCCACCGTCAAGCGTTTCGATTACGGTAAGTTCGCGAGCGCGCTCCTGAATCATTCTGGCAATGCGAAAAATGTATTTCCCGCGCTCGAGTCCAGGCATTTTGGACCAGATTTTCTCGTACGCATTTCTAGCGGCCCGAACGGCCTTATTTACGTCGGCCTTGGAAGCATTGCTGATGGTGGCCAGTTTTTGTTCGGTTGCCGGGTTGATGGTTTCAAATTGATCACCCGTCGCATTAACAAATTCGCCATTGATAAACAAACCGTAGCTCGAATCAATTTCCGCATGCCCGATACTTTCAGGTGCCGGCGAAAAATCCCACGTGTTGTTTGTTGAATCTGCCATGTCAGTCAATCGAAAAATAATCCGAAGATTGGTAGGAACCGGATGACTGCTTCGCAATTTGCATTAGAACGTCATTGGCTAATGAGCTGGCTCCAAATCGAAACCAGTGATTGTCCAGCCAGGCGTCGCCCAACACTTCTTTAACCAAAACCAGATAATGAAGTGCCAGTTTCGCTTTTGAAATGCCGCCAGCGGGTTTCATACCAACCATGCGTCCGGTTTGTAAATAATGGTCTCGAATCGCTTGCAGCATCACCAGGGTTACGGGCAAGGTGGCTGCCGGTTTGATTTTCCCGGTCGAGGTTTTTATAAAGTCTGCACCCGCCGCGATCGCAATGTCACTGGCTCTGCGGACTTTGTCAAACGTTCCTAATTCACCGGTTTCCAATATGACTTTCAATCGGGCTGAACCGCATGCTTCTTTAACGCTGGCGATTTCGTCGAAAACATACTGGTGATCGCCGCTGTGAAACCGTCCACGCGAAATCACCATATCAATCTCATCCGCTCCTTGATCCACGGCAAATTTGACGTCCTGTAATTTTTGTTCGAGCGTTGAATTTCCACTGGGGAATGCCGTAGCGACCGATGCGACCTTAATTTCGGTGTCACGTAACGATGATTTGGCGACGGCAACGAAATTGGGATAAACGCAAACGGCTGCAACAGTGGGCAGCCCGGGTATTGTGTCGTGAAGATGTTGGGCCTTGAAGCAAAGCTGCTTTACTTTTCCGTCGGTGTCCATGCCTTCGAGTGTCGTCAAATCGATCATGCTCAAGGCCATTTTCAACCCACTAAGCTTCATTTCGCCTTTGATACTGCGTTTGGTGATACGTTGCGCGCGCTCTACGATCCCAACTTGATCGACGGTAGGTGAATTGGGCGGCAACATAATCGTTTTGGACTGGCAATGATGTGGTCGAGTTTTGTTGTTCGGGCGTTTTACGGACGCCTGCTGCCGTAGTTTAGCTCGAAAGATTGTGCTTCGAAAGGAATTTGAATCAGTATCGCTTCAAGATCATTTACTGGAAGTAGCGCATACTTGTACGGGTCCAACTCGCGTTGGTCGTTGCAATCGTTAATAACTGTGCAACTTGCTTTGATTAGGGACTTCCTACCTGTTGAGTTACCTAAAAATCAGGCTTGCGTTAACAATGCGCTCTATTTTTACATGATCTGAACGGTCTCTCCCGAGCGACAATGTGTCGATTGGGTAGCTAATTTTAGGAATTTAAGAGGTAAAAAGTCGATGCTTGGATTCGATTCAGCAACGATAATTTTCATTTCAGCGTGGTCAATAGCGGCGGTTGGTGTCGGCTTAACCAGCGGTTTTTTCATTGGAAGATCGTATGCGCTGGCTAATATCCCGAAAAGACTCAAGAAAGATCGCGAACGCACATTGAAGGCACTGTCTGGCTTACTAGAAAGTACAGAACAGTTGAATGAAGACGTTGATTGTCACAACTCAGCTTTGGAATCCGCTCATCGCGACCTGAAAGAAGTGAAGATCGAAGATACCGAACCGGAATCCTACGGCAATCTTCAGAACGAGCTACTGGGACATATTTCACGAGTTGTTAAGGCAAATCGACAACTGGAAAGCGACTTGAACCTATCCAAGTACGAATTGGAAACTCAGGCACAGGAACTTGACCGTACCAGAAAAGAAGCTCGTACGGATCCACTTTGCAAAATCGGCAACCGAAAAGCGTTTAACGAACACTTTCATTACAAGATGTCAAAATTTGCATCAAAGCAAGAAGCCTTTGGTTTGATGATTATCGATGTTGATTACTTTAAGCGGATCAACGATACCTTTGGCCACACTTCTGGCGACCAGGTATTGGTCAGTATCGGCGCAGCACTCAAAGAATGTGTTCGCCCCGAGGACTTTGTGGCCCGTATCGGTGGAGACGAATTTGCAATTATTCTTGACGGCCTGAACAAAGACAACGCGACTCTTGTCGGCAATCGAATCCGATCAACCATCGAACTTTACGATTTCCAGGTTGGCGATGATAAAGGCTCAACCACCGTTGTCACGCTAAGTATGGGACTGGCCGTCGCTCACAAAAATGACGACAAACAAAATCTATACGAACGTGCCGATCAAGCTCTGTATCGTTCGAAAGAACTAGGCCGTAATCGCCTGCACACGATTAGCGATATCGAAGATGCAGATGAAAGTGAAGCCAAAACTGAACAGCCGTCGGAACCAGCTCCAACTACTTAGGAGCCAACAATCCAATCCCGACGATCAATCAATTGCCCTCAGGCTGCGGCAGCGGAGGCGTATTATCATCTGGCCGCGGGCCGGAAAAATCAAATTGGTTGAAAGACGGAACTCGGCCAGATGGATTTCGGGTTCCATTTCCAGTTGAAGGACCCGGAGGCGGTTGTGCAAACGACGGTTGTGCAAACGACGGCTGTAGCGACCGTTGGTTCAGATCCAATGTGTTGTCAACGCCCGGCAGTGCTTCAGGAACGGTGTAGTTTGGAACCTGGCTTCTGATACCCGGCGAAATCAGCTGGCCAAAATATTGTCCGTAGCTTTGAAAAACTGCCCCGACATCCGGGTAATCAGAAATACATTGATCGCAACAACCAGAAACTGGAACGGTGATCGTCTTTGGCACGAAACGGCATACGCGGTACGGAATTTGGACCGGAACCTGATAAGGCACCTGGACAACGTATGGAACGGAATCGGAGTAAGGAATTTGTTTTGAAATGGTTTGATACTCGGTTCGATAGCGAGTCTTTCTTACGTTGACATTGAACTTGCGAGTTTTCACAACTGGCACCTGTTTGTACCGTGTCTGCTTCACGGTTCGCACGCGTAATTCAGGTTCTTTAACCATGTAGCTTTGCGTCTTAATTTCAGGCACATTGCGATATCTGGTTTCGAAGACCGTCTTCGATTTCGTCAACGGCACCATCACCGTCGTTTCACGTGTTTTGATTTCCGGCTCTTTCCGTTTCACATCTCGGAACACGGTACGGGTCCGAATTTGTGGCTCCATTTCGGTATAGGTGACGGTTCGAGTTTTGGGAACTAAATTCGTGAATTCCCTGGTTTCTGTCCGGTATTTGTATTTCGGGACCTGCACCACGTAAGTTTCTTCTGCAGGATAAGGTTCTCGCACATAAAAGGTTTCGATTTCTGTCTGAACATCTTTGATCGGAACCGTGACTTCGTACTCTTCTTCCACCTGCTCAGTAACCATTTCCATATAAGGTTGCTGTACGACTCGAGTTTTTTGGACAGGCACGGTCCGTGTAAATGGCACTCGATTGGTGCGAACTTCGGTACGGTAAGTGGTCTTGGGAATCTTACGAACTCGTTGCTCTTTGCGTATACGTTTAAAAGGGATCTGGCGAGTTCTTGTTTCTTCTCTGAATTTTGTCAATGTAATGGTTTCAGACCTGGGTTCTGATTCCAATATCTCGTAATTCTCCGAGCGCTGTTTCGTTTCTCGACGATAGCGAGTGACGGAATAGGTCCGTGTTCGTGTCTCCGGCTCATAGACCATCGTTGTATAAGTGTAGGGAACCTGTTCCGGAACGCGTCGATAAACAGAATACGGAATCCGTTGAGTCACGATTTGAGGTCGCCAGACTTTTTGATAAACCGTCTCGCAACCAGGGCAACATTTCAAACAGCAACATTCGTCGTAGCTACAATTGCACGTGGGAACTTGCTGACAAACCGTCTCCCATCGACCGACATCTCTGGTGATTGTGCGGTACCGTGTTTCGGATTCGTAGCGGTACTCCAAAGCGACGCCTTGTCGTTCCACCTGCCGCGGAATCATCTCTTTGTAGGTTTCCGTTCGCTCTTCCTCATAAGGTGTCAGGATTTCATAATTGACAATGCGTTGTCGTGTGCGAGGTATTTTTTCTTCGAAGCTCAGCTTTACCTCTTCTTCGTACGGAACAGAAACCCTGAAATATTGTGTAACTTCGTCCTCATAGGGCACGCCCACCTCGTACGGCACTTCTTGTTCGGTCACGACAGGAACCTGAACTTCAACTTCTTCCGTGCGAAAATCCTCTCGTTTTTCGTACGCGACATAATTTTCATTGATCGGTCGCGTCCGGGCCTCGTAGCGACGCTTGGTAACCATACGTTTCTGTTTTTCAGTCCGGTAACGGTAGACAACTTTTTTCACTTCTCGTTGCTGAGGAACCTCGCGGTATTTGATAATCTGTCGAGTACGTTCTTCGGGTACGCTAACGACGTACGGCACAGATATCTGGCGAGTCTCAGTTTCCTCTTCATAATAGTTTTCTTCGCGAGTTTTCCTTTTTGGAACCTCAACGACGTATTTTTGTGTGTAGGGAACACGATCCGTTTTGTCGCTGAATACCGTCTCCTGAATGATTTTCTTTTCAGGCACCTGGACAGTGAACTGCTTCTCTACGGGCACCTGATAAGGCACCTGTTTGTAAGAAGGAAACTGCTTCTCTTTTTGCTTGCTCACCATAACCGTAAATGGCTGTTCGATATCGATTTGATATGGCTCGCGCTTGTACGTCACGATTTGCTCTTCGCGAGGTTGCACAACGTTCAATTCGTACGGCACCTTGCGGGAGACTTGCGAGTACTCCGTTCTGTAGCGTGTCAATTTCTGGAATCGAGTTTCCGGTCGATATCTAATTACATATCCAGTCCGGTAGCGAGTTTCCCAACATGGGACCATGACGGTATAAGAAACACATTGCGGAACACAGCAACAACAATCTTCGTGATTGCATACGGATTCCAGAGCCGTTCTGGGAACTGCGGCGCTCAAAATTGCGTGATTGGCTCGATTGCCCAGCAGGGATACAAAGATCAGGCAAGCAGTAGCAAAAAGCGTATAGTACCTTTTGGCCATCGGCGAAAAACAAAGCTGGAAAAACTCGAAGATTGAACCGGTTAATGTATTTGAAATCTTTGAATTTTCAACCAATTCCGTGTAGTTTGTCAGCGTCTCAGGCCTTGTTTGCATCGAAATGATGCCGCTCGATAGTTTTGCAGGCAAAATCGATTAGCCAACAAGGACTCACACACCCCACTGGCCCGTTTCGCGTCTTCTGCACGCCTTGAGCAAACTAACGCCACATTCCGGACGTGATTCTATATCTGGGCCGCTGGCGAACACGCGGAAGCGGAATCCGGATTCGGCGAACCATTTCTTCACGCGGACGTTGAATGCGTTTCAATTCTTCATCATCCGCATGCTCCATCAAGCGTTCTACACGATCTGCCGTCGGAGGGTGTGTGCGCAAGATTGCTGGTTGGGCGCGGCGCTGGCCAGGCTGCAGAACTCGCTTCCAAAATCCTCCGCTTCCCTTGGTAAGTCGTTCCAGTTTCTGAAGTGCCGACGCCAAACCTAAAGCGTCACCGGTCAATTGTACGGCGCCCAAGTCCGCATTGAACTCTCTGGATCTGGATAACGCTAACTGCAACAAGATCATCAAACTTGGGCTGACCATCAGAACAACAAAGGCAATCAACTGATCCGCTGTTACCGCGTTGCTGAACAAAGCGGCGAACACAGAAAACAGGATCATGAAGAATCCGATTCTCGAAGCGGTGGCAACGATTCTGGACATCGTATCCGCTAACCCCATGACTTTCGTATCCTGGTGCATCAAGTGCGCCATCTCGTGTGCAAGGATTCCATTAATTTCGCGTGGATTCATCATCCGCAAAATACCGTCCGTGACCGCCACCGCCGCCGTTTGATTGTGGCCAGTCGCAAACGCGTTGGGCATTCGGGTCGGAATATAATATAGCTTGGGCACATGTTTCAATTTTGCACGTTGCGCAAGTTCAACAAATGCTTCGTGCATTCCGGGAGCCTGATGCGGCTGAATTTCAGTCGCTTTATACATTCGCATGATCCAGGCAGTCGAAACTCGCTGTCCGACCACACAACTAAGCCCGACAAATGCCAGCGAAATAACGAAGCCGATCGGGCCTAATGTTAGAAATCCGACAATGGATAACAGTGCAGTCATCGCCAGTATCAGCAAGATACTGTGAAACCGGTTGACCGATTTGTTTTCGTTGACTTCATCGATAAGTGATTCTGCGACCATTCAATTCTTCAATTAGTTCAGTGACCGTAACGGTTTATGTTATGCACATGGGCATGCTAGCAAACATTGATCTTGTCCAATCATCCGCGGTTGCTAATGTGACCACGCCAATTTCAGGCATTACAAGCTCTTGAAAAAACAGCATGGTCAAACATAACCTATTACCTTTGAAGGAATTTCCGGTGTGCCGATCCTCTAAGCTGCGCCTTTCTATTGTAGTGATTTCTACTTGTCTTTTGATGGCCTCAGGCTGTGGACGAAATCGAGCCGCCTATGGCCCTTTCAATTCGACCTATGGGCCACTTGCCGGCAATACCGCTGTTGCGCCTCCTGCGACGTACAGCTTAAACATTCCCGGTGCCAACAATCAAAATTATTACAACGGCAGCGGAACTAATCAACAATTGCCACAGCGCCAGGCGACCAATACTTTGCCTGGAGCATCGGGAGTTAATGTGCAAAACGGTTGGCAACCAGCAGGAACCAGCTCCAACAGCACTTCAAATTCCACCATTCAAAACGCAACTTCCAACGTTTCGAATCCAGTGCGTTCAAATTCTGTACTCGAAAACAATCGCAACCAAGCTGTAAATCAAACACAATTGGCCAACGTCAATCCGTTTCAGAGGAACAACCAGCCTAATCCTGGAAATTCGATCGCACAAAACAACAACTCCAATGGTTTATCGTTTACTGACGTAACCAACTTCAGCACGACCGCCGTTGATGAAAGATTGGATCAAACACGCTTGCCGGTTACCGACGCCAGCCAGGTTCGAGCCCCCAGCAATTTTCGACCAACAACAACGGTCGGCCAATTCAATGTGCCTTATTATGTGCCGGGTCAGCAACAGGTCGCTCAAAATCCCCAACAGCAGCGATTCGCATCGAATGTGCAATTCCAACAAATTCCTTTGAATACTCAGCCAAACCTGCGTACGCCAAACACGATTGTTGGTACGTTCGGGCAGCCAAATTTTGCTCAACCGATCCAGCAACCATACTCAGGGCTGCAAACTCAGAACCGTGTTCTGGCACAATCGACTGTTTATGCGGATCCAAGAGACGATCCAAATTTCCAAAGCGGTTGGCGTGACCGCGAACTAACAGCAGGTCGTGATTCCATAAATCGATAGTCAGCTGGCTTTATCGGCATGCCATTCACTTTAATTCCGAGTCTGAAAACCACTTCGGGCTCCATGAGCCGTTGGCGTCGATTAGTCAAGAAGATCGATTCGCTGTCTCCTGAATTGGAATCCATCGACGACGATCGCCTGCGCAAGAAAAGCCTCGGTCTAAAATATGACGCGCTCAGCGGCATGCCTTTGGATGATTTATTGGTGGATGCGTACGCGCTAGTTCGTGAAGCCGCCCGACGGTCGATCGGGATGAAACATTATGAAGTGCAGCTGCTGGGCGGTATCGCCATGCACAACCGCAGCATCGCTGTGATGCAAACGGGCGAAGGAAAAACGCTGACCGCTTCTTTGCCGTTGTATTTGCACGCGTTGACACGTGAAGGTTCTCATTTAGCGACTGCGAACGATTATCTGGCTTATCGCGATGCAAAGATAATGGAGCCAGTATTCAATTTGTTGGGGATGAGCGTGGGGATCGTTCAATCTGATACCTTGCGGCCCCAACGACAAAAATCTTATGCCGCCGACATCACCTACTCAACATCCAAAGAGGTTGGCTTTGATTTCCTTAGAGACAGGTTGTTGCAACGACAACAAGAAATTGGTGGGGATGGATTTGTTTCGGCGATGATCAATGCGGACAAGCGCGATCAAACCGACGAGCCTGTTCAACGCGGTCACAATTTCATGCTGGTCGACGAAGCCGACAGCATCTTGATCGATGAAGCACGTACGCCACTGATTGTCAGCAGTATTCCCGATGAATTGGCTCAGGCTAAATTGACACTATACCGCTGGTGCGCCGACGTTTGCGAAAAATTCGTGCTCAACGAGCACTACACTCTGAAACCAAAATCAAAACAACTGGACCTGAACGCCGCTGGACGAAGGTTCGTTCGCAAGTTGCCAAAGCCAGTCATGTTAGACAAAACCCCGATCCTTGAGATCTACGAACAGATCGAGCAGGCGATCTATGTCAACGAAAATTACGTACGCGATCGACACTACATCATTCGTGAAGGCGAAATCGTGATCGTCGACGAATTTACCGGACGTTTGTCGGAAGGTCGCAAATGGAAGTCTGGAATTCATCAAGCGATTGAAGCTCGCGAGAATGTGGAGATCTCGATTGAAACCAGTGAGTCCGCGCGAATCACAATCCAGGACTTGTTTCTTAAATACACACGCCTGGCTGGCATGACGGGTACGGCAGGGAATTCCGGAAAAGAGCTACGTAAAATTTACGATACCACCGTAGTGGTAATCCCAACCAACAAGCCATCGCGCCGTGAACAGTTGCCGGATTTGGTTTTTGGGACCGAGCAGCAAAAATGGGAGGCGATCGTTGAAGAAATCGATTCAGTTTGCCAAACAGGTCGCCCAGTATTGATCGGAACTCGATCCATCGACAAATCGCAACGGCTTTCTGATTTGCTAAACGAGCGAAACATCGACCACGATGTTTTGAACGCTCATCAACTTGCTCGCGAAGCCGAAATTGTCGCAGCTGCGGGCGGTTTGAACCGAGTTACCGTTGCGACGAACATGGCAGGTCGCGGAACGGATATCAAAGTTTCCGATGAAGCATTGCAACTTGGTGGCTTACACGTCATCTGTACGGAACTTCATGAATCCAAACGAATTGATCGTCAATTGATTGGGCGTTGTGGACGGCAAGGCGACGTTGGTTCGTTTCGGCAGTTTTTGTCGCTGGAAGACGATATCCTGAAAGTTGGGTTGGGGGAAGACAAAGTCAAACAGCTGGCGGCCTACAAGTCGCTTCCGTCGAGCAAATTGGGGCGATACGCAGAAACATTCCGCCGTGCCCAACGGAAAATCGAACGCAATCATTTTGAAGTTCGCAAGATGCTTCTGCACCGTGAAAAGCTACGCAGCGAATTGCAGCTGGAAATGGGGCAAGACCCATATCTGGATGTTGCCGGTGCGGGATAACGCAGCCGTGATTCAATTCAGCTTCGACCGACATCTACTTTTTCTTCTTGTTACGTGTCGAAGACGTGCGTTGCTTGGTACGTTGGGCTTGCCGTTGCCGCTGTTTCGCGGCTGACGCACGACGCGCGGCGTCTTGCTGTGCTCTCAATTGACGAGAACGATTGGTACGAGCTTTCTGCTGTTGGACAGCCCGTTGTGTAGCCTGCTGCTTGCGACGCTGCTGTTCAGCGGCGCGTCTGGCAGATTCCTGAGCCCGGCGTTGTTGATCAATACGTTGTTGATTGGTCTTTGCTTTTTGCTGAGCCAAACGCTGTTGCTCTCGTTGCCGCTTCGCGACGTCAGTTTGTTTTCGCTGAACTTGCTCTCGTTGCCGCCTCGCGATGTCAGCTTGTTTTCGCTGATCTTGTTCTCGTTGCCGCCTCGCGATGTCAGCTTGTTTTCGCTGATCTTGTTCCCGTTGCC
>CAYONX010000002.1:118014-142926 GCA_964405425.1 uncultured Pirellulaceae bacterium | reverse complement strand
TCTCGTTGCCGCCTCGCGATGTCAGCTTGTTTTCGCTGATCTTGTTCCCGTTGCCGCCTCGCGTCAGCTTGTTTGCGCTGAGCTTGTTCCCGGGCACGATTGGCCGCTTGTTGCGATTCTCGCTGCACATCACGCGGACTGCGCTGCTGAGGATTACGGTATTTGTCCAGTTTTGAACGGTCCCGGACTTTTGCGAGCTTGGGGTTGACCGGGTCAAGTTCCAAATGTCTAGTTTCGCGAACTTGCCGTTGGATGTCACGCGATGCAGTTTTCACTTCGACACGTTGCCGTTCGCGTTGAAGTTTCAGCACCTTGTCAATTCGATTTTTTTGCTGAACTAACTGCTGGGCACGTACTTTTTCAAAACCGTTTCTTTGCCGAACCAGATCTTTCGTCGACAGGATTTGATTCTTTGATCGGTTTCGTACAACGTCAGCGTAAGATCGTACGTAACTTCTGCTTTTGGCTTTGCCGTGTCCATTGATACCTATCGCCGAGTTCGCGAAAGCGATTTGGGCAACGTATGTAGTTCTTGGTCGGTAGTATCTGTTCGTTGAGTAAAAAGCATGTTGCTTTGCCAGATATTGTACGACGTTGTAGCCCGAATTGTATCTGGAACGTTGACAACCGTAATACGCAAGCAGCGGATCGTAGTGGCGGAGATGACTGGAGTAACTGACCCACGGCCGGTAGCCAGACGAAACGTATGATTTCGAATACCAGTCACCATAGTAATAGTGACCGGACTTAGGACGCACAAATAGATGCGTCAAAAAATCGATATCCAGCGTGATCGCAATAGATGGGCGGTAGCTGTAATTGTAGGCCTGATAAACTGGCTTTTGGAAATGAACGGGTGCAAAGCAGGTACCTCGATCTGCGATTTCATAGTCCCAGTATCCCGATTGATAAATACAACCTGATGGCGTCCAAACGTAACGCGACGGCACCCAAATCCAATTCTTGACAACGGGTTGCCAATGACCGCTTCTCCACTGGTACCTGTCGTTTTGGAAATGCCAGTTTCCAGGTACGTAAAAATGTGAATCGCCTGGTGATGCGATTGATGGTCCTTGATCGAGGCTGGCGGGAGGCTCAGGCAAGTAAGCAATTTCTTGCGAAGTCTCTTCTGCCCAAAATCCTGACACCCAACGGTGACCATCTTCGACTTGATCCCAGTAACCTGGAACCCATTTTCGACCCGGTGGAACGTTTCGCCAAACACCACTGATCCAGATGAAATCTGTTTTCGAATCGTCCCACGCCCAATAGCCTGGTATCCAAACGACGTTGTCACCTTGCGGTTTGAATTCGGGAGGCAGTTCTTCGATGTTCTCAGGCGCCGGTTTATTAACAACAATCGAAGGTTCCGGATTGGATTGATGGGCGGCGGCGAACGCTTCGTGCAACGGGCCACGGGCAAGGACATCCAAAACTTCATTGTCCAAGCTGCGATCTGTTGAAGGGGCTGAAGCCGATGGATCCAGCGGCAGATGCGGCGAATACCCTGCGCTTGCGGCCTGGTCTTCTCCTCCGCCTTCCACGTCCCAGCCTTGAAAGTCTTCAATTACAGATTGAGCACTCTCTTCGATTTCCACATCTTGAAAGAACGGTAGAGTTTGACTTTGAATTAAATGGACTGGTTGCGCGTGGACAAACGACGCGGTTAGCAACATCACAAACAGTCCGCCAAACGCGTGAAGTGTCGCGATTTTGAGACGAAGTGTATTCAACTTGATCATTCGAATTAGCTCTTTTGGATGGATCTGTGCGTTTTTTTTCGAGATTCGGGCTCCGAATTCAATCTTGTGAATTTGGCCCAACACTAATATTGCAATTCAGATGCCATGGACCGATGGCGACCAATTTAAGGCTTAAAACGGCTGGCCGATACAGCAACAACATTCACGAGATCAATCATAGGCTGGGAGAGAAGAGTGATGATCGCCGCCGAGAATTTCTCGGCGGCATCATTATTTCTCATTTTTACAATGAGTCTGTCTCAGATAAATTCTCGCTTAAGATGCTCGCGCGGGGCGGTTCATGACACTCGAAAGCGAAGTAGGGCTGAACAGTTTGACGCCAAGTCAATTCAATCGACTGGCAAATTCCATCGAATTTGAAACTTCGCCAATTCGCTAAAAGTCACCAGCGGAAACGAGTTCGCTTCCTTGGATCGTTGACAACGCTCGTAACGTGTCCTGATTAATGGAATCATTTAAGAAAGTCACGCTACCATCGCAAAACAGCATATTGACGCCGCCCGGATGCGTGCTGCGAAAATTGGATACCCAATGGGTTCCACCTTCGAAAGAAGGCGTGGTATCAAACACGTTTTGTGTATCGAAAAACGAATCCGTCGCTGGAAACTTGTTGATTGGTTCAACCGTGCTGCAATACCCGCCCGCGAATCGGAAACCGAGAAAGTAAAAAACATCCGGCAAGGCGCCAGCAAATAACCATGAATGTTCTGCGTTAGTGAAAGTCTGGCTGTCATCGATTTGTTCCGTTGAACCAACTCCCGTTCCCATTGGCACACCGCAAGCAGCTTCACCAATACAGATCGTATTACTCAATCCATCAAAGATATCACGAAATTTCGTTTTGGATTCAAATGCGAAGACTCCTGAACGGGTATCCACTGGGCGGGGGCCAAAATTTGCGCCGAATGCCATTGCGTCATTCAAACCAACGCTCAATGAATACGACGCACTTGAAAGCGTATCCCCAACGGGAAAGTCCAAATCCGTCAAAAACGGAATACGGATCGGTGACAACGAAGGATCCGAAGGGCAACGATAAACCTGAATATCTGTTCTGGCAACTTCCGCTTCGACGTTGTACCAGATCGTATCATCAGTGATTCGAGACGAAATATTCCCCTGCTCTAAATATGGACAAGTCAAGACAAACGCATTGCTAAGAGCATCGACGAGTGTCTCACCTTTTCGATCACCTTCGGGAAGCCGCTCGAATACGCTTTCATAATTATGCAATCCCAATCCAATCTGCTTCAAATTATTGGCACACTCAATTCGTCTGGCCGCTTCTCTGACGGACTGAACCGCAGGCAACAACATGCCAATTAAGATTCCAATAATTGCAATGACGACAAGTAATTCAACAAGAGTAAAGCCTGAAGCCGTTGAGTTAGAATGACTTTTGAAAGTGCGCATCGGATAGAGCCATGCAGGTAAGGGAAAAGATAATTCCTGTAATCGACGATATTCTGTAATATTGCTGATCTAAATGCAATGCTGATCACCCCTTTTTGTTCTCAACTGTTCGCATTTCCGTACGAAATGCAACTGATTTTGCAGTCCACCAACCAACCGCAATCGATGAACTCTGATATCGAGCACTACAAGTGCTGAAATCAGTTCTGCTTTTTATAGGTGAAGACGTTTAGAAATTCGGCGGAATTCGTAATCTGCATATCGAAGATTATTATGGATGCCTTAACAAACTGAAGTCCGAACAAAAAACTTTCGCCTCCAGGAAAAACATCTTCCATGCATCGAATAAAATGGTTTGTAACTGGAGTTGTGATCGGCGTACTGTTGTTGTCGACTTTGAATTCGCTTTCGTATTTTGTTCGATCCTCTAGCTGGTCTGGATTAGTTGGGAAAGACGCAAGCGGCCAGGCACTTGGATTCCCATTTGAAATTTGGCGATATGGCCAGACGTATGGCACGGCCATGCATGACCAGACTGCGATGTCATGGAATGCTGCCGTCGCACTTACCCTCGGAGCAGTGTTTGGATTACTTGGCGCTTACAATTCCACCTGGCTCACCCGCTTTACCGATTCGATGGCAGAGGCCGAATCCCGCGAGCAAACAAAAAACACAATGCAATTTTCGATTCGCGGAATGTTCTTATTAACGTCTGCGTCAGCCATCATTGTGGCCCTGATTCGCTCGTCGATCGGTGCCAGGCCTGAATTGCTGTGGGCGATCTATATTCTCGGTCCGTTGTTTCTGGTTGCCATGGCAATGATTCCTAAAGGGATGAGTTGGCAATACAGGTTGATACTGTTGACCCCTTCGACGCTTATTTTAGTCGGCTTTTCCATATATATCGGGCACCGATTGGGTCTGGAATTCGACCGAGTCATGTTTGGTGTTTTCGTCTGCTGGGTGCCTCAAACCGTTATCGCCGCAGGATGTCTAACCCTAAGCCTCGCTTTACGTTATAGTCATGAAGCGAGAACAAGCTAAAATGACTTGCGGCGGTCGGTGCAGCAGCACGGGCGGTAATACAATGCTTCATTCGTGTATTTTCCAGGGGAGGAAAAATGGCCATTGAATTCAAGTGCACCCAATGCGACAACGTGTTGAAAGTGGGTGACGAACACGCGGGCAAATCAGCTCGATGTCCTTCTTGCAAAACAGTCGTGTCTATCCCGGCTGGCAACACAGACGCTGGCTCCTTCGCTGCGGCCGAACAACCAGCTCCAACGGAAAATAATCCGTTTGCAGATACCAGCGCTGGCGCTGCTCCATTTGCTGCTTCCGAAAACCCTTACGCCACTCCAAAATCGACAAAGCTTGAAGGTCGACCTCTTGCCGATGGCTCCATGGTTCCAACCGCCGTAGGGTTTGAAGATATTTTTTCGACCGCATGGAGTTTGTTCACTCAAAACCTTGGCTTGCTTTTCGGTGCGTCGCTATTGGTCGTGGGCCTGCCCCAAGGTATCGGATTTCTTATAGAAATGCTGCAAATCGCAATGGCCGAAGCCGGGGTGGATCAGGGTATCATCTTATTGATGAATGGTTTGACCCAACTGATCGGCGGATTTCTAGGGATGTTTTTTGGAATCGGTTTGACAAAGATTTGTTTGAAAATCGTCCGTAGTCAAAACGTTGAATTTTCCGAACTGTTTTCCGGATTCAATAAATTCTTTCCAGTGCTTTTTGCGAGCATCGCCGTCGGAATCATTACCATTATTGGATTCCTATTGCTGATCATTCCCGGCATCTATGCGTCGTTGGTGCTATGGCCGTTTTATTATCTGATCATTGACGATAAAGCGTCTGCGTCTGATAGTATTTCTATGGCTTATCAAATAGGCAAATTGAATTTATTAACGACTTTCGTGATGGGTTGTGCTGCAATCGGTTTGTCACTTGTCGGTGTGTTGGCACTTTGCATCGGTTACTTCTTTGCGTATGGATTGATAATATTGATGATGACGACCGCGTATTTGAAAATGAGTGGTCAAATTCGATAGCAAAGCATCCTGGACGTCAAAATGAATGCTGGCCCGAAAGTGCCAGCATTTTTTTGGGATTGTGGGCAGTCGTTCGCCCAAACTTCTGTTTCCCGCCAATTTAAAATTCACTATCGTCTCGCAGCTTTCTTCCACAGAAAAACGCGAGCCGATGAAACCTGCCAATCGACCTCCGCCAGTCCGATACGTCATTCTGTTTCCCGGCAGAACCGGTTCGACGTTTCTGACCGATCACATGACGTCGCATCCCGAGATCACGGCAAATTATGAAATACTGAGCCAGTATCGAGATTCCTGGCACCAACAAAAGGCGTTTCTGGATGAGATGATCCACAGCCCGCGTTTTCCGCACATTAAAGCGATCGGTTTGAAAACAAAAATCACGCACGTGCTGGAGCCGTTCGAATTTGAAAAATATTTAAAGGATAACCAATTTCGGATCATTCATTTATCACGTTCGAATCAGCTGAAATTTGTCGTGTCGATTGTTCGTGCGAAATTGTTACGCCAGCAAGCTGGAACCTCCAATTTGATTCATGCTGGTCAAGAACCAGTCGGGCCGACGACCATTCCGTTGGCTGATTTTGCTGAAGCCAAAAAGCGCTTACGCCGTCGCAATCGTCTGACTCGAATCATCGATCGAATCAAACTTCCCACCTTGGAATTGGTCTATGAGGATCTGGTTCGACGAGAACAAACGACCTTGAAAAGAGTCTGGAGCTTTCTGGATGTGCGAAACATCGCTACAACCGCAACGACCAGAAAAAACACACCCGACGACATACGCAGCGTTGTTACTAATCTTGATGAAATACTTCATCACCATCCCGAAATGGCCCGCTTCGTTGATCAGGTATAGTTAAAATATACAAAGCTTTGATCTGATCCTGTGCAAGCGCTATGCAAAATAAGCGAGTCAAACGAATACCTCCTGTTCGATACGTAAACCTGTTCCCTGGACGAACCGGTTCCACGTATTTAACAAGTCATATGATCTCGCATCCGCAGATCGTGGCCAGATACGAAATCCTTGGCGTTTGTCGCGACTCGTGGGAAGCACAATTGGATTGTCTCAACGAGCTATTCGACAAGAAGCGTTTTCCAGTGATCCAAGCGGTTGGTTTCAAAAGCAAGTTGTCTCAAATCCTTGATCGCAAAGCTTTCCGGTCGTATATCATTGAACGCAATTTTAAAGTCGTTCATCAAATCCGCACCAATCATTTAAAATACATTGTATCGGTGATTCGTGCGCGAACGCTGCGAAGCGAGCAAGGCACATCCAACGTATTGGATCCTGCTCAAAATCCGATGGGTGCGATTGAAATTCCTGAACCGATTTTTGCTCGCGCCAAAAAACGCCTCAATGTTGTCGGGCGACTCGATCGCTTTGTTGAACGCCTTGAGTTACCCAAGTTGACGATCGTCTACGAAGATATGCTCAAAGACGAAAAACGCGAATTCAAACGTCTTTGGGATTTTCTGGGCGTCGATCACGTCCCAACCGAAGGAATCACGCGTAAAAACACTCCCGATGACATTCGCAAAGCCGTAACCAATCTGGATGAAATACTAGAGCATCATCCAGAAATGCAAAAGTTCGTCGACTAATGCCGGCTAATCACACAGCCAAATCATAGCCGTCATATCCAACGCAAAAACCGGCTGCAATCCGCCTAAACCGGTGCCGGTAAATCACGGCGATGAAAAATTCTGGCACCGACCCAGAAACATATCAGCCCCAAAGCGATCAGGATCAAATTGAATCCCAAGGGAGCGAACCAGTAAAAGCTGCCATCTTCAGCGTACCGGCTCAAATGCCAGATCTTATCAGGGTTGGTGTCAACGAATTCAATCGACAGCGCCGGCTCGTACAACGAAAAATAGGTCAGGTATTTGAGCCACGCAAATGACTCCGACGCAACCGATCCAAATTTGATCATAGCTTGAATAAAGTAAACTCCCACCACGATGCCAAGCGTTCGCCAACGAAACCGATCCCAGGACGAAAACATCATCGAAAACGCTATCAAGAAAAAATTGAAACAGAACAGATTGGCGACCCCGGGCCAAAACTGATTCGGCTGCACTTTTTCTACCATTGGAATCAATTCTTCTTTGGCACCCAGACCCGTTAACGGGATCTCCGTACCGACAAACGGAACCTTGAACACCGGGTAAGTCGACTGCTCGATATCGGTGGTCCAAACAGCCATCGCCATCGCCAACCAAATTAATCCGATCAAAACAAACGCCCCAACAACGCTCAGCAACGCATGCTGAATGTATACCTGACGCCGACTGATCGGCTGAGACAAAACAAGCTCCATGGTCCCTCGATTCAATTCACCGCTCACCACATCGCTTCCGCGAACAATGGCCCAAACGGCAGTCATGAACATGATCATCGGTTCGTCGAGTGTCAGTGAAGTCCGTCCCAGATAGGAAATCAGCCACTCGAAATTGACCGGCGAAAACCGCCGCCAATCCTTCGGCAACAGTTCAAGAATTTGTTCGAATCGCGCCGTATCAACTTCTCCAACGATCCAGACACGGAACCAGGCAAAAATAAACAATCCAATCGCAACCGCAATCCACAACAGAATCGATTCGCGAAAGTACTTTTTTGCCAACGCAACATTGAATCTCATTACGTTGCCCCCGAGTGAAAGCGATCATAGATACTGCGCAAATTGACCGGCTGGATATAAACCCGATCTAATTCACAACTGGAAAGCCATTTCAATATTTCCGATAGATCACCTTCGATACTCAAAATATTATCACTTGGTTCAGCAGAATTCCTGGCGGCGTTTACCCAATCAACTCTCCCTAACAATGCTGATGGGATCTCTGGCAATGCGGAACTGGTTTGAATACGAATCTGATGCTGGGCTGTTTCCTCAACAATCGATTGAGCGTGAACAAGCTCGCCATCTCGCAAAATGACAACACGATCACACGATTCTTCGATCTCGTTCAACACGTGAGATGAAAAAATGATGGTACGGCCCTCTGTTTTCGCTTCGCCGACCAGCTTCAGTACTTCCCCGCGAACCGTCGGATCCAGGTTGGCAGTAGGCTCATCCAGAATGATTACCGGGGTGTCACAAGCCATGATGGTTGCCAGAGCAAGTTTTTGTCGCATCCCAGTCGACATGAAAGGCACCCAGCGTGACAAGTCTAAATCAAGCCGCTTCGCGATCGCGGCTGCACGCTGAAAGTAGTTTCCGCCTCGGATGGACGCGAAAAAATTCAGCACGTCTTTTCCGCGCATCGTCCGAAACAGTTTCGCGTCGCCCGGCAGATACGTCACCAAGCGATGGACTTCAATTCGCTGTGATTCACAATCAAAACCAGCGATTTGCGCGGAACCAGAAGTCGGCTTTAAAAATCCAAGCAACAATCGAACGAGCGTACTTTTGCCCGATCCGTTGGGGCCCAGCAATCCAACCACTTCGCCAGCCTGAATATCGATCGAGAAATTCGTGAGCGCATTGACACTGCGAAAGTGTTTTGTCAGCGAGTTGGTCGATATGATCGACGCGTTTTCAATGTCCATGTCTGTGGTCAACGAATAGGATCTTTGCCCATCAAACGCCGCAGCATCCCAATTTGGCCGGCGTGCAGCATCTCGTGATCGCCCGCAAAAATCAACGAACCATAACGCGTTGGCGAAACGGAGTAAGGCATTTCGATCGGCTCGTCCAATTGTTCACCATCGAAACTGTCAATCTCGGCGAGCATTTGTTCGTTGACACGATTCAAAACACTCAAAATTTCTTCTGGCTGAGGATGGTCTTCGCGATTCGGATTGGCGACGGTTCCTTTCATAAACCGCTTTCGGAACGACGCGGACATCAGCTGTTTATCTTCTGTCAATCTGCCTCGCTGTCGAAACAGCGTCAATCCGTACTGTGCCATGGCAAGATGACCAACTTGCCATGCAATATGGCTCGTTTGCGATTCCGGCATCCAAAACCAATCGTCAACATCCAGGTCTTGAACATTCGTCAAAGTATATTCCCGAGCCGATTGAATGTGTTTTTTCGCAATGTCCAACCGTTCTGATATTGGCATCATTACTCCTGAATTTCAAAAATGGCTTCGATTTCAACCATCACGCCCAGCGGTAACGAATTCGTTCCAACAGCACTACGGGCACCAACACCGTGGTCGTCACCAAAAACCTGTTTCATCAATTCGCTGCAACCGTTCATTACGGCAGGTTGGCCAGTAAATTCGTCGGTGCAATTTACAAGCCCGAAAATTTTGACCACTCGTTTGACTCGGTTCAAGCTGCCAAGGTGTTGCTTTAGCGTCGCCAGAATCGTCAATCCCGATTGCAGAGCCGCGTCGTAACCTGCCTTTTCGTCTGCGTCTTTGCCAACGCAACCTTTAATTAAAGATCCATCGGGAAGCAGCGGCACGTGGCCGGAAGTGTAACAAAGGTTCCCTACATCGATCGCAGGTTTATATAAACCAACCGCTTTTGGGGCCGGTGGCAATTCATAGCCGAGCTTTTCTAATTGCTTTTCAGCGTCCATTGGTGTGCCTGCCTTTCAATACAAGACTTTAAAGGTCGTCATTATCGACAACGGCATGAAAATGCAAAGACGGCACCAAGATTAGAATCACAAAACCGTGGATTGCGGCGATAGCGATTGTTGATTAAGAGCACAATTTTAATGATAATAGAGGTTTAGAACGCTTAACCATAACTTTGAACCGGATGATGTTGCGACAAATATTCACACTATCCATTTGCCTGTTTTTAAACTCGATGGCATTTGGTGATGTTCACATCTACACTTTCACGGGAGAAATTCCCGATGGTGCAAGCAATCATCCATTGATTGCTGACGGCGAAACATGGACCGCGGTCGTGGCGCTGGACATTGACACTCCAGACGAAAACTTCGATCCGCAGTTTGGTGTCTATACCGGCGCCGTTCAATTTGGCACTTTGGAATTTTCTGGCGGCTTTGAGAATACGCTTGATCTGACCATTGGGGATGCGTTTGTTTTGGACAACGTTGGAGCTTCTGACAGTGTGCGAGTACGCGGCTTTGATGACTTTGGATTCGGTTATAATTTCCAGGTCAACAACGAAAACCTTGATACGATTATGGGTGACGGCTTTCTTGAACCGGGAACCGTCATTACTCCATTTGACAATCCAGCACAGCTTGAGTTCTTTCAATTGACGCTGATCGACGAACTAGGCGAGGTATCGTATTTCGCCAATCAAGTTAATAACGTAACGCTAAGCGTTTCTGTCGCAGTCCCAGAACCAGGAACGTCACTGGTTTTGGCTTTGTTGGCGTTTGGCTGTGCAGGCTCACGACGTCGACGGTAGTTGCGATATCAGTTGGGATTGTGTCGTCGCAAAAAAAAGAGTCCGTATTTCTACGGACTCCACACGAAGTCATTCTGTACTTCGAAGCTTAAATATATCTTCTTCTCTTCATTGCGATCGATCCCATTACCGACTGTCGTCGGTGCACGAAAATCAGTGAAGCTTTGCAGCTTCACCAAGGCGATCTCATATTAGTCTGTGCTTTTTCGCCATTTAGACCAACCACCAATATGCATGGGTAAATTAAGAATCGCATTATTACCTGTGTTTGCGCGGCCTTTTTAATAAAAAGTATTTGACGCATCACCCGATGACGGTGGCAAATGTCGCGTTTCTTGTCGTTCAACATCTTTACGCAGATTGTGATCGGAGGCCCTTGCCCGACCTATCTCCTAGCCCAGCGGCTCAACACCGCACCCGACTATTCTGGCAAATTGGCGACCGCATTTACGATCTTGACCTGCTGATTCCACAAGCCGCCATCGAGCTGTCCCAAAGCAAGCCAATAGATGACACTCGAACCGATTAATGTCAACGTCGAGTACATCAGATATGCCGGCCCGTTGATTTCCGATAGCGAAAATTGGTGCAGCATTGCCAGGCTGCAACTAATCGTCGCTGGGTTTAAGCAGATCAATGGTGCCGCCAATACGCCCAGATACAGCAAGATCGTATAGAGAACAGGCGCATTGGTCGGCTGCATCGTTCCGCGCTTCAATCCCACAGGACAGTAAACCGACAAGAAATTACCAATCGGGCACATCAACAAATAGGTTGCAAAGAGCAACACATGATGGGAAATGAATACAAGAATCGTTGTCGGCATAAAGATTTGAAAAATGCCTATCATTAAAATCCCTGACAACATCGTGAGAATGCCAATGCCAAGGTTTTTCCCAACCAATATCTCTCGTCTGGTGATTGGTGACAAAATAAAGGCGCGAAAGCCATCGCGATCGTAACTGAATGTACTGAAGATGAACGCCGGAAAACCGATCATGGTTACCGCAATGATCACTAGTGGGATCCACGGCAACACATATGTTGAAATTTCGAATCCCTCCCAACGCATCAAATAAGGGCTGCCCAATACAATCAGAACCACAAGTGGCACCATCGCTGCCATGATTTCTGGCGCGCGAAGAATACTCTTAATGGTGGCCATGGCTACCGCCGATGCTCCTTCAGAAACCAACGGGATTGAACCGAACATTAAGCGATCACGATTCGAACGAGTTTTGCCCGCAATCTTCACTTTCACCTTTTTTGGTTTGGGAGAAACGTATTTTCGGATCATCGAGCGATAAGAAAGAAACAAGGCTGCCAGACCGATCGATAGAATTCCAGAAATCAAAGCGGCAGAAGGAATCGTTCCCATCAATTCCGACATCACGTCACCGATGTAGTTTTTGAAGATCGTGATGGGCGAAGCATCTTTGTAATCAGCCGCGAATACTAGAACGGCGCCGATGATCGCAAAGGGAACGGCCATTCCAACCATTGCCTTTTCCCGTTTGGTCTTCGCAAGATTCGAAATCCAACCACGAAAAAGGTAAGTCAATGAATTGAGCAGGAAAACCCAGGCAAATGTCGCCACGACTAGCGGCAGCATCATGGGCCCTTTGGCAATGGTCGCACCAACCGCCATGCCAAACAAAATTGGGGTACCCAACCAGACCGCAGAATTCGAAAACGAACTGATGAAATTCAACATGAAAGCGCCGCTCAGACCGACCGGCAAATGGAGCAAGCGTTCGATTGAAATCGATTCACTTAATTGAATCTGCCCAATTACCATCATCCCCCAATAACCAACCATCCCTAATAGCGCATACTGCCAGAAGAGAGATATCGTTGAAGGCTCAAATTCCTGGCATAGAAATGCTACCCCCAAACAGGTAATCAAAAATGCAACGACGGCCTGCGCAACAATGGCTCCCACTGCGATTTTGGAAAGGAAGTAATTGATTTTGCCAACTTTGATTTGTTGATTTTTGGAAAGCTGAAGTCGCAACTGCATCATTGCGTATAAGTGTTTCCAATTCATGATCGGTCCGACTTAAAGGCTTCGTCAGAGACCTGATTTGCCGCACCGTCAACCGTCTGGCCGCCATCGAGCCATTTCAGATTTTCCGTTTGTTCTTGCGAGCCGCCAACCAATTCAAGGAATCGCGTCTCAAGAGAATCACCTTTTCGCAATTCGTCCAGAGATGTCTGTTCCACAAGTTTGCCGGCGGAAATGATCCCGACATGAGTACAAATACGCTCAACAACCGCCAGTACATGCGACGTCACAAAAACCGTCGAACCTTTGCTGACGTATTTAATCAGAATGTCACGAATGACCGTGGCCGTCACCGCATCAATCCCCTCAAACGGTTCATCCAAAAACAAAAGCTCTGGATTGGGAAGCAAAGCTGCAGCGAGCGCCAGTTTCTTCTGCATGCCATGCGAATATTCCAGCGCCAGTTTTTTCTCAACGCCTTCGAGCTGAAGCACCGACAATAATTCTTCACTTCGCTGCGTGATTGACTTCTCGTCCAGCAAATGCATACGTCCGACAAACGTCAGATATTCTCGCGCCGTCAGATTATCGAACAGCGCCAAGTCTTCAGGAACAACCCCGATCTTTCGCTTCAGCTCCAACCCTTCTGACTGCACCCACGGATTGAGGCCCAGCATTCTAATATTGCCTGATGATGGCGTGAGAATTCCCGTCAGCATTTTGATCGTGGTCGATTTGCCCGCACCATTGGGGCCAAGAAACCCATACAGACAGCCACGCTGGACAGAAATATTGATCCCATCGACTGCTTTAAAGTCACCAAATGACTTAGACAGTAAATCAGTTTGAACAGCAGCTTCCATGGATATTTCAATAGTGTGGTGGAACGTCGTCTTCCAAAGTTCTTGGTGCTTCGCTGCTGGCAACCAGTCCGTCAAGTTTGCTGTGGATACGCGAAACCGCCTGTTCAAGCTTTTTGATTCGACTTTCGTCAACGAGTATCATCTCGTTTTGGCTTTCCATATCTCGCTGCAGATAGCCAAGCATCGATTCCAAGTCATTGATTTTTGCTCGCAGCTTCGAAATTTCATCTTGATCAGACATTACTCTCGTACCATCCAGGCATACTGTTAGAAACGACCATCGGTTTCGAGAATTTAAAGATGAATCGAATATCGATAGAATATTTGGATCGCAAAACCAATTGGACCACAAAAAACTGTCGATCACAATGTTACAGTTGTCGAATATAAAATTCAACGTCGGCTGATTTCGAACTACAACCAAACAGGCAATTCGATTAACCAATCAAACAGTAATTTCGATGACGTCGCAACAGGCGATACCGTGGCCATCCCACGTTGGATCATTTATTTCCAGGCCGCACTTCTTGGTATCGTCGCGACCACGTTTTTCGTATTTGGAATCATGGTCGGCAATTTGACTAGCTCGGGCAACGCGGTAGTTTCCAATGAGTCATTTTCAGTGACTGGTACCGTGCGGCTGGGTGACTCATTCGATTCGCCGCCAGATGCCGGCGCGGTGGTAATATTTTTGCCTACGCCACCACCGGATCTCGTCCGCCAGGATCCAACTCTGATTAGGCCCACAAGTTTTGTGCCGCTTGAAAACCCGACGATCGACTGGATTCGCAGCATGGGCGGGACGGTAGTACGCAGTAACATTGATGGCAACTTTGAAGTGTTTGGCAAACCAGGTGCTTATACATTACTTGTCATATCGAATACGCGATCCAATGCGACCGACGCAAAATTAAGCAAGAAACAAGTTGCAACCATCAGCCAGTATTTTTTGCCGGTGGATCAGTTGATTGAAAAGCAAGATTTTTTCTGGAAAACGATGCGGCTGGAAAAAGACGTTTTGCTCGAGCCGATCGTATTTAATTAGTCCGAGGAATTAAGCACGATGCACTGCGTCGGAGCGAAATTGCCACGCAAAACACAACGGTAACCATCGCTGGCTCGCGCCTGCCTCAGACTGGCCTACAGCAATTCCCGTTTGCGGTTCAGGTAATCCCAAACGACGAACCGGTCTAGATCCTTGCCCGCCGTAAAAAATACGCGTCCCTTAGTAGATTCGCACAAACGGTAAGCAAATCGAATGTCTTCTTCTGACTGTGACCAACTGGGGACAAGGAACATGTTGATCGTTATTCCGTCTTGCGCACACAACATCCCTTCCCGCATCGTTTGTTGTTCTGTTTTTGGATGCGGCGGGTAGAGCAAAAACAAAGTTGAATCTTCGAAATGCGCCGTCGGCAAACCATCGGTGATTAAAAAGATCTGTTTATTGGGCGTATCCTGCGCAGCTAACAACGTACGGGCCAATCGCATTGAATGTTGGATATTCGTAAAGTGCTGCGGCACCATGTGCTCACTAACTTCGTCCTTGCTCATATCAACTTTGAGCTGCACAACCGGGTTGTTGATAGTAACTGGCTTAGGCATCAAATCTATGATTTCACCGGGTCGCCGAACTTTCCCAAACGAGTACATCTCGATGAAATTCAAATAATCGCCCGGAAACTCTCGACGAATCAAACCTTCCATCGCGAGCGCCATACGCTTCACATTGATGTACTGGCCGTCGTAGCGCATCGAACCGCTCATATCCATGATCACAACGGTCGCCGCTTTTGGATTGTTTCGAGTGCGATGAATCTCGATATCTTCGGGCTTCAATTTCAATGGAAGCTGGCTGCCTCCATCACGTAGCATTGCATTGATGAACGATTGAGGGATGTCCATCTGAGAAACACTGTCGCCGAATTCGTAAGGCTTGGTCGTTTGCAATTCCACCGCACCTTCGCCAATAATTTCGGCACTGTGTCGACCCGACTTGGAGGCTTGCAGGCTGCTGAAAATTCGGCTTAGCAATTTGCCTTGAAAGATTCGGTAGGCATCGGGCGTCAGCGAATATCGCCCTTTGTTATTCTTGAGTCCCTGTTGTTCAGCCGCTTCGCGAACGTAGTTTTCGATCATTCGCTGCATTTCTTCCAGCGAATTCATCGTATCTTGATCAATGAATTCAGCCAGCTGATCCATATCGATGATCGCGATCTGAGCGTTTTCTTTTGCTTCTTCGAGCTGTTGCAGCAGACGGTCGATTTCTTCCAACTCTTCCTTGATCTCGATCGCCTTGGGTACCGACATCGATTCGCGTCCGGTGAACGTATACTTTGCAGCCAGTTCATCGACTTGATACTTGTTGGCTAACACCGCCATTACTTGAACGAGCTTGCGTGCCCAGGGGCTGGCATCGTCATTGGTTTGGTACCAAATCCTTTCCAGGTCGTACAGCTGTTCTTCGTGAACCGCTTTGCCAAATTGCTCCTTCAATTGATCCGGCGGACGTTCTCCGGCTTTAGATGATTTTTTGAAATCACGTTTGGCTTGAAGAACAACCGATTTGGTTTCGTACGTCTCAAGAATTTTACGTTTTCGTTCTTCCAGCATCGCTTTGATCATATCCAGCGATGGACCAAGGTTTTGAAACTGGGATGGATCCAATTTCACAGCGCGAGCCAGTTCTTCATCTGTCAGCTCGCGCATACTTCCGTAAGCCAGCATCTGGTTCATCAACGGCGAGACCATGTCTGGCGGCGGCTGTGTCGGGCTTGGAAATTTCTGTGGCTGGTACTTCAAATACGTATGGAGCACGCCGCCCACATTTCGCTTGTCAGTCATTTAGGTCTCGTAAGAAGTATGGCCATGTGCTTGCCCACGCGAAATCGAGTCCTTGGCATACAAGCCCGCCAGAACGAATTCAACGCACGATGCCCGCACCGCTTCATTGTCTGAAGCGTTAACCTCAAATGCTTTTTCCCACGCCGGCGGGACGCGTTGCAGTCGTTTGGCGTAATCGGCAGAAGGAATCAAATCTCCAACTTCGATTCGTACGCCCTTGTTGAAAATCTCTGCAATCTCACTCAATCCATGAGCCGTCACGTATTCGTCGAAAACGACCGAAATCGCTTCCGCAATGATGCTGTCGAGCACTTGCTTCTCGCTCATTTGATGCGAACCCATCAAATCAAGTTCCAGTTTCCCAAGCGAAGAACTGTAGCAATGCGCCAGGTCGCTGATTCGCGGCACTGCCGGCGACTCGCCCAGAATCACTCCGCGTTGCCGGGCACTGGAAATCATGGTGCGATAATTCGCGATACTGAAACGAGCACTCACGCCCGATTGTTGGTCAACGTATTTTGATTGGCGTGCTTGAATCGTGATTTGCTCACAAATTTCCTTCATAAAGTATGGGACGATGACCGGATATTCGCCCGCCAATTCAAAGTCAGCTTCCTGTTCCATGATTTGTATCCCGTGATCGCGATCGACGGGGTAGTGAGTCATGATGGTCGAGCCAATTCGATCTTTGAGTTGCGGAATGACTTTGCCGCTACGGTTAAAAGTCGATGGGTTGGCAGAAAACAAGATCAAGACGTCGATATCAAACCGCACGGGGTAACCACGGATTTGTACGTCGCGCTCTTCGAGAATGTTGAACAAGCCAACTTGCACAAGCTCGTCCAGTTCCGGTAATTCGTTGATCGCAAAAATGCCGCGATGCATCCGGGGGATCAAACCGAAGTGTAAAGCGTCTTCGGTCGACATGCTTGTGCCGCCGGCCAATTTCGCTGGATCAATTTCACCAATGATGTCAGCGAATTTAGTTCCGGGAGCCAATCGTTCGGCGTATCGGTCGTCACGCTTCCACCATCGAATCGGAATTTCGCCTGGTTCATTTGATTCCACCAATTCTTTTCCGGCCCGTGTGATCGGATTCAGCGGGTCTTCGTGAAACGGACAATCTGGAATATCAAGGTACGGAATCTCTGCATCCAGGAACCTGACCAGCCCTCGCATCATGCGACTTTTTGCTTGTCCCTTCTCGCCCAGATAAAGCATGTCGTGGCCTGAGATCAGCGCGATGTTGACTTCAGGAATCACCGTGTTTTCATAACCGATGACGCCTGGATACAGTGGCTCTGCATTCTTGAGCATCGTCAAAAAATTATCACGAATCTCCTGCTTCACCGTTTTGGATTCCCATCCTGAATCCAGCAATTCCTTAAGATTTTTCGGTTTGGAAACCGTTTCAGTCATCGTCTTCATGTTCAATCCTTGATCGAATCTCTCAAATATGAATGGCAAAACAACTATCGTATGCAAAACTTGCCGGGCACGCACATGGCCGCACGTCCATATTTTTTGGTTCCATGCTCAAAATGCTAGTCGGCTGCTATTAAACTTTTGCCCAATTGCCGTGTGCAAATAATAGCTAACACAACATCGCCAGATTTGGCGATTCAACGAAATGATTCAAATAACCGGTAATCGTTGGCAATTAAGCATTTACGAACGCGGCTGGACACTTTATCACCAGCTTTTTCAAACCCGTACTTTGATTCCAAGCGTAACCTTCACATATGAATTTTCCCGAAATCAAATTCATCTTTTTCGATTTTGGCAAAGTGATCGTCAATTTTGACCACCAGCACGCTTGCGAAAATGTGGCCCGCCTGGCCGATGTATCCGCCGATGCGGTAAACAAAGCACTTTACGAATCTGGCCTGCAAAACGAATACGAAATCGGAACCGTCGATTCAGACGAATTTGCGAAACGGCTCAATCAAAGCTTGAATTGCGAATTAAGCGTTGAACAAATCTGCCTTGCAATCAGCGACATTTTTTCGCTAAATGCGCCAATCATGCCGCTGATAACCCAGCTTGCGTTGGCCGATTTTCCCATCGGAGTGTTATCGAATACTTGCGAAGCTCATTGGAATTTCGTCTTGGAGCGATGGCCAACGATCCGGTACTTTTTTGCTCCGCAAAGGCGTGTGTTGAGCTACGAACAGGGGGTCGCAAAACCGGATCCAAAAATATACCAAGCGGCCATTGAGACCGCTGGAGTTGCGGCTGAGAATATATTTTTCCTTGACGATTTGCCAGATAACGTCGCCGGGGCTCAGTCCGTTTCGATTCAAGCAGAGCTTTATCAGTCAACCAACCAAATCGTAAAGTGTCTAATAGATCGAAATATAAGAATTAATCTTTGAATCCGTTTAATTCAATCCGCTGCGTACGATAAAGCGAATTTGCAAATCTTGAATTAGGCAATAAAATGTCTGCTGCCTTTCCCTTCTTCAAAAACTTATGATGACAGAACCACAAAACAAATCGGCAATTTGGACTCCCAGCTGGTACGAAATGGACCAGTCGCTAGTCGTTGGGCTCAGAAGCAAGTTCTGGTTCTTCCAGGACAATCCTTCGATGGATGAAGACGAGTCCGTTGACTTTGTCTTTTTTAATCAACTCGATTCGGCCGCCAACAGCGAAATTCGATTCGCATGTATCGATGAAATCCATCATGAGGTGCTCGGCCCGCTTTCCCGCATCGATACTGACGGCCTGGACTATATATTTACAACCGTTGATGGTGAAGACATCGTTGTCGACGCTGAAGAAGATCCCGGTAATACATACGAAGGCGAATTCGAAGTCGAAGATTGGACGGTCGTCGTTGTATTGTCAGAAGTTTCTGAACCGATCGGCGACATTGTTTAGTCGATCACTTCTTCCACGCGAAAATCGATACCTCCTCCGCGGCAACCAATGAGTGCGGCGTGGTGCTCACTGCCCCAAACGAATCGCAAGATAGCTCAAGAAGAGCAGCCAGGCGATCATCAACACTGCGCTAAGCCCAAAACCGAAGGCGGATTTTTGGACACCGCGAACTTGTCGGGTTGAATCCGTTGCACTCGCTGGTGTTTCGTGGTTCGAATCGTCCGTTGATTCTAACTGTTGCTTTTCGCCCATATCGGCCGCTATCCGCTGCGTGGCAATTTGTTGGATCCAATTTTGAACTTTTGTTCAAAGGCTTGATCAAAATCAAATACGTTGTCGAAATGACTTTTCTGGTCGCGACTTGATTTCTTCATGATTCCTACGTCGATCATGTTGTAAACAATTTCGCCGAAATCGCCGGTCTGATGGACACCCCAGCGATTCAATACAATCTTGGCCATATATCCAAATTGTTTTTGAGCGTATTGGCGAATAGCTTCACACAATTCCTGACCTGACAGATGGCGTTCCCGGCGATTCTGTTCGATCTCTTCTTCGGGAAACTCAAATTCCTCACCCGCCGAGCCAAGTTCCATCGAGTCCGCAGCGTACGCAAGTGCCTCACGAATAAAAACGTACGCATCGACATGATAACGTGAGTCTTTTCCGACCAGCTGATGTAATGAATGAGGTTCGTCGTTCATATTGCGTAGGGAGTTTCAGTGCCAATACTTCTACTCCATTTTCCTCGAATCGAAATATTAATCAATTCCACGCTGACCCAGTTATTTCTTTATTATCGACAAAACGTCGCTAGCTGGGATCAAAATGCGGCGATGATCCTCGGTTTCCACCAAAAGCTGCTCCGCCAGAATTTCTTGATTTAACACTTTGGCTTTGCCATTGCGAGTCACAATTTGGGAGCCGATTCTGGGAAGCGACTTTTGAACTTCGTCATAGTGGTCAAATTCGTAACGAAGACAACACTTCAGCCGTCCGCAGCGCCCTGAAATTTTAGTCGGGTCAAGCGTCGCCTTTTGAAGTTTCGCCATCCTCATTGAAACCGGAGGCATCGCACTCAAGTGATTGTTGCAACAGACTGGTTTTCCGCAATCGCCGTAATCGGCCAACAATTTCGCCTCGTCACGAACACCAATCTGCTTCATCTCAATTCGGGTTTGAAAATCTGCGGCCAGCAATTTAACCAATTGTCGAAAATCAACGCGTTCATCCGCCAAATAGAAAACAATAATCCGCTCGCCACCAAACAATTGTTCGATGTCTACAAGTTTCATTTCAAGGCCAAGAGCTTTGATGTGCTTTTCGCAAACTTCTAATTTTTCGTTGCGTTGCCCATCGATCTGATCGACGGCGCTGGCGTCATCGGTGCCCAGGATACGAATGATTTGTCCGGTGGGAGGCTGATCGAGATGTGACAACGCATCATCGGAAGCCACGCACAAAACAATGCCCGCTTCAAGACCACGATTAGTGCGAACGATCACTTCGGTTCCACGTCGGAATCCATCTTCCTCACGCGAACTCATGATGCCCAGACTGCGCATCGATCCGTATCTGACAACGTACTTGTTCAATGATTCCTCAAATTGATATTTTAGTCTGATCCAGGGACCCAAATTTTAGATCCACCGCTACCGTCAGATTCGCTTCCGGCACCCACAATTTCTTCGTCGCTGTCAGGTGTCCATATTTTTGAGCCAGAAGAACTTTCTTCCTGGGCATTGCTGGTCGGCAGCGAAACCGTTCGGCCATCTGGACTGATCAATCCAAACTTACTCAAAACGCGAGCCAATTGATACTCGACATTTGGATCCTGCAAATATTGCTTCTGTAGCGTCTTTAACAACTCAGGTAATTTATCCGTAATCCCACGCGACAATCGGATCTCGAACTCCTGCACCAGCAGCACGCCAACGTTGCCGCCATTTGTTTTCGCTTCGTGCCGGGCGAGTTGGATGTATTGGATCGCTTTGTCATTGTCGTCGGCAAGTTGAGCGAGCATCGAGTAAGTGATTTCACGTGGAATTTTTGTCGCCAGTGAATCGCGGTCCAATATCTCAGGCAACACTTTCTTTAGAACAGCCGTGTTTCCGATACTGACGCTATCGGCATAGACCCGAACCATCTGGTCATCACTCAACGTCTTTGGATCGATTTGGCGGGCACGCATCGGTGACAAGTAATCGTCTGTTAATTCAGTCGCATCCAATACCTCAGGTTCAGGCAGCCCCAACTCTTTTCGCAAATCGGCAATATCATCGGCGGCTGACAATTGCAACATCGATGATTGCTCCAGATTTGCGACGACCGCGGCCAAAGGAATCGCCAACTCTGGTGAATCTTTGGCCTCTAATGGCGTCAAATCATTCAGACAACTGAATTTCAGGTTCGCCCAATCCTGCAGAATGACCTTTCGACGATAGTCCACAATCAGCGATTTGTGTTTCTCGATATCGATGCCTGCTGGCATTTTCCAATTCCAGGTCAGCGTATCGGCAGCGATAGAGGTACCGGAAACAATTTCTTCGCTGGCTTCACCGCCACCATTGATCTCCAACGTTTCCTTTAGATATCCAATCGTTTCTTCAAACGCAGGCTCTTTTCGGGTCGCAAGCAAAACCAACCTTGGTTCCCGATCCGTTTGCTTGCCGTACAGCAAAATTTCGCCCACGACCAGCGGAATGTCTTCCGGCTTCAAGTCATCGGAAGCCTGGATCTTGTCCCGATCCAAAACGAAAAAGGTCTGCCGAGGCGCTGGACCTTCGCCAAACGGGTCTTCAGCAGGCGGCTCAGATGCTTCTAATCGTTTCGAGGCCAACGCGGATTGATGACACTCGTCAAAATCAGTGATCGTAAATTTACGCGTGACAATGTCATAATTGCCGGTGGGTTCGGATGGGAGGAAAATCTGGGACAGGCATTCTGCTTCAATCGCTTGCCATTTTGGTACCCCTTCTTCCATCGCGAAATTTCGCCATGCCGATGACATTTCGTCTTCATTGGCCAACATCGAATTGACAACCGCCAACCCGCGAACAAGCGAAGGTTGATTCGGCCAGTGCTCGTTCATTCGATTCAACATTTTCAGCGCCAATCGAAATTGCCCGCGATTGAGCGCTCCGACTACGATTTCGTATTTGTCGTGCCATTGCTGGTCGGAATTCACTTGATCCAATCTGAAATCCGTCTTCAACACCAGCGGCGCGCCGGGCATACGAAACGATTCCTGCAACATTCGCTGAACTTCTTCATCAATTTCATTTCGAATCATCAACGAAAATTGAAGATGGGCTCGAGCCGCAATTAAGTGACCGGCACTCAATAACACTGCGCCGAGCATTCGAAACGTGTTGGCCAGTGCTATCGGAATTTCACCTTGGATCAAATCCATCGCATCCTGAAGCTTATCGATCGCGGTTGGAATATCGCCTTTGGCCAGCGCCGTCAAAGCTTCGTTCTGTCGTCCGATTGGATGGTCCGGTTGGCGAGCGATGAAAAGCTGGTTGACTTCAGCCGCTTTATCGATTTCACCAGTGGTGAATAAAATATGCGCCTTCAATGTCAGCAGGCAATCTTTTTCGCCTTGCTTTGCAATGACCCGATCAATCTGATCCAAAGCGCTAAGCGCCTGGTTGGATTCGAACTTTGAAACAATCTGTTTTAGTTCAGCAACAATATCCTTGCCGCAACAGAATTTGATTTTCTTGCCGGAATAACAAGGGCACTGTTGGTATATATCAATATCCATATAACATGGTCTCTGAGCATTTTTAGGACGTTACCGACACAAGATCGTGAAACGGTCATACTTGATCTGCTCCATAATCTAACAAATCCTGGCTGCTTTGCCTCGCAAAAACAACGTAAGCCAAGCAAGAATTTGTACAGTGCGAAAGTTTACGAACAAACGGCGTCAGTTCGGCAGATTAAAGTGTCAGAAAATTCGAATGTGAAATCGACTTGGCCTCTTGACCAATTAACCAATGTCGGTCACGTCGTTTCGCTCGCTTCCGCTGAAATGGGCGAATCGATCGCCGTTGCTGCTCCGGCCAACAAGAATGCGAAACGGCCCATTCAATACAACACGATCACATTTTCTGAACTGGAATATCGCAGCAATCAAATCGCTCTTGGTCTTCAGCAACTTGGAATTCAACCAGGCACCCGCATTGCTTTGATGGTTCCGCCGGGCATCGAATTCATCAGTTTCGTATTTGGTCTGTTCAAATCTGGAGTCGTAATCATTTTGATCGATCCAGGCATGGGCAAAAAAAACATGGTTCGCTGTTTGTCCGAGGCCCAGCCACAGGGTATCGTCGGGATCCGCATCGCTCATGTCATGCGGATGATTTACGCAGCCAAATTCAGAAATTGCAAAACGAATATCGTGGTCGGTGCGTCCTGGTGGCCAGGCTGTACATCCGATCGCAAGTTTTACAAACTCGACGGGAATTCGTTTCAACCGCTCGAACAAACGCGTGAAGCCGATGCAGCGATCATTTTTACGACGGGAAGTACTGGACCACCAAAAGGCGTTTCGTATAAGCATCGAATATTTCTGGAACAAGCTCGGCAAGTTCGGGATTTCTATGGCATTGAACCGGGCAGCGTAGATGTTTCCGGATTTCCCTTGTTCGCACTTTTTAATTGCGGCATGGGTACGACAACCGTGTTTCCAAAAATGGATGCAACCCGGCCTGCAGAAGTCGATCCGCTGGATGTGAAGGACGCGATTGACCGGTTCGCTGCAAGTCAGTCCTTTGGCTCTCCGGCACTATGGAACACTGTATCCAGGTACGCGGAAGCAAACGATTTGAAATTCCCGACGATCAAAAAGGTCTTCAGTGCCGGTGCACCGGTGCCGCCACATGTATTAAGTCGTATAAAAAAGATCATCGCAAGCGATGGTGAAGCCTATACGCCCTATGGAGCTACTGAATCATTGCCGGTCGCCAGTAACAACGCGACCGTTGTGTTGGACGAAACGGCGGCAAAAACTGAACGAGGTTTTGGCACATGTGTTGGCAACAAGTTTCCCGATATCGATTGGAAGATCATTGAAATCACCGATCAACCAATCGATCAAATGGATGATGCAAATACTTTACCCAATGGTGAGATTGGCGAGTTGATTGTCAAAGGTTCCGTGGTGACGGATCGGTATGTGACTCGAACGCAGGCCAATGCGATGCACAAAATCCAGGATGAAAACGGATTCTGGCATCGCATGGGTGACGTTGGCTATTTCGATGACCAAAATCGATTCTGGTTCTGCGGCCGAAAATCACATCGTGTCCAAACGGGTCAAACGGGGCAACCGACTTTGTTCACGATCGTGTTGGAAGGGATCGTGAATACTCATGAAAAAATCTATCGCAGTGCCTTGGTCGGTATCGGCGCCGCCCCAAACCAAACCCCAATTATTGTGGCTGAACCCTGGCCCGAGCATTGGCCAACCAATCAAAACACACAAAAGCGGCTTGAGGACGAAATCCTGGAAATTTGCCGCAGCAATGAGAAGACGCAATTGGTTGAGCAGGTTTTATTGAAAAAGAAACTTCCGGTCGACATTCGTCACAACTCGAAAATTTTCCGCGAACAGCTCGCAATTTGGGCTCGGTCGCGAATTAAAAAAATTGAAACTGCTTAACCCTGGTCGTTGTCGACGTTCTTGTCCGCCTTGCCAGTTTCTTCTTTGCCAGTTTCT
>CAYONX010000002.1:111999-117914 GCA_964405425.1 uncultured Pirellulaceae bacterium | reverse complement strand
CTGGTCGTTGTCGACGTTCTTGTCCGCCTTGCCAGTTTCTTCTTTGCCAGTTTCTGCTTTAGCAGCATCTTCACCTGAATCTTCTTCTTTGGGCTTCACGTACAAACGATTGAAGACTTCAGGATCAAACGGATCGCCAGATTCAGATTTATTGTTTGAATTTGAAGGGATCTTTTTAATTGAATGCAGAACAGGAGCTACGTCGGGAGAACTTGCTTCTTGTTTCGTGTCGCCATCGACTTGCACTTCTAAATCCGAAGCGTAAAAATTCTCTGGAACACTGTGGTAAAGAAACGGTTTTGAGCTGATGCCAATTAGCCAAACTCTTAATGTTTGAAATTGCGGCGAATTGAGCTTAATGATTGGTTCTGGATTGCCAGCATGAGGAAGTGCGGCTGCGGCAAGCAATTTACTTTCCATCGGTCGGTCAAAATCCGTAAACTTCAAAACGTTGTATAAATTTCTTTGGCTCATGCGTTTGGGAATTCGTTGACTCTTACTCAGCGTCGCCAGCGGCAAAGGCATCGAATCATTGCTGTGGCATTTTGCGGTGTAGCAGGAATTAATCAGCATCGGTTCAACTTTTCGTTTGAACATCACAACCGCTTCGCCATGGATACTGTCAGTTGCCTGTTCCAACCGCTCAATCAATTTCAATCGATCCGCAATTTCGACCGGCGCTTCGTAGCCAACTTGTAGAACCTGCCCAACTTCTTCGTCGCGTTGTTTGTTACCTGATTGGTTACGCGGCTTGGAAAGCGGCAATTGCTTCGTAGCATATTTTTGAGCATCCAGTTTCGCTCGCCAAGCGGCGGAGGCAGCATCAAGCTGGTCAGACAGTTTCATCAGTGTTGTCGCTTTGGTTTTCATCAGTGACAACAAATCGATCTGGTTTTGAGCTTCTTCCAAAAGCTCTCGGTCCATACACCATCGGAATAGCGATGTGTGCCCAATCGGATCGGTGGCTGAAAGAGTTGCGCACTTAGCCCAATAAACTTCGTTCAGTGTATTGGCTACCGATTCGACTCTTTTTCTGGGCAAATAAATCTGGCTTCCGGAATTCTTACGAATGACCAAATGTTCATGCGTCGAGTTTTCAGTTTCAACAATGCCTTCGATGACCGAGTCGTTTTTCAGCAGAATGTACTGCGTCGAACTATCCTGAGCGTAGGCCCAGCAATTCATCAAAATCAGCAGGAAGCAAGCGGCAGCAAATAGTCGAATATTCATAGTGCGGAGAATAGAAAAACCCCCAATTCCCCGTCAATGTCATTAACTCAGCCGATTATTGAAAAGGATTCGTTGCTGCGAATCAGTGAGCCGGGCTCACATGCTCACGCGCAGCACGATTGTGCGTTTTCGGTGTTCAAACCGCCAATTCGCGAATCTTTCTTACGCTACGATGGATGTCCGTTTCAGATGTCCGGTGGTTCATGACCACTAGACGTAAACAATTCCGGCCGCGAGATGTTGTCGATGACAGCATCAATTCACCATCGGCCAGCGTCGCATTCATCAGTGTATCATCGCGTTCTGCCGCATCGACCGCGGATTCGCCTTCTAAAAGTCGATGGCGAAACACGACGATCGACAACCTGGCGGGCTCGACTTCGAACCGATCATCTTCGCGTAACAGCGATTCCGCCATTCTTGCCAGCCGGATGTCTTCCCGGATTTGATGTTGCAGTTCTTTCAATCCAGCAGTGCGAATCAACATCCAAACTGGCAACACACGCGCCGGTCGTGACAATTCGGGACCGCGATCAAGAAAATTTATTTCGTCTTCATCCAGATCTTTTAAGTAGTTGCCGTGAGCGGAAAAAGCCGCGTTCAAATAATTTACGTCTTTAACAAACGCGCAACCAACACCCATCGGACAATACAACCACTTGTGAGGATCGAGCGTGATTGAATCCGCCAACTCCAGGCCCGACATCTGTGTGCGAATCTCCGGCACCATCGCCGCAAATCCTCCATAAGCCGCGTCAACATGAAACCACAATTCACATCGCTCACAAATTTGAGCCAGTTCGACCAAGTCATCAATCGCACCGGTGTTCGTTGTGCCTGCGTTTCCGGAAACGAAAAACGGAATCAGCCCATCGCGTTTATCTGCGTCCACCATCGATTGCAGGGCGTCAAGGTTCATTCGGTAATCATCTTGACTTGGCACGGTGCGGATTTGTTGGGCAGTGAAACCAAGGATAGCTGCCGCTTTGTCCATCGACGCGTGACCTTCTTCAGAAACATAAATTCTGCCACTCTGTAACACATTCATCCCGAATTTAGCCCGAGCACTTGCCAGCCCAATCAAATTCGCCGTCGACCCGCCACTGGTTAGAATGCCTTCGCATTTTGGATCCAGATCCAACATTTCCTTAATCCACCGCAGCACAGTTAATTCAAGCGAAGCGATCGACGCTCCTCCCAACCAGCTGCCCACAAACGGATTGGTTCCGGCGGCCAACATCATGCCCAGCGCGCCGGCAAAGCTCGATGGGCACGGAATGAACGCGTGAAATCGCGGATGGTTGACACGTGTCATCGTCGGAACCATTTGCTTAAAGAAGACGTCGAAACAGCCTTCAATCTCACAACCGTCTTGCGGCAACGGTTCATCAACAAGCGCCGACAATTCTTGACTGGTGCTGCGGCGAGCCACCCGTTGATCTGACAGCGTTTCAAAATGTTCGACTAATCGATCGATCAGTTCGTAACCATGCTTACGCATCTGTTCTGGCGACGGGTCCAGCGGCTCACGGCCAGGAACGTCGTCGCGGTTCGATTCGTCGTGCATGCTAAAAAGTTGGGATCAGTGGAATGACAAAATTAACATAAACAATCGCGATCCCAATTTGGACAACCGCAAATATGAATGCCATTTTGACAAACTTTGCGAAGCTCAACTTAATATCGTGTTTGTGCATGATGGTTACGGCCACCAGCGTCGAAGCCGACCCAATGGGTGTAAGATTGCCACCCAGATTGGCACCGAAAATCACAGACCACCACAAACCTGACGAATCTGGAGCGCCAAGACTGTTCAAAATACTGGCCAACATAGCGGCTAACGGAATGTTGTCGGTAACGCTACTGAACGCTGCAGAGCCTAGCAGCAATGTGGTCGCATCCGATGCCGATGTAACCGGATTGGAGACATCACCCATCACGGCTTGCAGTGCGTTGCCGATCCAATGCAACACTTGAGCATGCTCCATTACGTAAATCACAACAAACAATGCCATGAAGAACCCGATCAAATCCCAATCGACGGCACGATAGAATTTGTCGACTTCGCCACGAAACATCAACAACATCACAGCCGCCATCGACATCGCCACATAACCCATGCCAAGCTTATTGATCACTGGCAGAGCCGACGTTCCGGCGATCAGAACAACGAACAAAGACAACATAAAAATGGCGACTTTAAAAAATCGCCAACTTTCTATGCCGTCGGTTTCGTCAAACCCCATCACCATTTCTTCGGCCAGCTTTTTGGTTTCCGCATCCTTGTTGCGATGAATTCCAAAAATCAGTGCTCCTAACCAGAGTGTGACGGCGGTGGCGACAACTACGTAGGGTGCAGCCTTGATCAGAAAGGTTGCGAAACTGATGTTCGCCGTCGTGCCTACGATAATGTTGGGCACGCTGCTGATCAGTGTCAGCAATCCGCCGATGTTGGTGAGCAAGCCTTCGATAAGCAGGAAAGGCAGCATCTTGTCGCGGCGTTGAAGTTTCTCCAACGAAACCACCGTCAATGATCCGACAATGATCATTGCGGTCACGTTATTGAGCACGGCTGAAAAGATCACGGTCATGATGCCGTAAAGCACCAGCAAATAAAGCGGATCACCTTTTGAAAACTTCGTCGCCTTAATCGCGATCCATGAAAACAAGCCGCTGCGACTGGTCACGTCGACAAACAGACTCGAACCCAAAATGATCGCAATCACGCTCCAATCAATTCCCGGAATATAAATGGGCATTGATATTTCGTGACCGCCAACGTGAACACTTGCTGCAACTTCACTGGCATGGTCCGATTCAGCTTGTTCTGAATGTTCATCATCATGTCCAGGCGGGACCAATGGCAAACGGTGCATCTTGTCATCTTCGCCCAGATATTCAACGTCTACTTTTTCATTGACAACGGCTTCGTGCGAGCCGACCACGACCTCTTCAAATGAAAAAATTCCCGTTGCGGTCCCCAGCAACAAACAGATAACTGCAAACGCAGCGGCAATGATCGATTTCTTGGCGTGCAGAATTTCTTCAAGTGCAAGGCAGGTGATCAAGCCAACCAGCAGACAACAAAACATGACGGTTACCCAAACCGGGACCGTGGCGGCAGACGCAATTAATAGAGTGGTTCCAAACAATTTTTTCTTCTTGTCATTGAAGGAGAATTGAAGTCAGAATTGTGATCGTTGTACCGTGCATTGGAAAGTCCACTATTCCGCCACAATCCCGGCGAGAGGTCCGCACAGACGTTGACTTTTCAAAATGGATCTGAGACCATCGAAAGTGCGAGGAAGGAGAAATTGTCTCCTTTGAACACATACAAGAAATCATGCCGAGCCGGACGCAGTCAGCCAGTTATTTCCTTGCAAAATCTGATTCTCCTCGCGAATCTGCTGAATTCGCTTCCACGACGTGCACGGATGCTTAATTAATTTTGCCTGGCAACTGTTCGGCGATAGCTGGAGAAGAATATGACGACCCCAACTAACAATAAATTTAATGCCCGCAGCTCCTTTAGCGTTGGCTCAAAAGACTACGGCATCTATCGCTTGTCGGCACTGTCTGACATGGGGATTGGTCATGTGGACAAGCTGCCGTATTCGATTCGCATTTTGCTTGAATCGGTTTTGCGAAACTGTGATGGCCGAATCGTCACCGAGGCGGATGTTGAAGCGTTGGCCAGCTGGAATGCGGCTGAACCCGCCAAAGTGGAAATCCCTTACAAGCCCGCCCGCGTCGTTCTGCAAGATTTTACCGGCGTACCAGCGGTAGTTGATTTGGCTGCCATGCGTTCGGCGATGGGACGTTTGGGTGGCGATCCGAAAAAGATCAATCCGCTGATTCCCGTTGATTTGGTCATCGATCATAGTGTTCAAGTGGATCAATTTGGCAGCCGGGCCGCACTGGCAGCCAACGTCGAACTTGAATTTGAACGAAATCGCGAACGTTATGAATTTTTGCGTTGGGGTCAACAAGCGTTTGACAATTTCCGCGTCGTGCCACCGAACGTAGGTATCGTCCACCAGGTCAATTTGGAATTTCTTGCCAAAGGTGTTTTCGTTCGCGAAGATTCAAACGGCACCGTTGCCGTTCCTGACACGTTGGTGGGAACCGACAGTCACACCACGATGATCAATGGTCTGGGTGTCCTTGGCTGGGGCGTTGGTGGAATTGAAGCCGAAGCGGCAATGCTCGGACAACCAATCTATATGTTGATGCCTGAAGTCGTTGGATTCGAATTGACGGGTGCTCCAGCACCAGGCACAACGGCTACGGATCTTGTTTTGACTGCGACTGAAAAATTGCGTGCCGCAGGCGTGGTTGGCAAATTTGTCGAGTTCTTTGGTCCAGGCGTTTCAAACATGTCGCTTGCAGATCGTGCGACGCTGGCCAATATGGCTCCAGAATACGGCGCAACAATGGGTTTCTTCCCTGTCGATGACGAAACTCTGAACTATTTATCGCGTACTGGTCGAACCGACGAAGAAGTTGCGATTGTGGAACAGTACATGAAAGAACAAAACCTGTTCCGCACAAACAGCTGTTCAGTTCCAGAATTTACGAGAACGTTGTCGCTGGATATCGGAACCGTTGAACCATCATTGGCTGGTCCTAAACGTCCGCAGGATCGAATTTCGCTTTCCGGAATGAAAAAATCCTTCAACCAGTCG
>CAYONX010000002.1:92180-111899 GCA_964405425.1 uncultured Pirellulaceae bacterium | reverse complement strand
GGCCTGACTCAATCGCTCGAAGAACTTGGATTCCACACCGTTGGTTACGGATGTACTTCGTGCATTGGAAACAGTGGCCCATTGCCCGAGCCCGTTTCCAACGCAATCCAGTCCGGAAACCTGGTCGCGTCTTCGGTACTGAGCGGTAATCGTAATTTTGAAGGACGAGTGAACCCGCATACCAAGGCCAATTATCTGGCAAGCCCGCCACTTGTCGTTGCGTACGCATTGGCCGGGACAACGGATATCGATTTGACTACAGAAGCTGTCGGACAAGACAGTGACGGGAATGATGTTTACCTGAAAGATATCTGGCCGTCACAAGAAGAAGTTTCATCGGTGATGGAAGATTCCGTGACTGCTGAAATGTTTATCACTCAATATTCCGGTGCGTTTGAATCCAATGAGACCTGGAACAACATCCAAATTGGCTCGGGTGACATTTACGAATGGTCCGATGCGAGCACCTACATTCAAGAACCACCGTTTCTTGTCGGTTTGACTCCGGAAGTCGACTCGATCAAACCCATTGCGGGTGCTCGATGTTTGGCTCTGCTTGGTGATTCAGTGACGACCGATCATATCTCACCGGCCGGAGCGATTGCCAAAGACGGACCGGCAGGATTGTATTTACAAGAACATAATGTCGAACCGCGCAGCTTCAACAGCTACGGTTCCCGTCGAGGCAACGATCGAGTTATGGTTCGTGGAACGTTTGCCAATATTCGAATTCGTAACCAACTGGCTCCTGGTACCGAAGGCGGCTTGACCACGCATGTTCCTTCAGGCGAGCAGATGACCATTTACGACGCCGCAATCCGCTACGAGCAAGAAGAAGTTCCGTTGATCGTCTTGGCGGGCACTGAATATGGAACGGGCTCCAGCCGCGATTGGGCTGCCAAAGGGACAATGCTGATGGGCGTCAAAGCTGTAATCGCAGCCAGCTACGAACGAATCCACCGCAGCAATCTTGTTGGCATGGGAGTGCTGCCACTAGAATTCGCTGGAGATACGTCGTGGAGTTCGCTGGGTCTGACGGGTCATGAAACGTTCGACGTACCCGATCTGAACGACGATTTGCAACCGCGCTCTACCGTTCGGGTCGTCGCTACAGGTGCTGATGGCAAAAAGACGGAATTTGATGCTGCGGTCCGAATCGATACGCCCGTCGAGATGGATTACTATCGCAACGGCGGAATCCTGCAAACCGTACTTCGGAATCTGCTCTAACGTCGTATGTAGAAAACGAGTTATACAGCACGATTTCAGCACGCAGAAAACGATTTAATGAATAGATCGAGTCTAAATACTGTAAGAGCAATAGCTTACAAAGTTTCCTGTGCAAACGAATTTTGCCAGAAATTTTGATACAGTCGGAATTATCGATTTTACCGGCAGAATCGGGCAAAATTGCTCCAACTTACCGCGAACTAAAAAATCGAACGATTCCGAAAATTAGGACCAGTGATTACAATTCGTAATAACGCATTGATTCATCAACTAATTGTTATAAAACCCTTCCTACTCTTTTCTCATGATTGAAGCAGATTCCTCAACAAGCTCGGAATTAAACGAAAACGACGAAGTTTTCGACGAACACCAACGCGGGATTAGCGATAATTTCAACCAGAATGCAAATTCGAGCGAGAAGAGTCGTAAAATGTATTGCTTTTCGTGTCATCGACTGGAATACCATTACAGCGCACTCAAGGGCACATCTTACCATTACTTATTGATTGGATGCACGTTTGGGTTAGCTCTGTTATTTGGACCGTATCGTTGTCGATGTTGCGGTCACCGAAGGCTTTGTCGCTATAACTTTTTGAACCCACGATACCACTTTCATCGACGAAAATATTCCATCAAATCATCCTCGAGTTCTTCGAGAAGGCGATCCTCTGAACGACGATCCAAGCGGCCAGAAAGCAGTTCATCCGAGCGGTCAAAAAGCGGTTCGTCTGGACGGTCAGAGAGCAATTCATCCGGACCATCAGAAAGCTGTTCAACCGAACATTCCGCTGAATCCAACGGTATTCGTCGCACGGACCCTGGCCATTCTGAGTCGACCAGCGCAATGTTGGCTGACCCAAAACCCGATGGAATTGAAAACCCTGGTAAGCGTCGGCGCCGCTCTAGAAGGAGCAGAGACAATAAAACTTTAAAATCGGTTCCTCAAGTCGATTCAATTGGTAAACAAAGGCGCGAACGGGAGCATCGTGAACAGCTGGAAATCTACGCGGGGGTTCAACAAGCGCCCGATTTTTCGATCGAAGGTTTAATGGGTTCGTTCGAAACCGAAGAGAGCCGCAAACAAAAGCTCCTTGAAATCGAAGAGGCTCGCGCTGAAAAAGACCCTTTCGTTGGCAAGAAAGCAAAGCCGAGAAAAAAAATCAAAGGAAAGCCCAAACGGCGGTCTGCAAGAAAGTCGCGATTGACTGGCCCAAGCATTTACTGCTTCACCTGCCACCAGGACAGTGAGCATTATCATGTCATGAAGGGCACGAACTATTACTTTTTCGTGTTCGGAATATCATTTGGTTTAGCCGGACTGGTGGGTCCGTTTCGCTGTTCATGCTGTAGCAAGAAACGGTTTTGGATTGCGAACTTGCTTAACCCAAAATATTACATTCGCGGAATGTTGCAGCGCACCGGCGGCTACGGTTAATTCATCGCTGCCAAATCGGACAGCGATTCTTCAATGCGAGCAAGTTTCTCTTTTAATTGCTCCAAGCTTGCTTTTGACTGTTCGACAACTTTGGGCGGTGCATTGCTCAAGAACTTGTCATCGCTCAATTTTCGCTCGTTGCCTGCGATAGCGCCTTCGGTTTTCGCCTTCTCTTTGTTCAAGCGATTGGATTCGGCTTCGACGTCAATTAGTCCGGCCAGGGATACGTAGACTTCCAAAGAGGATTTGCTGACGGTCGCGTTGATTTTCGCTGCGGTGACGTCAGGTCCAATTTCAATTAATTTTGCATTGGCCATCGATTCAAAATAGACCGCCATTTGCTGCAAACGGTCAGCAATTCCCTTAGAGGTATTCACCGAGAACTCGATGGGTGTCTTGGGCGGAATGTTTTGACCACTACGAATTTCTCGGACAGCCCCCAAAGCAGTTTGAAATTGCTGAAACTGATTTTCAATTTCGCCATCCTGCAATGCTTCATCCAAAACAGGCCAAGGTGCTGCGACCAGATACTCGCTGGCGGGCTCAGCAACCGTGAAACCTCGCTCGGGGCATACTTGTGCGAGCGTCTGCCATATTTCTTCTGTGATAAACGGAACCAGTGGATGCAACAACCGAAGAATAACATCCAGAGTATACGCCAACATTCGTTGTGCCGTTGGCTTACTGGCTTCGTCCGCAAATCGGTCTTTGAGCATTTCAACGTAGAAGCTGCAAAACTCATCCCAGGCAAAATCTTTCAGCTCTTTCGCTGCTTCGGAATACTTGAATTCATCCAATAAATCGGTGGCCGTTTTCGACACCGTACAAAGCCGGCTGAGAATCCAGCGATCTTCCAAAGTCAAATCGGACATCGAAAGTGGCCCCGCTTCATATCCTTGCAAATTGATCATTGCAAAACGGGAAGCGTTCCACAGCTTGTTGGTAAAATTGCGTGCAACTTCAAAACGGTCGCTGGTCACAGGTCCACGCAGCAAAGACTTATCTTCTTCAGATTCGGCCCACTGTGTCGAAAACGGCTTCTTGCACGATTTACATTCAATCGTTGGCATGATGCGATTTTTCTTCGTCTGTTCGATCGATACTTGACAATGCGGACACTCGTATTTGACCGGCAATCGAACGTCTTGGGTTTCGGTCGCCAGGTCCGCCATCCCAAATCGCAACGAATCGGCACCGAATTTTTGAATCACGTCAAGCGGGTCAATACCGTTGCCTTTCGACTTGGACATCGTTTCACCAAACCCATCCAGGATCTTCGGGTGAATGTACACGTCCTTAAACGGCGCCTTTCCAAGATTGTTGATTGAAGCCAACACCATCCGGGCGACCCAAAGCGTGATAATGTCGCGACTGGTAATCAATGTACTTGTCGGAAAGAATGTCTTCAGGTCGTCCGTCGATTCGGGCCATCCTAACGTCGAATGCGGCCATAAAGCGGAACTGAACCACGTATCCAAAACATCGTCTTCGCGAATAAAGCCCATGTCCGTCAACGAACTTTCAAAGTCATCGTTGGGCTCACAAATGCAAACGTGAATTGTGCAATCGGGCAAATCCAATTCACGCCTTTTGGATTCACTAGTTTCGTGTGATTCTTCGATTTGCACCGAAGCGTTATCAGAATCAAAGCTATCGAGCGAACGAATTTTTGCGTCGATCGAATCCGCTTCCGCCATTTTTTCACAGGGCAGTGACCAAACAGGAATCCGATGCCCCCACCAAAGTTGACGTGAAACCGGCCAATCGCGTTTTTCACTTAACCAATCCAGATACCCTTTTTCGTATCGTTTGGGTCGGATTGTTACTTGCCCATCGGTAACGGCGTCCATAGCCGATTGAGCCAACGTGTCCATTTTGACGAACCATTGATCCGCCAGGAACGGTTCGATCGGTGTCTTGCTTCGATCACTGTGCGGCAATTCGATTTCGCGATCCTCGACCTCGATCAAATTGCCTTCCGCTTCCAAATCCTCAACGACTTTTTTCCGCGCCTGTTTTAACGTTGAGCCTTGGTATTTTGCAGTTTCCGCGTTCAAAGTTCCATCGATGTTCATAATGTTGATCATTGGAAGATCGCATCGTTTCGCGACTTCGTAATCGTTTGGGTCGTGCGCCGGAGTGATTTTCACGCATCCGCTTCCGAGTTCCGGTTTCGCCCATGAATCTAAAACCAGCGGAATTTCGCGTTCCATCAATGGCAACATCACTCGTCGACCGTCTTTTGCCATTTCGGTGAGCTGAACCAGCTTGTCCAGCATTTCGCCACGGCGCTTCGCCGCCAATTCGATCTGTGCCTCGATGCTTTCTTTCTCAGAAGGATTCGCCTTGGCCAGTTTTTCGCTCAATTCCGATTCGTGCTTCTTCAGAGCTGATTCGGGATCCGGGTGAACAGCCACGGCAGTATCACCCAGCATCGTTTCCGGGCGGGTGGTCGCAACGACAACATGATCCGGCTCACCGGGCCGGGGATCGATAACCGGATACTTGAGGTGCCAGAAATTTCCTTGTACAGTTTTCGAAAATACTTCGTCGTCGCTTACGGCAGTCTGCAGAAACGTATCCCAGTTTACCAGTCGTTTCCCGCGATAAATCAATGCTTTTTGGAACAAGTCGAAGAAGGTATGTCGCACCGCACGCGCACATGTTTCATCCAGTGTGAATCGCGTTCGCTTCCAATCGCAACTGCTACCCATTTGCTGCAACTGGCCGAGAATACGTTTTTCATATTGCTCTTTCCATTGCCAAATTCGATCGACAAGCTTTTCCCGCCCAAGATCGTGACGCGTCTTGCCTTCTTCTTCCTTCAATCGCCGTTCGACGACGGCTTGAGTCGCAATGCCCGCATGGTCGGTTCCGGGAACCCACAGCGTATTAAAGCCCTGCATTCTCTTCAGACGAATGACAATGTCCTGCAGCGTATTATTGAGTGCGTGGCCAAGGTGAAGGGCACCGGTCACATTCGGAGGAGGGATAACGACCGTGTAGGGCGGTTTGTCAGAACCATTATCAGCGTGAAAACAATCGTTTTCTAACCACATCTGGTAGATCCGATTTTCTGCCTCGGCAAAGTCAAATCGATTGGGGATCGAATTGGCATCGAAATTCATCAATAGTTCCTGTCAAAATCAATGTCGCATGTGTCGAATCACTTGAGCCCGTTTCAAAACCCATTTTCCGTTAGCTAGTCGAGCAAGAGTTCGAATTTGAACGAATCCTTAAATGCAGCCACACCAGCTAAAGGTCTTGAAACCTCATTAAGGTAAACGATTTTAGATAAATTGGCTGCTTACCAAGAGGCCGATTTCCAGAATATGTTCGTGCCACCCCACAATTCAACCGACATACGGCTGACAGTCGGCTTCTTGCAACATTCAACAAAATCTCCGATGATCAAGGTAAATCATATCGCATTCAAAGAGAAGACTGATGCCAAAATGGTGCCCTGCCAAGGTCGTTGAAAAAAAGATTTGGACGGATGGGCTGTTCACTTTGACGATCGAATCCGATAACGTTCAAGCCTTTTCGCCCGGCCAGTTCTTGCATCTTGCTCTCGGCGACGAAGAGAATCGCGTGAATCGGCCTTACAGTGTCGCTTCTCCGCATGGAAAGCAATTGGATTTTTTCATCGTTAGAGTCGACGATGGCGAACTGACTCCACGATTGTGGGACTTGGGACCTGGCGACAGTCTTGAAGTTTCCGAGCGTGCCGCCGGCAGTTTTACCTTGAAGAAAACACCGGACGCCAGCGTGTTGTGGCTTGTTTCCACGGGTACCGGTTTGGCACCCTACATTGCGATGCTGCGAACGGATGAGCCTTGGGAAAGATTTGAAAAGATTGTTGTGGTTCACGGCGTTCGCGTTGCTGCGGATTTGGCATACACCGAAGAATTGAAATCGCTTGAAACTAAATACGAAGGACGATTTAAACTGGTGCAAACTTTGACCCGCGAAGAAACACCAGACACCATGCACGGTCGGATTCCGAATTTGGTCGTTGATGGCTTACTTGAATCACACGTAGGTTGGGAAATCACGAAAGATAATTCCGCCGTCCTGTTGTGCGGCAACCCAGCCATGCTGGACGATATGGAAGCAAAGCTCGGTGACCGTGGCATGACAAAGCACCGCACAAAAGCGCCCGGGCAAATCGTTTTGGAAAGATATTGGTAGAAATTAAACGGATTGAAAAATGTCAATAACGGCCGGACTCGAACACATTATTCGAGAAAACGAACCGCTCGGAACTCATACGCGTCTGAATCTTGGAGGCGTAGCAGAATTTTTTGCAGAACCGACCAGTGAAGCTGAACTTGTCGAAATCGTTAAGAGATCTGCAGCTCAGGATATTCCCGTTCGCTTGATCGGACGTGGTTCCAATATTCTGGTACGTGACGAAGGCGTCGCCGGAATAGTCGTCAGCTTGGCCGCGCCCGATTTTTGTAAAATTCAAGTCAACGGCCAGCAATTGAAATCGACGGGTGGCACTCAACTATCCCATTTGGTTTCGACTGCGGTCAGAGAAGGTTTTTCTGGGCCAGAGAATCTGGTTGGCATACCCGGAACTGTGGGCGGGGCTTTACATGTTAACACCGGCGCTCATGGATACGACATCGGCAGCCGCTTGCAAAACGCAAGAGTTATGACCCGAGGTGGAGAAATCCTGGAACGCAAAAAGGACGAATTATCATTCTCTTATCGCCAAAGCAGCCTTGATGAATTGGTTATTTTGGACGCGACATTTCAATTTGAAAAAGAAGATCCTGAGGTGCTTACAAAACGAATGCAAAAGCTCTGGATTGTGCGGCGATCCACCCAACCGATTACCCAAACTTCGATGTATGTATTCAAAGATCGAGGCGTTGAATCGGCCAGCGATTTGATCGAGCAAAGTGGTTTGAGAGGGACGCGTGTCGGCGAAGTTGAAATTTCAGACAAGGATGCAAATCTGTTTATCGCAAGTGAGGGCGCCACCTGTTCGGACGTATTAAAATTGATCGACCTGGTTCAAGATCAAGTCTCCGACAAGCTGGGGGTCGAAATCGAACCGGCAGTGGAAATCTGGTAGCCGCTAAGTTCACCCAATCGTCAAATACGTTATGGACGATAATGTCTTTTGATTGTCCGCAAACGTCGAACAAACAGGCAACTATTTGCGGAAAAACTGGATTAATACGTCCGCATTTGGCAATTTCGTGTCGACCGCTGTGTCGACGAAAAGTTTCGTCCGCTGCGGATCGATTACTGAATAGAGCACCCCATCTATTCAGGAATGAAAATGCCTCGAAAGAAATCGCGAGAACATACAACCATTTGGACGTTTTTGTTACATCCTGCAGTCTGGTTTATGGTCGCGACAGGATTATTGATTTATGTAGCGACATCACAATGGCAACAGCATCGCAGCCATTTGTTGGTCGATAGCCATTATGCAATTGATAAAAGCAACATTCGGGTGAACCCACCGGCACCGGATTGGCTCGACCGGCCATTGAAATCTGTCGTCAACGAATTAGGCAACTCACAAAGCTCATTGCTGGACCCTTATATTGTCCCCGACACGCACGACTATCTGGCAAATTTACCGTGGATTCGGAACGTCAACCTGGTAGAAAAATCTTTACAGGGAATCGACATCGAACTTCAGTATCGGCAACCAGTTGCTTTTGTCGAACTGGACCGACATACCGCAGTGCCAGTTGATCAAGACGGAAAAATATTTGACCGAAAACTTTTGAACGAAACACAGTTCAGGGTCATGCGTCAGAACTTAATGCGAATTTCACTGCGACGCCTTAACCGTCGCAGCAACGCCATCGTGCCCTGGCAAACCTGGCCAGACGCCCGAGTTCCTTTGGCGACACAGCTGTGTAACTATCTGCAACCGGTGGGTAAAGATCTGGAACTGTTCCGTGTTGTTTCATACGACTTGCCGGATCCAAATTCAGCGCCAAGACTTCAGGTTTGGACCAGGGACGGAACTGTCGTAATATGGGGCTCGGCACCCGGAATCGAGTTGGCCGGTGAGGCCTCCGCTCAAGAAAAAATCCTGGCAATACGTAAATTTGTCGCCGACAACGGCCCCCTAAGCAAGTTTAACCGGCGAAATGCCTTGGATATCGACGTAACCACTGGTGAAATAGTTCTCGTTAAATCAACGCGAGTCGCTGAAGTAGAGAAGTTCAGGAAAACGCTGCTAAAATAGAGACGGTATCCGAATCTTGTGCAACTGACTCGCGGACGGACACCTAAGCACTTACTTACTCACACCCTTTGACGCGGCAATTCAGCGACCATGTTACCCGAACGTAGATCCCGAGCAAAAATTTATCGCCCGCTGATAAGACTCGCAGCTATTTTTGTTGCCATCGGAATTGCATTTTGGTTATTTCGATCATGGCAAGACACTAATGCCGAACCGGAAATTGAAGTAGTCGATACGCGAACCAGGTATGAGAGGACTCTGGAAGAAGGCGACGCTCTGGATGTCAAAGAATACATCGAGTACCTGGAAGAACAAACTCATGTTGCCGTTCCTATTCACATAGAAAATCTACAGCATCGACTGAAACTATCCGAGCGCATGCTGGAGTTAACAAATGATGCAAAGATTAAAAAACAATCCTGGCTCTTTCGTTTGAATGCATTGATCGACCGGGCATCCGCTGCTATTGAATACGGCATTCCCGACAGCTACGTTACCGCTTTGTTACGTGACGAAAAAAACAACCCGGCGGCTGAGGAGTTCGAATTTCTATCGTTGGCGTACATCGGTTACTCTTATGCCACTGTTACCGATTTCCTTGACGAAAAAGAATTTGACTTGCGAGAACCACTGCGCTCGCTTGCATTTGAATCTTATGTCGCTGCATTGGATCTTTGTGATAGTGATGACACACAGCTGGCGCACAGAATGTCTGAGCTGCTGGATTTGATCAATGCGAAAGGTACTTCGTCAGAAGCGATTCCATTTACCGAAAGCTTTATTGAAAAATATGACGCGGTGGTAATTCCAGCTATCGCAGGGACAGTGAAGGATAAAAAATTTGGCCTGCAGCGAACCGCATTGGTCATCCCTGACATATTGAATGCTCTTCCGGACCAGCGCGAATCCACCATTGAGCGAATATTGATTTCGCTGCGTGACGCAGCAGCAGAGAATAAAATAGATCAAGAGATTGCTGCAACGGCGGTCAAGCGAGTCGACGACCTGATTCGACTTGGCTATTTCGATGAGGCCCGGAATCTTAACTCGCAGCTGCGAGATATTGCTGGCAAAATTCAAAACGGCCCGCAGATAATTGATCGAAACGACGCCAGACTGGATCGCTACCAGCGGCCTTTCAAATTCAGAGGGATCTTCAATGACTCTGGCCGGCCAATAAATCAAATATTGGCTAGTGAAGAGCCTTCGAATCGGATCTTATTGTTTGTATCCGCTGCTTCACAACAAATGTCAAAAGGAATCTTCGCGCGACTTGCAGCTACGTTCGGCCCCGAATCTGAATATGGTCCCACCACAAAGATTGCATTGGTTTACATAAACAACGGCAAGGCCCCCCGCATCCTGGCCCAAATGAAAGAATTCGCGAGTAAAGCAAGAACTGCATCGGTTTGGTTCAATCCAGTGAACCGACCAAATACAGCCAACGTGCTCGAAGAACACCACATCAGCGGCTTGCCCGCTTTGATGATCCTTGATTCACAAAACCGAATCATTGCAACCAATCCACCACTCAAGGCGGTCATAGAGATTCTGAAAAGATAACGCTATTGCCCCGCCCCGCCTTGTCCCTCCAAACGAAATCCTGGTAGACGCCGCCCCGTCTCAAAGAAGCATATCTGAAAACCACTATACCAAAGTGGTCGAAGATCAATTGGTGACGATCAGAAAAAACGTAAACATGATGCGGAAGAACGTGCTGGACGTAACTTCATTCTGATACCGCTTTCGATTCCTTTACGCCTTTCAAGAACAATTCATGCTCGGCGACAACCTTTTGAACTTTTGCAACTAGATTCGAAATCTTGTCTCGTTTTGTATTCGCGAAGCCCTGGTAGAACGCTTTACAAAGCGGACCTGAAACGTTGTATTTTTCTTTATTCCATACAATGCTCAGGAAATCTGAAAACCCTTTAGCCATTTCTTCGTTGTTTGGATCCGCTTCAGCTATTGTGTAAATTAATTCTGCAGTCTCCTCCAGCTTTTCATCTTTCAATTCATCTGCGATTTTTAGCCGTCTGATTTTTGAGACCACGGAACCCATTTTAGACAAACTGCGAATGGATTGCTCTTCACTTTCAATGCCTTTCGACAGCAATTTATCAATCGCATCAATTTCTTTTGAGTTATCGATACTGTATTGGTGAGCTATCGACGCGCTTTCAATGAAAATGGAGATTTTCGAGCGCGTTATAAATTCAGCATCCTGACTGGAATCCGGTAGTGATTCCAGTCTTTCGACGATGGATTTTCGTTTGTTAATTTTTTCGACCCGCGTTGCGATAGGCTCCGTATTTCGACTGACTACGCTGGAGTCGGTCAACAACGAAACAAGCTCAGCGCGAACGCCACGATTCATGATCCTTTCATAGTTGCTTTTGGATCCCAAATTTGAATCTGGATCGGCCAGTTTAAATTCTGCACCAGTAGCAACGACTCGATCATTCGAGTCCGCACGTTTTCCTGATTTGGCACCTTTGGTGTATTGGACGTACCAATAGCTCATACCGCCTAGTGCGACGACGAAAATCAAGGTTGCCAAACTTCGACGCAAAAACAAACTCATTATCGGATTGGACGATATCCTTATCCAAAGCAAATACAGATAATCCATAGCCACGCGAATTTTTGGTTGCAGTTTTAGTTTGAATCCTTTTTAAATAATAACATGCGAATTGCAAGTTTGTTGCCCGCTGGCTCAACAAAGCACTCCCAAACCACAGGCTGCGATCCTCATCAGCCTTCGCCAAAACACCCAAACCTCAAGAATTATTACGGTTAACGGACGAAAACCACTCGCTACTATAAAAACCAAATCTAAAGAACCAAATTTAAATATTTCACAACAAGGCTTAGGCGAAATGGCAAGACCTAAAGCGAACGAATTGACGCAGCGGGAATTGGAAGTGATGCAGGTCTTTTGGGATCAGGGCTTGCAGACCGCATCTGAAATTCAGCAACAATTGGAAAAACAAGGTCGAAAACTGGCTTATACGACGGTCGCAACTTTGGTGAAGATTCTTTTGGACAAGAAATTTATTCGCCAGACGAACGAAACAAGACCGTTTACCTATGAGCCATCTCGAAGCTTTGATGATGTTTCCGGCAGTATGGTTGGCGATTTGATTAGTCGTCTTTTTGGTGGGTCGCGTGAGCAATTGTTGATTCGATTGATGAAGCAGAAAAAGCTGACTAAAAAAGAACGAAAAACCCTCGAAGATATTTTGAAGGACAACTCATGATGAACGATATGGCGGCGACCGTTGTGTGGAGTGGAATTCAGGTTTTGATCTTTGCCGTGATCGTGGCGGGAGTGGTGTTGGCCATTCGAAAATGGCTGGGCGGGCTGGTTCGTGAAATGCTGACGGTCTGAGTCGGAAAAGCCGTGGATTATCCAGTCACTTATTAGTGAAGATTAGTGCCAATTAGTGTTCCCGATTTTGCACGGAACAGAGATACCGCATCTTACCAGCTTGAATAGAACGAATCCAAGTTCTCATTACTTGAACACGCTGAGCCAGTTTAATGAAGCAAGCGAAAAATGAGTGAGCTTCGCCAGTTAGAATTTTGAATTAATTGCTACGGAATTTGATTGTCGGCGGAATTTCTTCTTCGACCTGAGATTCGTTTTCTTCCATTTTTATCTTTAACTCTTCGCGAACTACCGATAACTCACTCGGAGCTTCGATTCCAATTCGCACTCCCCCACCGGTGATCCGAACGACCGTAACGGCAATGCTATCACCGATCCAAATTCGTTCACCGACCTTTCGACTTAATACCAACATTTTTCTATTCCCTGACTACTTTTCCTGATAAGTTTTTGAAGGTTCAAGAAGTCATTTTTTTCTCGATTGAGGAGGGACTGGTCTTGACAAGCACTAATCGTATAGAGCTACGGCATTTTTACAAGCAGGACGCTAGCCAGGAGTGGAGAAGGCTCGATAAAGCCAAGCTACCTCAACCACCTGTTTTACCTTGCTTCAAAAACATGCCACAGTTTGATCTTTTCTGCCCCAAGTTCGTAAGTCGCACTCACGACAAGGGTAAGAGAAAATTTAGTGCAGTATTTCATCATTCTTCTCAGCCAGTCAAAGACTTCGTTTGAACAATAAAAAATCTGGGAATTCGTTGAACCCCAAGAAAAAGCGTCCTCAAACGACTTCAAAGCTTGCATCAACGTCTTGGCCGGATAAAAACCCGCACTGTTCTATTTTCATTTTGGTTAGATTCGACCAGCCGCCAGCCGTCCGAACCGATCGTGGTCAGTAAAACACTTAGGTTCGTACGGGAAGCGTTTGCTCCGCCAAGTTGTGCGCTTATTCTTCTCTGAGCATCACGCAAGGATCGCGACGATCTGCCAATGATATCGTTGATTCCTGCGTTCCAAGTCAAAAGATACTCAGTCGAGTTTTCTTCAACAATCGTTTCTGTTGTAAGTGTGGCATAGTCAAACGCTGCTTGGGTCCGAGTCTGGGCAGGCGCTTGCGAATGAACAAGCGAATTGACGCAGAAGATTCCAGCAACCATCAAGACGCAAACAGAAAAAATATGTGTGTAATTCATTCCGATCTCTCACTTTAGAACCAAGGTACTTCGTATTCCTTGAAACCCTCGCTTGATTGGAAAGTTCCGAGGATAATTAATTCTCATCAACAAGTTTTTGAATTATGGTTTCAAACCGCGTTTTTAGTTTTTCGTAAGCGTCGCCGGTTGCCGGCCCTGTGAAACCCGTATGAATCGCCACGACTTCATTTTTCGCATCGACAAAAATGGTCGTCGGATAACTTCTCACTCGATCCAGGAAGGGTATCGACTTGGTTGCCAATTTCTTGTCCGACAACCCAGCGACCAGAACAGGGTAATCGACATCGTGCCGCTTTAGATATTTCTTGACCTGATCCGCGTCGCGGCTGAAATCGCCAGTCAATTCAAACGCCAAGCCTAGAATCGACAAATCAGATCCGTACTTTGATTGCAATTGTTTGAAATATACTGCAGCATCATGGCAATTTGGGCACCACGACCCAAACACATAAATTAATCGTGCAGGAGCATTGAATTTTTCGTCGACAAGGCTTGTCAGTTCACCGTCGAGATTTGGGAATTTGAATTCGCTGATGTTGTGGTTCTTTGTCAGCACCGTTTGCTCGAAAGCGTCTGGAAGCTTGGCGTCCATATCCTTCTTCGCTGTCCATGGTTCGTGCCAGGTGTTGGACGACCAAAAATCACCTTTGAGCGTTCCGTCTTCTTTCAAATCAGCCAGAAACAAGAAGGCGTGCGCACCATCAAAACAACTGAGCTGCATTTTCCCATTTTTGAATTCGCCATCCAAATATCGATAGTCGCCAGTCGTTGTCAGAAACGTTCCAGACAAACGTCCGTCGTCGTTGGTCTTAAACACTCCGACGGCAGGATCGTCGCTACTTTCGAAATCAACCATCCATCGACCGTCAATCGATTTAGCAACTTCCCGCCCGGCCCTCGCTGGGGCTACTTCTGATTCTCGATAGCCACCAAATTTCAACTCAACGACTTCGTCGGCGCCGCGTGTCTTTTTGAAAACGCCTGACAGGCGACCCGAATCGAGTGCAAAGCGAATGAAAGAATCATAGTGATCAAAATCGAGCCGGAACGTCGATTCGGTTTCTGTTGCCGTTATCGATTCAACGGGAATGGATTCGTTGCCGTTGGTTACAAATGCTTTTAATTTGAATGCAGAACCTTCAATGTTCAGTCCGAACTGAATTTCGCCGCCGGGACATTCAAGGTGGCACCGCCATTTCCCAGCCAATGCTTTCTGTGCAGCACCTTCGGCTGCCGGCAAAAACGTCAACAGAAAAACAAAACCAAGTCGCACAAACCAATGATACATTTTAGAAGCCCAGTTAATAATTACCGGGATTCATCTTACTGCGCTGAAGCAATATCAACAAAAGCAATTGGAAGATGGTGAGGCATTAATCAGAAGTTTGCTGCCAATCGCCATCCAAAAGGAACAGATAGTCGACCGCAGCGATATCGTAGTTACTGACTTCGGAATCGCGTGTCCTGGCTTCCAGAAATTCGAAATTGGTCGCTTCGATCGTTCGAGAATTCAAATACGCAGTCGCCGAATCACCGAGACCTTCAATCAAATCCAGGCTGTCGAAATCTGAGAAGATTACTTCGTCGACGCCGCCTCGTCCATCAAATTGAATGTCTTCCGAACCCAGGACCTCAAGCCGTCGAATACTGGATTCTAGTTCAATTCCGTTTTCCAGAGTCGCCAACAGATCGCGGCCTTCGCTTCCGATCAAATTAGCAAGATCTAACCCACCAAGCGTGTCGACAGTAACATTTTCAAATTCTGTAAGTTGAACTTGTTGGCCATCGGCGTTGGTTAAAATCGTTGTACTGTTGTTGGCGAACACCTGGTCATTGCCGTTGGAGCCAATCAATGTCGCCGAATCAATTCCGCCACTATCGGCAAACACATCGATCTCTGAAAACCCATTGGCATAAAGCGATTGGTTGCCGCCATGAAATTCGAACCCAGTCTCACTTGAGATGAAGCTGTCGTTGCCAATCGAATCGTGAATTCTGGCGACATCGTCCGGTCCAAAGGCGTTGACCTCGATCTGATCGAATCCACTGGCAATGTTCAAATAGTCGCCATCAGAAAATCGAGTCTTTCCATTGCGATGAAGCAGACGCTCCGCTTCTTCGCCACCTTCGAAGCTTACCGTATCGAAACCTGTTCGTGAAATCGTGTTGGTTCGTTCAAAGCCATAGCCAACGGTTAGAAAGTCGGGCGCGGTAGCCGAAAACCTTTTACCGTTTAACACAAACTGGTCGTTGCCAGCAGAGTCTCTTAGCGTCGCAAAATCTTCTCCGCCTCTTCCATAGACAACCGAATTTTCAAATCCGACTGCGACGATTCTTTGCTCGCCGTGGCGCAAAACATTTCGGTCACCGTCGCTCGAAAATCGATCGTCTCCCGTTGTACCTTGTAACTCAATTCTGTCGTAGCCACCATTGCTTGAATTCACGGTAACCCTTGAGAACCCGGTAGCCGTGTTCTGGTATTGGTCACCACTAATAGCGATCGAATCAAATCCAGCTGACACAGTATCAGCCCCAGCGGAATCATTAATCACAAGCCGGCCTGAATTGAATCCAGCAACAACGTCGATTGATTCAAAGCCACGTGCTGTGAATTCTATTGAATCGGCGAAAGCGTCGACGCGACCATTTCGCACGACCGTTCGATCAAAATTATCCAGCGTTGCCACAATCGAATCGGAACCCGAACTGCCGATGACTAAAACCTCGGCAATCTCGGATCGGTCAAAGCTGAATTCTTGACCATTGAAGGAAACATCAATCGAAGACGTGAAATCCAACTCGATCTGATCATCTGCATTGGTTCCTCGCACAATCAGTTGGCCATTGTCCACATAAGCCGGTTCAGTGTTTGGTTCTGTGTTCAATTCGGTATCTGGCGGCGTCGTGTCATTTTCGCTGGCTACGTTTTCGTTGGGTACACTCTCAAACGCCGCCTCAATCGCCTGGGCGAGATTGATTCGATGATAGCTGCCACCGGTGACCTGATCATGGATTACATCTGCGGTGCTAAGGAAATGATCGTACAACAGATCTTGATCGATTTGAGTGTGTCCCACTTCCTGAAACGCTTCCCGAAGCAACGCACTTGCACCGGCCACATACGGGGCCGCTTGACTGGTACCTGACGTGCGTAAGAAACCATCCGTTTCGCTGCCGAAGAAAACGTGATCCGGAACTGTACTCAAAATACTTTCGCCAGGAGCAACCAGGACTCGGTCATTTCGCTGGCTGAAGTCACTAATCTGGCCATCGCTTGCATGGCTGGCGACAGGAACTACGAACGGACTGGCTGCGGGGTAGCTGACGCCTACTTCGTTGAAATCTTGAAACAAATTGCCCGCGGCAACGGAAACAAAAATTCCAGCGTCTTTCAGCAAGGCGAATTCGTCTTCCAGTTGAGCCGCTTCAGGAATTACGTTTGAATTCCATTGAGTGCCGACAGAAAGATTGACCGTTGTGATTGGGTTCTCAAAAGCATTTCGATTTTCGTGGACCCATTGTAGCGCCTGTTCAACCCAGGCAAGTTGGCCTGCACCATTGTCGTCAAATACTCTCAGCGACACCAAATCGACGCCGGGGGCAACCCCATCGAATTCATCACTGCTCGCTCCGATGATTCCCGAAACATGCGTGCCATGCAGTCCAACTGGGCCGTCATCGTATGGGTTTGCATCGTCTTCAGCAAAATCGTATCCGCCGACAACGCGGTAGTCTTCTCCAAAACCGCCTCCCAGCGCCAAGTGATCGAACGCGATACCGGAATCGATCACAGCAACCGTTTGGCCGTTACCACTTAAATTGTATTGTTCTCGAATCGCCGCTACATCGTTCTGAAAATTTTCAGTACCGTCGGATTGGGTCAGCATTTCGATACGCTGATCCAGATCCAGTCCAGCAGCATCCACAGGTGCCTGAAGATCGGCAACAAAATTAGAGAGCGCTTGTGCACTCATCACCAGGCGCGGTTCAAGGCTCTCAAATTGGAAAGAGCGATTCGGTTTTGATTTCATCGGGATCTAGCGACATCCGCTGGGCGGCGGACAACGACCTGATTCACCAATCAAACGATCCACGAATCAAGCTGGCGACCATCGATGGTCTCAATCAAAGCGCCGGAGTTCCCTTGTAGCGCAGATATTTGACAGTGCCATAACAAAAGGCGGCATACGCTTGCACTGTCATTGGTCACTTGGAAACGCAATCGTTTCCTGTAGCAAAGGTACGTTTCGCCTTGGGTACCTGGTTCAAAAATTCTTCAACCGGGGGGCACTTCCCACAAATGGGGGCGTGGATCACACGTTTCGCGGGAAGGTTTGCGGGAATGGCAATTTGTATCGGTTACGTAATGCTTGCCTTGGATTGAACAACTAACGAGGCCGGCGCGTTTGTTCATGTTCTAACGTATATTCAGTCGAAAACGATTTGTACAACCGCAACGGTATTGCTAGTCGTTTCGTATTTAACAGGAAGCTCCATCGATGAAGCCCTTAACCGGACTGAAATATTTTTTCCTATCTTCGTTCTCTAATCCTTCCTGCGATCGCGTTATTTATCGTGCTATCAAAAAGATAAAGGCAACGTCCATTCTGGAAATCGGTGTAGGTAATGCGTCGCGAAGTGAACGCATGATTCAGGTCGCCAAGAAATTCAGTGGCTCAGGCGGAGTTCGCTACACCGGAGTTGATGTATTTGAATCGGCAGATACTGGCCAGATTACATTGAAGCAGTGCCACCAGAAGTTGCAGGCTTACTCGGTCAAATTGCAACTGGTACCGGGCGACATTCATTCATCGCTTCATCGGATTGCCAATTCGCATACGCGTACGGATTTGGTTGTAATTTCAGCTCCCTACGATGACGACAGCCTGAGCGACGCCTGGTTCTATGTACCGCGAATGTTGCACGCGACCTCTCTGGTTTTCCTTCAAGATCACAGCGATTGTGAAGCTCCATTCAAGAAAATGACGCGACTGGAGATCGAGCGTAAGGTCAAAACCCAGCCTAAAAAGACTCGTCGCGTCGCGTAAAATCGAGCCCAACCCACCCTCGCGTTTCTCTCCCATTCTGTTAACCTAGGCGGTTTGGGATTCGTCAGTAAATTCGTCACAAAACGGGTTCGGATCCTGCGACAAAGTTTGTGACTACGTCGCATTTCCATGATGCACAATTGGGACTGTCCGTGAAGCACGCTGCTATTGGCCCCATCGCCGTACATTTCCCCGAAAAAGTAGAAGACAACGCTCTTTTACAAGCTGAGAATCCCTCTTGGAATATGGAGGTGATTGCGGAAAAGACTGGTATCAAGGCCAGACATATTGCTGCTGACGACGAATGTTCATCGGATCTCGCCTACCGCGCGGCGATGAAGTTGTTTCAGGAAAATGATGTCGATCCAAAATCGATTGACTTTTTGTTGCTCTGCACTCAAACCCCAGACTACACGCTGCCGACGACTGCCTGTTTGTTACAAGATCGTTTGGGGATGCGAACCAACACGGGTGCTTTTGATTTTAACTTGGGGTGCAGCGGATTTGTCTATGGTTTGTCGATGGCGGACGGATTGATTCGTACCGGTACCGCCAGTCGCATTTTGTTGATTACCGCTGAAACCTATTCAAAATTAATTGCTCCGACGGACCGTAGTCTGCGGACAATTTTTGGCGACGCAGCTGCTGCGACATTGATAGAACCGGATTCCGCATCATCGATGTGGGGCTTCAAATATGGTACCGACGGTACTGGTGCAGATACGTTGCTGGCCGGCGGAGGCTTTCGAAATCCGGAACAAGGCATCAAGCCCCGCGGGCGCAAGCGATGGCCCAGCGATTTGTATATGGATGGGCCGAGCCTGATTAATTTCACGGTCGGTAAGATTCCAGCAACCGTTGATGAAATTTTAGAAGCTGCCAACATGACGTCGGAGCAAATAAAATATTACTTGTTTCATCAAGCGACTTTCAAGATGCTTGATCAATTGCGCACGACGTTGCGAATTGAAGAGGAAAGTCTGCCGATTCGAATTGAAGAAATCGGCAATACCGTTTCGTGTACGTTGCCGATTCTGATCAAACAGTTGCGTGATAGTGGCGAATTAACCCGCGGTCAAAAAAATCTGTTGATTGGATTTGGAGTCGGTTGGTCATGGGCGGGATGCGTATGGCAGGATATCCTTGGCCCCAATTTGCCGTGACCCATCTACCGGCTA
>CAYONX010000002.1:25860-92080 GCA_964405425.1 uncultured Pirellulaceae bacterium | reverse complement strand
CCGGCTAACCCATCAGCCGGTTATCCCATCAGTCGGCTAACCAAAGCGTCTCAAACGCGACTACTCTTGAATAGCGACGCCTTTGATTTGGCCTTCCGACGCCAAAGTCTGCCCGACGTACGCTTGAAATTCAGTAACAATCATCGCACCTTTGCGGGACTTGATCCTCTTGCACATCACCGTCAACTGATCCCCTGGTTTGACTTGCGCTCGGAAACGGATTTTATCCAACCCCGCCAATCCAATAATCGAATTCTCTCGTATGCCCAAGACTGACGAGATATAGCACGTCAGCTGAGCCGCAACCTCGCTAATCAAGACTCCAGGCATCATCGGCCGGTTTGGAAAGTGTCCGCGTGCCCAAAATGGATCTTCAGGAACGTCGTAATATCCGACGATCCGGTTCTCATCTAAAAACAGAATTCCGTTCAACAAACACAATTCGAAACGATGAGGATTTATTTCATGGACCTTGTCCTGGTCGGCGACTACTTTGTCGAAACTGAATTCGGAAAATTCAACGATCGGTGTGCTCAATTTATCTACCTGTATTCGCTTCAAAATTAGGAACCTATCATGATATTAGATTTTCGACAATTTCCACACTCCCCGTGTAAGAATTTGATTTGGTATAAATTGATGTTCAGGCACGAGGCGTAAAAATTTAACGATTTTTTTGGCTAAGCCTGTACTTGAATCTGCAGCTTATCAGAACGTGAAAGAATACGCATGGATCGAAGACAGATGCTTTCGCTGTTGACAGCGACCGGAATTGGCACCTCAATTTTTCATCGAGCGGTCGTCGCATTGGCTCAAGATGGACAAGTTGACGCTGAACGGGTCCGGGAAGCGGCCTGGATCACGGATCTTGAAATTGACGAAGAAAAAGCCGAACAAATTGTCGCGACTATCCAACGCGATCACGTTGGCCTGAAACGACTGAGGAATTTTGAGCTCGGGCCTGAGGTCGCTCCTGCATTTCAATTTCGACCAAAACACGATTCCAGTCCCGTTATCGACGTGGATCGAAACGTCCGTTTTTCAGTCGAACAAAGGCTGCCGCCCAGTGAGCCGGAAATCGCGTTTTGCAGTGTGCCGGAATTGTCGCACTTTTTAAGCAGCGGCCAAATCACCAGCGTAAAATTGACATCGCTGTATTTGAAGCGGCTAAAGAAATATGGCCCCATGTTAAAATGCGTGGTCAACCTGACTGAAGATCTGGCAATGCAGCAGGCTCAACGCGCGGATGAGGAAATCGCTGCTGGGAAAATTCGTGGGCCGCTGCATGGAATACCGTGGGGCGCCAAAGACCTTGTTGATGTGCCTGGCTACCCGACGACTTGGGGAATCCCTTTTCACAAAGAGCGAATGGCTCAGAACGAAGCTACCGTTTACAAGCGGCTGACCGACGCCGGCGCGGTGCTGATCGGAAAACTCTCGTTGGGTGCCTTGGCGATGGGCGACAAATGGTTTGGTGGTCAAACCAGAAACCCCTGGAACCCGACATCTGGCTCCAGTGGTTCGTCGGCGGGCAGCTGCAGCGCTACCGTTGCGGGACTGGTCGGTTTTTCGATTGGCAGCGAAACACTCGGCAGCATCACCACTCCGTCAAAAGTTTGTGGCGCCAATGGTTTTAGACCAAGCTTCGGCCGCGTCAGTCGCTATGGCTGCATGCCACTTTCATGGACGATGGACAAGATTGGGCCGATCTGTCGCAGTGTCTCAGGATGCGCAGCCGTTTTCGCGGCGATTCACGGTGCCGACGGAAAAGATCCGACGGCTGAGAACTACAAGTTTGATTGGCCGAAGAAATTGGTTGCCAACGAAACGATCATTGGTTTCCAACCTGGTCGAAAAATTGAAGAGAGTGAAGAATTTAAGACGTTGAATAAATTGGGATTTCAATTGAAGCCAGCCAAGCTACCACGCAGTTTGCCCGTTCATTTGTTGGCGAGTTTAATCAATGTTGAAGCGGCTTCTGTATTTGATGAATTGCTGCGACAGGGGCACACTGATGGCTGGAACACATGGGAAAACACTTTCCGATCATCGCAGTTCATTTCCGCCATCGATTACATTCGAATGATGCGATTGCGGACGAAGGTAGTTGAAGAATTTGATGCGTTTATGGAAGACTTTGATCTGTTGTTCAACGTATTCGACGTTTTCCACAGCAACCTGACGGGCCACCCATCGGTGGTAGTACCGATTCGTTTCACAGATTTGGAAGGCGGGGGCAAAACGCCAGTTTCTGTAACCTTCACTGGCCATTTGAATGACGACGACAAGCTTTTATCGATCGCAAATCTGTTCCAAAACAAGCTGGGCGGTCACAAACAACATCCAGAACTGGATCCGTGGCTGGAGAAATTCGAAGCTGGAACGCTCGACGAGCAGCCGAAGGACCAACCCGACGACGAAACGGATAAAAATGCGGACGACGGTAGTTGATAGCAAAATCTGCTTCAGTACTTATTAACCAGCTGCCGTTTGGAATCCAACAAGTTCCGCGATTTGGCGAAACCGGCGTTTTTGCTTGCATGCTTTGTTCACGAAAAAGGCTGCGTTCAATTAATGTTGCGTAACATTGCAGCTTCGCTAGACTTCTCAAAATTTTTTTGCCAAGTCACGATCTTTCGGAGTCCGGAAAGAATGCGATTCTCCATTCCCACCATTGTCACAATTCTCTTATTCATTTGCTGTGTGCCACAGGCTGAAACCTTCGCGCAAGAAGGCGATGTCACTACTAAAGCTGTAAATACCATGCAGAAGGCCGGCGAAGGCTTTGTCGAACGAATTCAATTGGCGTTCAACAATGATCAAAGGGCACAACAGGAGTTAATGAACGATTACCTGGTGCCTGCCGCGATGGTGCTGATATTGTTGATCGTTGGGTATTTGTTTGCATCCTTCATGGGTCGAGTTGTTGGAACCACCGTTTCGACTCGAATCGATAAAACCATTGGTCGCTTTGCCGGTCGTGTTGTTCAAAACGTTATCCTGGCGCTGGTATTGCTCAGTGCTCTGAATCGCTTCGGTGTCGACGTGACCAGCTTTGCAGCGATTTTGGCTGCTGCTGGATTCGCCGTCGGTATGGCGTTGCAAGGCACCCTTTCCAACTTTGCCGCCGGAGTCATGCTACTTGTATTCCGCCCTTTCCAAATTGATGACTACATCAGCGTCAGTGATTGCGAAGGTACGGTAGAAGAAATCGATCTGTTCACGACTAAATTAAATACACCCGACAATCGGCATGTGATCGTTCCCAACGGTGGAATTTTTGGTCAGACGATGACCAACTTCACACGTAACCCGGTTCGACGAGTCGACGTCAGTGTTGGATGTTCGTATACCGCCGATATCGCGACAACGCGGACCGTTTTGATGAACGCAATCAACCATATCGAGGGTTCCGTTGCATCACCAGGTCCACAAGTCGTTCTAGTTGACCTTGGAGATTCAGCAGTCAATTGGCAGTGTCGAGTTTGGGCCACACCACAGGATTATTGGGCTGTTCGCGAACGCACGACCGAAGCGGTAAAAAATTCGCTGGATCACGCTGGAATCTCAATTCCATTTCCACAAATGGATATCAATGTTGCTGGTAAATTATTCGCAAAAGCAGCTTAAATGCGTTTAATCTTGAAAACGTTGAATTGCACAACGTTTTCAAGATGTATTTGCCTTAGGCTGGTTATCAAGCGTCCCATCGTTTGAACTTGGCCCGATTGGAATCGTTGACACATCCTGACGTGATTGGATAATCGTACACGTCAAATCGTCCACGGGTTCCATTATGAAAAACAAGTTCATCTTTGTCGTGGTTGCAGCTGTTTTGGCTGCAACCAGCGTTTCTGTTTTTGCTCAAGAACAAACCTTGCCGCGTTACGCGACGGTTACATTGACAACCGATTTGAGTCATACGACTCCTCAGGATCGACAGATGTTAAAGCTGTTGATCGAAGCGGGGCAGGAAATGGAAGCCGTGTTCTGGTTGCAAGCTTACGGCGACAAAGAAGACCTGTTGGCCAAAATTGAAGACAAAAAAATGCGTGAGCATATCATGATCAATTTCGGCCCCTGGGAACGGCTACAGGATAACCGTCCGTTCATTGATGGTTACCAGGCCAAACCCAAGGGTGCGAATCTTTACCCGAAGGACATCACCACCGAAGAATTCGAGAAACATCTTAAAGACAATCCCGACGATGCGGAAAGCTTCAAGAGCTTGTATACGGTTATAGAGCGCGATGAATCTGGAAAATTGGTTGCCGTTCCTTACAGCCAAAAATTCAAAAAGCATTTTGATACCGCAGCCGAAAAATTGCGTGCCGCTGCGAAACTGGCCAGCGACGACGGCTTCAAGTCTTATCTCAATGCACGGGCCGACGCATTGCAAAGTAACGAGTACCAGGCCAGTGACATGCTTTGGATGGATATGAAAACCAATAAGTTCGATGTTGTTGTCGGACCAATCGAAAATTACGAAGACAAGTTGTATGGGTACAAAGCTGCGGCCGAATGTTTTGTTTTAGTCAAAGACCTTTCCTGGAGTGAGCGATTAAGTAAGTACGCGGCGATGTTACCAGAGCTGCAAAAAGGACTGCCGGTTGAAGACAAGTACAAAGCTGAATCACCGGGAACGAATTCTGACTTGAATGCCTATGACGTCATCTACTATGCTGGCGATTGTAACGCTGGCTCAAAAACGATCGCAATCAATCTGCCCAACGATGAAGAAGTGCAGTTGAAGAAAGGGTCACGGCGGCTGCAATTGAAAAACAGCATGCAAGCCAAGTTCGACAAGATCCTTGTCCCCATTGCGGATCTGTTGATTGTTCCTGAACAGCGCAAGCATATTACGTTCAACGCTTTCTTTTCCAACACCATGTTTCACGAAGTTGCACATGGACTTGGAATCAAGAACACACTCACCGGCAATGGACGAGTTAGAGAAGCCTTGCGTGAAGCTGCCGGAGCACTTGAAGAAGGAAAAGCTGACATCCTGGGACTGTATATGATTACAAAGCTCTTGGAGTCCGGACAGCTTACCGAGGGGCAACTCGAGGATTACTACGTGACTTTCATGGCTGGTATTTTTCGCAGCGTGCGATTCGGCGCGGCCAGTGCTCATGGAAAAGCGAATATGATTCGTTTTAATTTCTTCCAGAATCTTGAAGCGTTCACTCGTGACGAAAACGGCCGTTACCGCGTCAATATGGACAAGATGGAAATAGCAATGACACAGCTCAGTCGAAAGCTGTTGGAATTGCAAGGCGAAGGCGATTACGAATCGGCGAGATCGTTTCTGGATGAAAAAGGATTTGTCGGAGAGATCCTCAAAGGCGATTTGCAACGCATCAATCAGGCCGGCATTCCGACTGACATCGTGTTCGAGCAAGGCGCCAAAGTACTTGGCTTGGATTAAAACGCTTGGAAACGTTTTTCGTCTTTCGAAGTGTTTTCATCTAACTGGAACGCTTTGCGTTCGAGTCCAATAGCCAGGGTGCCATGTTTACGCGATCGGAAGTCCACGCTGTCGCGGCGTCATTTTTCTTGGCTTGATCTTTCTGTATTGGACGAGCGCACCATAAACCAATAGGCCAACAACGAATTGTACGCCCCGGCCATTACGAGCGCTGGCGGTATCCACCACTTGCCACCGGTCCAGACAAACAACCACACGATTCGTGGAGCTACGCCGCCATTTTCAAGTGACTCCAATATGAAAAATACTGCCACCGCAGCGATAAAACATCCCAACCCAATCAATGCATGCTTCACACAATTCGTTAGCCGATTATCCTCCATCGTCTCCCTTTGGCGTTCTGCCATTCTTTCGTCAAGCGTCTTTTGACCCTTGCCTGAGTACTGGGCCAACAGCGCCGCTTCACGGTCAGCTTTGGTAGAAGAGGACTTCTTTTTCGGTCGCGTTTTAACTTCGGGCTTCGTCGTTGTTTGTGAACGATTCAGTGGAGCCCAATGGCCGCCTTGTGCGGGCGCTGGTTTCGGACGCCCTGCCTTGGAACCTTGACTCTCAGGAACCAAGAAAACCGTCTGACATTTCCGACACTTCAGTTTCTTCCCCGCCAATTCAGGTCGGACTTGATAAACTGCGCCGCAACCACATTTCAATTTCATCGTCAATTCACTTTCACTTCAATTCCCTTTAGTAATTGCAAGCCTTCGTTTGAAATCTCAGCGCCATCGCACTGCACCCGTTTCAACTTCGGCAAATTGCAAAGTATTTTGATGGAATTGTCAGTGATTGCTGAGCCGGATGCAATAAAATTCTCAAGATTTTTCAGACTCGCGAAACGAACGATCGACTCGTCACTCAATTGAGTATCAGAAATATCAAGTGACCGCAGATATTTGCATTGGGAAATGATCTTCGAAGCGTCGTCAGTAATCGGTGTCGATGCAACTCGCAAAGTTTGCAATCTGGGAAGCACGCCAACATCCGGGAATTTCGCGTCGACCAAAGCTGTTCCCGACATATCAAGAGTCGTCGCACTGTAAATGTACTTCAGAATCAACATATCCAGATTCGGTGCAAAACTTAATTTTCCGTCCAGTTTCTCAATCTGTTTAACGGCACGATTGAATCTTCGGACTTGAAAGTAATAAGCGACGGCCAAACAAAATCCGAACGCAGATACTCCGACACCAATAGAAATTAGTAAACGCAAGTTGGAGTCGTAATCCACCACGGTCGTCGCTTGCTCTGTTGAAGCAACTTCCGAATCGGTGAACTTTGAGACCAGCTGATCCGCCGTGGGCCCAAAAACAGCCGAGATCACAACGGCAAGAAATGCGATCACAACAATACGCGCAAGCAGAGTCAGGTAGGATTCCAAAACTTAGTCCCTTGATTTGGTCTGAGTCATCCTTTAGCGACTAAAAAGTCAACTGACTAGATTTTCTCGATTTGCAGCAGAAAGACAACCTGCCGCAACCTAAAGAACGTGATTTAACCACTCGTTGGTGAAGTGGCCGCCGTTATCAAACCGCTTTACGACCGAACGAAAATTATTAAGCTGCGGATACAGCTGCTCGTTTTGGGGCTTAGCCAATGGATTGTATTTCCCCCAATGGCACCGTCCGCCAAACATATCAACAAACGCATGGGCAATGAATTCCGCAAACTTAAAAAAACCATCGCGATCACTGGGCCACTGATAACTGATCAAGCTGATCGCGTACCAATCTTCCTGAGATTCCGCACTTTCTGAAGCCATCGATACAAGCACTTCGTCGTTTTTGATTCGGCGATAACAAATTGGATAATGGTGAACATAACAACCATGCAATGATTCGACATCACCTGCAATATCCATTTGGTTGAATTGCTTTTGTATTTCTGCCGTTCCCTCCGGCTTCGAGCCGGCGGTAAACTGCAGAGTATCGATCAGAAATTGCGTTGCCGCTTTTAAATTCGATCTTTGAACAAAAAGCTCGATTTCGATATGCCGAAAAAGTTCGTGTTCCATCGTCAGCATTGCGTGCGAATCATCGACCACTTTCCAGTTGCGAATGATCGTCAATGGCAAAATCCGCTTAAAGAAAAATTTGGTCGCCCAGCCAAACTTCAACAACTTTGCCAATGCGTAGACAGCCACGTGTAATCCGATATCAATTACAAGAAAGTTGTAAACGCGGTACAGGCTCGCCAGCCGGCTTCTTGCACGTTCGCTTTGGACCCGGTGATGGCCGAAATAGCTCCAGGACCATGGCATCAAATAGAATTGTTGTTGCGGGTATGTTGATTCAACTGCCACAACCTCTTCCAGGCTGTCAAACGCCGCAGCATGTTCTTCGACGTTGTAGCATGGACAACAGCGGATAGTAAGAGAAACCACAACGCCTAACAATCCAAGTGAACAGCGTGCCGCCTGCAGTTCGATCCCCGAGTCAATTCTTGAGACAACTGGTTCACCAGTCGCTTCATCGAAATGGGCAATTTCAACGGCATCAATATAATGTGAAAGGCTGTGCTTGCCGGAGCCATGAGTAGCTGTTGCGGTTGCCCCAGCAATGGTCTGTTCATCAATCAGCCCAACCGAAGGCAGTGTCAGATCGCTTTTAGCAAGTTCGGCCAAAAGATGTTTGATCTTGCAGCCACCGCCAACCGTTACTTTGCTTTGGGCGACGTCGATTTGCATTGAATGGATGTCAGCCAGTTCAATGACGATACCAGTTGTTTTTACAGAATCGCTCCACGCATGTAGCGATCCAACAGCACGAATTTTCTGATGACGATGCTTGCCCAGAATCTCCAACACCTCGTCAGTCGACTTTGGTCGGTACACTCGCTCTGGTTCGAAACTGACGTTTCTTCCAAAGTTTAATATTTTCGTGCTACCGGGCATTGGTTCTGGTTTGTTGACAGTCTGCCAAATTTGGCTTGCCTATTTCACAATTAAAATCCTATCGCGGACCGCGCGTTTGCGCTAATGGTACATCCGCTTTTGCGTTCCCAAACGATCTTAAACGATTGTCACTCGCTCAAATGATTCACCCAGGTCCGTCATACGCTGGAGCCAATTGCTGGCGATTTGGAAATTACTGGGAGCTGTTGATACCCCTGGCGAAAACTCGCCATTCAAAACGGATTCAACCGCGATACTGGATGTCAATGACACCAACCGTGCCATCGCAGAACCACGCTCGTTGCCAACAGCATCCAAACAATAGACTTGATGCCAAATCGTTTTACCGTCGGAAGTAACTTGAAGTTCAACCGATAATACAACGCGATCAGGTTCGTCTTGATCGTACCGATAGGCCTGCCACAACTCGTCGCTTTTGCTTTCCAAAGCGGCTTGGCCTTGCTCGCCAGCAGAATTTTCAACCAGTTGAAAAATTTCAGACCAGGCATCCGACCAACCGTCCAACCGCAACGTACCACGTACAAATTCCTGCACATTCCAATCTTCTGCAAATCCGTATTCGGATTTGAACGGGATTGAATCGCGGTTTGGATAGGCCTGAAAAGTTTCCACGCCAGATGGCAAACGAGTTTCGTACTGAGTAATCGAAGTCCACGGCTTATCGGTGGTTTGAATCTCTCCGCCACCAATCCATCGAGCCGAAGATCGCAATGCTTTCAGGACTCCCAACGGCGACCAAGAAAATTTGTACTTGAATTCGTTAGGCACTTTTGGAAAGCCACCACAATAGGACCGAAAATGATGAGCGTTTGAAGCGTCAAATTGTTCGGAATTCATGTACTGGTGCACCAAAACGTGAGCCATTAAATGGTCGAGTCCTGGATCGAGGCCTACTTCGTTTACAAAGCAAAGCCCTTTCTGCGCCGCAGCTGACGACAGCGCTTGCATTTCATCAGAAACGTAACTGCTGGAAACGAAATGAGCACCGTTTGCAAGACACGAATCAGCAACTTGGCGATGCATCGTAGCGGGAAGCATTGAAACCACCACATCGCCCTTTCCAATCGATTCGGTCAATGCGCCCCAATCCAATGCTTTGGCGACGGCTGTTGAATTCATTCCGTTAAGTGCTTTTTCGGCTTTGTCCAACGTGCGGTTCCAAAGAACCATCTGCGTGCCGGATGCCGCAAGTCTTCTTATGCCCGGAACGGAACTAAGGCCTGCTCCCAGCCAGTGTATAGTTGCCATATCGTCTTTGTCTAAATCGACTAGATCAAATTTAGTTTGGAATCAAATAAATCGCTCGCACGTTTCCAAACACTCTGATCAAGATCGTTCAGTTGAAGGAGGTGGTGCATTAGTTGGTTGCAGAAATCTTCGCTGCTTTCACGGGGAAGTAAAGATGGTAAATGATCAATCGCAATCAGATACAGAGGCTTTGGCCCATCATCCAAAACCTCTACCGGATGATCAAAGGTTGTGCATCTTTCGTAAACCGGAACGGGATTGTAGGTTCCGTACGGATCACAACTGACATCGCAGATCACAGAAAGTTTGCGGTCTGGAGTTTTGAGTTGCGATTTCGTTATAAATGGTGGAATGGATTCGGAAATGAAAACGCAATTCAAAAAGATGTCGCAATCAAGAATCTCGTCGAATGGGCCACCACGCGCCGTTTCTTCCATATCCCAGGAAACAATTTCCGCGCCAACGGCCTGCAACAATTCAATCGCACCTTTTCCACACCGCCCAAGGCCACCAATGACCATCGCACGTGGTCGCTTGGAAATATTGTCGAGTGAAGATTTGATCTCACTAACCAGCGCATTCTGATCTTTCCGCGATTCGACTGGATTCAGGACCGGCGACCGTCCCGCTTGGTGGTTGCACCAGGCTAACACGGCAAGTGCTGCACCGGCGTAGCCTGCCCAGTGCCCAAACGCTGCGACGCGGCGTCCATTTTCGTCGACCAAAAATTCCAAATCATAAAGTCGGCCATCGCCTTGGAATCGATTCAGAAACTGTTGCCAACCTGCTTGTTCTTTATAGACGTGCGCAAAATGAATGTGGCGACGCTTCAAAATCGAATCGCTTTCCTCAAGTTCCTTTAGTCCCAAAATGATCGCGTTATCCGGAGCGGATTGGTACCAGGAATGTTCGTCTGCGATCTCGCAACCGACTGATTCGTATTCCTTCCAGGAAAAGCAGGATTGAGACGATTTCTCAACCGTCAATTGAAAGCCCGCTTCAAGCATCCTGGCCGCACTTTCAGGCGTCAAAGCTGTTCGTTCTTCGGATGGTTTTGTCTCAGACCGAAGCCAAATGTGTGTCTTCACAAAAAATTGAACCTGTCGCCTATCAAGAAATTATCGCCGCCAATATTGGCCGCACGATTATAGGCGCAATCTGTATAGTTGTCGTCGGGCAAACGGATCGATACGCTATTCGCAAATTATGCTTGTGGAATATTTCAAATCACGGACAAAAAATGCCTTACCAAATTGGCACCGATGAAGCGGGTTATGGCCCGAATCTTGGCCCGCTGACAATCTGTGGTACCGCTTGGCGTGCAGAATCCGAGAATCAGGACATTTATGAGGCGTTAAGCGACACTATTTCTGCCGACCCAAATCCCAAGTCAAAACGGATTCCAATTTGTGATTCCAAGAAGATCTATTCGTCCAGCCGCGGGATCGACACTTTGGAAACCGTAGTGCTCGCGATTCTTTTTTCGTTACACAAGACCATTCCGAAAAATTTAAACAGCTTGTTGAAGCTTGTGAGTACTGTTGACGATTCCCGCCCCAAATCTTCCACATCCAAATCACTATTTTTGAAAAACAGCGTTCCTTTGCCAATTGGAAAGAACGAATCAAAAATAAAGCAACTCGCCACACATTTTAGTGATGCTTGTTGCCGAAGTGGAATTGCTTTGCAAGCCATTGATTGCCGGGTTATCTTTCCGGACCAATTCAATTGCCTGGTCGAAAAACTTGGAAACAAAGCTGAATTATTGTCATCACAAACACTCGATTGCGTCAACCAACTTAGTAAACCGATGACAGGCAACATCAACGTAATGTGCGACAAACATGGTGGGCGCAGCAAATACAGCGGCCTTCTAAATCGGTACTTGACCGACCAATTCATCTACGTCGATTGCGAATCAAGACCGATCAGCAAATATCATTGGAAAAAGAGCAAGCACTTGTTTGAAATCAGCTTTAAATCACAAGGCGAATCTTTTTGCCCGACGGCTTTGTCATCGATGATTGCAAAGTACGTGCGTGAAGTTTGCATGGAGAGTTGGAATGGCTACTGGGCCAAACAAGTTCCCGGCATCAAGCCGACCAAGGGATACCCGCTCGATGCAAAGAGATTTAAAAAAGAGATTTCGAAACGCCAATTGGACCTGGGAATCGCCGACGATCTAATCTGGCGACGTTGTTGATCCATCGGTATTGACGCAAAATAACTAGCGTCGATTTTTTGGGGCCGATACATCTCGCATTCGTTTTCGCCCTGGCGCGTGTTCGAGCAAATATAAAGCGTCTTGCTTGGCTTTAATTGCGGCATCGTAGTCACCAGCTTCTTTGTAGACGATTGCCAGCGCACTATGCAGCCCAATCTTCTTCGACACATAAAGTTGTTGAATCATACGGAAGCCAAGCTTGTCTCGATGAATTTCCAAATCATCAATGGATTCGTTCAAGGTTTCGATTGCCAAGTCGGATTTCCGAACGTCGATAAGGTGATCTACATAGGTCAGTAAGCCTTTGAATCCTGCGGACTGGATAGACAAATTGCGAGGCGTAATTTCGAGCAGTGGACGATAAATCGAATTTGCGAGTGTGAAATTGTTTTCCGCTTGTTCTAACTTTCCGTCGTCTTTGTAAAGCGAACCTAGACGAATACACACTTGGCCCAGGAATCGTTGATATTCGACATTGCGATCAAAACGTTCAGTCAACGACAGCATGATGCTTTTGGCTTTGTTCAATGAATCGATTTCCACGTTCCTGCGCCGTTGTGGAATAGAGCAGTTCTGTGCCAGCGCGAATTCGTATTCAGCTTTCTCCGGTTCAGCTTCATGCAACGCTACAAGAATGTCTGTAGAATCCTTCAGCGTTTTGGCAGCCAACTGCGGCCTTCCCGTTGCACGCAGAATCATTGACCAACGCGTCAGAGTAATCGCTTTGACAAATTTCACATCGTTGTTTTGGGATTTCCTTTGAATCAACGTATCGGCGATCTCCAGGCATTCTTTAATCGCGTCCTCAGACGACTTTCTGCGCTGAGCCAATCTTTCTTCGTCTTGCTTACTCAGCCCGCCCGATCGGTTTCGACCTGTCCCTCGACCACGGTGCGACCGAAGCAACCGCAACAAGTCACGATCATAGCCGCCAAACTGGAACGCAAGTGATTCCTTGCGCAACTCAGCAAAACGTTCCGGGATCCGATTCGGCAAATTCATGGAGGGAAAACTCTTCATCAGAAGTGTTTTTGCCAATTCAATTTGCAGGCGAAGGTCGAAAACATCGTTAATACTTGGATGTTCTCGCAATACTGCGATCGCCTTGTCGTATTCAACTTCAACCTGGCTGCGTTGCTTAGGCAACAAGTGCAATTCCAGCGCCCGACATTTCTCATTAATCGTCCGAACCAAATTTAAAGCTGCAGGAATACTCTTGATGTTGGTTCGCTGAATACTTAGATAAACTTCAATCGCTTTTTCGTACCACTCAATCGCTGGTTCAAACTGACCGATCAAGTGATAAATATTGGCGACGCGTCGAAGCGAATTCGCTTTCAATTCCACCAGCTCAAAATCGCCCGTGTGTTTATCCGCAAATTCTTCGTAGAACTTCAACATCTTTTCCAGGAAAATCACATCCGACTCATCGATCGAACCAGAAATCCCTTCAAGGTTCATGAATCCGTCCAGTGCAACATCATCCTCTAATTCACCATCGTCAAGAATTTTCGCCCGGAACATTCGATCGTAAGATTCGACCGTGAAACGAGTCGTCCTTTCCGCTTGGCGGCGTGTAAAATCAGCGCGGCGAAATTCAACTTCCAGCTTCTTTTTGTTTTCAAGCGATTCAACAAGCGCTCTGTTATTTTGCGCAAGTGCAATCGTGGCAGTGATCGCGATCAAACAGATCATCAACCCTGTCAAAATCGACATAGCTGCAGAAAATGGATTCCGCCGACTCCACCGCCAAATGTTTTCTCCCATCGAGATCTTCCGAGCAGAGATGGGTCGGTCGTCCAAAAACGCTCGCAGGTCTTCACGTAAACCGGCGGCAGATTGATACCGGTAACTTGGTTCCTTTGAAATCGCTTTCTGGATAATTCGTTCCAGGTCACGAGGAATGCGTGGATCCAATTTGCGCGGGGCTGTCGGCGTGGTCGTAGTAATTCGTCGGATCAATTCGGGCGTGGACGCATTTTCAAACGCCGGCTTGAGCGTTGCCATCTCATACAATGTCAAACCCAGACAGTAGGTTTCGCTACGCTGGTCGTATTGACCTTCAAAAGACTCCGGAGCCATATATTGTGGCGTACCGATAATGTCGCCGGTTTTCGTGATCGTCTGATTGCTGATGTTTTTGACGAGTCCAAAATCCGTCAACCAAATCGTTTCGTTTTTGTCGACGAGCAAATTGGATGGTTTAATATCGCGGTGCAACATGCCTAAAATATGCGCGTACGACAAGCCGTCAGCAATTTGGGCTCCCAGTTGAGCCGCCCAGCGGACTCGTTCACGGGAAGAATCGAACAACTGTATTGTCGGTTTGACGGTTGTTTCGATCTGGCCAACCGCTCCAAAGCCGTCGCTTTTATCGATGCCGCGATTCGCTTCAACCAGCGTTTCGATACTGTTTTCGTCTCGGGTAATCGATTCGTTCAGTTCGTTCAGACGCGAAAGAATCCCCGATAAGGGTTCACCATCTACAAACTCCATGACGTAATAATGATGTTCTCCCGTTTGTCCGATACCGAAAACACTGACAATGTTCGTATGGTGCAAACTGGCAGCGGCTTGGGCCTCACGGCGAAAACGCTCAAGATACTTTTGGTCATCGAAGGTGCGATTAGGCATAACCTTAATGGCCACTCGACGCCCAAGGGATTCATGAACCGCCTCGAACACAATCCCCATTCCGCCTCGACCGAGCTCGCGAATGATCCGATAGTCGCCTATGCGGTCGAGCTTGAGAATTTCTTTCATCTCGCGTTTGAGCGTCGTTTGCGAGGGCTGCTGTTGAGTCTTAAGTTCCTCGATCATCGCGACGCTGGTCAACAACTCTTCGATATCTTCAGAGATGCTCGGATATTTATCCGTGTATTCGGCGATGGCCGGACGTTCCCCGTTACGCAGTCGCATCGTAAAATCTTCGACAACGTTATCGAGAAGTTCCTGTTGTTGATCGGGACTCAACATTAGTTCATCTGGGATTGGTCTTCCTGCAACGATTCCATAATTTCCTTCAACCGCTTAAGGGCACGGATGTATCGTTTGCTGGCTGCTGCAGGTTCGATTTTCAAAATTTCTGCCGTTTCAATATTTGACATTTCTTCAAAATGGCGAAGTGCGATGACTTCACGATCAAGTTCATTCAATTCAGACAATGTCCGTTCCAGTCGATTGATTTGTTCGGCACGTTCAATAATCTGACTGGCCGACGTCATCTGGGCAACCAGGTGTGCTGCCAATGCCAACGAAGTCGCGTTGCCAGCAGGTTTCTGAGTCATGTTCACTTCGCGACGCACGTCCCGTTTCTCTGCGCCAAAATGTTGGCGGTGGATTTCGTGCAACCGCTGACTTGCCTCCAAACGCAACCAAACGAAAAAAGGCATGTCCGGTTTTTCAAGATAACTATCGATGCGTTGAGCGGCCCGAACAAACGTATCTTGAATGACGTCCGATTCACTTACCCGCCCACTCAATCGATAATCCAATCGAAAAGCAACGACGCGCGCAAGGCGATCACGCACTTCTGAAAAGAATCGCGCGAGCGCTTCTTCTCGATCGTCGCCAAGCTGACGGAGTATTTCTTCGTGTTCCGGTAAACCTGTATTCATGTATGGATGTACACGTATTTACGTTGAATCTGGGACAAAGGGTCGGCATCGCGACACGCAAAACCATGTATGGAATCATGAAAACAAACGCATGAAAACAAACGCCTGATTCCATTTTACGGTAAACCACGTCCGTTTTTATCTACAAATAGCCTTATATCCGTGTTTATTTGCCTCGAAATATAGGAAAAGACCGACGGGGTGATCTGGGACGGATGAGCCACCGGACAATATTCGCCCTCGATTCTCACACTAACGTCCCACAGCATTTCCAATTTCTTTTCGAATGAGTATTGAGCGAAATTTTCACAGCCAAACTTTACATCGAATGTTGCAAATGCCGTGAAATCTTCGATCGGGCCAAATAGGCTATAATTCAATGCCTGAATTTAAACGAAATGGACTTTCAAAATGCTGTCCTGAAATAAAACTTTTACCGTGTAACAAAATAGATATGAAGTTTGCTACATGAAACAAAGGCCCTTTCCAATGCGACTCACCCTTACTTTTCTTTCTCTGTTCATAGCTTCTTCTGTACTTGTCACCGGCATTGAAGCGCAACAACAACGAAGACCATCTCCTGCCGAATTGCCAACCCGCAATAAAGCACAGAATGACCAGAAACTCGCGCGAAGAGGCGGGGCAGACTCAGCGCGGGCTAAACTCAACCCACGAAGTGTGTTTTTGCGATTTGACAAAAACCAGGACAATCGGCTCACGATCGACGAAGTACCTGTGCGGCTTCAATTTCGCTTTTCGACTTTTGATACCGATGGAAACGGCAAATTGACGTTGAGGGAATTGTCAACGGAAATGAAAAAGCAGCGTCAGCGAATCCAGCAACGCGGCGAAGAAACATCGGCGCAGTTCAAAAACGGCAGGGGCTCAAAAGGTGAGATCCCATCGGCTGCCGACATGCTGGCTCTATTTGACCGGAATTTTGACGACGTACTAACCGAAGCTGAAATTCCAGAGAGGCTCAAGAAAAAGTTTTCTGACATCGACAAAAATGGTGACATGCAACTTGACGAAAAGGAGCTTGTTGCTGCGGTTGAGCGTTTGAAAGCGGCGAAACAAAGCAAAGGCAATCGCTTCAATACGGATTCGGAAAAATCGAAAGGCGTTATTCCAAAACGCCCACCACGTAACGGCTAATACAATGCTAACCGTTAACGCGCCACCTTGTCCAAACCCGCCATGCTTGAAGCACACTGAAAGCCTTCCGATGCCCGGTAGCGCTGCTCGGACCAACACGCATATGGATAAAACGATAATGTTAATTCGCGGAAAGATTCTTGCATTGATTTTAGTGGTGCCGATTTTGTTTGCTTGTAAAACCACCAGCGCACAAAACATCTCTGCTGATCAGCTGAAGTTCTTTGAATCTAAAATCCGACCGGTTCTTGTTCGAGAATGTTATTCGTGCCACAGTGATCAAGCGGGGCAGCGTAAAGGTGGTCTGCGGGTTGACACAAAGGCACGATTAGAAGTTGGTGGCGATTCGGGCCCCGCAATCGTGCCCGGAGACGCGGCTGAAAGCCTTCTGTTGAGCGCAATCAATCACGAAGATTACGTGATGCCACCACGGAAAAAATTGTCGGATCGTGAAATCGCTGATTTTAGGTCCTGGATCGAAATGGGGGCTCCAGATCCGCGAAAAACTAAAACGACCAAAGCCCAATCGACGGTCTCCAACGAGGATATCAAAAAGGGGCGACAGTTTTGGTCTTTCAAACGCCCCAAATCATCGTCCGTTCCAAACGTCGAACAACTCGCTTGGGTCCGCAATCCAATCGACAATTTTATTCTGGCCAAATTAAGTGATGAAAATTTGGTGCCCAATGAAGATGCGGACCCGAATTCTTTGCTGCGAAGATTGACGTTCGATTTAATTGGTTTGCCGCCAACGCCGGAGCAAGTCTCATGGTTCGAAAAGAAATGGGCAGAGAATCCGGATGCGGCGATTGCTCGTGTTGTTGATCGGCTATTGGACAATAATCAATTTGGCGAACGATGGGGCAGGCATTGGCTGGATGTAGCTCGGTATGCAGAATCATCAGGACGAGAAGTCAACGCAACCTTTCCAAACGCATGGCGGTACCGAGATTACGTTATTGATTCGTTTAACGCAGATAAGCCATACGATGAATTTATTCAGGAACAACTTGCTGGCGATTTGCTGCCCGCCAAAACCGACGAACAATGGACTGAGCATTTAATCGCGACTGGTTTTCTGGCAATCGGCCCAAAGACGCTGGCTGAACAAAACGCGCGCCAGTTCAGTTTGGATCTGGTAGATGAACAAATTGACGTATCAACTCGAGTCATTTTAGGGGTCAGCGTTGCGTGCGCTCGTTGTCACGATCATAAATTCGATCCGATTCAGCAAAAGGACTACTATGCGATCGCAGGAATTTTTGAGAGTACCAATACTTACTATGGCACCATCGATACTCCTCAAAACCGAAGACCCAGCCGACAAATCATTATGCCGGTGCAGGATTCCAGCGAGTTCGACTTGCGACTGACTATGCAAGAGGTGAATCAACTCAATTCGCAAATTGCAACGTTACGTGACGAATTGGAGGTGCTTCAGATTCAGCGTCGCGAAGCACGTCGTAACGGCAACGATGACAAAACCGCGCAACAAAGCCTTGCAAATATCAATCGAACCGTAACTCGCATCGCCGCTCTGGAAAACCGCTTGTACAGTGTCGACGAATCAGGAAATCCGAAATCGTTTTGCATGGGTGTACAGGACAAAGACAAACCGTTGGATTCTAAATTGCTTGTTCGAGGCGAATTTGACCAGCCCGATGGAATCGTCCAACGGGGGTTTGTGCAAGTTTTGAGCAAGCAAAACCCCCGTATCAAGCCGAATGAATCCGGGCGACTTCAACTGGCTAAATGGATGACCGATAAAAGCAATCCGCTGACAGCTCGAGTCATGGTGAATCGAATCTGGCAGCATTTAATGGGCGTTGGCATTGTCCAAACGCCAGAGAATTTTGGTGCAACCGGGATGCAACCCACTCACCCTGAATTGTTGGATTACCTGGCCACCGAGTTCATGAATTCGAATTGGTCAGTCAAACAAATGATCCGCGAGATTGTGAATTCTCATTGTTACCGGATCAGTGCAACGATGGATACTGAAAAATTCGAGTCCGATCCCAACAACGATTTTCGCTGGCGCGCCAACCCTCGGCAACTTGACGCGGAATCGTTGCGAGATTCAATGTTGATGGCCAGCGGTTCGCTCGATTTACAGCGGCCGCGTGCTTCCATCGTGGCGGAGGCCGGAATGACACTGGTTCGCGAAGGTCGCATGACCTCCTTTCAACCAACGTCGATGAACGATGATTCGATGGATATGATGCAAAGCAGTCGCCAACGGCGTCGTCAAGTTAAAGTCTACAACATTGATAACCACCGGAAATTTCGGACCGTCTATTTGCCAGTCGTGCGGGACAGCTTGCCAAGAGCTTTGGAGGTCTTTGATTTTGCAGAGCCTGGAATGGTCGTGGGTAAACGGGAAACATCCAACACGCCAACGCAAGGCTTATATTTGATGAACAATAGTTTTGTTATGAGGCAAAGTAAAGCACTGGCTGAAAGAATCATGAAAGAGGCTGACACCACGCGTCAACAAATTGAATTGGCTTTTTTGTATGCCTATGGTCGCGACGCGACGGAAGAAGAAGTTGAATCGGCGCTGGCTTTCTACGGCGATTACGACGTGGAAGAAAAGCGAAGGCGGCGTCGAAAAAGAGATAGCGATTGGGCGGAGAGGACGAAACTGAAAAAGCTATCCGCTCTTGCACACGCGATTTTAGCTTCGGCAGAATTTCGATACACCAACTAGATTTTTTGTAGAGTGAGTATTCCAGATGAACTCGAACTTTTTGGATTTCATGGTTCCGTCACGACGTCAGGCTTTAAAGGCTATATCTTCCGGTTTTGGGTATCTCGCATTTTCTTCTTTGGCTTCGCTGGCTGCAGCAAAAGAACATCGTCAAGAGAAAGTCGCTGGCGGCCCGCTGGCGCCTCGTGAACCGCATTTTAAAGCCCGAGCAAATCGAGTGATTTTCTTGTGCATGCGAGGCGGACCGTCGCATGTGGATACGTTTGACTACAAGCCGCAATTGGCCGTCGACAATGGCAAGAAAGGAAAGTACGGCGGGTCGCTTTTGAAATCGCCATGGAAATTCAACCAACAAGGTGAAGGCGGATTATGGATCTCGGAATTGTTTCCTGAATTGGGCAAACAGGCGGATCACTTATGTCTTCTTCGCGGGATGAACACCGATCAACCGATTCATCCACGCGCCCTTACTCAAATGCATACGGGAAATGCTCAATTCATCCGACCTTCGCTTGGTGCTTGGACGTTGTACGGTCTGGGCAGTGAAAATGACAGTTTGCCAGGATTCATTTCCGTGAATCCACCCGGCGGTACCGCTCAAAATTATGGCAGCGCGTTTTTGCCGGCAATCTATCAAGGCACAAAGATTGGTAGATCGGTTGGCCGGATGGCGTCACGTGGTCGCCGGCAAAGTCCAATTGTGCCTGATTCCAAAAATCCATCGATGTCGAAGTCACAACAGCGTCAACAATTGGATTTCATACAAAAATTGAATCAACAAAAACTTGAACGTGATAAACATCATCCGGGCGTTGAAGGGATGATTGAGTCTTACGAACTGGCGTTTCGAATGCAGGATGCGTTGCCAGAGGTGATGGATATTTCGCAAGAAAGTGTGCAAACTCAGGCCATGTATGGAATCGGTGACGGTCCCGGTGATGGGTTTGGAAAGCAGTGTTTGTTGGCGCGGCGGATGGTGGAAGCTGGTGTTCGGTTTGTTGAAGTGACTCACGGGAACTGGGATCACCACGCCAACATCGAAACGGCTTTGCCACAACGTTGCAGCGAGATCGATAAACCGATCGCAGGCTTGCTTCAAGATCTTCACAATCGAGGTATGCTTGAAGACACACTGGTAATTTGGTCTGGCGAATTTGGCCGAACTCCAGCAGCTCAAAATCGAGCGGGTCGTGACCACAATAATCGTGGGTATACAAGCTGGATGGCTGGCGGCGGCGTAAAGGGTGGGTTCAGCTATGGCGCGACCGATGAACACGGCTATGAGGCGATTGAAGGCAAATGCCATATTCATGACTGGCACGCAACGATTCTGCATTTGTTAGGGCTGGACCACAAACAGCTGACTTATCGATATGCGGGCCGAGATTTCAAGCTTACCGATGTTTATGGCAACGTTTTGACCAGTATTTTGAGTTAGATTTTGATTTCGCAATGGCCCAGATTGCCTGTTTTGGCCCATTTCAAGCTTTTACAGCTTCACAAATGGATGGAAAAAACCAGGCAAATGCTTGATTCTGAGCTCGAGACAGGGATTTCGGAGTATTTTGGCGATTATTTTCCAGCCGATAATCTGCCCAAAACCCGAAGAAAAGCACTGTTTTTGCTGCTGAACTGTAAATTTGTCTTTTTTTACCAGGTTCGGGTGTCTCGGAACTGAAAGTCCCGCGTGTATGTACTTAAAGCGAGTGTATGTGCTCACATCCGCAAGCTATTTTTTTGACAGAAGCCTGAAATTCGTGACATGAAACTCCCAGGCTTTTGTCGAAATCGGCCTTTACGGTTACTGTCCCTCTCACCGGCTTATGGTTTTGAGCACGCACTCGCCTTTTTTTATGCGCCGACATAATCGTTGCTAAGCCTGCTGCTTACACTCATCTAGATTCACCCTTTCCTGAATCCTCTTGCGTATCTGACTTTAAGGAAAATTCCTGAGTACGACTTGTCCGAAACTCCATGCTTACCGGGCGGACATCTCAGAATATTGGCTACTCAAAACTTGTTTTTCTTTGACCAACGTTTTTCCAGATGTATTTTTTCGAGTTACCGAACTCCTTAAATACAACAGACCAATGGTCCTCGATTTGTTCCCACAAGAAGATCCCCAGCCGATCGACATCTTCGATCGCAATTGCGTATTAGTATTGGACGAAAACAAAAGCTACTTGGATTACTTGACCAGTTGCTTTGGTCAGCAGAATTTCGAGGTGCTTGCGCATACCTGCGGGGAACTTGGCTTGCGAACCGCCAAGCGTTCGCTGCCGGATTGTATTCTTGTAAATACTGAATTAATCGATATGGATGGCATATCGCTGTGCCAACACATTGTCGATGATTCGCAGACGTGTGGAATCCCCGTCATCATGATGGGAGACAATGTCGATGCTGACGTTTTGAAAAACGCTAAATCCGCTGGTTGCCAATTCTTTGTCAGCAAGCCGATCGACCCTAAGGCATTGATCTTCCTTGTCAACGAATCAATCGCCGAAGCCCGCAGCTGGATTCTGGATTAAGTTCTCTTGTTGGGCGAGAAATTGACAAGCAAGCTCGACGGACGCTTAGACGTCTTAGGTCGAGTACAGCTGATTGCTACTTCTGATTGCTACTTCTGGTCGTCGCTAACTTGAATTCAGCGGATGGCCTCTTGGCTCTCTTTCTCATATGTGAAGGAACACTAATTGGCACTAATCTTCACTAATACAGGCCGAGCTACTTCGCTGCTTTATTAGCTCAGAAAAATTAGTGTCAATTAGTGAGGATTAGTGTTCTTTTTTCCCGTGGAGGAAGAAGACACGCATGCCATTTCTACCCCAAGCGAACGAATCTATGTTTTATACTGCATCCTCGTACATTACCGGCCAAAACGTGGCTAATCGCAAGTGTGAGTTGAAAACAGGAGTTCCCTTAGCTAAATTCAACTTGTTGTTTCGGGACGGTTCTGGTTCCGACATTCGCTACGACATGGACATTGCAAATCCCACAAGGAGCCATCGTGAAAAAAACTAACCAGTCCCGCCGTAAATTCCTGAAGAATACCACTGCAATGACTGCCGCAGGTGCGGCTGCCAGTTCTCTGCCCGGCTCTTTGGCTCTTGCACGCAGCGCAAATGTGGGCGGCAGTGATACCCTTCGCATTGGACTGGTCGGATGTGGTGGACGCGGAACCCAAGCTGCTAAACAAGCAATGAATACAGAAGGCAACGTTGAACTGGTTGCAATGGCCGACGTCTTCGAAGACCGAATGGGAAGAAGTCTGGAAGGAATCAGAGAAAAGCATGGCGAGAAAGTCAAAGTCAACGGCGACTCTCAATTCCTTGGCTTTGATGCTTATAAACGTGTGATCGATTCAGGGATCGACATGGTGCTACTAACGACGCCTCCAGGATTCCGTCCGCTACACTTCGAAACTGCCATCGACGCTGGCAAACATGTGTTCATGGAAAAGCCGGTTGCTGTTGATGCGCCAGGGATTCGAAGAGTCCTTAAGGCCAGTAAAATTGCAACGGAAAAGAATCTGGCCGTTGCCGTCGGCCTACAACGTCGGCACGAAGCTGCCTACCGAGAAACGATCAAAGAATTGAAAGACGGAATCATCGGCGATCTTTTGTTTAGCCGCGTCTATTGGAACGGTGGTGGCGTTTGGCAATACACCCGTAAGCCTGAACAAACCGAGTTGGAATACCAGATGCGCAACTGGTACTACTTCAATTGGATCTGTGGCGACCACATCGTTGAACAACACATCCACAATCTTGATGTGATTAATTGGTTGCTGGACGATTTCCCGGCGGTTGCCCAGGGGCAAGGCGGACGGCAAGTACGCACTGGTGAAGACACAGGTCAAATTTACGATCATCACATGATAGAATATACATACGAAAACGGACACAAAATGATCAGCCAGTGTCGGCACATTCGAAATACGAAAAACGAAGTGGGCGAATATGTGCACGGCACAAAAGGCTACGCCAACATTGCTCGCAGCAAAATCTATTCACCGTCCGGCGAGTTGATATTCCGCTCCAAGGGCAAACGTGGTGGTCATCAACAAGAGCATCACGACTTGTTCGCCGACATTCGCAACGGCATCCTGCCAAATGAAGGCGAATACGGGGCGAAGAGCACCATGACGGCCATACTTGGACGACTCGCCACATACACTGGCCGAGAATTGAAATGGGAAGAAGCGATTAATTCCAATATCAGTCTTTGTGACGTCGATGCGATTAAAGACTTTAATAGCGAACCGCCGCTAATGCCCAACGACAAAGGCGAATACTGGGTTCCAATGCCGGGTAAGAATGTAGAAAAGACAATCGACTTTTAATGCCCCAGTTCTTTCAATGCGTTACTCGTTGGATTCGTCGTTGACCAAAATCTTCTTGATGAATGCTTCACGTGACATTTTACTTGAGTGCGAGACTGCGCCGTCTCCTTGAACGTAGTTCGAACCGTTGATGATCAACCCCTTAATGTCTCCATCCTGAAGCGTTGCGATAAATTGTTCGTAAGTTGGGTCGTTTGGATCCATCCAATGCAAACTGAACTGCGGTGAATTGATGGCCAAAATGGTTTGTGATGTCGATTCCGAAACGTCAGCTATTTTTCGCCCCTTTCCTGTCGTCGGCCACATCGTGTTGTCACCAACAACGGCAATGAAACTGGTAGACGTCGAACCGTGAGGCTGGTAATTACGATAGGCTTCTGGCATTCGCTTACCAGCGGCTACGTTTTCTGGATGATCCCATGCCTTGGTTAAATCAATCTTTTTGTAAAGCGAATTTTCTTCCATGTACGGCAATATCAATACCCGCCAGCTGTGCAGACGCTTGCCATTTTCATCGACTGTGAATGGCGGTGGATAGTGCCCGTTTTCGAATTCGTAATTCAATAACGCCAGCCCAATTTGTCTCGCGTTATTCGATTCAACGCTTGGAGGTTCTTCGTAGAAAACGAAAAAGCCAATAACACCGACGAACAAGGCTAAAGCCACACAAACAAAGGCGGTGATAGATAACACAACCAGAATCCGCTCTGCAATTTTCCCTTTGCCGATTGCAATCAAGAGAACCGGTATCGCGAGGACAAAAATGATTATTCCCAGCGGCGGTGGGATAGTGAACGGCAACAGGCAAACCGCCACGATCGACGTCCAGCTGAAAAGGTTAGCCAGCGTAAACTGGTGATCACGATTCAGTTGTGAATCCGCCAATTTTTATTTCCCATGGATTCAGCGGCGAAATGGTCAAACCATTAGAGAATTACAATTGACTCATTATGAACTAAAAGAACTGCTTGGTGGTTGTTGGGGCGAATCGATCGAAGATTTAGAGTTATTGCCGGACTTACCGTCGCCGCCTTGATTTTGCACAAGCTGAGTCACACGCGCTTCCATTTCTTTGCCTGGCTTAAACGTAACGACAAACTTTTCCGGCACCTCGACTTGATCGCCGGTGCGCGGATTTCTAGCTTTGCGAGCCGCCCGTTTTTTGACCTCAAATACGCCGAAATTTCGCAGCTCAATTCGGCCTTCGACAGCCAAAGCATCAATAATTGCGTCAAACGTCTTCTGAACGATCTCTTTGGTTTTTAATTGAGTTAGACCGATGTCGTCGGAGATCGTCCTGACGATTTCCTTTTTGGTCATGAATGGCTCCGGTTAGAAGAATATTGAAGGGTGAATCGAGCGATTTGACTTCAACGTGGGGTAGATGAGATCGTCATAAGTGTAGAAGTGCCAATTATTAAAGTCAAATTCCCTGATCCTGCCTGCCTCTGATTAGCTAATACGTACGCAGTAATACTAAGTTCTTACAAACGCAACCGTTTTGAAATTTTCACAATATTGGCAGCCGTGTTTTTGTTACTAACATTACAAAGCGCGGCTCGCTGATTCAGCTTTTTAATTGCAACGAATAATTCATCGAGGATTTGTTTAGTCGCAAATTGCCCAATTGTTGCTGTCGTCAAGACACGCAAATATTCCCATACGGTGTACATGAATTTAACTGGACAGTTTCAGGAGTGAAAAACGCGTCAAACTGGACAATCAAAAATTATGAATCGTTGATAATCTCTTTTCGGGATCCAAACGTTTCTGCCCATGCTCGGCTAAAGGCTGCGCCATAAAATAAAACCAGACCGCTCATATAAATCCAGATAAGAAGCATCACCAGTGAACCCGCCGCACCATAAACTTCACTGGTCGTCGAGAACTTAAGATACAGTTCAATCAAGTAGCGACTGATGCTCAAAAATATTGCGGTTAACATTGCAGCAGGCCAGACATCGTGCCAACTGATTTCTGTTCGCGGAATCAACCAGAACAGTAATGAAATGAGTATCGGGATCAAGAGAAACGAAACGCCACGGTCCGCCAATTCCAACCACGATTTCAATTGCGGCCAATCATGAAACACATTGGAAACCGCTGAAACAGCCGTGCTTAATCCCAGCGTTGTAAGCAACAAAACTCCAGCGACAAAAACCATTAGAATTCCAGTTAGCCTGGTTCGCACCGTCATCCAAAATCCCTGTCGCTTATCGACCGGCACTTCCCATATCTCGTTAAATGTTTCCTGCAGCTGAGAAAAAACGCCCGAGGCACCAAACACCAAAACGCACACACTGACAATTCCGGCGAAAAGACCCGATTCAGGCCGCGATGCGTTGGTGATCAACCCGTTGACCGTTCGAGCGATTTTCTCGTCTGTCAAAAGCGTGACTTGTTCGATAATTTCCTGCTGGGCTACTTCGTCGGCATAGAATAGGCCGGCGATGGCGATCGCAATCACCAACAACGGAGCTAAACTAAGCATACTGAAATAGGTCATTGCAGCGGACATGCGCGACGCGCTGGCTTTGCCCCAAATCGTGAACGAAGATGCGATTAATTTCCAAATGCGAAAAATCATGGCTGCGTAAAAAGTCGGCTTGATTCAAAGCGTAAAAGCTTAATGAGGATCAGAGAAATGGCAAAGAGAAGATTGAACGCCATTTTAGCATCAATAAAAGGGTAATCTGTTGCTGCCCGGCCCCAATCACGGTCTGTTTAATGCGTCAATCGGCACGCCACCAACACAAACCAGTTCCAACTAAGTTACCGTTCCGTGATCGAGTTTTTGCAAAAACAGTTATTTGATATCGACTACTTTAATTGGTGGCTGGTTGCGGCGTATGTGTTGCTGGTCAGTATATTCTTGTACGGCATTTTGCAGCCGCGTCGGAAAGCTGAATGGAAATCAGCAGGTGTCGCTCAAGCGTGGATAATCGCATTGTATGCAGAAATGTATGGAACTCCCCTTACTGCCTATTTCATGATGAACCTGCTTGGCAGAACCACCGAAGATGCAGAAAAACATTTCAATGGACATATGTGGCCAATCGTGTTCGGAATTGGCGAAAACAATCTGGTCGTCGCTCAATTTATTACGGTATTGATTGGCCAGTTTCTAGTTGTCGCCGGTGCCTTGTTGGCGATTATCGGATGGCGGAAGCTATACAAAGCGGTAAGCAAAGGCGAAATGGCGACAACCGGCGTTTACCGCTATATCAGGCATCCACAATACACGGGTTTTTACTTGTTTCTGTTTGGAAGCGTAATCAATTGGCCGACCATCGCAACACTATTCACGTTACCGATACTGTGCTTTGTTTATTTTCGGCTGGCCAATTTCGAGGAACTCGAATCGATTCAGCGGTTTGGGGACCGGTATCGCGAATACGCAAAGTGCACCGGGAAATTTCTTCCGCGTTTTAAACTTGGTTTTGGCCGCGTGTAAGCTTCTAGCTTGAAGTCGTCACTGAGCTATAATCGGGTGTTTGTTTCGCCCAATTCGCAACCTCAATCTGCTTTAGATGCAACCCAACCACAGATCTCTGCCTCATCGCCGAACGCGCGACGACCATTCAACTGAAACGGCCGAAGATTACGTCGAAGCAGTAGCGGAAGTGATTGGACAAAAAGAGGTATGCCGTGTGGCAGATCTGGCACGGCATTTTGACGTAAGCCACGTTACCGTTTCCCGGATCGTGACCAGATTGGTGTCCGAAGGCTTACTCACAACGGCCCCGTATCGGCCTGTCGAATTGACGGCAAAAGGACGCCGATTGGCCAAGCTTACGAAAGAACGCCACGAGATTGTTTATGCTTTTCTGCTGGCTATCGGAGTCGACGAAAAGACCGCTGCAATTGATTCAGAAGGTATTGAACACCACGTCAGCAAATTAACGCTGGAAGCCATGTCGGAATTCGTGCGTAAAAAATAGTCTTTCTGCAATCGTCCAATTAATGGCTCCCAGAAATTTTACTTATTTCACCTAATCTGTGTCCGCAAGTTCTATCGAAACTTGACATATTTTCTGTCTAGACTTTACTTAGGACAACGGGAGGGACAATTGTTCGACCCTTTTGGGGCGGGAGAATACTCGTGCGTTTTTCAGCCCCATGAACGGTTTTAACTGACCGATTGAGAAGTGCGCAGGAAATAACCCCCCTGTGTACTTCTCGTTTTTTATGCGCTATTGCTTTGGTTGCTTTCGCTAAATCCATGCGCGTCGCGGAGACGATTAGCCGCTCAAGACCACGCTCGCTTAAGATCGCCCAACTAGGCCTTCATTTTGACTGGTTTGCAAAGCAGATTTTTCTCGTTAGCTACACGTCCGCATGATTTGCATACGAATTTCGCGTCATTGACGTGCTTGATGTAAATCTGCAGATCTTTCTTTAGCAATTTCTTTATCTTGCATAGCGTCTTCTTAGACATAGCGCAATAAACTCCAGCCGATGATACGAATACAAATCGTTCGTCCGTCCGATGTCTGGCTGGCTAATGAGAAAGCACTAACAGTGCTGCAGCACATACTGGCTTGCTGGAAAATCGGAATCACGTAGAATTCAAATCATACGAAATTGAGAATGAATCTCAACATCAGTTTTAACGTCTTTTGCTGATTAGTGCGACTAACCAAATTCTGGATTTTTACGCGAAATGAACGCAGACCCGAACAAAAAGAAGCGAATGGAGGAAATTCCTGAGCTTTCCGCCCAGCAAATAACGGAATTGCAGGGGCGTGCTTTCCCAAAAATCATCAGCTTTGAATCGCTGGCCAGGTGCGGTGAAGAAATTTGGATCGAGAACGGTGGCCAAATTTATCGCCTGCAACGCACTAAGCAAGGAAAGCTGATTCTTACCAAGTAGCTTCGTGGCATCGTCGCACACGGATCTTTGTGTACTGATCGCGATTCACAGAAATACGCGAAGCCCGCAAACCATCGAACTAAAGAATTTCGCCGCGTAAATTTCCCAGCCGATTTTTTCGACGCGATGCAATGATTTCAATGCGTCCGTAATCTGGCCTGGCAGCCACCTGCCTGCACTTAGTCAGAACCAATTCCTCGAATCCCAAATTGCGAATAATTTCTGCGCAAACACCCGGGCCGGTTGGATACCAGTTTAGATTCGAAACGCCGCCGTGCAGTTTTGGCTCATCGCACTTTGCCATCCTCAGCGAACCATCCGGCTGACCCCAAATAACGGCGCTTGAAAAAACTAAAACATCACGCGACAAATCCGCAGCAATCCGCAGTCCGCCAACCGGATCTTCGAGATGAAAAAAAAGGTTTTTGAATAAGACGATGTCGAAAGGAAAATTGTTTTCTGTTGGAAGATCGTACAAATTTAACGTATTAAATTTCAAACGTTTGTTGATCCCGATATTGCTGATCTTGCGATTGTATCTGAGGAATCGGGCTTGTTTAATCCAATGCTCACGAACGTCGAAGCCATAAGCCAGCTCCGCTTTCAATTCGCCTGCCCAGAAACAATATCCGCCAGCACCACACCCACAATCCAGCAAACGCTTGTCTTTCATTCCATTTGGGTACAGCGTTGCCATCAATCGTCGGAATTGTTTGCGTGCATCACTACCGCTTCTTCGAGACGCATTCTCCGAGCCAACTCCACGGGGCAGATGATCCCCTGAACTTATCGAATCGGTAATCTGCACGTTCATCCGCCACGGCTCCAATTGCTTGATTCGGCAGAGTATACGTTCGTGATCTGTCGCAAACCACTTTGAAGGGGTTACTTTTGAATTGGTATTGAATTCCGTTTTCGTCAAATTCATGGTCAATAATTCATGGTCCATGTTTAGTCTAACCGTCTTGCCATTGAATCGTCGCCTTTGGATGAAACCTTACGCGCTCGGCTGAACCAACGCGGAATGTCCTTTGCGACGGGAGAACCTTGAATGACTGGTAGCAAATCCACTAACTTCGCAACACACCATATTGCAATTTGCTAGCTGAAATCGCGATTGCGTACTTTCATTTGGTTGCCAGCCAAATCTTTCAGCCGCCCAACTTCTCTGGCACCAAAGATTTCAAAACGATGCCGATCGTCACGTTGAATGAATTTCGTAAGCTTAAATTCACGAAACCCCATCCAGTTTAGGATCAGCAAAATGGCCTTTGGACCGTTGGGAAACCAAGCCAATTGAGAAACACCGGACATGACAGGATCGGAACTGGACCGGCGACGTGGTGTCAAACCGCCTGGATTGTCAGGGTCATACATGGACGCTGTGTTGACCACGATAATATCCTTTGTGATGTCGGCAGCGAGTTTGAGACCGTGAATGGGATCAGGTAAATGGTAGAAGATGCCACTGAAGAACGTAAAATCAAACGGTTCGAGATTCGCGTTGGGCAAGTCATACAAATCGAGAACTTTGAATTCAATGCGATCCACCGGTTCCACGGTTCGGTGCTTTTGGATAAATTCCGCTTGTTTAATCCAGTGTTCACGGATATCGAATCCAAACGAATATTCGGCACCAGCTTCGCGGGCACAAAAACAATAAACTCCGGCGTTACACGCACAATCCAGAAACCGTTTGCCGGCCAGTCCATCCGGATAGACGCCACGCAGGCGTTCAAAAAACTTTTCGCGAGGTTCGATTAGCGAAACGCCTTCGTTGTTTGCCCGAGCCAATTTGGCTTCGTGACCAAAGACATCGCCAACCGAAAAATCCTCATGGATTTGAATGTCGTGATGCCATGGTCGTAATTCGCGAATTTGGTCCTCTAGCGATTCCCTGGATACGCTTTCACTCATGAAAAATCCATTGTGTCAGATGTAAGCGTTAAAATTTTGCAAAAGGGCGATTGTGGCCGCCCGACTGCAATTTTCCTATAACAATTCTTTAACCGTTTCGATCACTCGCTGCGAAGTAATCCCAAAATGCTGGTACAGTTTTTCAGCCGGCGCCGATGCTCCGAACGAATTCATCCCAACAAAACGGCCTTTATCGCCAAGGTACCTTTCCCAGCCCATTTTCAAACCGGCTTCGACTGCCACACGGGAGGAAATTTCTGGCGGTAAAACGGCGTTGCGATAATCTTCCGGTTGTTCATCAAACAATTCCCAGCATGGCATGCTGACGACTCGAACGTTTGTTCCTTGAGAAGCCAGCGTGTCTGCGGCTTGCATACAAATGGTCAATTCACTGCCAGTGCCGATGACAATCGCCTGCGGCTTCTCGCAATCCTTGACGACATATCCGCCCCGTTTTGCGTTTTCGACATTACAGCTTTTGAAATCCATCGTTGGCATGTTTTGCCGCGACAGAACCAGTGCAGTTGGACGTCGCGTTTGACCAACCGCAGCCGAATAGCACATAGATACTTCGTTGGCATCGGCAGGTCGCATAACCAACAAATTGGGGATCGCTCGACATGCCGCAAGATGTTCAACGGGTTGATGAGTCGGTCCGTCTTCGCCAAGTCCAATGGAATCATGCGTCAAAATATAGAGAACGGGCTGATGCATCAGACCACTTAGCCTCATCGCCGGTCGCAAGTAGTCCGTGAATACGAAAAACGTTGCACAATATGCCCGGATCCCTGAAAGCGACATGCCATTGCACATCGACGCCATGGCATGTTCGCGAATTCCAAAATGGAAATTTCGGCCCGCAAAATTTGAACCGCTAAAATGACCAGCGGATTCGTCGTTGATTAGCGACTTATTAGAGCCCGCCAGATCCGCTGATCCTCCGATGAGCCAGGGAATTGAACCAGCAACCGCGTTGAGGACTTTCCCCGACGATGCTCGAGTCGCCATACCTTTTTCGTCTTCACCAAAAACAGGCAAACTCGATTCCCAACCTTCTGGCAATTTACCATCCACCAGCATTTGCAAATGTTTAGCGTCTGCAGCGTTATCGGATGCAAACTTGTCCCACGCGGATTTCCACTGGCCAAAGGCTTCGCTGCCCGTCTTGCCAATCGTTTCGTTGAAGTGCTGGTAAACATCGTCTGGAACTTCAAATTTATCGAAACTCCATTGGTAGCTTTCTTTGGCAAGCTTAATTTCATCTTCGCCCAGCGGTGAACCGTGCGCCGAAGAGGTATCCTGTTTGTTCGGGGCACCGTATCCAATGATGCTTTTCAGCACGACCAATGTAGGCTTGCCGCTGTTGGATTTGAATCCCGAAATAGCTTTATCAATTTCGTCCAGATCGTTGGCATCGTTGACAGTTTCGACATGCCAACCCATACCGCTGAAACGCTTGGCAACATCTTCGCTGAATGCTAATTCTGTTCGGCCTTCGATTGTGATTTCGTTATCGTCGTAAATCCAACAAAGATTATCCAGTTTCAGATGTCCGGCCAACGAAGCCGCTTCACAGCCGACGCCTTCCATGATGTCGCCATCGCTACACAAAGCGTACACGTTGTAATCGCATACTGCCGGATCGTGATTGGCCGACAACCATTTACTGGCCGCTGCCATTCCGACTGAATTGGCAATGCCTTGACCGAGCGGTCCGGTAGTTGTTTCGATTCCTGCCGCTTCCCCGAATTCCGGATGACCGGCACAAGGGCTTTCGAGTTGACGGAAATTTTTGATGTCGTCCAATGAAACAGCTGGCTTGCCGTCTTTGGATTTGACGCCAGCTAAATGCAAGACGCTATACAAAAGCATCGACGCGTGCCCACATGACAAAACGAATCGATCGCGAGCCAACCAATCGGGATTGGCCGGGTCATATTTCAGGTGTCGAGTCCAAATCGAATAAGCGACGGGCGCCAAAGCCATCGGCGTACCGGGATGCCCGCTGTTGGCGGCTTGCACAGCATCCATCGAAAGGGTTCTAATCGAATTGATAGCAGTTTGATGCGTATCCACGACTGTAGTGGCCATATGACCCAACTCCTGGTTGATTGGGGATAATTCGGATTTATTCTTAGGTACATCTTATCGGTTGAAAAAATCTGCGGAACACCACTATTTTTTTGCCGAAATATCGAATTGCGACGAACTAAACGGTGTTCCATGTACGAAACGTGTTTTGACGCAAAAACGTTGGCGGTTTATTATTTAGATAGTCGTCACCACTAAAAGACAGAGGCATTTGATGAATAGAAGAAAATTCAACCGGCTGGCTTTGGCGACTGGAATTTCTGGATTGTGGTCAATCGCTCCTTCTTCAGCCACAGCTCGCCCCGATCGCAAGAACGGGGTTAATGAGAAATCGCCTGCAGAACTTGTAACCGGCGCAGCTCGTGGCTCAATCGGAAAAGCGCTTGCCTTTCTGCATCAGCGTCAAGTGAAAAGCGGACGCAACAAAGGTGCATTTGGCAATTCAGGATTGTCATCAGGCGTAGCGACTTGTTCGTTGGGCGGTCTGGCATTGATGTGCGGCGGTCACGCTCCCGGGTTCGGCAAGTACGGCAAAACGATCGACTTGTGTGTCGATTTTATTTTGCGGAACATTGATGACAAAGGATACATTTCCAAAACAGACAATTCCGCCCGAGAAAACATGTACGGGCACGGATTCAGCATGCTGTTTCTGTCTCAAGCTTACGGCATGACTCAAAAGAAAGTGATTGGTGATGCATTGCGTAAGGCGGTGAAGTTGACTTGCACCACTCAAAACGACAAGGGTGGTTGGCGATATCAGCCGCGAAAAAGCGATGCCGATTTGTCGATTACAGTTTGCCAGATCATGGGTTTGCGAGGTGCTCGGGACGCCGGTGTCGATGTGCCGGATGAAGTTCGCCGTAAGTGCATTGAATACGTAAAGCAAAGCCAGAATCGCAATGGAAGTTTTCGATACACGCTTAACGGTGGTCATACGACTTACGCGATGACGGCTGCCGGAGTCACTTCGCTGTACAGTGCCGGGATCTATGAAGGCGATCAAGTTAAGAAAGCGTTAGAGTATCTAAAGAAGTTTAAGCCTAATGGTGTTTCGCGTGGCGGCCATTATTTCTATTCAAATTATTACGCCGTTCAGGCCATGTGGCACGCGGGCGGTGAACACTGGAACGAATGGTATCCGGCGATCCGGGATCAATTGGTCGCATCACAAATCGCAGACGGATCCTGGAGTTCAAGCGAAGCAGGAACCGAATACGGTGCCGCGATGGGTGCAATTATTTTGCAAATGCCATTGAATTATCTGCCAGTCTTCTCTCCTTAGATTTGCAACTATGTATGAATTCTGTTTCTTCACTGACAGCCTGGGCCTTGCCCAAGCCACTGACTTCCAAATGCGTGATCTCATGGTCGCATTGATTTCCATCGGTTTAGGGCTGAATATCCTTTATGCCGTCTACTCAGAAAACGGCCGCTGTTACGAACTTGGTAGCGTTCGAATGCTCGAACGTAAATTTGGTCGCTCCATTGCAAGGATCATTTTGTGTTGCGTCGGCGGCGTTTGTTTGCTGATGGGAGCCTATCTTGTCGGACAAGCGTCCAACGATCGAAAAATTGTCAAAACGAACGTTTGGCCACAATCAAACGTAAACTTCGATTTGAGCAGCATTTCCAAGTAGGTGGAATCGCGCCGTACGCATCATTGATGCCGCGAACGCAAGAATTTAGAATTGCGTGCCGTTGAATTCGTTAGCTTTTCAGCTGCAGAAGCTAACTGTTTTCACAACGATTTATTCTATCCGCACGCACAGACTGGTATTTTCAAGACAATGGATGTTTCGAACGAACAATCCAGTGTAAATCCAGAACAATGGCTGGAGACCTTTGGGCTGAAATCTTTTCGGCGCGGCCAGATTGAAGTCGTCGATTCAGTGATTGCCGGCGACGACACAATGTGCATCATGCCCACCGGCGGTGGCAAAAGTCTATGTTATCAATTGCCCACGATGGCGCGCGATGGTTTAACGATCGTTGTCAGTCCGTTGATTGCGTTAATGAAAGATCAAGTCGACGCGCTATGCGAATTAGGAATCGCGGCGACGTTGATCAACAGCTCAGTTTCTCCGGCAGACCAAATGCACCGGATCGACGGAATGAAACGCGGCCAATACAAATTCGTCTACATTGCGCCCGAGCGATTGCGGAGCAGTTCGTTTATGCGGACGATTCAAGAATGCAATATCCAGTTGTTAGCCATTGATGAAGCCCACTGCATCAGCCAATGGGGACACGATTTCCGCCCAGACTACGCGCGGCTCGGTGGATTTCGACAACGACTTGGACAACCACAAACCATCGCTTTGACCGCGACTGCAACCGCTTTGGTGCGAGACGATATATGCAAGGTTCTTGAACTCAATGAGCCAAGTGTTTTCGTAAGTGGATTCGCCCGAGAAAATCTTTCATTGCGAGTTGAATCATCATCCAGTAATTCATGGCGAGATCAACGGTTGGTTGAATTTCTTCGAACCCGTGACGGAGCCGGTATTATTTATGCTTCGACGCGGAAGAATTGCGAACAAGTCGTTGAGCTGCTTAAAGACCAGATCGACCGTCCGATTGCGTTTTACCATGCCGGCTTGATGCCAGATGAGCGGCGGAAAGTCCAGGACGAATTTATGACTGGCAAAATACCGATCGTTGTCGCGACCAATGCTTTTGGAATGGGGATCGACAAATCTGATTTGCGATTTGTGGTTCATTACAACTTGCCAGGCAGTATCGAAGCGTACTACCAGGAAGCGGGGCGTGCAGGACGCGACGGACTACAGTCTCAATGCCTGATGTTTTATTCGTACCAGGACCGTTTCATCCAGGAATTTTTCATCGAGAATTCATATCCCTCGAAAAGCACCGTGCAAGAGGTATATGAGTTTCTGCAAAATTGCCCGAACGATCCAATCGAGTTGACGTTGGCCGAAATCAAGGAAGCGCTTGGGCTGTCAATTGGTTCGGAAGCCATTTCGACGTGCGAAAATCTGCTCGAAAAGGCTGGGGCTTTGGAGAGACTTGATTCACAAAAGAATATGGCAGCGATCAAGATTGACTCGGATTTGCCCTCATTGGTCGAGTATTTGCCTCGGGAAGCGAAGGTTCAACGAAAGGTGCTGCGAGCATTAGAAAAACGCGTTGGTTCATTGCGTGGCGAGCGAGTTTTCTTTCCGCCGCGTCAACTTGCCACCGATTTAGATATGAAATGGGAATCGGTTTCACGTGCCATTCGCCAGCTTTCCAAATTGGAAGCGATAGATTTTGTTCCTCCGTTTCGAGGTCGCGCCGTTCATTTATTGTGCCCCAAGAAAAAGTTTCGCGACTTGAATATCGATTTTTCCGAACTGGAAAAGCGAAAGCAGGCTGAATTTTCGAAACTCGAAAGCATGGTTCGCCTGGCCGCCACCAATCGTTGTCGCCAGATGGAAATCCTGGAATATTTTGGTGATCCGGAAGCCAGTAAATGTGGCAAATGCGATAACTGCGCTAGTGCCGCAGAGACGATTGTGGCTTCGCTGGATGATCGAAGCCAGGACGAATGCCTGTATGCGATCCAAGTCGCACTCAGCGGCGCCGCCCGGACTCATGGCCGAATTGGTAAAACATTGATGGCTCAAATGCTGACCGGTTCGCAATCGAAAAAACTCAAAGGCCTGTACTTGTCGCGGCTAAGCACGTTTGGGTTGCTTAAAAAAATGAGGCAAGCCGATGCGACGGCACTGTTGGATTGGTTGATCGACATGGGGCTGCTTAAGCAGTTGGAAACGACTAAGTTTCGTCCCGTTGTTCAAATCAGCGAACGAGGTGCAAGGTTGATGAGTGGCGTATCGGGATTCGAATGTGTTGGGCAGTTGCCGGCAACGCTGGCAAAGAAGTTGTCGGCTGCGTGTCGAGGTAAAAAGCCACATAGAAAACCGGAAGATGAAAATTCTGCGGCGGAGGAGGAACTAGCTGCGGAGGCTCCCGTGACAGAGGTTCCATATGAACCAGCATTGGAATCGGCCCCGCAACAAGAACAGGACTTGCAAACAATTGACGATGAATCGGTTAACATTCAAACTTCCACCAAAGAAGATCTAGAAGTCGCTGACCAAGCCAATTTTACGCCCGATGATACTGATGAGGGTAGCTCAGACTTAGATGTCCAAACGGTATCCGACGCGAAATTACGGATGGATCTGCCCCAAGGCATTCAGCCTCCGTACTATTGGACGTGGAAGTTGTTGACCGATGGATACGCAGTAGATGCCGTGGTTCAGATGCGTCAAATCGACGAAGAAACTCTAACCGAGCACTTGGTTCTTGCCGCTGAAAATCGCCTCGCCGTCGAACCTGGCTGGTTGTTGAGCGAGCAGCAGATATCAAGTCTGCAGCAATTTGTTGGTAATCATCCAGATTTGAGCAAAGCTGCACTGGTTTCGCGGTTGCCCGATGACCTGGCCACGCAACAATTGTTGTACTATTTGAACTGCCAATCCGGCTGATAGTGCGGCTGTATTGTCAAGCCCGCCGATGCCCCTGTTTCGTCAGAGAACATTGTTTTTTGCGACAGGTCTTGGTAGATGTCGCATAGATTTACTGAATCGACTAGAATTCTCGCTTGGGAAAAACTGACTTACAATTGGGACCCGCGGGTGCCAATCTTTCAGGATAAATAATGGAAAATAAGACTCAGGACGACAATCAGAACACCGAACAGGAACGACGCCCTAGTCGTAGCCTGAATTTTTGGATTCTCGTTTTTGTTCTCAGCGCGATGCTGGCATGGCTGATTTTCGGCATGCAAAACATGGACTATTCGAACATCTCGTATAGCTACCTGACGAATCTGATTGAAGGAAAAGATTACAACGGCGAACCGATTCTCGATGACAACAAGAAACCGGTCGGGTGCCTTGTCGAAACCGTCCAATTTTCGGAACAAGGCGCGTATGGAACTTTTAAGAAAGCTCCGCTGCCCGAACCCGCTCGTCGAAAAAGCGACGGCAGTATCGACAAAGAAAACACTCCCAAGGAAATGAAAAAGAAGTTTTACGTTGGACTCGATGACCAATCGAAATCGCGAGAGAAGCTGCTCAAGAAGCTCGAAGACGCCGGCGTAAAAAGTATTTCGTTTCCTCAATCCAACAGTATTCTGAATTATTATCTCGGCCTGTTCCTGCTGATGTCGCTGGGACTGCTGCTGCTGATGTTTTTGTCGCTGCGACGTGCACAGAATCAAATGATGGGTGGGACTGGATTTTTGTCCAACTTTTCGCGCAGTCCGGCAAAGCGATACGATGCCTCGGCTCAGCCAGTAACTTTTAAGGAAGTGGCTGGCCTGGAAGGTGTTAAAAGAGACTTGCAGGAAATCGTTGAGTTTTTGCGAGATCCATCAAAGTTCCAAAAGCTCGGTGGCCGTGTGCCCAAAGGTGTTTTATTGGTTGGGCCTCCGGGAACCGGAAAGACGTTGCTGGCTCGTGCAGTCGCGGGTGAAGCGGAAGTGCCTTACTTCAGCGTCAACGGTAGTGAATTTATTCAGATGTTTGTCGGTGTCGGTGCCAGCCGCGTACGGGATCTTTTTGCATCGGCAAAAAGCCAATCGCCAGCGATTATTTTCATTGACGAAATCGATGCCGTTGGAAGACAGCGCGGAGCAGGGCTCGGCGGTGGACATGACGAACGAGAACAAACGCTCAACCAAATCCTGGGTGAAATGGACGGCTTTCAGTCCAATGACAGTGTGATTGTTGTCGCTGCTACTAACCGTCCCGATATTCTGGATCCGGCTTTGTTGCGACCTGGCCGATTTGATCGCCATGTGACCGTAAGCCGCCCAACAATGGCTGGGCGGGAAGCGATTTTTAAAGTTCATGTCCGCGATGTTCCTCTAGGTCCAGACGTTGATTTAACGTCAATGGCCCAGGCAACCGCTGGGATGACCGGTGCGGATATTCAGAACCTGGTTAACGAAGCCGCTTTGTGGGCCGCACGACATGATAAATCGAAAGTCGAAATGGCCGATTTCTATTACGCCCACGATAAAGTGTTGATGGGAGCCAAGCGCGAAGAGGTTCTTACCGCCAAGGAGAAAGAACGTACGGCTTATCATGAAGCTGGACACACATTGGCAGCCTGGAATTTGGACGGTGCCAACCCGGTTCATAAAGTCACCATTATTCCTCGCGGTCAGGCACTGGGCGTGACACAGATGGTGCCTGACGAAGACCGTATGAATATGTCGGAAAATGAAATCAGGGATCACTTGATCGTTTTGTTGGCTGGCCGAGCTGCTGAACAATTAATTTACGGCGAACTGACGGTCGGTGCAGAAAACGATTTAGAGCGTGCGACTTCGATGGCCCGCCGAATGGTCACTCATTGGGGCATGAGCGATAAACTGGGGCCGGTCAGTTATAAGATGACCGATGAAGATCCGTTTCTCGGTCGTGAGATCCACCAAAATCGTCAATTCAGTGAACACACGATGGTCACGATCGACGAAGAGGTCCACAAGATTTTGCAGAAGGCGGCTGCTGATGCGTTGCAATTGTTGACCGACAAAAAAGCTCATCTTCAAGCGGTAACCGATGGCTTAATGGAACGTGAAGAACTTGATCGCAACGAGATTCAGGATTTGATTGGCGAGTCGGTTCATGCTGAAGAGCAACGTCAAAAGCAGGCGGCAAGAGATGCTGCCGCCAGTGAAAATGACAACGCAGATAAAGAATCCGAATCCGTAGAAAACGATCCTGTTGCTCAGTAAATTGCGTTCGCGTCTTCACTGGCCAGTGAACCGCGGAATGTCTTCGTCTGACTTAAAGGAATCTGGATTGATAAGGTATTGCTTTGGATCCTTGTCCGGAAATTCTCCCAACGTCATGTACGCCAAGTTCATCAACCAACGCGTCTGAAGAACCAACGCGCCTGAAGATGTCCTTTCGAGTCCTTGGGCGAAGAATGACACCAGGCTAAAACAAAACAGAATACAGATTGGAAGTGGAAACACAGCTACTTTTCGAAACGACATCATAAGGTCTCCCGTAAAAAAGGTAATTTCCTGGCTCCAATCTTTCAGTAATTCCGCAATCGAACAAAAACGAAAAAAGGCGAAACCTCAAAAAAAGAATCGCCTTGTCCCCGTTGAACATCAACGAAACCAGGGGAACGGTTCCATTAAAAGTAGTTGTTTCATCGCAGAATCAAGGATAATTGGATCCCCACCGACAAGAGCCTGTCTCCTTCACGAGAAAAGATCAATTGGATCTACAGACCTAACAATAGCTCGACAAACGGATCAACATCTTCAAGAGTTACAAGCCCGTCGCTGTTTAAATCGGCCTTCTCAGAAAATCCGCCGCTATTCAACAGATCAACAAACGGTTGCACGTCGATCAAGTCAATTACCCCGTCACAATTTATGTCACCAACCAAAAACGGGACAACTGAAACGGTATCGATACCGATGTAATGGCCATTCACATTCATGAATTCATTGAAGTAATGAAAGGCGATTCGACCAGTTCCACCACCAAATCCATTAAGCTCAACTTCAAACCTGGTCCACTCTTCCGGATAGCCGCCAACATCGTGTGTTGGGTTGATATCAAACAGAACCGTTTGAAAATCACCAACCTCGTCTGCAGATGAACCGACATCTGTACTGTCACCGTTTGTACTAAGCCGAACAACCAGTCGATCGGGAAATTGGCTGGCTACCACCGTCCGGGTATAAAACGACAACATGGTTTGATCAGCAATACTTATCTCCGGCGTCACCAGCCAAGTGCTGGTAGTATCACTTGCCGAAAAGCTGTTTACATTGCGGTAGTTCATCGCAACATAGGAACCAGGCGAACCGGCTTGAGCATCGAACTGGCCACACGCCTCTTCGACACCGGGAATAATACCCGTAGGTCCAAATTGGTTGCTTAGAAGAGCACCAAACCAGCCATCTAAAGGCTCGTCGTCATCGTCAGCAAACTGACCAAACACCACTTCAAAATCTTCGTTAACTTGTGCATTTGCCGAAACAGGCAAAAGCAACACAACAAACAACAAGACTAATAATTCAACAACTTTCATCGTTAGCCCTCTCAATAGAAAATATTTTATGTATGAGTACGAAAAAAAGCACGAAAAAATCTTTAACACGTTCTTCTAGTTTGTTCTTTCTGACCAGAAACCATCGTTTCCACAACCAAGCGCCGCCATGACGCCCCGTGAAGTTTGATCACTGAGGAATCGAACACTGCCATCGCAAAACGTTACATTGTTTCCGTCGATATGATTTGAACCTATCAACCAAGGATAGGAATTGTCCGAATCACCAAACAGAATAGTGAAAGTCTCGCCAGTCTTTGAATCTATCCCAGCATTCCATCGATTCCCGGTAATTAAAGCATTCGAAAACAATGCAAAACTGGCACCAACCGACTCACCGTTAAAAAGAATATCCAGTTCAAGGTCGTATCCTAATGATTCACTCCAGCAAATCGTATTTGAAGCTCCATCGCCTAAGTCTTTTGTATGAATACTTGTCGTGCGATTTCGCATTGGGCCAGCAACATCGTCGAGACTCAAGTCCAATGCTCGAGGGTCAGAACTAAAAGGAGTGTGAAATCCTCCAATGGACGGCAAATAAGATGTTCGGCCTTGGGTTTCCTCCAACTCATCCGCAACAGCTATGGTAACAATAAAAATTAAATTTGGCTCACTAACTACTTGAGCCGTTGTGTAAAACAATTGATCGATTGGCTTATCCAACAAATCAGCATTAGACGGGCAAATAACAGACGAGAATTGAGTGGTTCGCGCTGCCGACATACCTGGATCTTGAAACAGTTGAATAAAGTTGGAGATCGGTGCAGTGCCTGAACCAAGGAACACTTCCGGTTGAGTCGCAATCTCTGGCATCAAGTCGAATATTTCCTGTTCACCAATGAATGGCAAAATGTAAGCCAGCGCGCCAGTATTTTGATCATTTGACAAGAAAATGTCTGTAATTTGATTAACCGGTCCATCACTTGTGTGAATGGGTGGCATCGCTTCGTTTGCCTCCTGAAACTGAAGCGATCCCATAGTGATCTCCACCAGTCGGTTCGCACAAGCAATTTGCCTGGCCTCCTCACGTGCATCACTAACAACCGGCAACGCAATTCCTGCTAACACCCCCAAGATGCCAACACAAACTGCCGTTTCCACCAATGTAAATCCTTTTCTGCTTTCAATTCTCATTGCTAGTCCTCTAATTTTCCAAAACTACTTGTTTCTTTCCGCTAACCAGCCACGTTGCCACAACCCAATGCAAGCCGTGACATTGTGTTCGTCGATATGATTCGAACCGATCACTCATGGCAAACTGTTTTTCCAGTCACCAAAATTGATAGTTTTGAATCCTCTGGTTTTTGCTGAACTGGTACCAACATTCCAAACGCTGCAGCGAAACCACAGTGATTTCAGTCAGCCGATTCGGGCAAGCAATACGACAAGACTTATGGCAGCCGTTTATCAGAGATAGTGCGGCCCCAACACATATAGATGTTTGGCCAGATTCAGCCAGCAAATTTGCTAGCGTAAAAGCAGATCGAGAGAGATTGATGATAAGCACCCACAAAAAGTTGTCGTATAGGATGAGACGAGACAACTCATTTGGCTGGAGCGTGTGGGTATAATACGCACCTGAATATCATGGGTCAAGACCAAATTGCTTTTACTTGTAATAGAGATAACCACAGTTAACGAACACTTGGTTTTTGATACTGCATTCATCAACCAAATATCCGCCTGTGAGCGCCTCAACAAACAGCTGCATTCTTTTCCAGAGACGCAAAATTACCTTAAAACATTCATTGCTTGCCGACACCTCCATTTCGAAACACACGCAAAAGAAAATCAGGCTCTTGCTGAATCAAGGATAATTGGATCCCCACCGACAAGAGCCTGTCTCCTTCACGAGAAAAGATCAATTGGATCTACAGACCTAACAATAGCTCGACAAACGGATCAACATCTTCAAGAGTTACAAGCCCGTCGCTGTTTAAATCGGCCTTCTCAGAAAATCCGCCGCTATTCAACAGATCAACAAACGGTTGCACGTCGATCAAGTCAATTACCCCGTCACAATTTATGTCACCAACCAAAAACGGGACAACTGAAACGGTATCGATACCGATGTAATGGCCATTCACATTCATGAATTCATTGAAGTAATGAAAGGCGATTCGACCAGTTCCACCACCAAATCCATTAAGCTCAACTTCAAACCTGGTCCACTCTTCCGGATAGCCGCCAACATCGTGTGTTGGGTTGATATCAAACAGAACCGTTTGAAAATCACCAACCTCGTCTGCAGATGAACCGACATCTGTACTGTCACCGTTTGTACTAAGCCGAACAACCAGTCGATCGGGAAATTGGCTGGCTACCACCGTCCGGGTATAAAACGACAACATGGTTTGATCAGCAATACTTATCTCCGGCGTCACCAGCCAAGTGCTGGTAGTATCACTTGCCGAAAAGCTGTTTACATTGCGGTAGTTCATCGCAACATAGGAACCAGGCGAACCGGCTTGAGCATCGAACTGGCCACACGCCTCTTCGACACCGGGAATAATACCCGTAGGTCCAAATTGGTTGCTTAGAAGAGCACCAAACCAGCCATCTAAAGGCTCGTCGTCATCGTCAGCAAACTGACCAAACACCACTTCAAAATCTTCGTTAACTTGTGCATTTGCCGAAACAGGCAAAAGCAACACAACAAACAACAAGACTAATAATTCAACAACTTTCATCGTTAGTCCTCTCAATAGAAAATATTTTATGTATGAGTATGCAAAAATCTCTAATTTGTTCTTCTAGTTTGTTCTTTCTGACAACCAGCCATCATTGCCACAACCAAGTGCCGTCATAACGCCACGCGAAGTTCGATCACTGAGGAATCGAACACTGCCATCGCAAAACGTCACATTGTTTCCGTCGATATATGATTCGAACCTATCACCCACGGCAAGGAATTGTCCGAATCACCAAACAGAATGGATGTAAACTCGCCAGTCTTTTGGTCTACACCAACTGGCCACTGCCGCCCGGTAATCAACGCAGTCGAATACAATGCGAAACTGGCACCAACGGTGTCATTGCTAAAAACTATATCCTGCTCAAGGTCGTAGCCTAACGATTCACTCCAGCAGATCGTATTTGAAGCTCCATCGCCCAAGTCTTTTGTCTGAATACTTGTCGTTCGGTTTCGCATCGCGCCAGCAACATCGTCGCCACTCAAATCCTTCGTCTGTTCCAAAAGCAGATGCGAATTGGCTTAGCCAAACATTCTTTTGCCGCTCCTTTTCTTCGTAGCTGCCTTGGACACCTGAGTTACCACTGGCCGCGAGCAACGATTCGTAAAACGCTTCGGCTCGCATTTGCCAAAGGTAGAAATGTGTGAATTGCGGCTGCTCACCCAACTGGGGATCGTCTTTCTGAGTCTTTGAAGTTCGGCGACTGGAAAAACTGTACGGTTTGCTCAACGCGATCCAGGAAATCAACTCGCGCAAATCCAACGCACGCAGCAGCACCAAAATCCAAACCATCGTTCGGATGTGCGCTAATCCAACCCAACCAAATCTGCGCTTGGATCGAATTTCTCAAAAGCTTTGACCAGAAAATAGAAAATCGCCAGCGACGAGCTCAGGATCATTAAAAACATCCCAACCGAAAATACGATGGGTACACTCAACAAACCGCCCCCTATCGTTTCGCAAATCGATTTCGCAAGCAACACCCAGATAAAGGTCACACCAAACGCGAACGCAAAAATCAGTGATTTGGCGGTAAAAACAAGAATCGATCGTATCAATACCTGCATGCCTTCTTGATTGATTCGGTGTGGATACCACAGAAATGCCAGGTTTTCGAAACTGAAGATAAACAAATTGAACGGAAACAAAACAGCCAAGGCCCCAACAATGAATAGCGGGTTATACGGCGATATGCACATTACCAGTAACAAAGAAAACAACTGGAACGCGAGTGTTATTAAAACCGGAACCGCTAATTGACCGATACAAGCATTGAGCGGCGTAATGGGCAAGGATTTTAATACGGTTAGCCGATCGATATCACGTCGAAAATCGAATTTCAACGAAGCTGGCAACAAGACCAATGAATAGAACGCAAGCGCTCCGGTCGTGTTAGCAACTAAAGCAAATTGGCCAATGGATGCAAACGACGGCATGCAACTTAAAATCGCCGGCACCAATAGAGAAACCAATACTGAATTCCTGTAATTGACGGCGCCGCACCATTGTCGCCAGCCAAGACCACCGATGCCACCCAAATGACTTGGGGCAGTGATGAACTGGAATTCAGCGTCCTGTTCCAATGTGGCAGATTGTTTTTTCGCAAGCTTAAGATGGTCTCGTTCGTAGGCCAGTTTCTTATTCAGGAAAACATTGTCGATGGTGGGTGTAAGGCGAGTCATCAATAGCACGACGGCACCGGACACGATCAATTTCAAATAAACGGCAATACTCATTGAATCCGCGACGATGATGCTGGCGATCCAGCGGAACGGTGCCAGCGCGGCCGCGCCATACCATGTCTCGGTTTGTGCTTGTAATTGTGCCCACAGCTCAAGCAGAAATCCAAATCCTGCAGCCGACTGCAATGTTTCCGCAAAATTGTGTGAAAGAACCGTACAGGTAATCGCTCGAAAAGCGACGACTGCGACTGCACCAAAAACCAGGCCGCGAAAGATGTACCGCTCTCTTGGCTTCAACGCGTCAACAACAATTTCAACCCAGATTCGGACCAGGTCGATAAAAACCAGTCCGATCAATATCCCTAAAAAACCCAACGGCAAAATCGCCAAGTCGGGGATCATGACGAAAGTAAATATTAATGATTTTATGAATGCCGATCTGGCGATCGTTGAACAGCGGTACTGAATCACATCCGCACGTTTCAGGGGTGATCCCAGCAGCAGTTCTCGTTCGGTTTCCGTCCATTCAAACGGCTCGACCGGTTTTTGGCCAGCCGCTTTGATGAAGTTCCAGAACAAGTAAACGCCTAGCGACAACGGAATCATCTTCATCAAGGTTGCCGTCGACGAACTTTGACGCAACAAAATTCCAGCGAGCGCTTGCCCCAACCAGACGAATGTCAACAAAATTGCAACGACGGTCAACAACATTCGTCGCGGCGAGCGAATGCGATCCATTGTGCGGGTGAATTTGGCAGCACTTTGCCATTTCAACAGTTTGGATACCGTTGGATTGGTGCTGGGGATTCCCACAAACGCTTTAGCTTGTTGCCAAACGCTATCGATCGAATCGAATATCGAATTCGTTCTAAAGAAGTTCGCAGCTGGTTGGACGTTAGACATCGAATTGATACTTCTAGATTTGATCAGCGTTTCCGACGGCACTTAAGAAAATTTCTTCCAGTGTCCCATCACCAATTTGATCGGCGTACTGATCCTTCAGTTCGGCGAGCGAGCCAAAGAACATTCGATCACCAGATTCCAGGATCAAAACGTTAGTGCAGATATCTTCCACCATCGCCAAGAGATGCGAACTAATAACGACCGCGTCTCCAGCTTCTGCCCGTTGAGTAATCGAATTCTTCAAGGCACGAATCCCTTTGGGATCGAGCCCGGTCATCGGCTCATCGAGCAACAATGCTTTCGGTTGGTACAAGTATGCACAACCAATGGCAAGCTTTTGTCGCATGCCGCGAGAAAGATCAGAGGCACGTGCCTTTAACTTCCTAAAAAGCTCGAATCGCTTAAGTATTTGCGTCATCTTTTCCTGCCAGTCATCTACTTGATAGATGCTGGCGGTAAACGCGAAATGTTGCTCTACCGTCAAATCGTTGAACAGCTGTGGGTCGTCCGGAACGTAGGCGGTATTTCGCTTAAGAGAAATTGGATCACTGGAAACTTCGTAATCGCAAACGCTAAGTTCGCCATCGCTGGCGGGGATAATGCCTGCGATCGCACGCAAAGTTGTCGTCTTTCCAGCTCCATTGGGTCCAATCAAACCCAGGACCTGACCTGATTCAACATGAAACGAAAGGTCTTCAACCGCTATTTCCTGCTGGTAAGCCTTGTGAAAATTGCTGACCTGGATGATGACGTTGTCCATAAAATCCCCGAGTTTGATCGAAAGCGACGCTGAAATGTAGCACGCCGTAAATTTCGAACGGGAATTGATTGAAAGAACACTAGCGTTGAAGCCATCCACTTGCACCCGCTGCCAGTTCTGTCGCGGCAATCACTACAATCCTCACCTGCCTGATCCTCATAGCGTTTGCCCACCAAGAGCTGGCAAGGACGCTAGAAGTTTAAGACGTCAGAAGTTAGTTCTCAGACGCATTGGCCATGCAACCCACGCGGTCCGAGGTCAATCGATTTTAGGAATGAATGCTTCTGCAGATTCAACGCTGGCTACAAATTTTGCTAACAGCATCGATGCGTAGTTGATGTCTTCCAGCGATATGGTTTCGACGCTGCTGTGCATATAACGATTGGGAATCGCCAGAATCCCGGCAGCCACACCTTCGCGAGTAACTTGCAGCGAATTGGAATCGTTGGGGGCTGCTCGACCAAGGGCCGCCGTTTGGTACGGGAATTTATTCTCTTTGGCCAGCTCTGTTAAACGGTCGGCGACGACAGGATTAACATTCGGACCACGGACGATCACAGGCCCGCCTGATAACTTAATATCTCCCTGCTGCCGTTGATCCATACTTGGGCAATCGGTGGCGTGAGTAACATCGACGGCGATACCAATGTGCGGATTGATTCCGTAAGCCGCCGTTTTCGCGCCCCGCAATCCGATTTCTTCCTGGACGGTCGACGCGACGTACATCCCGCAACTTATTCCCATTTCTTTTGCTCGACGCATTGCTTCGACGACGACCCAGACTCCACAACGGTCGTCCATAGCTGGTCCGTTAACCAGATTATTTTGAAGTTCCTGATAACCAAGTTGCAACGTCACCGAATCACCAACACTGACCACGGACAGCGCTTGTTCGCGATTGCCGGCGCCAATGTCGATCCACATGTCTTTGACTTTTACGACCTGCTTGCGTTCGGTTTCATCGAGCAAATGAATCGCTTTGCGAGAAATGACTCCGTTAACGGGTCCGACGGAAGTCCAGATCGAAACGCGCTGACCCACCAGTTGTTGAGGGTCCCATCCGCCAACGGTTTGCACGTAAATGAAACCATTTTCATCGATGTGCGAAATCAACATTCCGATCTGATCCGCATGGCCGGCCAGCATCACGCGTACTTCGGCTTCCGGGTTGATGCACATTACGACATTGCCATGCAAGTCCGTTTTGATCTCGTCGGCAAACGACTCGGCGTAGTCGCGAACCACTTTTTGTACCGGTTGTTCAAAACCCGATACGCCAGACGAACAAACGAGATTGGCAAAAAAGTCCTTGGAGGTTTGTTCCACGTGAATTAATTCCTTTCATTCGTGGTTTTGTGACAGCGCGGCGTACGATCAAGCTGGATCAAGCTGCAATTCTTTTTTCTTTGTGCTTCTGCAAAAACTCAATCGCTTTTTGCAACGGTTCATCGGTGATTTCCATAATTTTGTCTTCGTCGCGCTCAATTAAATTTTCTGGATCAATCAACCCACGCAAATCATTGAAGCTTCTTAATTGCCGATTGCGAAAAATTTGTTCTTCACTCAGCTCAATCTCCATGCCTTTGTTTGGTTTGACTCCCCAATCGCCACTTTTTTGAGCTTCTTTGTCATAGCGATCGATATTTTTGCCGCTCGGACGCCAATAACTGGCCGTAGTCAATTTCAACGCGCTGCGACCTTGTTCAATCGGAATGACGTGCTGTACGGTGCCTTTTCCCCATGACGTTTCACCAATCAAAACGGCGCGATCATGATCTTGAAGACAACCGGACACAACCTCGCTGGCGCTGGCAGAGTCTCTGTTAATCAAAATCACCAGCGGTTTGTTGGCATTAAAAGCGGGATTCGATTTCGAAAAATGCTCTTCCTGCAACGCAAGATTGCGACCACGGATGCTGACGATTTGCTTTTCAGGCGGCAGTAGCAAGTCGCAAATATCAATGGCTCCTTCAAGCAAGCCACCCGTATTGTTACGTAAATCGAAAATCAACGAATCGACCGAGTCGTCAATTTCGGCGAGGGCTTCTCGCATTTCTTCGCTTGATTTGCTGCCGAATTGAATCAGTCTCAGATAGCCGATTTTCGGATAGTCCTTCAAATGGTAATTCCATGAGCCGTCCGCATTTCTGTAATCGCCGTGAAGGGATGGTTCATGGATGAAATCTCGTTCAAGTTGATAAAGATTTTCTTTATCGTTTCGAGCCATTAGGACACTGACCGTGGTTCCACGTGGACCGCGAATCAATTCAACGGCCCGCGAGCGATCCATATCTTCGGTCGACTCGCCTTCTATTTCGATGATGATATCGCCAGACCGAATACCTGCATCGTATGCCGGCGCGTTTGGAATGGGAGCGAGAACGGTTAAGTGATTGGATTCTGGATCGTTTTCAACGTACATCCCGACTCCGCCAAATTGCTGCTCCATGTCTTCGTTAAACATCCGAAACATTTCGCCAGAAATGTATTTTGAATGGCCATCCAATTTGGAAGTCATTCCATCCATTGCGAATTCGAACAGATTTTCCCGTGGGATGTCTTGAAGTGCCTGTTGTTCAATCGTCGTTAAAGCTTCGGCGAACAGGTTAGCGTATTTATTTTTTGAAGCGGTGGTATAGCAAGTCAGCGACAAAATTGTCGTCAACGCAATCACAAAGAGATTTCGAATCGGCATGCTGATCCGCTCGCCAGGTTTTAAGAATCGTAAGACTCTTCGATTTTACCGGCGCGGTCACAATAAATCGAGTCCGCCTTACGAATTGAATCGGCAGCAAATGCCCAAATTTCAGCGAGCGAAACCATAGGTTGGATTAGTAATGGCGAAATCCGCGTCGGTAAGACCCACGTTCGTCTTGATATTGATATACGTGTACTGCTCCATGATCTTTACCCGGCCACTGGCATCGGGCCAGTCCATTGATTCATAGCGGACGGGCATCTGCAATTCGTTGTCGATGTACACTTTGGCTACGTGAAATTCGTACGGCTGTCGACGTTGTGGATGAGTCACTTTGATTAACGTACACGGACGCTTGTTGACTTCCGCGTCGTCAGAATAATCGACTTCACAGAGTCCTGCTTTGCGATCGCGTTCAGCTTTCTCAATCAGTTTCAAGGTCAGGTTCTCAAGGCCAGCATCGTAAATTGGGTACTTGTTGCCTTTCATCGCCAGGAATCCAGTCGGTTCAAGGTAGAAATTTTTGAACCGCAACAATGCACCAGTCTCGTGTGCGATCAAATTGTTGTTGTTTTGCCCATGAACCCAGATGACTTCGCGTCCAGATGCAGCCTTGGGTTTGAGGAACTTCATATAGATGCTGAAAGGAACCTGTTGGCCGTTGACGACGCGCGGATGGCGAATTTTAATTCGCATATAATTGGGTTCGGATAACCGTCCATCAACTCGTTCGCGTTTTACGAGGATGGCCGTATAGTCCGCTACGTTTTGTCGAATCCCGTCGAGACCATGTCTGGCAATTTCAATCGCCCGGTCAAGTGGGTGAGCTTCAAGATCGTTGGCGCGAATATTTTCCGGCACCAGTGATTCAATTTTCTTATCTGGAACCGCCAATTCTCCCGCATCTGCAACACGGGCAACAGGAGGTGCGACTTGCGGTAACGGTTGTTGTACGACTGGCCTTGGATCAATTGAACGCGGTGTGTTGTCGATCGGCCGCTCAATCACAGATTGAGCACGCAGGTTTTGAGGCTGAAGGTTTTGAGGCTGAACATTGGGAATAGAATTCTGTGGGCGTGGTCGTGGCTGTGTCTGTCTTGCTTGACGTACCGGACGTACCTGACGGCCTTGACGTGCTTGACGCTTCAACCTGGGAACTCGAAACACGGGTTCAACTGTTTTCTTTGATTCCGAATCCTGTGCGATAGTACTTCCAGCAATGACAAAAATCACGCAGATGGTCAGTGCTGTCAGGTTGAAAGTACTTTGCATTCGATCCTCCTTGATCCGAAGCGACGCCACGGTTTTGCGACGCGGCGTAGTGTAGCCCAAATTGGATTGGGCATAACATATTAATTGGTAGCACCGATTCGAAAAAACGCAATCATAATTGCATCCATCTTGCGAAACGCTAGCAGTGCTGGAAGGTTACTTCTTCATTTGATATCGCCATTTAATGCGTTGAGCGACAACGTACTCGGTCAGAATAATCAGCAGGTATTGCCATATGCAATTTGTTGGTGATTGCGAACCGCTAGAATTGTCAAAGTTGTTTATAGAACCCGCAAACTTTGAAGCTTTTTTTTTGCGAAAATTGAAATCAGTTCAAAATCCGTGTTAGGCACTTTTCACGTCTACAAGCCGCAAACGAACTATGAGGCAGGGGCCTGACCAGTACCGCTGCCGTGGAATTCCGGAGCGTTTACCATGGGAAGCTTGATCACAAAACGGTTTCCAAAGAAGTCTTTGTCCTGGACTGCTTCAATCGAGCCCGCCATGTCGATAAAAATCTTTCTGGCAACCGCCATGCCCAGTCCAAACCGTGCTGATCGCTCAGAATGAGCAAGCGGATCAAAAATTCGTGAGAGTTCTTCCTTGCTGAAATTAATGCCGCAGTCCGAAATACTTAACTCGGCTGTCGTGCCAGAACTTTGCAGCAACACCTCGACTTTACCCCCAGTACTATCGCGGCAGCTATTGATGCTGAAATCGATAACGTTATAAATCGCTCGCCGCATCAAATCCGACTCAGCGGCGATATACAGCTGCTTTTCGTCCGATTCAAAGCTCAATTCAACGTTTTCATTTTTCGCGGTACACTGCAAACTGGAAACAACGCCTTCCACCATCTCGATTAAATTACTGGACTCGAGTCTGGGAGTCGAATTATTGCTGTACGAGAGCATATCCATTACCAGATTTCCAAGGTTCTGCTGGTTCTTCTGAACAATTTTCCAGCCATTTTGGATCAAGTCGATTTTCGCATGTGAAAGCCCTTCTTCAATCAAGTGATTTCCGCCGTTGATACTTTGCAGAATATTCTTGATATGGTGTGACATCGACGCCATCGCGTTGCCGACTGCCGTTACGCGTTCGGATTGCAACAACATGGCATAGTGATCGGCGTTTTCAATCGCAACGGCTGCATGAAGCCCAATCGCATGAAGCAATTTCAGTTGCTGTTCATCAAACGGCCCATTCGAACCGCCTTCGGTTTGCGTACATCTGGATTTGTCTGCATAAATTACGCCTCGTATTCCGTACCGGCTCTTGATTGGCGCGCAAATGATCTGGCGGTCCTTTAACTCTTCACGTCCAAGTACGAATGGAAAACGATCATCATTTTGGATATCGTTAACCACGATTCCTTCTTTGTGGCGAAACACGTACTTGATGACAGCATGCTCAAAGTCGAATGGCTCAGTAGAATACTTATCGGTTGTTTGGGCGTCGATTGATTTCGAGATCAAAGATTCACGATCATCTTCACGTAGCAAAATGCAAGACCGATGCGCAGAAATCCAGCAAAACACCAGATCGAGAATTCGCTGCAGCAAACTTTCGGTACTTTGATACGAGCCGGCAGCAAGAGCTGCATGGTAGAGCACTTCTAAGTTACTTTGTGTTTGCAGCAACTGGTTAGAAGAGCCAGGCGACGAAACCGTTCCCTCGATCGCAGCGCTTTCGTCGTCCGTTTCGCGAACGGTGTCCGATTGGTTACCCATAGCGTGCATGAATTGTTGTGAATGAAACTCAAGCACGGTTTGCCCGATTCGAATCTGGTCTCCGGAAGCCAGATATCGGTTGGAGACTGGTTCATCGTTCACCAATGTTCCATTTGAGCTGCCAAGATCAACAAGCAAACATTCGTTGTCGTGAATGTGAAGCTCGGCGTGGCGTCGAGAAATTTCGTAGTCGTTAATTCGAACCGAATTCGTTTGTTCACGGCCAATGGTTGATATACCATTGCCCACCTTGAACAACTTACCTGGTGTCGGTCCGGAAATAACTTTCAGTTCGGCCATCTTAGGTCTTACACGGAAATGAACGTCTGACTGAATTCATGACGCAGTATTCTGATTTTTTAATTCAGCAATCTAGCTATCCCAATCGAGTTCCTATTTCTATTGAGTACCTAATGGTTGTTGGATATCAAGATCCTGGACAACTGGTTCAGGGTTATCATTTTGCGGTTTGTCTCGACTACAACCGACTAGTCCAATAAAAATGGTAATGCAGATCATTGTGAAGCCTAAGCCTACAAGCGATGATGCCAATTTCCCTTGTCGAATTTTGTGTTTCACCTTGCTTCATTCTCTCAAAAAAAAGAGTCTAGGAATTAATTGAATTAGTCTTAATCGTGAATACTACGCTGCTAGAGAAGCATCAGAAATGGAATTAAATCCCTGCTTTTCTCGAATTCCCGTACGACAACTATAACGAATCTCTATGCAAATAATAGGATTAATTAATGCACTTGGCGACATTCAGCCAGTCCAGAAGCTATAATTAAAGTTAGTTTTTGACCGAATTCTCATCCACAATCCTATTCGTGATGGCAGTTGAGCGTACGGAACCTGCAAAACCAATCCCACGAAAAAGATCAAAGACCCCGTTAAATCCGGGTCTTCTCGGTGAACTGATCGAGACTCACTTTTATCAAGTGCTGATTGGCAAAGCGAACCCGTTTTCCAAATCAAGAAAAAGCAAAAGGCGCAGCCACAAATCGCGGAACCAGTCGGTTGGTTCCATGTTGATCGACGTGTTGATCTTTGCGGGGCTGGTTGTTGTAGCGCCGTTTTATACGCTGATCAAATTTTTCTTTGGTACGATCGGTCGCTTCTGGATCGTAAGATTTACGTTGGGGATAGCAACCGGGCTGTTGGCACTGTACGTCGTTTACTTTTGTTTCGTCTGGCTATTTGGCAGTCAGGCGCAATTCTCAGAATTGCCGACCGGTAGCTGGCTTTCACAATTATTCGGCTAACCGATCCGTTTCAACATCCTGCTGGACCTGTACAGCGATACGATGCGCGCGGTCGCCATCATCGCCTTTCTTTCTCAAATCAAATTCTTCCAGCCGATCTTCGGGACCATACAACGTCATTGTATCGCCGGCATCGATCCGCGTCCTACCGTTAGGGCTACCGATGTATTGGCCATTGGACCTGGTCAGGCCGAGTACCAAAACACCTTCGGACGACAAATTGGCCTGGGTTAAAGTACTTCCATCAATCCAATCGTCTGGATTTACTTTCGTTTCCATAACTACGTAGCCATTGTGCAAATGCAACAAGGATGTGTAGTCGCGAACTTCAAGATTAGTAAAGCGTCGCAGCGCGTATTCAACCCAGCGTGAGACCAGATCATCGATAAAGCGACTGGTGAAAATCAGCCACAGAACCACAATACCGCCAAGAAAGAACAAAACGCGAAACCAAACGGACTCCCCGTCATCTGGCTCATCAGCGAAACTTGCGATCGTACTGGCGATGACCGCTGCGATACCGATGTTGCCCCAGAACATCAGCAGCATCAGAATGCGACGTCGCACTGGATGATTGACAAGCGTTTCGGATTCGGTTGTCGTGAATCCCACGCCCGTAAAAGCGGATCGCGCTTGAAAGCGTGCGACTTCTGGCGACAGCCCGGTCAGTGCCAAAGCTACAGCACCGATTCGCGTTACCAGCAGAGAAACGGTAACAATAACAAGTAATGCAACTATCGCGCCCAAATCAAATCCTTTGCAACTGGTTGAGCGATCGTTTAACTCTCCGGTTCAACTTCTTCAAGCGGAGGTTCAAACTTCGGTCCCGATGGTTCGACAACATCATCGTACGGCTTTTCGTAATCGAGATTGTTGCTGGAGTATTCTGAGTCATCGACGTTGATCGTCGATTGTATCTCGTTTAATCCCTTGCGGAATTGAGCGTAGGAGCTACCGACACTTCTGGCTACTTCTGGGAGTTTGCGACCGAACAACACAACAGCAACCACCGCCAACACCATCAGCTCTGTGTATCCAATTCCACCAATCATGGATTCACCGCGTACTGATCTCTAATTTGCTAATTCCGACGCTTCTTCGGTTTCTTCAATGGCAGGAGGGGCTTCTTTTGGCGTTTCTTTAATGCCGGCTTTGAATTCGTTGACGCTACGCCCCATGTTTCGCATCAGCGCTGGAAGTTTCGCACCGCCGAATAGCAATAGCAGCACGGCTGCCATGATTAGCATTTCTGGAGTACCGATTCCAAACATAATTGAATCTCGTTTAGTTATTTCTTAAGGGCAATTAACAATAGTCCGCAAACTACGATGCTCACCGGTATCGCGAGCAAAATCAGCAATTCGAAGAATCCAATTCCAAGCATCTTCAAGACCGTCGGGTCCAATTTTCGTTTAAACGCTTTTCTTGGACTCTATTCTAAAACGCTGGCGTTGCGTGTCAAACAGCATTAACACCGCGACAAATTTACCGAGCGCGAATTCTACCCATTCAATGGTCGTTTGCGACAGTATCGAACCATTTAACGCGAGCTTTCTTTCCGTTTCTTTGGAAAACCGGTTGAAACATCAGGCTCTCACCTGACAGCTTCTCCGCTTTCGGTCGGTATCAAAACCGATACGGAAGTAGATACAGGACTGTTTTGGGGCTGATACCGATAGTAGACTTCAAGGCACATCGTAGCAAGCGCCGTCGAATAGACTCTGCCGCCATATCCGCCCCAAACGCCATCGGGTGCCCAGCTGCCAGCGGCTGACCCGCTGTTGGTCTGCTGCGACAGCAGAACTCGTTGCAGTTCGGTGTTCCAGCGTTGCCACGCCTGGCCGCCTGATTGATGCAGCGCGAGTGTGCCGTAGTACCAATAGTACAAATTGGTTCGGCCTAAGCTTGGCAGCTCTTTCAACAAACGATCCTGAGATTCCTGTAAGCTGGACTCTGAAATCGGTTGGTTCATAAATGATTTACAAACCAGGGCTTCAGCGGTCATGGTCGTACTTGGGCCTTCACCCGGTCGATAGCTCGCCAGACCATCATGATTTCCAGTTTGACAACTGCGCAGAAACTTTACCATGCGAGTAGTATAGGTTGGGTCGATTTCAATACCGCCGCTGATCGCACTATTGATCGCCATGACTTTCCATCCAAACTGGCTCATGTCACCCGTATCTCCGGGCTGGTAACGCCATCCGCCTCCGTTTCGGTCCTGGGCCGCCAAGGTGTAATGTAAGCCAAGATTGACGGGCTGCTTTAGTCGATAATCGCCAGTGACCGCCAAGGCTTCACTAAGGGCAAGCAAGGACATACTGTGACAATACATTCTGGCAAACAATTTCGCGTCCCCCGATAGATCGCCGTCGCTTGCTTGTCGCTGAATCAAATATTCCAACGCCCTTTGAACGTTGACGCGGTATTTGCCTTCCAGATGCGTATGCCCCGCACCCAAAAACGACAATGCGGCAAGCGCAGTGATTCCCGTGTCAGCATCTGAACCACAACCGCCTCGATCGTGTCCAAACACCTTGTCTTCTTTGCCACCTTCGTGATCACAAGCGGCCCATCTTCCATCTTCTTTTTGCACACTGGCAAGCCACTGCAATGCCGCCTGCACAGCGTCCTCTGTTTTTTGCGTCCCGCCAGTTTCGCCTGCGATTTCCAAACGATTGGGAGCTGCTCGCAATAGGTAGGCCGGCGGTATGGGTTGTCCATCACCAAGGCGATGTTGTCGCTGAACTTGTGAAGAACTATCCGAAGAGAAGTTATAGGACGGAGAATCATCAGACGATTTTGAGCTGGCGAATTCATCGACGATCTTTTTATCGGAATCGGGGATAACCAGTTCGGATTCGAATTGTTCGGCTCGATCGGCTGGGTCAGAGAACGCGTTTTCGTTCAGTATTTTGGGCTCGACTTCAACATCGCGCAATTCAGATGATCGATCAAGTTCCTTGACGCTGACCTCAACATCGGGCTGATGATTTTGAACGTCACCTGGCCGTTGTCCAATGCGTTGAAAATCGGTTTCTTCAGCTTGGACGTCTTCAAAGATTTCGTCCTGTTGGAAATCAATGTTGGGTGCTTTGATGTTGAAATTCGGCGATGGATTCTGCAAATTAGCGATTTCCACCAGTGGCTTGGTGTCTGAGAGCTTGAATTCATTGTCTGGTGTCGGCAAATCTACAACGCGTTCCATTTCGAAAGGCACTTCCGTTTCAGGCCGACGTAGTTGATGCGTGTCATTTGGCACGACCGAACTATCGTAGTCGTCCACCAATTCGTCGTTGGCGGGTTCGATGATTCGCTCTTTCTCAATACCATCGTCAATTAGATTGATCTTGATTGGATCTTCCTTCTTAGCCACCGGCACATGGAAGATCAATTTTGTTCCGTAGGCATAGCCCAGTAACAACACGTGAGCGATGACTGACAAGACGACACATTTGGTGATCGGTCGAGCGTGTCCAAGACGCGTCATCGTTAATAGCAACAGACTGATCACAAGAACGAGTGATCCCAGCAGCAGAAACAATTGCAAGCTTGGTGTTGTGAGCACGTGAACGATTTTCAGCCAAAGTGACTCAGCAAGAATCGTGTTTCCAAATTCATACATATTCGATCCTGGCGTTAACGAGATTGCAATTGAAGAGAATTCTGGCCTGCGACTCGCACCGATATGTTCAAGTCGCTTATGTCTGCCTGACGGCATATGGCCATGACGTTTGCCACTTTGTCGAAGTGAGCCGATTGATCGCCTCGGATGACAACGCCTAATTGTTTGTATTGTTGGCGGGCATTGGCAAGTTCAGCCTGCAATTGGTCAAGAGTGACCGTCTTTTTGTCCAACACGATGCTCCCGTCCTCAAGCACATTGATCACACGCTTACGAGGAGCCGATGTCAACGCCGCCGCATTGCTGACCGCTGGGACCTGGAGCGGAATATTTCGCTCCATCTCATTCAATTCGCTGAAACGCGTACCCACCATGAAGAAGATGATCAACAGGAATACGATATCGATCAGCGGCGTCAAATTGATTGACGATGCAATATCTTTTTGAACTTTCAATGGCATAATGCTACTTCAACAGCAAACTAGGCTGCCTTTTTCTGGTTGGACTTTGTTGCTGTTTTTCTTGTTTTGGCGATCTGCGATTCCGCACATACCGCTCGAACGACTTTCATCGAAAGCGAATCGATTTCCATCACCCGCAAATCAACTCGACTGGAAAAATACAGGTATGCGATTAAAGCTGGAATGGCGACGGTCATTCCAGCAGCCGTCGTCAACAACGCCTGGCTGATGCCATTTGCGATCAGGATTTTCGGGTCCACCAGATTCGAGTCCACTGCCGCAATCGCGTCAAATGCGTGAATCATTCCCAGTACCGTACCGAGCAATCCCAGAAGCGGACAAACGGTTGCGATTCCGTTGATCAGTCGCAGGTATCGCCGCATATGATTGCTTTGGCGTTCGCCTTCATCCAGAACGGCCTGTTCTACTTCTACCGATGCCTTACCCCATTTTTGTGCACCCGCCAGAAAAACCTGGGCAATCGGACTTCCATCCTGCTCGCACAATTTGACCGCTTTGTCCTTGTTCAATTCACCGGCGGTCAGTTGTTCAATGAACTTCCGAGAAAACACCGCTGGAATGATTCGGCCTTTTCTTAAACTGATCAGTCGTTCGAACGTAAACACGACCAGCACGAATGAACAGAACAAAATCGGGATCATCAATGGACCGCCGTTTTGCAACACCGCCGTCATTCGCTTGGACGAAATGGTTGGGCTTGGTTGTGCTGTTTCTGGCGTGGTATCGACAACCGTTTCCGGAATTTCGAATCCGTTTACAGGAAGTGCATCAGATTGACCGTACGCAACGCAGGTCAAACCCACGACGAAGGTGAAAAGGAGCAATCGGGCAATGAATGAGATATTGATTTTCATAACGGGAAATCGCTGAGTCTTACTTTTGGGTTCGGTTGAAGGTTCTTGTCGCTTGACGCGTTGCAAGGTTCATTCGTTTTTCCGCAGCGATTTTGAATTCGCTTTGCGGAAACTTCTTTATCAATTGTTGATATAACTTGATGGCGTGATTCCAATTACCAAGATGTTCCTGGCATTTACCGGCTTCGACCAAAGCGGCCGCACGCCATTTGTCATACGCGTACAACGAATCAACACGGTAATAAGCTTCGATGGCTCGTTCGTATTTTTCCTGATGAAAAAAGGTTTCACCGATTCGCCACTGAGCCATAGCGGCGGTTTGCGTCGATCGTCCGTTTGGCGATTCAATTACCGAGCGATAGGATTTTCGTGCTTCGGTCAGTCTTCCTTGTGCGGCGTGACAACGACCAATCACAAAATCGAATTCATAAGCCGCATCAAAATCTACGAATCGGTTTTTGCCACTCACGGCCTGATCCATCGCTTCGGGCCATTGTTCCAATTGCGTTGAACATTGGGCGTTACGAAGATTGGCCCAAGCCAAACGATTTTTAGAAATCGCATCCGGCTGTTCGATCATGCGCTGGAATTCTGTTTGTGATTTCTTGTACGATTCCAATTGGAACAAAGATTCAGCCAGCCAATATCTTGCTTTCAACCGCAATGACCCATCGTCAGTGGTGGCCAATATTTTCAGCATCGTAATTTCTACATCGGACCAATCTTTGTTGTGGACGGCCACCTGTGCATCAAGGAAATTGAAACGATTCTGTAAATCGGCGCTAAGTTCAGTGTTTTTGACTTTTGCGATGGCTGCAGCGGCTTGTTCGTAATTCCGATCCGCAATCGATTGCTGGGCGACTCGGTATACGGCGTCGGGCCAATAAACAGAGTCTTGATAGTCGTTGACGATCGTTCCAAAAAGCGCAGCCGATTGATTCAGCCGGGCGGTGTCCTGATAAACCCACGCTAATTGGTAGGTTGCTTCGTCAAGGAATTCTGTTTCGTTTTTTCGATAGTCCACCAGAATCTTTTCAGCTTCTTGAAGATCGGACGTCGAACCCGACTTCACCAGATTATAAGACAATCGCAATTTCGCCATCGGCACGAAGGATGCCTTGCTGAAATTGGCCAAGACGTGGCGGTACATGTCGACCGCGTTTGCGTGGCGATCATGTTGTTCAAAATATTTGCCGGAAGCCATTGCTGCTTCAGCAGCGAAACTTGATTCACCATGCTCTTTGACAAGTTGCTGGAATACGGCAACCGCTGATTTCTCGTCGCCCTGTGACACACGAACCCAAGCCAATCCGGACAACCCTCGAACCACAAACGTTCGTGGATTGGATGCTGAGGCCAGTTCCTTAAAACACGCTTGGGCGTATGCAAACTGTTTATTTTTTAATGCGATTTCGCCGACCAGCAATTTGGTTTCCAGATACAAATCAGCGTCACTGTAACCCGACTTGAATTCGTTCAGGATTTTTTGACAGGTTTGCCAATTTCCGGTGCGAGCGTGAGCAATGGCCAAATCAGACCGAGCACGGTCCGCGCTGGAACCTGAAGGGCCAGTAGCTAGATATTGTTCGAAAAACTCAATCGCTCGTTTTGGCTTGTCCATCCCGACCGCACAAGATGCTTCGGCCAACAACACCGATCCGACAAATTCGTTGTCTTTGCCATTGGTATCCAGCGATGAAAACGTTTCTGTTGCCTTGGCAAAATGCTGCAGCCCCAGTTCCCCAAGACCTCTCAAATACAGCCAGCGGTCGATTGGGTGCCCCGCCGCCGAATCCCTTGCATGTTTGGTAATCAAGGAATCAAAGGTTTTAACGGATTGGACATATTCTTGTTGATCGTATTGGATTCGGCCCTTGTATTCGGTGATCAAAGGCAGATTGTCATGGTCGGAAAACTCAGATTCGAATTGCGCAATGCTGGAAAGGGATTCTTCGAGGTTACCTTGCTGGTAATTCAATTCGATACTCATTTGCAACGCATTGTCGCTCCATGATGTATCCGGCCAGGTTTTTCGCAGCTGATTCAACCAGGCAACCGCAATTTTCGGTTCGCCAGCTTTGGCAGCAGATACGGCACCGTCAAACAGCATGGCGACCTTCAATTCGTCGTTGTTAACGATCTCGATGGCGTCTTTAAATTCATCGAGCGCTAACTCGTAATTTTTTCTCGCCATTTCACATTTGGCCAACCAGAACTTTGCTTCAGGCAAATGTCCACTGCCAGTGAGTGACTTAACAGCCGTTTTTAAATTCTTCTGTGAGGAAGAAAAATCCCCTGCGGCGAATTGAAGAACGCCGATCTGCATCTTGGCCCGACCGTAATAACTGTTGCTCTCGTCTTGAGTTAGTATTTCATAAAACTTGAATGCTTGAGCGTGCTGACCGGTGGCCTGAAGTGCGCGTGCCAGACCGAAACGATTGCGCGGTGTGTTTTCAGAATTGGGATATTGTTGCAAAGCCGATTGCAGGACTTTTAATGCCAGTTGCGGTTCATCCCGTTTCAACCTTAATTCGCCAAGGTACGTAATCGCATAATCCACCAGACGATTGTCGCTGTAGTTTTGAACAAAATCTTCCAGCAGGGTCACTGCTTGCGAATCCAGATTCAGTCGATAGGCGCATTCGGCCAGGCGAAATTTCGCACGCGTTGCGTACTCGTCCTGGGGAAGCCGATTCAAAAATATTTCGTACGCGGGGTAAGCTGCCTGATAGTCGCCCAATTGGACGAGCGATTCGCCTAGAAAGAAGTAGCTGATCGCAGCTTTGCGAGTGCTGGGGTATTCCTCGATCAAATCACGAAAGGCTTCGACCGCCAATTCGTATTCCTGGCGCTCGTAATGCCCTGCAGCCAGACCGTATTGGTCATTTGTCGTTTGAGCGGATGCCGGAAATATGCTGCAGCAGAAAAAAAGCACTGCTGCTGCACCGCCCGACCAAAATCCGAAATCGAATCTCATGGTTTGCATACAATATTCTTCGATAAGTAACGTTTCGTCGTATGAAATTGCACAACGACACGGCAATTGCGGACCGGTAAACATTCGCATCCGCTTTTGGCTTATCGTCGAAATCCGATTAATCGATTCAACTGGAATCGAATGCTAGCCACAAGGAACGTGGTAAAGGTGTGAATTTATTCGGGCTCTGGAAGCTGGATAAATTTTGAAAACCGGGCGATCCCCTGCAACCGTGGGGTATCAGGCGAATGTGCTTGCTGATTGCATTCGGCTACACTGCTTGAACAGGACAACTCTGAGCCAACACCGGATCAACACTGGGACACAACACCATGAAACTAACAAGTATCCTTAGATTCTGCGCTTTGCCTCCCTTTTCGCTTCCCGTTTTGCTTTTCTTTGGGCTTTCCTTTGCATTTGCCAACACGGCCGTATCTCAAAAGCCGGTTGCCGACATGATCATAAGTGGCGGACAAGTTGCTACCATGGATGCGGCTCGGCCGTTAGTTGAATCCGTTGCCATTAAAAACGGTCGCATTCTTGCTGTCGGCTCGGATCTAACGATCGCAAAGTACGCTGGCGAGCAAACGAAACGGCTGGAACTTAGCGGCGAATTCGTCATGCCCGGCTTTATCGAAGGCCACGCGCATTTTCTGGGCCTTGGCCAATCGCTGATGATGCTGCGGCTGGCCGAAGCAAAAACATGGGAAGAAATCGTCCAATGGGTGACCGAGGCTGCTGAAATTGCAGAACCAGGTGAATGGATCGTCGGACGTGGCTGGCACCAATCCAAATGGACCCAATCTCCAATTGACAATATCGATGGCTATCCCATTGTCCAGACGCTCAGCGAAAAAACTCCAAACAATCCCGTCTTGTTGACCCACGCCAGCGGCCACATGTGTGTCGCCAATGAATATGCAATGCGATTGGCGGGCGTCGACAACGAGACGGCTGATCCAAGCGGCGGCGAAATCCTGCGTGATGAATCGGGCAAAGCGACTGGAGTTTTTCGCGAGACGGCAGAAGAGTTAATCAATTTGACCATGCAAAAAGATTTGGCGAAAAAGTCCGACGCTGAAAAATTGTCAGCCTCTTACAAAGCGATTGAATTGGCTTCAAAGGAATGTATAAAATTTGGAATCACTTCGTTTCAGGATGCCGGGACTACATTCAAAGACATTGATTTGCTTAAGCTCGCAGCGGATCAAAATAAGCTTGGGGTCCGGCTTTGGGTGATGGTCCGTGACAAAAACGTAAATTTGAAACGGTCGCTGCCAGCTTACAAGATGGTCGGCTACGGTAACGATTTTCTGACCGTTCGTGCTGTCAAACGGTCGATCGACGGTGCGTTGGGCCCCCACGGTGCGTGGCTGCTGGCGCCCTATTCAGATATGCCCACCAGCAGCGGGTTGAATACTGCCACGGTCGATTCGGTTACTGAAACGGCAAAAATTGCGATCGAAAATGACTTTCAAGTTTGCGTTCACGCAATCGGCGACCGCGCCAACCGAGAAGTGCTGGACATTTATCAGTCGTTGTTCGACCAACACCCAGGCAATCTGCCACGGCGTTGGCGAATCGAACATGCACAGCACTTGCACCCAGATGACATACAACGATTTAGTCAGCTCGGTGTTATCGCTTCGATGCAAGGCGTTCACTGTACGTCGGATGCGGTTTTTGTCCCAAAGCGGCTGGGCATGAAGCGTTCGAAAGAGGGAGCTTACGTCTGGAAATCGCTGCTCGATAGCGGCGCTATTGTGACCAACGGGACCGACGCTCCGGTCGAATCCGTCGATCCCATCGCCTCGTTTTACGCCAGTGTGACCCGACAACTGCAGAAAGACATCACCTTTTTTCCTGAACAATGCATGACCAGAATGCAAGCACTTCGCTCTTATACTATTGATGGTGCCTATGCAGCATTCGAAGAATCTTCAAAAGGGTCGCTGGTTCCCGGTAAATTTGCCGACATCACCATTCTGTCGAACAATTTATTAACCTGCAACGACGAAGAAATTCTCGAGACAAAGATTTTGTATACGATTGTCGATGGAAAGATTGTATATACAGCGACTGACAAAAATAAAAGCCAGTCCGAGACGGCTGACGGTAATTGAGTAAAAACGATGGATCGTTTCCTGCAAAAAAAACAATTCCAACGATCGATGATGTACGTGGCTGATGCCAACGCTGCACTGGTCGAACAATTGTGGGCCTGTCCTGACGAATTGGTTGACGCTGGCAACAAGTTGGTTGAAAAACAGTGCGTGCGTACGACAGTACGTTTTTCATGCGAAGACGAGATTTTTGTTGTTAAACGGCATCGGGAACGCAGTTGGCGACATTTTGCCAAACGGTTCTTTTCAAATTCTCGTGCAGAAAATTGCTGGTCCGACACATGGTATTTGATTGCAAATGGGTATCCGACTCCGCGACCGATCGCATTTTGTGAAAACCGGATGGGGCCTTTTCGAGGCAATTCATGGTACGCGTACGAATATATTTCTGGCACAACGTTCAAAGATGCCGCGACTGGGAATCGGAATCAGCGACAATTGCGTGACTATGTAAACAAGTTGGTGGAAATCTGGGCACTGCATCGCAATTTGCAGATCAATTTAACGGACGGACATCCAGCCAATTTCATTGTCGATGCAACGGGAAAAATGTGGGTCATCGATTTGGACAAATTGCAATACTTGAATTCGCGTACCGACGTTGATGACGTTTTGAGACGTTCGTTTGAATCGACGATTCGAGGTGTTATTGGCGATCGATTTGTGGTTGAGTATGCATTGTCACAACTCGAAAGTCGATTTACCGATATCGCTCGCGTGGCTGCATAAAGACCATTTGTAGCGGTTTAATTTCATAAACGAAATTCAATTACCCCATTTGGAACCGGCATGGCTGACTACATCGACGGATTCGTCCTTCCAATCCAGCGCAAACGCCTGGCTGATTACCAGCGCCTCGCCGCGGCGGTTGCAGCAATCTGGAAAGAGCATGGTGCGTTGGACTACCTGGAATATGTGGGTGACGATCTAAAGCTGGAAGGTACCCGTTCCTTTTCTGATCTGGTAGATATATTAGAAGACGAAGTCGTCGTGTTTGGCTGGGTAGTTTTCGACTCGCGTGAAGCCCGTGATTTGGCCAACAAGAAAGTCGCGGCAGACCCCAGAGTGGCGGATTTAGTCGAATCGTCGACGGCCGGATTTGATGCTCAAAGAATGGCTTATGGTGGATTCAAGTCGCTCGTTCGATCCGGTGGCGAAACCTCTCTCTAAATGAAAAACGGCTGATATGGAGTTCTTTTCGTTCACACCAAAAATCGACTTGCCCCTGGCATTGGTATCGCTGATTGGATTTTTAGTAAATTACCAACTGTGGGCTAAATCTGGCGACCCTGAATTGAACGTCGATCTTATTTCTCGCTTACCGCAGGCAAGAATTCGAATCGTATTTTTTTTTGCTGGGCTGCTGCTAGTGTGCTGGCTGGTGAATCTTGGATTATGGACGATATTGGCAGCCCTGGTTTTATTGGGTTTGTTTTTTTCACTATTTATCGGCAACAGCATGGCGCCTGAATTCATGTTTGTTGCCACCGCCGGTGTGCTACGCGAATGGTCGTTTGGTTTCCCGACTCTAATTCTGACTCCAAGTCCCCAATCCGATACCCATTCATCAAAATTAAAAAGTGAGTTGATTGGTGTTGTCGGAATTACGACTTCGCCATTGCGGCCTTCTGGAGATATCAAAATTGACGAACAGGAACTGCTTGCCATCTCGGACGACGGACGGCTGATTGAAGTGGGAACTCAGATCGTTGTCACTGGAATACGAAATGGAAGAGCTTCTGTTCGTATCGCCGACGATCAGAACGATTGAATGCGGCAACGACATGCGTATCTAGAATGGATGAAAATGTGGTTAAAGCACAGACAAAAAAAATGGCCAGGCTTTTAAACCTGACCATCTTGAGTTTTCAATGTATCAGACGGGCAGAACCTGTCTGATTTGTAAGCGAACTAGCGATTTAGTACGCTCGTGAAACTACGACTCTACGAGCTTGAGCAGCTCTAGCATTTGCAATCGCATCAGCCTTGGCTTGAGCCAGGGCTTGTGCTTCCGCACGTGCAATTCGATTCAAATTTGCTTGATCGCGTGCTTCAGCTTGTGCTTCGGCTCTAGCTTCTGCAAGTGCTTGTGCTTGAAGACGTGCTTCAGCTCTCGCATTTGCAATCGCTTCTGCACGTGCTTGTGCTTCGGCCTTTGCTTGAGCAGCTTCTTGAGCTTCGGCTCGTTCAATTCGATTGGCTTCGGCTTGTGCTTGTGCTTCGGCTTGAGCGTCCAAACGTGCTTGCTGGCGTGCAGCAATCTCGTCGGCAGCAGCTTGTCGAGCGTCAGCAGCGGCGTCCGCGGCAGCAGCTTCTTGAGCTTGTGCTTGAGCAGCTGCTTCAGCTTGAGCGGCCAAACGTGCTTCCGCTTGTGCCGTTGCTTCAGCGTTGGCAGCTTCTCTAGCTTCCGCTTGTGCTCGTGCTTCAGCAGTAGCAGCAACGTTTTGTTGTGCTCGTGCAGCGGCTTCGGCTTGAGCAGCTTCTCTAGC
>CAYONX010000002.1:0-25760 GCA_964405425.1 uncultured Pirellulaceae bacterium | reverse complement strand
GCTTGAGCTCGTGCTTCGGCAGCAGCAGCTTCTCTAGCTTCGGCTTGAGCAGTCACTTTTGCTTCAGCAGCTTCTTGAGCTTCTAATCGAGCTGTTGCTTCGGCAGCATCAGCATCACTGGCTGCAGCTTCTGCAGTCGCTTTTGCTTGAGCAGCTTCTTGAGCTTCAGATCGAGCTGTTGCTTCGGCAGCAGCAGCTTCTCGAGCTTCGGCTTGTGCTCGTGCTTCAGCTTGAGCAGCTTCCAGCTCTTGACCACGTGCAGCGGCTTCAGCTTGAGCAGCTTCTCGAGCTTCGGCTTGTGCTCGTGCTTCAGCTTGAGCAGCTTCTTGTGCTTCGGCGTCAGCTCGTGCTTCGGCTTGTGCAGCTTCTTGAGCTTCAGCTCGTGCAGTGGATTCCGCAGCAGCAGCTTCTTGAGCTTCAGCTTCAGCTCGTGCTTCAGCTTGTGCAGCTTCTTGTGCTTCGGCTTGAGCAACTGCTTTAGCTTGTGCAGCTTCTTGTGCAGCTTCTTGAGCTTCCGCTTGAGCGTCACTCAATTCAGCAGCAGCAGCTTCAGCTCGTGCTTTAGCAGCATCGGCTTCTTGTGCTTCTGCTCGTGCAGTAGCTTCAGCTTGTGCAGCTTCTTGTGCTTCTGCTCGTGCTGTTGCTTCAGCTCGTGCAGCTTCTTGTGCTTCAGCTCGTGCAGTGGCTTCAGCTCGTGCAGCTTCCTGAGCTTCGGCTCGTGCAGTGGCTTCAGCTTGTGCAGCAGCTTCTGCGTCGGCTCGTGCTGTTGCTTCAGCTTGTGCAGCTTCTTGTGCTTCGGCTTCTGCTCGTGCTTTGGCCTGATCAGCTTCAGCTTGTTGTTCTTGAGCAAATTCTTTCGCTTCACCAAGCTGTGTGTTTGCGTCTTGCAAACGTGCTTTTGCACTAGCAACGTCTCTGGCTTCGGCTTGTGCTTTGGCTTCAGCTTCAGCAGCTTCTTTAGCTTCAGCTGCTGCTCGTGCTTTGGCTTCAGCAGCTTCTTTAGCTTCCGCTCGTGCTTTGGCTTCCGCTTCAGCAGCTTCTTTAGCTTCAGCTGCTGCTCGTGCTTTGGCTTCAGCGGCTTCTCTCGCTTCGGCTTGTGCTCGTGCTTCAGCTTCAGCAGCTTTCTCAGCTTCGGCTTGTGCTTTTGCTTCGGCTTCAGCAGCTTCATAAGCTTCCGCTTGTGCAGTTTTCTTGGCGTGAAGAGCGTCTTCAATTCGGTCACGCGCTTCAGCTTTACTTTCGTGTGCTTCTTTTGCCAACGCGTCAGCGATAGATCGAGCTCGTGCAGCTTCTTCGCTGTACTTGTCGTTGCTGCTCAATTCGTCCGCACGAGATCTTGCATCCTTTGCTTCTTCAATTTTCTCAAGTGCTTCATGCTTGGCTTTTCGTGCTTCATCTGCCAAGTCATTGAACTCATGCTTCGCTCGCTTGGCTTCTGCCGCTTCAGCATCGGCGTTACTACGGGCATGGTCAGCTCGTTTGGCTTGTGAATCAGCAGCTTCACGAGCATTTTCAGCTTCGCCAGCTTCGCGACGGAAGTCTTGTTTCGCTTCTGCTGCTTCACGCTTCTCAGCATCAGCAACTTCACGTGCGTCACTTGCTTCGCCAGCTTCACGGCGGAAGTCACGCTTCGCTTCATCCGCTTCTTGTCGCTGCTCATTTGCAAAATCGCGTGCTTCGTTGGCTTCCGATACTTCACGCTGAACTTCTCGTTGAGCAAATGCAACATCATCGGCAGCTTCGGCAACCGCTTCACGAGCATTTGCAGCTTCGCCAGCTTCACGGCGGAAGTCTTGCTTCGCTTCTTCTGCTTCACGTTTTTCAGCGTCAGCAACTTCGCGTGAATCAGCGGCTTCCGTTTGTGCTTGACGGAAATCCTGCTTAGCCTGATCTGCTTCGGCTCGCTCAGCAGCAGCAACGTTTGCTGCGTCAGTAGCTTCAGCTCGTTGCTGACTTGCGGCTTGCTTGGCTTCAGTGGCTTCCGCTCGTTCCGCATTAGCAACGTCACGTGCATCATTGGCTTCAGCTAGTTCCTGACGGAATTCTGCATCGGCACGGTTTGAATCTCTTTGAGCTTCTTCTACAGCCGTTCGTGCTTCAGACGCTTCTGCCGCTTCACGGCGAAAATCTTGCTTAGCTTCATCGGCTTGCTGACGTTCCGCAGTTGCTACATCAGCTGCAGCGTCGGCTTCAGCTCGTTGCTGACGAAAATCTTGCTTAGCATCATCAGCTTCTTGACGTTCTGCAGTTGCCAGGTCACGTGCAGCATCGGCTTGAGCTTGTTCCTGACGGAAGTCTTGTTTCGCTTCAACCGCTTCCTGACGTTCAGCAGTTGCCAATTCACGTGCTTCAGTAGCTTCAGCTTGTTCCTGACGGAAGTCTTGCTTAGCTTCTACCGCTTCTTGACGTTCCGCAGTAGCTAAGGCACTTGCAGCATCGGCTTGAGCTTGTTCCTGACGGAAGTCACGATCAGCTTCAACCGCTGCTTGACGTTCTGCAGTAGCTAGTTCACTTGCAGCGTCGGCTTGAGCTTGTTCCAGACGGAAGGCACGATCAGCTTCGACTGCTTCTTGTCGTTCTGCAGTAGCCAGATCACTCGCAGCGTCGGCTTGAGCTTGTTCCAGACGGAAGTCTTCTTTCGCTTCAACCGCTTCCTGACGTTCTGCAGTAGCTAAGTCGCTTGCGTCTGCGGCCTTAGCGGCTTCCACATCTGCAGCAGATCGAAATTGACTTGCTTCACGTGCTTCGACATCGGCAGCACTACGTGCCTGAGCCGCTACATCAGCTTGCGTGTTTGCATCGCTTCGTGCGGTAGCTGCTTCTTGAGCTTCAGCGATTGCTGCCAAACGTGCATCAGCAGCTGCTTGTGCGGCTGCGTCGCCAGCGCTGGTATCAACGACGTCTGCATCGCCGCCCAATCGCTGTGCCAGATCGCTGGCACTAATCGTTGTGTCATTGAATCTGAAGTTTTCCGTATTGATTACGGTGTCAGTGCCATCTGCACTTGTGAACTTGAATTCGCCTTCAGCACCTTGCTCAATTTTGAAATCGCTGAATTTGCCATCGAAAACAGCAGTATCATTTCCACGACCACCATCAAGGAAATCGTTGCCACTGCCGCCTTCTAAAGTGCCGCCGTCCAACAATTCATCGCCGCCACCGCCATTGAGAACATCGTCACCAACGCCGCCTGACAAGAAATCGTCACCAGAACCACCAAAGAGTTGGTCCTTGCCACCGCTACCAAACAAGCGATCGTTACCAGAATTTCCTTCAACAATATCGTCGCCTGAGCCTCCAATAACTACGTCATCGTTAGCTTGACCGTGCAAGTGATCATTGCCAGCACCGCCATCTACCCTGTCGCGAGCATCAGTGCCATCGATATCGTCATCGCCGTCAGTTCCTTGAATGAAGTTGAGTTCATCAGAAACGTTTAAGCCAACAGCGTCTCCGCCATCAACGTCTCCACCGCCAACGTTTCCGCCAGCAGCAGCATCACCACCTTTCAATACCTGGACTCCATCTGGTCTATCGACTTGAACCGAGCCATCTCCACGTGCTGTAATAACGGTCTGGCCAGCGTTGTCAGCCGGTGCCTGGTCCGCACCAGAATCTACTGGGCCAGCTGCGTCGCTTGTGTCGTTGTTTCCAAGAAGGTCACCAATCTTGAATGTGCCATCGGTGAAACGAAAATGTTCAACGTTAGAAACGATGTCAGTGCCATTAGGACCATTCACTTGAATCTGTCCGTTGCCGAAATCTTCAAACATGAAGCTGCTTGATTTGCCATTAAATACGGCAGTGTCTGCTCCTTGGCCGCCATCGATGATGTCGTTACCACCGCCGCCAAAAATTACATCATTACCAGCTTCGCCCTTCAAAATGTCGTTTCCAGAGTTTCCAACAATCGCGTCGACGCCAGCACCACCTTTGATCAGGTCATGTCCTTCACCGCCTGAAATGCGATCGTTTCCGCCATTGCCATTGATCAGGTCATCGCCTTTGCCACCATCAATGCTGTCGGCAAGATCAGTTCCTTGAATCAGGTCGTCGCCATTTGTGCCGTCAAGCAAGTTGGCATCAGCTGGGCCTTGGCCCGCATCTTCAACAATGGCTCTGTCAACTGAATCTGCCTGGTCAACAAAGTTAAGTGCTTCAGCTGGGTCAACAACTGGAATCGCTGCACCATACTGAGACGCAGAATACATTACGCGAGGCTCAAGTTGCTCGATATCGAAGTCTGATGGGTTGTCAGTTTCGTTTCGTTGGTCCGCCTCAAGGCGAGACGCTGTGTCTTCTGGTCGGTTATTCTTATTGTCTTTCTTCATCGTGTTAGTCCCTGGCATAGTATGGGCGAGGTTTATTCGTATGCTTTCTCATAAAAGAGGCTAAAAACACTAGGCCCATGAAGCACCGGTGACAAACAATTTGTCTGGCTCCACAAAATATTTTGAATGTGTTCCCTTCTAAGATTCGAATATACGGGTTCTACCGGCGAGGCAGATTCGCGTGGTCGCAACAGGAAACACCCTGCGTTCTAGTGGATCGTGACCAGGTTTGCAGAACATGTCATGCCGGCAGCAGCGGCAGTGAACAGAACCTTGTCGCCTTTTGAAATCCGACCGGATTCAACAAAGTAATCCAACGTAACCGGAATCGTTGCTGCCGAACTGTTACCAAACATCGGCAATGTCAGTAACGTTCTGCTTTCGGGAAACTTAAGAATCCGCCGAGTCGCTTCAATAATCCGGGTGTTTGCCTGATGGGGGATCCACCAGTCGATTTGTTCGATATCTAAACCAGATTTAGCAACTACTTGTTGCCCAAGCTCAGCCATTTTTTCTACGGCATAGCGAAAAACCGCATTGCCGTTCTCTAACCGCATCAAATGCAATTCATCTTCAAAAGTCGATTCACCGACTGGAGTTCGTGAACCGCCATGAGGAATCGACAAACTTCCCGATTTGGACCCGTCGCTCTCCCATACCGATTGCAGCACGCCAGCTTGATCGCCTCCCGGACCCAAAATGACCGCACCGGCTGCGTCTGAGAAAATCGGCCGTGTCTTTATATCCGTCGGCGAACATCTGCGACTAAGTATATTGGCTGCAATGATCAATACAGTCGCATTCTGTGTACGCACAATCGAATCAGCCAGTATCAAAGCGTAACAGAATCCGCTGCAAGCGACCGCCAAATCAAAAGCAGCCACTTTTTCCAAACCCAATTGCGTCGCAACCTGCGCGGACGTTGGCGGAAGCAAATGATCGGGTGTACTGGTCGCCAGAATAAGAACTGAAATCTCTGGCGTTCCAACTGGCTTCTTTTCTATCGCAGCGCTGCCGGCTCGAACAGCAAGGTCCGATACTGCGTCGTCAGCATCGGCAATCGCTCGATACTCAACTCCCGTTCTCTGCTGAATCCAACCTGGTTCAATCTGAAGCTCCCGCTCCAGTTGCTCATTGGACTCGCGATGGGTTGGGACAAATCTTCCCGTGGACAATAGAACAGAATTCAACAGCGAAGCCTTTGAAATACCGAGAACGCTGACGCACGTATATATAACGTCAGCCCGAGTCACAAGAAGCAAGATTTTGCCGACTTTGTTCGCGAAATCAACAGGCCGGGATCGGTTCTGAGCAATTGGACCCTATCCAATGCTCAATTATCCAATTTCAATTTGATCGACGGCAATAACCGCAAAGCGTTTTTGAAATATACCTTTTGCAAAACTTCATCTGGCAGATTCAAACCGTAGATATACCAGAAGCCTTGAGGCTGAGGCGTTTTTTCTGAATATGGAAAATACTCATCGTCGGTCTCCAGAAATCGCCAGTAGTATTTGAGCCGCTGTTCGGGAAACGGGCCATCGGTGCCAAACAAAATTCGATCCTGGAATCGAATGAAAAATTTCCGAGCCGTATTTGGCTGGCGGCCCAGTTCTCCAATGCGTGAAGCAATTTCAACGTACAAGTTCGGATAATCTTCCAACCATTTCGCTACCGTCGCAAGATCCTCGGAATTATTGGCCACATGGGCCCCAATAAATTTAGTCTCAGGATGTCTTGCGATCACGCGATTACGTGCGTCGAGAAGCTCTTTGCGAGTCGGAAATTCATCGCCATGAAAACTCCAGCTCGGATGTCGGTTCAATTCTTCAAGCCGTTCATTGTTTATGTCAACCGGTTCAAAGAACGCGGCCGGATCGGCAGTATGAATGATCACTGGAAAACCCAACTCCGCACACTTTTGCCAAATTGGATCAAAACGCGGGTCATCAATTGCAATTAACGATCCATCACGATTCTTGTAGCCCAGTCCAAATCGCTTGAAGAATTTCAGCCCCGCAACGCCCTTCTTTTTGGCTGCATCAAGTTTGATGCAAACGTCACGAACAAAACCAGGCTGATTGCAGACGCATGTTTTAGGGTCGTTGAGTTTAGGGTCGTTAAGTCGATTCCCATTTCCCACGAAATCAATGTTGCAAAAATATACAAAACGATCCTTATGTTTTTCGAGGAATTCAATGTGCCGTTCTTCGTTTCCCAAAACGCAATCAAGACTCACTGACAATGCGATGTTGTTCCGTTTCATAACATCAACGTATTTCTCCAGCGCGATCGAATCTCCTTTTATGCGGTGTCCAAAATGCCCATGGATATCAACCACCTGATGACTGGCCCTGGTTAGATCCGTTGCCTTGACTTTCAACATCGGTTTTGGAGCATATGTATCGATGGTTGGGGTGAGTTTCGAATTACCTCCCTCGTCCTGCCAGGCTTCGCAGTTACCCGCCCAGAAAATCAGAAAAATAGACGCAACCACAGAAACGTAGGAAAGGTTGCAATTGATACCTGGTTTCATTGTGTTGGTTTTCATAGTTGTACTGGTTAAAAACACACGATAATGCCGGCTATCGTACAGTCGTCCAGAATTTTGTCATCCGAGAAGCGTTTGCATAACCTAGCTTTTTCTGGTTGCAAGTCCTTATGGGACTTGCGTTTTGCTTTGCTAAATCGTTTAGCCTGATTGAGAAAGGCCGATGACAAAAAATTCACAGTTAATGGTGATCGTATTTATTTCGACCATCCAGCTGGCTATGACGCTCTTGGCCGTAGCTTGGCTATTTGGTTGGATTCACGAAAGAACCGCCGAATTAGCAAAGCATCGAGTTGACCAGGTCAACCGCGTAATTGCAGAACAAACCGTCCACCATATCGACGCGTTAACCATAAATGATCTGCGAGTTGGCGGTCAAGACTGGCACAAGCTACAAGACTACATAAAGAAAGTAAAACTGCCCGACGAAGGATTCGTGTCCATCATTGATGAAAACGGAGCGATCGTTTGCCATCCAGACGCCGATACCAATCGTCAAATCCTTGGCCAGACCTGGGACTCTGCAGTTATCCATCCGAAACATAAAAGACTCGTTGATATCGTTTCCAATCCACTTTCGTCCAATCAGACCTACGCTCTTTTGAAAATGGGCGATTCGACTCACATGGTCCATGGCAAATTCATTCAACGGCACGGACTCACCGTTCTGGCTCACCAGCGAATTTCGGGAGTTCACGCGATCGATACGATCATCATTTCGTCGCTGAAAAGTTTCTCTTTCGCCATCGCGTTGATCATCGGATTAGTCGGGACAATATTGAACGTGTTTATGGTTAAAAGGATTGTTGACCACGATCGACAAATTCAAATCGATCTGGAGCAGAAAGTTGATGAGCGTGCTGAAGAGTTAAAGCGAACGAAAAACGCAATTATTTTCGGATTGGCGAAGCTGGCCGAATCACGCGACAACGACACCGGCGAACACCTAGACCGCATTCGCAAATACGTGACGATTCTGGCAGAAGATCTCCAACACGTTTACGAAGAAATCGACGAAAAATACATTCACACTCTTGGCATCGCATCATCGCTGCACGATATCGGCAAAGTCGGTATTCCGGATTCCATTCTGCTCAAGCCAGGCCGCTTAACGAGTCTCGAACGTGGCATTATGGAAAAGCACACTATCATCGGTGGAGAATGCCTGGAAGCGATCGACAGCAAATTGGGCGACAACGATTTCCTCGAAATGGCTCGCGAAGTCGCATACTGGCATCACGAACAATGGGACGGTTGCGGGTATCCACACAAACTGGCCGACGACCAAATTCCGATTTCAGCTCGAATCGTCGCCGTTGCAGATGTATACGATGCTCTAACCAGTCGCCGACCCTACAAACGAGGCATGACGCATACGGAAAGTCGTGCAATCATCGTTGGCGGGTCAGGACAAAAATTCGATCCAGAAGTAGTTGCGGCATTCCTGCGTCACGAAGCTGAATTCCAGAAAGTTGCCAGACGCTATCAAAACACAACCACCACAGAGCCGACTCCAACAAACAAATTGCCAGCACCGTCGGAAATGGCAGCCTCATCTGAAGTTTCTCAGCAAAGCTAACCAACCAATCATCAATTGCTGCAAAGCAAGCAATAGGGCAACAAACAAGGAAGCCTGCTTGGTTGCGATTCTCTTTCTTTATGGGCGATCGATGATTTGTGGCGGCTTTCTATGTTGCAAACCTCGAAGCTAGACGCTTCCTTCACCCAACCGCCAAAATCGACAAACTTTATCGATTTCCGTTCGAATCGATCAACCTGATTGAGTCAGGCTTACAGGTCGAACGGCGCAGGTATTGGCAAAGATGTTTCTTGAGACTTTCCCATCGGTACTGTCGATTGTCTGGTTAAAGGACGTAATGCCGTGAATTCTGTTACGACATTCGTTGGTTTGCACGTAGAGGATTGACCCATGATTCGAATCGTAATAATTGCCATACTAATGATCTCGGTAAACTCGTTTTCTTCCGAGGCCCAAGCCCAGCGACGAGGCAGGTTCTTTCAAAAGTTCAAAGATGAATTCTTTGGCTCCCCCCAGGCACAACAAACTGCTGCACAGCAGAAAGCGCAACAGCTGGCTGCTCAGCAAAAACAACTAGCTGCCCAGCGTGCGGCTGCCGCGAAGCAGCAACAATTGCGATCCCAATATCCAGGTGTTGCACCCAGCCGGGCGCCAAACGGTCGTGTACCGACGCCAGTAACATCCAGCAGCCGCACAAGAACGCCTTCGTCACCGTTGAATTCAATTTACAACCGATCGAATTCAACTAACACGCCGACCAGACAAGCCCCCAGCCGATCACCAACGGCCAAAGCAGGCAGCAGCTCACGTCAAAAGGCACCGGAGTTATCCAAAAGCGGTAGCCTAAGTCGGCCAGTGACCCGATCAACACGAAACGGTTTTGGCTTTCAGATAGCCCTCGCAGCAAACGACAACCTGGTTGTCTCGAGTGTCGAACGAGGCAGCAACGCTGAAGAAGCTGGAATCAAACGTGGCGATAAAATCCTGGAGATTGGTGGTATCGAAGCGACCAGCGTCGAAGAGTTCGAGGAAATCGCAAAGATCATGGGGCAGGGCGATGAATTGGAATTCAAAATTGCACGAGCCAGCGGCCAACAGAAAATGAATGTCCGCTATGGTGAACTTCCTGAATTGGAAGAAGAAGAAGTTGAACGGCCTGCCCTTTCAACGTCATCCAGTGAAAAACGTTACGATTTTTCTCCACCGTCGAATTCGGATGGCCGCAGCCCAAATTCCGTTTTGAGTCGAAGTCAAAGTCAAAGTCAATCTGGCTACCAGTCTGTTAGCTCAACACGTAACGATGCGGCCAACCGCCAAATCCGACTTCTCAATCAAAGAATCGGCGAACAGAATCGTCAGATTCAAAAGCTGCAACTGGAGCTCCAAAAACTGCAAAGCGGGCGACGATCTCGCTAAACACATTCGTATAACTTCACTTTCTCCGATTTCGGAAGAAAGTTACAAAGCACGACGATCACTCGTCGTGCTTTTTTTCTTAGGTGTACAGGTTCGGTTATGCCGATTATCAGGCAATTCTTATCAACAAATATGCTGCTTGCCATCGACTGAGCACTTCCCCTGCCACATCGCCACCAATCCAATGAATATAATGAACGCTTAGAGTTTCGTTCTAAAAATCTGGTTTACCGTGGCCGCTTCTGTCGACAATCACAACACACTCGACCTCATTCGTCAGGCGATGAAATGCGAGGCGGCGGCGATCGAGTATTCTATGCAGCACCTCGGCGACGAATGCGTCGCTTCGGTCGATTTGATCAAACAGTGTTCCGGAAAACTGGTTGTTGTCGGTGTCGGTAAATCGGGGTGCGTGGCTAGAAAAGCCGCGGCAACATTCAGCAGCACTGGTGTGCCCGCGACTTTCTTACATGCCGCTGAAGCGGCCCATGGCGATTTGGGTATGGTCAGCGCCGGAGATGTCGTGCTGGCCCTTTCACAAAGCGGCCAAACCGCCGAAATCTTAAATTTGATTCCATACATGCAAAGATTTAAAATTCCAATGATTTGCATTACGGGAAACCCCAACAGCGAACTCGCTCGGCGCAGCCAACACGTGATCCATATCGATTTCGGCACAGAAGCGGGTCACAACGGTTTGGCTCCTACGTCCAGCTCGACCGTTGCCATGGCCGTTTGTGATGCGATCGCAATCACCATCGCCCAGCAAAGAGGTTTTACGGCCGACCAATTTGCAATGTATCATCCTGGGGGAATGCTGGGCCGTAAGTTATTGTTGAAGACCTCCTCCATAATGCACCGTGGCGAAGACATTCCAAGTGCGAATCAAGACATGCAGCTTCGTGAAGCGATTGGCGTTATCAGCCGCAAAGGCTTAGGTTCGTTGCTCGTCGTTGAAAACGATCAATTAACCGGTATCGTGACTGACGGTGACATTCGACGCGTACTAGAATCCAGTGACAACCCTTTGTCTTTGCCTCTTGGTAAATTCATGATTTCAAAACCGGTTGTCCTGCAGCAAAATACTTTGGCAATCGAGGCCCTGCGTCTGATGCAGCATCATTCGATTACCGTTTTACCAATCGTAGACGAACAGCAAAAATTAGTTGGCATCTTACATTTGCACGACTTAATGAAGGCAGGTTTGGCCTAGAACCATGTCCACAGAAACTGAATTCATTTCCGATACCAGTGAAAACTTGACGCCTTCCAGCGTGCAAGCCGATATCGATACGTGCGTTCCGTTTCCAACCGAATTGACCGATCAAACAACTTTTTACAGCAGCGAATCAGAAATCCGCAAACCGCTGCGGCTGATCAAGAATATCTTCCAAAGTTTTTGGGACGGACGCGAACTCGCTTGGCGAATCTTCATTCGCAACTTAAACGCTCTATACCGTCAAACCTTACTCGGCCTTTTCTGGGCATTCCTTCCGCCGCTGGCGAATACTGCTATCTGGATCTTTCTTCGTTCGCAAAACGTTTTCGAGATGGGGGAGACCGGTGTCGATGCAACGGTATACATTTTGACTGGAATGATCCTGTGGCAGGCGTTTATCGATGCGTTCAAGGTGCCAATGGATGCGCTAAACAAAAACAAAAACATGCTCAGTCGTTTGAATTTTCCGCGTGAATCCTTATTGCTGGTCGGGTTTTGCGAAGTGATGTTCAATTTAGCGATTCGAATCCTCTTGCTCGTACCGGCATTTGTCATCTTCAAAGTACCGATTTCCGCGGGAGCCTTGTTGGCGCTGCCAACCATTATCCTGATGGTTTGTCTTGCCATTGCGTTGGGCCTGTTTTTGATGCCAGTTGGTTCACTGTACAAAGACGTCGGCCGCTTCATCGCGATGTTTTTACCCTTTTGGATGATCATCACTCCATTGATCTATGTTCCACCGACAAACTTTCCCGGTACGTTATTGAACTGGCTCAATCCTGCCAGTCCGTTGTTGCTTGTTTCGCGCGACTTATTGCTTACCGGGCAAACGCCACACGCTGCAATTGGAGTTATCTTTGCACTGCTGGCCATTCCCCTGTTACTCATCGGCTTGATTGTCTATCGTATTTCTTTGCCGATTTTGATTGAACGGATGCCAACCTAGAACTAAATGTCCAAGCCCCAAATCCACTTCGTCATCAGTGCACCACGATCTGGTTCGACGTGGCTGGCGAAAACTCTGAATCACCATCCTGATGTGTTCGTGACCGAGCATCGGTTTTTCGGAAATTTCTTTGAAGTCTGGCCAAACAACAACGGCAGCCCTGCCCCGCGAATAACTTTGGACGCATTCGCTCAAGCGCTTTCCGTTCACTACTTTCATCAACACCTCGCCAAATCGCGGGACGAATTCATCGATGATTTCATTGGCCGTTACGCGCAATTCATGCTTGAATTTGCTCATCAGAAAACGGGCAAGTCAGTAATCATTGACAAGATCACGCCTTACCCCGGCACCAGTCGTTCAGTCATCAACAAGATTAAACTACATTTTCCGGATTCAAAAATCATCCAGCTGGTTCGTGACGGACGAGACGTTGCTACCAGCGGTACGTTTGATTGGTTGCAGAAGGATGCCGCCGGAACGAAGCGACATCAATATTTTGTCGAAAACCAGCGCACCGATGGCCTCGCAAGGTTTTTCGACGACGACGCACTTACAAGCTGGTCACAAAACTGGAAAGAAACCGTCCAGGTCTTTCGCAACAACAAACCCGCGCTGCGAATTTCATACGAGTCGATGTTGACGGATCAGGCCAGCGAGATCAAAAAGATCCTTGAATTGGTGGGCGCTCAAGTTTCCGATGAACTGATTGACGAATATTGCCAGCTGGAATCCTTTCAAGCCGCGACGGGCCGCCCAAACGGACAAATGGATCCTTTGGCCAAACAACGTTCGGGAGTCGCCGGAGATTGGGTGCGTTTTATGACTCGCAAAGATGGCGAGCTGTTTGATAAAATCGCTGGCAAGGCTCTAATCGATGAAGGCTACGAATCGGACGCCAACTGGATTGACGATTTACCAGAAAAACTCGAACTCAATATTTCGGATGGGATCAGTTAAACCTTGAACGACACCAAAGAGAATTTGAAAGTCTATTTATTATGTCGTTACGCCGCCGACAACAGCTTGTACACCAGCTGGATCGATGCATTGCCGATGCCGACGGTCATTGTAGAAGACTGTTCTGCAGACTTTCATCCACCGGCCGACTGCGGCCTGGTGGTGACTCACGAACACTATCGCTGGGAAGAAATCAGTGCGCTGCGTCGGATTTACGAACAACAATCCGTGCCCGTTTTGATCCTTGCCGACGGAGTTTTGGAATATCGTAACACGTGGGACAATCCCACGATCCCATCGGCATCGATCTATCAGCCACTGATGGGTCACAAAATCGCTTGCGTCGGCAACAGCTCAGCAAGAATCATTGAAGCTTGGGGAAACGAAGGCAAAGTAGAAATCGTTGGGCTTCCACGTTTGGATTCACTATTGTCGCAATCCGCGCCATCACCGAGCGCACCGCTGAAAGTTCTGATCACTACGGCAACTACTCCCGCATTTACCGACCAACAGCGCGAACTTGTGATCCAATCCATCGGAAATCTAAAATCGGCATTCGAGGCAGGGATTTCGTTTCAAGGCGAAAACGTACAAGCGGTGTGGCGGCTGACCGACGGACTTTACGATGCCGCAGAAATCACTGACCCCGGCGAAGATCAACCTGCGCTGCTGGACGCAATCAAAGATTCCAACGCCGTGATCACAACGCCGTCTACGATCTATTTTGAAAGTGCACTGTTAAAACGGCCTACTGCTGTTCTCGACTACAGCAATTCTCCGCCGATGACACAAACCGCCTGGTCCATCACCAATGCCAATCAAATTGAATCCACCGTTTCCGAATTATTGAATCCGCCGGGCGCAAAGACCTGGTACCAGGACTACTGCTTGCGCGACAGCCTGGCCTGCCAATCGCCGGCAACACCTCGGATCGTGGAACTGATCGTGCAAATGGTAAACATCGCCGCTGAACAACGAAAACAACAACTGCCGGTTTCGTTTCCCAATCCAATACTGCCGGCATTGGAATCATCCAAAAGCAACTATCGTGCAGCGGCTGTCTACGACGACCTGCAGAATTTTTCTGATCAGGAAATTGAGCGACTGCAACTTGAATTGAGTGAAGCGATCCATCGACTCGGTACGGTACCTCGCGAACTGGCTGACAAAAACAATCAGATTAACGCTTTGCAAGCCGCCCTTGATGAATCTCGCCGAAGAGTGGCAGACGTCCGTGCGAGGTTGTTCAAGTTAAGGAAAATTCTTGGTATTGGTAAAGAGAACAAGACCGAAGATTAGCCATTCATTCCGCCAATCGTTCTCGTATAATCAAATCGTTCTTTGCTCAAACCCGAATTGTCAAAAACAATGAGACCATACGATCCAACCAAACCTATCGTCTACACTCACATTCCCAAATGTGCCGGAACCAGTGTCGTTCGGCTGCTCAAGCAATGGTTTGGCGAAAGCTACCATAAACTCAACCAGGACGAATCGCGCGATATCGTTTTGCCTCGCGTCGCCACTCAAGATGAAAACGGAAACTGGTTGCCGAATGTTAAATGCGTGCATGGCCATTTCAATCACGGCCGCGGCTACGGCTTGCCTTATTTTTATCCTGAAATCGATCAGTACTTTACGATTTTGCGCGACCCGTTCGATGTGGTCTGCAGCATGTACTTCTTTGTCAAAGGCCGAAGTATTCGTGGTGAGTTCTGGTTTCGTGGCGAACAGGTCGATATCCGTGACCAGTTTCCAACGGTCGAGCATTATGTGAACTCATACCCGTATTGGTTATTTGACCACCTGCCACAAGACGTCACGATTGAAAACTACGAACGTAAGCTTCGTGAGCGTTTCGTTTATATCGGTGTTTTCGAAGATTTGAACACGTCCATCGAAAATCTGGGCAAAATCTTCGACATGCCCAAGTGCGACATGCCCCACATGAATGAATCAAATTACGATGAATTTGTACCCGAATCCTTGCGCGAGAAATTCTACAGTGACTATCCGCTGTTGAAACGAATTTACGATCTCGCTAAAGATAATTATCAAAATGTAACAATACCCCAGCGGCCACCGGTGCAAGCCGACAGGAACACCGATACAAAAAGCCGCTCTGATGAAAAAGTTCGCTCGCCACAATCGCTTGCTTCTTGATTCATCGCATTTCGCAAATCACACCCCTTGGTTGAATCGTTTCAGGAGCATGCGTTGAAAATCGGTTTCTATTCCTGTATGTCGGGCATGCCTTGGGGTGGCAGCGAAGAGCTATGGTTTCGTGCCGCACAACGAATCCAGGCACAGGATCACAACATCGCCATCAATTACAAATGGTGGCCAGAAACCGCATCCCAATTGCTCCAGCTGCAACAAGCCGGAGCCGATATCTGGTTTCGCAACACGCCGAAATCGTATTTCGAAACCCAGAAAGATAAAATCAAAAAACTGTTCTCGTCAAACGGCACATCGCATTCATGGCTCGAAAACGCCAAGCCAGATGCAGTCCTGGTAACCCTTGGCTACCACCCTGACAGAATCCCGGTCGCTGACGAATGCCTTGCTCGCAAAATCCCCTACGCCATTAACGTACAATGCGCAAGTTCATTCTTTTTCATTCACAGCGATCAATTGGACAAGTACCGTAAGTGGTATCAAGGCGCAACAAAAGTTCTGTTCGTATCGCCAGAAAATCAACTTAAGCTCGAAAATAATATCGCCGTCAAATTGGACAACGCCGAAATCGTCGCCAACCCGTTCAATGTCGACCACGATGCCAAACCAAATTGGCCCACTGACGACACTGTCATGAAAATTGCCTGTGTCGGACGAATCCATTTCCAATCCAAAGGACAAGATTTGATCGTCGATGTGATGAAGGAAAATAAGTGGCGTGACCGTGCTATCGAAATCACATTCTATGGTCATGATCAAGGTCAAAGGCGGCAATTGGAAGACTTGATCACGCTGCATGGCTTGCAAGACCGATTGAAGCTGGGCGGTTTTGTCGACAATGTCGAAGAAATATGGGAATCCAACCATGCGTTGTTGCTGCCCTCACGTTACGAAGGCGCACCACTGGTAGTAATTGAATCCATGCTCTGCGGCCGCATGCCCATCGTTACCGACATTGGTCGCAATAAAGAATTGATTGATGACGGGCAATCTGGATTTATTGCTGCCGGTCCCACCGTTGAACTGCTCGACGATGCCATGGAACGAGCATGGAATGCCAGAGACCAATGGAAACAAATCGGTCAACTTGCAGCAACGCATATTCGTGATCGCTATCCGGTGGACCCGGTTCAAGAATTCGCGGATCAAATCTTGAGCCTGACAACACAACCTACGTCGTCTGCAAAAGTGCCGAGCACGGCAAAATGAATGTCGACGTTGCCATCTGTACATGGAATCGCGCCGACATGTTGCGTGACACCTTGCAACGGCTGTCTACGACCGAGATTCCTGCAGAAATAAAACTTCGAATTATCGTTGTCGACAATAATTGCACCGACCACACTCAAGCGGTGGTCAAAGAAATTGGCAACTTATTGCAAATCGTCTCGATCCAGGAATCCAGACAAGGCCATTGTTTTGCGCGCAATGCTGCCATCGAGATCGCAGATTCAGAATTTCTGATTTGGATCGACGACGATGTCAGCGTCAGCGACAACTGGCTTCACAAATATGTGAACGCTTTCAAGCACGATTCAGATCAAACCTTCTGGGGCGGCTCCATAATTCCTGTTTTTCATGACTCAAAGCCAAAATGGATTAATGAACAATGGGACAAGATTAAAGGCTGTTTTGCCTATCGCGACCTCGGTGATCAAATTGTCCAATTCACAAACGAAGTGCTTCCCTACGGAGCCAACTTTGCAGTCCGCACAAAGATCCAAAAACAGTTTCTATTCGACACTGATTTTGGCAGACAAAATGGATTGGTGGTTGGCGAAGACGAAATCGACGTGATGAAGCGGATGATTGCCGCCGGTTACACCGGCCGCTGGGTGCCGGGTGCGACAGTAGAACACATCATCGATCCAACACGAACGACGGAAGCTTACATCGAAAAGTATTTTGTTGGACAAGGCCGCGCCTTGATCGCGCGCAAGCAAGGTTGGGACGTAACGGTCGAGGCATTAGAAAAAGAATCGAAACACGAATTGTTTTGCTACCGAATGAAACGCTATTGGGCTTCGTCGGAAGTTTGGATGTCGCATTTGATTCGCGGCGCGCTCGCACAAGGCCAATTGCAAATTCGCGGCGCAAATCGCCCCAGCATCCAAGATCAACCTGGTGATTCGTCAAAGCGGTAATTCAGGTTGGACGATCAAACCAAGCCAAATCCAACTAAGCCAAATAGTCTGTTTCGAACGTATCCCAATTAATGGGCTTCGTAATATCCAGTCGCGGTAAATCGGGCAAAGCATCACCACCGAAATACTTTTGACCGGCAGCCGTGTTAAAAATCACGACCTTTTCATCGGAAGAAATCATTCCCGAATCGGTTAACTGTTCCAGAGCGTCGACACAGGTTGCCGCTTCCGGACAAATCATCATGCCTTCCAGACTGGCCACCAATTTCTGGTAGCTGATAATATCGCTCTCATTGGCCGCCATGACCCGTCCTTCACTTTCGCGAACGGCGTCAAGCACCATGAAATCGCCAAGTGCAACCGGCACTCGCATCCCCGTCGCAATCGTCGCGGCATTCTCATGACGTTCGGCAAACCGCTCACCTTTTTCGAACGCAGTGTACAACGGCATGCAGCCAGTCGATTGGCAAGCGATCATGCGCGGCATCGTCTGATTAGTCAGAAAACCCATTTCGCGCAGCTCTTTGAAAGCTTTCCACATTCCAATTAGAGCCGTACCTCCGCCAGTCGGATAAAGAATGACGTCGGGCAATTGCCAATCGAATTGTTCAGCCAATTCCAATCCCATCGTCTTCTTGCCTTCCAGACGATAAGGCTCTTTCATGGTCGATATATCGAACCACAAGTCACGATCGTGACCTTCACGAATCAGTTTACCGTTTTGATCAATCAATCCATTGGTAACGAACAATTTTGCGCCGCAATAAAAACACTCGCCCAAATTTACCGGCATCGAATCCTCAGGCATGAAGACCACGCTCTGCAATCCAGCTCGAGCCGCGTACATCGCCATCGCACCGCCAGCATTTCCATTGGACGACATGGCGATCCGTTTGATACCAAAATGACGAGCCATCGTAGCTGCCAAAGACAAGCCTCGACTCTTGAAGCTACAAGTTGGCAATTGAGATTCGTCTTTGATCCAGACGTTTTCCAGATTGAATTTTTTCGCCAGACGATCGCAGCGCACAATCGGGCTGAAAGACTTGCCCATTGTGACCGGCTCGATTGCGTTACCGATGGGCAACAATTCGCGGTATCGCCACATGCTTTGCGGGCGGTTGGCCAAAACGCTCTTGGACATCACTTGCTTGACCGCGTCTAAATCGTAACGGGCAAACAGTGGCCGTCCGCCGTGCATCATTTGAATCCGGTCGGCGGGCAGCGTGACTCCCGGTTCGATGGCGCTTTCAAAGTGGGTTATGTATCGCTGTCCATTGTTTTCTTGATTCGTCGAATCATTTTCGCGTTGATTCCCTTCGGCTGTTCTTTCCATAATCCTGTACTTCAGTTGTGTTTACGTCGATGCATGATGCCCTCACTGGTTGCCTTGGGATTATCCGACAGTACAATCAAAAATAAAAGGCGGAGAATCGGAAAAGTCTATGGTCGAGCCAGAATCTTTTGACGACAAAAATTCCGACGACAATGCGGAGTTATCGGCGGATCGAGATCCCAACAACGTGCCCGATGCGGAACTTCCCAATGCGGATATTCCGGTGGTTGCTGAATTAGACAATGATTTGAGTCAGGTAAAAGCTGGCGTCGCCGTCGCCGATTTTCTCAAAAAGCCTCACGAGCTGGCAGGCGACGCAAAATCCACCAAAAGTAAGGTCGATTTCGATCGAGAATTACAGAACATGTCCGCTATCGGTGGCGCCGTCGGAGGATTCGTTCTTGGCGCCTGGTCCATCATATGCTCACTAATAACGTTCTTTGGATTCATCAATGCGTGGCTCGCGATTGCGTTGGGGATCTACGGACTAACTTCTTCCCGCCGTGGCCTTGCAGTGATCGGGATTATTCTTGGCATTTGCGGACTTTTCATGAGTTTGATGGAAATTAACCAAGTCGTTGGAGAATACTTCTTAAATCAACAGGACGATGTTGGCGATTTTTGATTTCGAAATTTATTAATATGGCAAAACTTTATTTCTACTATTCAGCGATGAACGCTGGTAAGAGCACGACGCTTTTACAATCCGCCTATAATTACGAAGAGCGAGGCATGCGGGTGCTGTTGTTCACGCCCAACGTCGACGATCGAGCGGGAGTTGGCACCATTAGCAGCCGAATTGGGCTTAGCCGTGAAGCGATTGCGTTCGCAAAAGACGCCGATCTATTTTTGCAAATTAAAGCGTTGAACGAAAATGCCATTGAGGAAACCGAAGACTCGATCGGCTGTGTGCTGGTCGACGAAGCACAATTTTTAAGCTCCGCTCAAGCGTTGCAATTAACACTTGTCGCAGACCAGCTTGGCATCCCCGTTTTGTGTTACGGCCTGAGAACCGATTTTCAAGGCGAGCCATTTGAAGGCAGCAAGTATTTATTGGCTTGGGCTGATGAAATTATCGAAATCAAAACCATTTGCCACACCGGAAAGAAAGCAACCATGAACGCGCGGGTTGATCAGGATGGCCAGCGAGTCTGGGAAGGCGAACAAATCGAAATCGGAACCAACTATATCTCTCTTTCGCGTAAAGAATTCCAGTTGGCACGCGTTTCTCCGATCGGTTACAAAGGCCTTGAAGCAGTAGAATAAATATCCCTCATTCGAATTAAACATTTAAACTGGACGCGTTGGAAGAGTTAGAAATTCACATAAGAGTCCTGCGAAAATTTTTCGATTGGCGAATTTGCGATATCACTTGCAGCATTCAAATGCGTCAATAAACTTGGCCTACTACACCAATCACAGCACTTTTCTTCGCTGAAATTCAGCCAACTTGTTTTTAGTCGCGTTATAATGAGAATTGCCGTAAGGAGGCAGATGATCATGAACTCACACGACAATCAAGCCGAATTGGGAACGCCAATGGATTCGAGCACCCCCAATCAGCGAAGTGAAAAGTCGCGCCAAGAAAGGAACCGGCAACGCGTTCAAGCCGAAAGTGTGTTCGCGCGCTTTCTCTGGTTTTTCACATCGGTCGCTTTCGTGTTATGCATCTGGAAAGTCGGCCCGCAGATTATTGAAGACTATCAATACTCGATGGTCAAAGGCAAGATTCGCGCCGAGTATGAAAACGCGGTGGAAATTCTCGATGAGAATCCGCTGGGCGGCGTTTCCGAAGCCTACCAATTGGTCGCACAAAAAATTCGCCCCAGTGTCGTTAGCGTCAAAGCACTGAAAAAAGGTAAACGCAGCAGCAATGGACGTCGAAGAGTCCCACCAAGCGATGGCCTGGGCTCCGGCGTGATCATGTCCGAAGAAGGATATATTCTTACCAATGAGCACGTGATCAGCGACGCATTCCGAATTGAAGTCACCTTATTTGATCGGCGTGTCTACGAAGCGACCGTCGTTGGCAACGCTGACAAGTACAACGATTTGGCGGTACTGAAAATTGAAGCCACGGATTTAGTTCCAGCTCAATGGGGCGATAGCGATGAATTGGAAGTCGGCTCTATCGTTTGGGCAATTGGAAGTCCGTTTGGTTTGGACCAGTCCGTTACTTCAGGCATTATCAGCGCAAAAAATCGCTACGACCAAAAATTTCCGCAACAGGAATTATTGCAAACCGACGCGGCCGTGAACCCAGGAAACAGCGGTGGCCCACTGGTTGATGCCCAGGGTCAAGTCGTCGGAATCAATGCTTCGATTTACGGAGATCAATTCCAGGGCATCAGTTTTGCGGTGCCGAGTGTCCAAGCCAAATTCGTTTACGAAGAAACGCTGGAACAAGGTTATGTGGATCGCGGACGTTTGGGCGTCGAACCAGCGGCGGTGTTCCAAAAGGATGCTCAACGATTGGGGCTGCCGGACATTGCGGGTGCAAAATTGCGATTCGTGGAAACTGGCTCGCCAGCACACAGCGGTGGATTGCAAGTGGATGACGTTGTTCGCCAGTGGAACGGCAAACGGATCGAAGACTATCACATGTTGTACCGCTACGTATCGATGACGCCGCCAGGCTCTCTAGCCAGGGTAACAATCATTCGTGACGGGCTTGAACAAGATCTGGATATCCGGGTAGGAAAGCTACCACGTTAGCTTCAATCCCGCCCGTTCGTAGCTTCAAAATTCGATGCAACGCCGCTATCAACGCAGCAACAAATCGAAGAACAGAAGGAAAACACCCGCCCCAAGTCGCCCAGCTTACCCTGTTTTTGTTTGGCTATTCACCTTACAAGCCAAATTCTGGTTGGCCATCGTACTTTGATAATCCGCCTAATTCTAACAGCCGGATTCTGCTATTAAACAGCGTGTCACCCTTCTGGCACACAAGTTTATTTCCGTCATGGCACTTACTTGCAATCAATGGCAGCAAACGAAGACCAGAACGAAACGAAAGCAAAAGCGTCGCCTGGCACGCTGGGGCGCCGTAATTTCGTCAAGTCCGCAATCGTGACAACCATGTCCGTCAGTCTTGCTGCGCCGACGGACGCTCAAGAAAAAAGTCAAAAGCGACGGCCCAAAACTTTCCAACGCAGCGGCGATCGTCCAAACATCGACAGTTTGAAAACGTCGGATACGCCGATCAAGAAACGTGCTCGCAAAGACTACGAAAAAAGTCTTTGCAATCATGGCGGACATTTCTCGAACCCCATTCGGGATTTGTTTGTCGCGGGTGAAAATGATTGTGCGATTCCGTTTGGAGTTGTGGTGATCGGGTCCGGATACGGAGCGTCCATTTGTGCAGCACGTTTGTCCAGCCGACTGCGTGACGATCAAAGAATCTGCATTATTGAACGCGGCAAAGAGTGGGTGCCGGGTTCTTTTCCCGATACAGCACAGGATATCTTTGGCAACACCCGAAACCTTCTGACCGGTCCACAGAAAGGATCGCTGAACAAACCACTTGGTCTGTACAACGTCATGATGAATGACGAAGTCAATATCCTTGCCGGCAACGGGCTGGGTGGCGGATCGTTGATTAACGCCAGTATTGCGTTACGCCCCAATCACGAAGTGTTCCAACAAAAGGAATGGCCAAGTGCGATTCGTGACGTTGAAGTTCTGGACCCTTACTACCGCATGGTAGCGCGACAAATGAGTCTGTCCATGACACCATTTGATCAAGTGGCCAAAGTTAGAGCACGTCGTTTAGCCGCCCAACGGGTGAGCATGGAACACGGGTTCTTCGATCGATCGAATGTGTCGGTGATGTATGACCACCGCCATCTTGACCAGCAACTTAGAAATCTACAGGGTATGATTCAGCGACCTTGCACATTGTGCGGTGACTGTATCACTGGCTGCAACGTAGGAGCCAAAAACACGTTGCTGATGAACTACTTGCCGATTGCGAAACACAACGGCACAGAAATGTACACTCAATGCGAAGTCGAATCGATCGAAAAGAAGAATGGATACTATCGATTGAATTTGGTGTATATCGCAGAAAACAAGAAAAGCAAAGAAGTCAGTCGACACCCAGTCAGCATCAATTCGCGAATGGTGGTTGTGGGCGCTGGCAGCCCCGGCAGCGCCATGATTCTGATGAATTCGCAACGCGAGGATTTCAGTTTTTCCAAAGCGCTTGGATACAACTGGTCGGGCAATGGAGACACGATTGGGTTCGTCATCGATATGCCCGGTCCCACAAACATTGGTGGCTACGGAGCATACGATGCTGCTTGTCATCGACCGGGCGTTGGGCCGACCGTACAATCGTCGTTGAATTACTACGCCAGCCAACATCTTCACCGCCGTTTACTGATCCAGGACGCCGCCATTCCAAGTGGCTTGGGGATTTTGTTTACAAAACTGCTCGGCGACAGGAACCTGGATAATTCGATGGTGATGCTTGGCATGGGTCACGACGGTGCACACGGCCGAATCATTCGCAAAGACGGAAGGCACCAAATCAAATGGCCCGGCCTGAAAGATAGCGCCTACCGACAAATGGTATTCAAAGAGTTCGAGAAACTGGCAGCCGCTCACGGCGGAAAATACAAGCGACTCAAAGCATTCGGATACAACCTCGTAACCGTTCACCCACTTGGCGGTTGCGGCATGTCGGATGATCCAAATTTTGGAACAACCAACCATTTGGGACAAGTCTTCGATGGGAAATGCGAATGCAATGGTCACGGTGAAGCCGCCGTGCATCCAGGACTGTACGTCGCCGACGGCTCCGTCATTCCAACGGCGCTCGGCGTAAATCCCTACATGACGATCGGCGCTGTCAGCGAACGGATCGCCAATCACATCGTCAACAATCCCGCTCATGCGGATCTGTTTGAACCCAAGGCTTAAGGCCGATGCAGCGCCTCTGAATTTTTGTGTCTTGGGTTTTGTGCCCCAAGTTCTGAGTGCCGTGCTTACGCGCAGCATGAGCATGTTTGACCTGTGCATTAACTTCTCATCCGCTGGATATAGTTTACCACTGCAATCTAACGATTGTTGTTTAGTACGCTATACTCCCAAGCAAGCTCACCTTTAGTCCGACTCAGCTTGCCTTTTGCCTCTTTCCCTGATTTCGAAATGAGCCTTTGGACTGCCAGCCTCAATTCCAGCCATGTCATCCTATAGTGCAAATGTTCGGCAGATTGTGTCGCAAGAACAGGTATTAACTTTCTACCATTGAGTCCGGTTACACCCCTTTCTGCCGCCACTGTATCCCCTTGCGCTTCGAAAATTTCGTGCCACGAATTCATCTTCAACTCTTTGCCGTCCTTACGCACAAGCACAGTGGTAAAGCTTGCGTCCGGTCCGTAATTTGTGCGTTTCAGTGAAGGAACATCAAATACACCGATGGCATCCAGCTTTTCCAACATTAATTTCACTTGAGCCGGGTCCAGCTGAGCCGAGTAATAGGGTGCTCCACCCTCTACCTGGTCTTTCGACCAAACAGCTGAGCCGTTATTCCAAACACAAGCAATCAAACGGGGCACTAAATAACTAGCTCGCCCATTACCATTCGCGTATATGGCGATTACATTCTCGGATTTAGTTATCGGTTGAGCCAATGATTGCGAACCCAACTGCAACGTAAGTACTAGCGAAAACAAAATTACTCGAAACATACTACCTCACTGTCTTGAGAGGATTAAATTTGGTGAAGCAATAGATTCTTCATCGCTCGCAACGGCTGGATATCTGCTCACGGTTGTTAGAACTAATGATATCCTGCACGGCCGGTCTTGTCAGGCAAACTTAGTCTAAAGAAAATCACTTGAATTGGCCGCTTGAATCTTCTTATTCCAGTCACCAATTCAGACCAGTGAAAACACTCAATACTGCATCGTCGGATACGTTTGTCGAACCTAACACCAAAAAACGGCGCGCAACTGTGCACAGGAGTTGTCAGGGAATTCACAGTCACGCGCCGCTTATATTCAAAGCGTGAAATCGTGAGTGCAATTTGGCTTAGTTCGTGCAACAAACAAAACGCATCACAATGAGCCAAACAATTCAAACGCAGACATAAAAACAGAAACTTCGAGACTTCCGTCTGCAACGGGCGAATGAATGGAAGAGAAATTAATGAGAGAGCACATAAGATTTATCTCAATCGAAAAAGAAAAGAACCAACTACGAATGAGAACGAGAAGCTGAAATATATTGCAACACATTCCAAAGGCAAGCCCATCGGAGACGGCGACCGATGTTTTGCGTTGTGTACTGCGAATAACCTTGACAACTTAAAAACAGTTAGCCGTTAGACACATTGTTGCTTGCGGAATCGTTGTTACTGGCTGGTGCTGGCGCTGCCAGTTTCCAATTCAGCCATAACCCGCTTCGCTTCGATCAAATCTTCTTTCGCAACATAGACAGACGCAAGTCCTGGCGATTCAGCTTGGAATCCGGATGTAAATGTGCCAGCGGTAGTCGCATGAATGCCAAAATCTTCCAATTTGGATACCAACAAGTTTGCTTCGTAACTGTTTTCAAAACTCGCAACCTGGCTTGGCGTCGAAGGATCGTTTTCCCTCGCAATATCAATGCCTTTGACCAACCAACGACCAATCAAGTACATAGCCGTGCAAAATAGAGCGAAGAACGCCCACGGCTTGATCGTATTGACACCAAATTTCTGTGCCATCAATAAGAAAATGGCACCAACAAACATAATCAGGAAAAGAGTGCTCAAGCGAAATCGCAATAACGGGTTTTCCAATGACTGGTTCATAGTGCAACTCTTTAAAGATTGGATCGTTTTTGTAAGTCGGATCAGAACAACAAATATTGCAATTTTCTTTATTCGTCGGACGTAAAATTATCAACAACGCTACAAAAAAGATGCTTTTAACAGAATATCAGCATAAAAAAAGCGTTGCCAAACAATAGCAACGCTTTATTAAGATCATTTTGATTCGTGCCGCCTATAAACACCTTCTCGTAAAACGGCCAAACAATCGGCGTAAAAATCCAGAACCTGGTCGACGGCAAGAATTTCCACTCTGGCACGTCGAAGAAGAACCGCAGCTTGAACCGCAGCTTGAACCACAGCTTGAACCACAGCTTGAACC
>CAYONX010000001.1:212183-253902 GCA_964405425.1 uncultured Pirellulaceae bacterium | reverse complement strand
AACTCTTACAAAAGCTCTTACAAAAGGGGACGCAGCTCAGCTCTTACAAAAGGGGGCTCTTACAAAAGGGGACGCAGCTCATTGTTTGGTGGTTGGTAAGTGGATTAGAATCCAGGCATGCCTCGTCGACCCAGAATATGTCCAGCCGGTACATGCTTCCACGTCATTAATCGCGCTGTAGCGCGGTTGACTCTGTTTGAAAAGCAAGAAGATTACGAGGCTTTTGAAAGAGTGCTTCAACTTGCCTGTGATCGTATCAAGATTCCCATCTTCGGTTATGCAGTGATGCCTAATCATTGGCATTTTATAGTTAGGCCAGAATCGGATTCCCAAGTGACAGACTTTTTTCGCTGGCTGACTCATACACACACGATGCGCTGGCACGCTCATTATCACACCGAAGGGACGGGGCACCTTTATCAGGGTCGATTCAAAACTTTTCCGATCGAAGACGATAAACACTTGCTTGCTGTATTGAGGTATGTCGAACGAAATCCGTTACGAGCATCGTTATGTGAGAGGGCGGAAGACTGGAGATACACAAGTCTGTGGCAACGGTGTAATGACAGTCAATCGCGAAGTCTGCTCAGCGATTGGCCCATCCCGCGCCCTCGCCAGTGGGTAGCGATGGTCAATCGTCCGCAAAACGAAAAGGAAGTCGAAGCAATTCGCAAAAGCATAAAGAAAGGTTGTCCCTACGGAAGCAAAGATTTTGTAAGCCAGTCGGCAGTACGACTCAAGCTGGAACACACGCTTCGATCGAGAGGAAGGCCAAAGGTAATTAAATGAGCTGCGTGGTGATTCTTGCGAACTCGATCTGAGCGATTCCCGACTGAGTAAACGAAGACGTTAACAAAACAGTAAATAACGCAACGAACATTGAATTCATTTTCATTGAAGTTTCTCCCAAGTAAATTGATGAAATGCCTTTGGTTTCTAAATTAATTGTGAGATGCTAAGGATGTAGTAGTCTAATGATCTGCATTTTGTTTTTTCTTGGCGTTGGGTAAAACACAGCTGTTTTTCCCCAGCGATCCGTTGCCAATATATTCCCCGTCGATCCCAAGTCTCCACTTGAATATCGAGAGTTCTTAACATCTGTCAAAACGAGAATGTTGGAGAACAAACCTAGATACAAGTTTTCTGCGATATATTTGCAGTCTCCAGAAAAACCAGACTTCACCGGAACGTAACTTAACACTGGAGGATTTTCGTCCAAACCGAAAAACAACGATTGGCATTCGAAAGGCATTTTTATTGGCCTGTTCAAAATGTCAATTTCGCGGCTAAAAACACAGCGGGCAGCAAACTTGCCAGGGATCGGTCCAAATCGCAGGCCGAAATATCTGCAGTTGCCAGAGTTTGTTCCCAGTGGAACTGAGCCGTGAGAAGAATTGGCAGAACCCAGCAACAACCAATTGAACGATTCAGAATATTGATTTCCGTTAGAAGAGTGACTTCCGTAGCAAGGAAAGCTAATTGGCAGGTACGCTAATTCACCGCCATTTAAAAACCGTATTTTTCCCGAAGATCTTTGCTCGATAATTAGATCTCCATTAGAAGATACCGAGTTTATTGTACCGTCGAGATCTATTTCAATCGGCCCTGACTCTACGCTCTTAATAAATCGAAGCTTACCTTCCGATTTCACTGCCAGTTTGTTATCCACTTCATATATTTGCGGCGGCTTCCGTCCCTCCGATTTGATCGATCGCAACAACTTTCCGTCGTCCAATGAATAAACCGAAACGCTATAGCCGACCCCTTTCTCATAGCGACTAAATGCGACGCAGTTTTTCGGACAATCCATCGCAAACAGTGAACTGCGTTGGAATTCAGAGAACGAATGATGCCAGGTTGAATCTGGAGACAAATCAAACAAGTGTTTTCCATCATCGACACTAAAAACCTGTGGTGGCAATTTCGCTGGAACGACAACCACCTTCTTCCCATCGTTGGAAAACTGGACATGGTGATTTCCGTCGCCAACTTCAATCGTCGAAACAAGTTCGAACGCATTACCTGTCTGACGTTGTAATTGCTGAACCTTGAATTCGGCTGAGTTTCTTTTTAAGTAGTCCAATCGAGCAGACTGCAAGTCTGAAAGCCCGTCCGAAAAAGGAACAATCGAAAGTAGTTTTTTTGATAGGCGTGGAGTAAGTCCATCGGCTACCTCAAGGATAGAGATCTGTTGATCCGTCGCTGTTGCTTTCTCTATTGCATCCAAAAATGGCGGGGATAAATGTGAATATATACATTCACGAAACTCCAACAGTTCATTTCTTGTCGAACGATAAGTTTCCAACAAGTCTTCATAGCACTGCGACTCATCGTTGAATGCGTCTTCCAAGGCGAGCGACGAAAGTTCATAGGCGTTGCACAACAACTTTAACAGTTTCGGATCACCGTATTTTAGATCAGAAGAATAGGGTTGATAAACTAGTTCAAGTGATTTCATCAACGAGAAATATCTGCGAACATTTCCCGCCCATAGACTATCTTCTCGATCGCTCTTGCGAATTTTGCTGCAAAGCAAACCAAAATTACCGTCAACCGGATCTTTTGGCCGGTCTTCAACTTTCAGGTTCGGAAACAAAGGAAAATCGAACAAGGAACCTGCCGAATCTTGAGATAACAGCTCTTTCAAAGTGTCACCCGTGAACGACTTACCGACGGTGCCGCGTAATGAACACTCATTGGCCGACGAAATAGGTTCGTTTTTTGTAATCCTCGAGCGCAAGTGTAAACGTCTGGCATGAGCATCCAAAAGTAATTCAGCTGTTATGGTGGCGTTATGTTCAGCCAATCCCGGCACCGATTCACTCAAGCTGCGAATTGCCGGAACTGAAAATCTCCAACTATCAAAATCTTTGATCTCGGAAGCAATAAGTCCTTCAGCACGTTTTATCCAAAAAGACGTAATCGCAGTAAATCTTTGGACGTCAATCTCCGCCGCAACCAACGCCTTTTCGAAAAATTCTGAATCTGTGTGGGCTTCTGATATCACCGCGAAATCGCCTTTGGGTATCGGACTACTCGGATACATTGTTGGCACACTGGCTAACATCTGACAAGTTGTTATCAAACAAAAAAAGAAATTCACTGCCTACTCCCAACGCCCAACCAATTCTTCTTCCCAAATCTCGTACGGTAATTCTGATTGATCCATCAATTCACGCAAGGAATCCTTTCCGTCTGAACTATCATTATTCATTCTTAGTTGCACATCTAAAAAGGAATCTCCTTGAACCGGATGCACTATATCGACTTGAATAAGATGACCTTGCCATTCACCACGGGAACAAGGAAATCTTGCAGCCCTCCTCTGCAAATCCGCAGGTCTTGCAAAAATATCAAGACCTTTGACGTATGCTGGACTTGCTATTCGAGAAACGGAAAAACCTGGCAGCTTCTTAATTTCTTTAATTTGGTCCTCCAAACCATCCTGCGATAAGTACGTTCTGAATCTCAATTCAAGCGGACAAAGTTCTTTGAATGTTTCCAGCAAACCTAGCCCATATGAACGAATTTCCGACCAAGAATCTTCCGCGACGAGGGAAATCCACGGCGACTTTGTTGCTTCTATCAACGTGTCAATATCGCCGTGAATCAACTTGGCAGGATGGCCAGGCCTCTTAAACATGAGTTTTGGCGGAGCATTTCGATTCAAGGCTTCGACCAAATATTCCGGCAAACCACAATTGTTTTCGGGGGCTGCGTAGATTGCCAATCTATTTTTCGCCCGCAGGGAGTTTGGAGCAACAGACCTTTCCAAATCAATGCAATCGATATCAGGAAGGAGTAATGTGATATTCGACCCAACGAAAGGCGTCACTTCATCGCATAATCTAATCAGACGCTTCATCAATTCATCATCACCTGATGCGACGGTGAATTTGTGCTGAGAGTGAAATGGAAAACTCATCTGAGATCGAACTTCCGCAATTGAATGCGGGTACGCGTACATTAACTCAAAAGGCTCACTAGTATTCACGCAACAAAGTCTCGTCTCCAACAAATGCTTGATGAGCTTTTCGACTCGTGGTTTCAACTCCCGAGACTCACAATAGATTGCCGCTGAATAAACTTTATTCATAAATTAATTTTCAAGGACGGTTATAAAACGAACTGATTTGATCAAAACTGATCCCACTCTTAAAGATGCTTCAATGAGCGCATAAAAAAAGCCGCTCTTGGAAAGCGGCTTCTTCATGCTTGCTTCGTTATTATTGGTTAGTTGACGTTGGTTTCTGAACTTCCACCAATTGCCAAAGGAATCGCGATACCAGCTGCGAGTGCTGGCAGTAACAATCGACGGTTACCAAACAATCCGCCGAATCGACCAGTTCCACCGCCGCCACAGCAGCCACCAAAGCCGCTGAAGTTACTGGCTCCGCCACAGCAACCGCCACCAGCAATTCCACCACCAAGGCGATTTCCAAGGAAACCGACAGGTGAATCACCGTAAACGATTGCGTCAGAGCCACCGCCGCAGCTGCCACAACATCCACCAATCGCTCCACAATCGCCCTGAGGGGCAAGAGCTACGAGGAAGTTGCTGAACAGGCCTTGCGGAATTGCTGTGTACGCTTCGGTCAATTCTTCGTCCATGCTTGCAACCGCTTCAAAGCTGACTGCAGCAACACCTTGTGGGCTGGTGATAACGATGTCGTAAACACCAGGAGAAATTCCATCGACCTCGAATTCGCCATCTGAATTAACAGCGAATTCTTTGACCTTTGCGTTACCTTTGAACAAATGTGCTTGTGTCGGGCTGCTTAACTTGTCCGCAAACAGTGAAACCACCTGACCAGCAAGAACATCACCGTCGAGCTCAACCCGGTTTGAACCCAAAACATTGGCTGGGCCGTCACCACTGAAGTTCTTCTTGATATCATTTCGAACGGCAGTTGGAAGTTCATTCTCGATAATCTCTTGAACGGCAGCAACATTGGGTGAGATGGCTGCAACTTCCAAGTAGCTGTCCTTACCGTCAGACTTTACAACATTGACGCCGCACGTTGCAAAACTGAATTCGCCAACTGCTGCAAATGAGTAAACGCCTGGCTTTAAACCTTCGACGACAAATGTACCGTCAGCGTTTGTCGATTCCTTTTTAACTACTTCTCCATCCTGGATGAAATAAACCGCTGATTCGGCAAGGCCGATGGCTGCTTTTGATTTGTGATTAATCGAAGCGACTCGACCTTGCACTTCACCATCTTCATTGATCGTGATTGTGTGATTTCGAATGGCTGTGATTCGAGTAACCGCAGTGTTGTTAACTGCGGCAGGAGGAGGCACAACGGCAATTGCTGTATTGCTGGTCATCCATTGATGAGCCGACGCAGCGGCAGTTGCGATAAGTGGCAAGGCGATTACATAAACGCCTAGCTTCAAAATGTTCCAAGATTCTTTCATAAGTACACCAATAACAAAGCTGCAAAACTATTGCTTCAAAGATTAGAGGAAGCCGGTATCTAACGGACCGTTTCCCATGGCTCTAATCTAGTCGGGCACCCCAGCACCGTCAAGCTTTTACGGTCAGGTAAGACATCAGGAAAAAGCAATTATTCCCGAAGAAAAAGCGGTTTTCTGGGAAGATTTGGACCGACGACCGACACAATCCTGATAACCGCACCTGCTTTTTTTCCAAAATTTATCTAGGATTCCGCTCAGCGATCAGACCATGTTCTGGACTGCTTGCAGAAGCAATGGCCGATTTAGCAATCCTGCCACTCAAAAAGCTCATCCGACCCGCGAAAACGCCGTGTTTCATGGCCAGCGACATCCCGATTGGATCTTCGGCACGGGCAACTGCCGTGTTTAGCAGAACTCCATCGACCCCTAACTCCATCGCAGCTGCAGCATCGCTTGCCGTTCCAATCCCAGCGTCAACAATCACCGGATAATTCGAATCGTGGAATTTCAGGTCCTCTAAAATAATTTTCAGATTCGTCGGGTTGTTGAGACCCTGCCCCGAACCAATGGGACTTCCAGCTGGCATCACACTTGCAGCGCCAGCTTCTTTAAGTCGTTTGGCAGTGATCGGATCATCGTTGGTGTAGCACAAAACATCGAAGCCTTCTTTAACCAGAATTTCAGTCGCCTTTAGCGTTTCAAACACATCGGGCAACAACGATCGGCTGTCGCCAAGCACTTCAAGCTTCACCCAGTCCGCGCCTGGATTCTCCAAACCCTTCAAAATTTCTCGCCCCATGCGGGCGCAACGAACCGCCGTTTGAGCATCGAAGCAACCAGAAGTATTGGGCAACAGAATCAGCTTCTCCAAATCCAGATAGTCAAGGATGTTTCGCCCCGAACTGTCATGCAATTTTTCTCGTCGCACGGCAATCGTAACACAACTGGTTTGAGAAACCGCAATGGATTCGCCCATGATTTCAAACGAGTCGTACTTACCGCTGCCCAGCAACAAACGGCTGCTGAGTGTCATCGATCCGATTTGAAAACTGTCATCCCGATCAGTAACCGGATCAACCACACGCTTTGAAGCTTCAACAAAATCGGCCGACATTTAACCGCCTCCAACCAACGAAACGATTTCGATAACATCAGCGTCATGCAAACTCGTTTTGTCAAAACTCTCGCGAACGACAATTTCTCCGTTAACTTCAACCGCAATTGCAACTTGCTGAATCTGCATACTAACCAACAAGTCAGCGATACTCGTTTCAATTTCTAACCGCTGTTGTTCGCCATTGACGACAACTCGGATAGCCTGGTCCACTTCAACCATCAATCAGTCTCTGCCATGTCACGAGCGTGGTAGCTGCTGCGAACGAACGGTCCGCTGGCCACTTTTTTGAATCCCATCGCCTTCGCTTTTTCACCAAGAAAATCAAATTCTTCCGGCGGAAGGTAACGAACTACCGGCAAATAGCGTTCGGTTGATGGTTGCAAATACTGGCCCAGCGTCAAGAAATCACAATTAACGTCCAACAGATCTGCCAACACATCAAATATCTCTTCGTGCGTTTCGCCCAAGCCCAGCATCAATCCGCTCTTGGTTTTAATATCGCCATCCATTTCTTTGACGCGGCGCAGCAAATCCAGCGTCCAGCGATAATCGGATTTTGGCCCACGGACGCGACGGTAAAGCCGTGGCACGGTTTCGGTGTTGTGATTGAATACTTCTGGCTTGGCTTCAACCACGCGCCGCAAAGCGTCTTTATTGTGAATAAAATCAGGCGTCAAGACTTCGACACTGGCGCCCGTTTTCTCGCGGACAGCCGTCACGCACTGATAAAAATGCTCGGCTCCACCATCGGGCAAATCGTCGCGCGTAACCGAAGTGATCACCACATGTTTCAACTCCAGGCGAAGAGCCGCTTCGGCAACTCGATCTGGTTCGTCCAATTCCAAAGCCTCTGGCCGGCCTCGACCGACCGCACAAAAACTGCATGGCCGTGTGCAGACATTCCCCAGAATCATGAACGTGGCTGTTTGCTGAGAATAGCACTCCATCCGATTAGGACATTTGGCGTTGTCGCAAACCGTCTCCAATCGCAGCTCTTCCAACAATTTTGCTGTATGGTTATGAGTGTTGCCTTTGGGAACATTGCGTTTCAACCATTTAGGCAACCGACGCTGCGGCTCATTTGCCACATCTGGCAAATTATTTTCAACAGGCAAATTGAGGATTGGTAATTGGCTCAAGAGATCATTCTTTCCACTAGATTCTAAAATTCGGTTTTGAACCGTCGTTGATTACGATAAAACATCATATTTGATTTGGCGCCGCGAACCAGTTCTAACCGCCAACCACTTAATATATGGCCTCGACTCTTGAACGATATTGAGTTCGACTGCGATATGGACGCAAAGTTAACCGGTTAATCCAATTAGACAAAATGGCTGCGAAGAAATCGAAAAAACAGAAAGCATCCAAAAAGTCTGCGTTGCCCGATGGCAGTAAGAATATATCGGAAAATCGCAAGGCCCGGCATCGCTTTGAAATTCTGGAAAAACTGGAGTGCGGAATCGTACTTGTCGGCAGCGAAGTCAAATCGCTTCGCGACGGCAAGATTTCGCTGGACGAGGCCTACGTGCGAATCCGCGAGAAAGAAATCTGGCTCGTTGGGGCCGATATTGCCGAATACCGCCAGGCCAGCCATTGGAATCATGCTCCCAAGCGAGCGAGAAAACTGCTGGTCAACGCTAAGCAACTGGAAAAGCTCTCCGCCCGCGCCCACGAGAAAGGATTCACACTGGTTCCGCTGCGCATCTATTTCAATTCTCGAGGAATCGTAAAGCTGATGATCGGTGTTTGCCGCGGTAAAAAGCTGTTCGACAAACGAGAAGACAAAAAGTCGAAGGACGTAAAGCGTGATATCGATCGCGCTATGAAATCTCGCTCTCGCTAATTCCGGTTTTGGCCGCAAACCTTTCTCGGAATCCTCCGTAGGTAAATATACGTACTACTTCCCAAGAAATGTTCTCGGCTTAAAGTATTGGTCATCGACCAGAATAGTTCCATCAAAGCATTATGCTCAAGCTTGAAAACATTAAGAAAAGCTACGTCCAGCCCAATGGAGAACGGGTGCAGATTCTGGATGTACCGAGCTTTGAAGTTGGATCGGGTGAACAACTTGCATTGATTGGGCCCAGTGGATGCGGCAAGACAACGCTGCTGCACATCATCGCCGGCATCACCAAACCCGACAGCGGCAACGTCATTCTGGACGGCGTCGAAATCACCAAATACCCGGAAGCCGGACGAGATAGAATTCGAGCTGACAAACTTGGCTACGTGTTTCAAACGTTCAATCTGCTGGCCGGTTTTTCCGCTTTGGAAAACGTGCTGCTGGGCATGACGTTTGCCAGAAAAAAATATTCCGTCTCTCGAGCCAAACAATTGCTCGATCGAGTCGGACTATCCCATCGCTCGGGCAACAAACCGTCGGCGATGTCCGTTGGAGAACAACAACGAGTTGCCGTTGCACGCGCACTGGCGAATTTGCCGGCCGTCCTTTTGGCCGACGAACCCACTGCCAATGTCGATCCGCAAAACCAACGGCAGATCGTCGAATTGATCCGGGACACTTGTCGTGACGAAAACATTGCTTTGATCATGGTCACGCACAGCATGGAAGTCGCCAACCAGTTTGATCGGATTGATCAACTTGCCGAAGTCAATCGAGTGGTTGCTCAAGCGAGGGCCGCAAATTGAGTATTTTCAAAATTGCATGGCGGAGTATCCAACACCGTGGCCTTGGCTCACTATTGACGATTCTTTCAATGGCACTGGGAGTGATGCTGGTTGTATCGGTGTTGTCGCTGCTCGGCGTCGTCTCAGAATCCTTTCGCAGCAACTCCAGTTTCGGATACAACATTTTAGTCGGTGCACGCGGTGGTTCGTTGCAGCTGACAATGAACACGGTTTATTATCTTAGCCAGCCAGTCGAAAACGTACCCTACGAGTATTATCTTGCGTTTTGTGGTCAAGAACAACGCGAACAAGAGATGCGAAATTCGTTTGCGTACAAATCCTTGCAAAACGAGCTGGATACGCTGCAACTATGTGGTGGAAGTGGCTTGGGAACTAGCAATCTCGCGTCCCAGCTCGCATTGCAGACCATTCAGAACAATCTGGCGGCCAATTATCTGGCTCAAACCAAAACCGACGAAGAAGGACTCTATAAGCCCTACACGGATGTTGCGATCCCGCTGTGTTTAGGCGACTCCTACGAAATCGAAAACAGTGAAACGTTCTTTCGTTGCGTCGGTACCACACCGGACTTCTTCAACAAACTTGTCCTCGACATCGATACTGAAGAAAAATTCAAATTCGCTCACGGACGCGCCTTCGAATCGAAAACCGACGAAAACGGATTCTTCGAATGCGTGGTCGGGGCACTGGTCGCCAAAAAGTCTGGCATCCAGGTCGGTGAAGTCCTAAACCCAACGCATGGTGATCCCAATGACTCCGGCGCAATGGTCCACGCGCAAGGCTTCAAAGTCGTTGGCATTTTAGAAGGAACGCGAACGCCGCACGATCGAGCTGTCTTTTTAAATATCGAAGGCTTCTTCCTGATGGAAGACCACGCCAAGCCAGTTGCAGACGATACCGTCGTCGATGAGGACGATTTCGAAGTCGACCCGTTTAGCGACGATGATGAAGATTTTGACGGTCCGGCCAGCGAAGAATCAACAAGCGAAGAATCGGACGGCGAGAAAGCAATGGAGTCCGATGGAAACGACGAGCCGAAATCCAATGGGATCGACAAGACCAGCCCATTGCCGATTGAACAACGTGAAGTTACTTCGATCCTGGTTCGAACTGCTAATGACGAATTTGGAATCTACTCATTTATCCTGCCTGAAAAAATCAACGAAGGCGATTTGGAAAACACGCTTGAGTGGTCCAACTTTCGTCCGGTCCGTTCACAAAAAGCAGCACAGGCAATCAACCCGGTTCTGGAAGTCACCAAATTCTTCGTGACATTTATCGGACCGATCCAATGGTTGTTGCTCGCGCTCACCACCATGATTTGCATCGTTTCGGCGATCAGTATCATGGTCGGAATATACAACTCAATGAGTCAACGAAAACACGAAATCGCTGTCATGCGTGCACTCGGTGCCGGGCGTGGCAAAGTCATGTCCATCATGCTGGTTGAATCTGTTTTGCTAGCTTGTGCGGGTGGCTTGCTGGGCTGGTTCGCGGGCCATTTGTTGAACGTCGCACTGAGTGACTTTGTGGAGAGTCGTACCGGGGTTGGAATTGGCTTTTTTGACTTTGCCCCATCTGTGCCGATTTTTGCGAACTTACATTCGTTTCTATTGGATTATTTCGGACTCTCCTTCTTGCCTGAATTTCTACTGGAGCTAAACTTTTCTCCAGAATTCCTGCTTATTCCAGGATTGATATTTTTGGCCATATTGGTCGGCATTTATCCCTCAATTTCGGCCTATCGTACTGACGTTGCAAAAGCGCTCGGCAAGTAGCCAATTCCGCATTGCGGCAGCTCGATTTGACGGAAAAATACTATTCATAGTTTTGGTTCTCGCCATACACAGGAGAATGGAGTGAAAAACTGGACGTACAAAAGGTTTGCCTGCGCATTTGCAGGCGTCCTGATTGCCAGTTTGGCAAGTGTCTATATTGCCGCCTGTCCATTCTGCTCGGCAATCAATTTGACTTTTTCTGAACAGATTAAATCAAACGACATTGTGGTCATCGCAACGTTGCTCGAGATTCCTGATCCGGTGGACGACCCCGATCTCGAAATTCCAAAATCCTTGTTCGAAGTTACCGATGTCATCAAAGGGCAAGATACCGTTCGCGACGGCATGAAGTTCCGTTCGTTGCTCGTTGGTCGATATGACCTTGGCGAAAATTTCCTTGTGATGGGCGTCGATCCGCCCAACGTGTCCTGGTCGACACCCATGAACGCCAGTAGCCGCGTCGTTAAGTATCTGCGCACCATTCAGACATTGCCAAAGAGCGGCCCGGATCGGTTGGCATTTTTCCAGGATTATTTTGAGGATAAAGAGCCGGTACTTGCCTTCGACGCGTATGACGAATTTGCTCAAGCTCCATACGAAGACGTTGTTGCTCTCAAGGATAGAATGGATCACGATCAGCTGGTCGCCTGGATCAAAGAATCCGATACCGCTACCAACCGACGCCGATTGTATTTCACCATGTTAGGTGTTTGCGGCAACGAAGACGATGTCGTGATGTTGGAAGAATATATCAAGTCAGGAAATCGCAAAAAACAAGCCGGATTGGACGCACTGGTTGCCTGCTATTTGAAACTTAAGGGCGAAGCGGCGTTGCCATTGATCGTGGATACTTTTTTGAAGGACAAGAATGTCGAGTACGTTGACACACTGTCGGCTGTTTCTGCATTGCGTTTCCACGGCACCGAGGTTGATTTCATCCCGCGAAAATCAATCGTCAAAGCCGTCCGAAATCTTCTGGACCGACCCAAGATCGCCGACATGATTATTCCTGATCTGGCACGTTGGGAAGATTGGACGGTGATGGAACGATTGGTTCAAATGTTCAAGCAAGCCGACGACGAAACAAGCTGGTTGCGTGTCCCGATCGCTTCGTATTTGCGTGCTTGCCCGCTGCCAGAAGCCAAAAAACACATTGAAGAACTTCAGAAAATCGATCCCGATTCCATCAAGCGAGCCGACTTCTTTCTCGATTTCGATGACGACGAAGAGGAGCAGGACGAAGAGAATTCGGAAGAATCTGCCGAGGACAGTGAAGCTGAAACGACTGAAGGCTCATCCACCCAGGAACTTGAAGAAGCCGGGTCTGGCAAGAAAAACCAATCCGATAACTCGCCGCAAACCGACGCCGCGAATACGGATCCGCTGATGCAAGGGAAATGGACCGAAACCTATGTCGCTCATCGAATCGCCATTCCTGAGAATGCCGATTCGCCAAATTCCGCTGACGACAATTCACCAGTCTTGAACAAGGCGGAAGCGGGCTCCGTAGCAATGGAAACCGTCGAACCGAACAGGGAAAATCGGAAAGCTGCTTTGGCAGCTCAAAAAACACAGCGACTTTCACCCGTTGCAATGGCCTCGATCATCCCTGTCCCGATCTGGAAAATCATCCTGATTCCCATGATCAGTTCGATTTTTATTTTTGTTTTGCTTTGGTCAGTAATTAGTGGGTGGTTTGATCGTCTGATTTATTAACTGCCAGACGAGGTCCTCTGACCGGGTATAATTAACTTGGCATGACTTGCAGTTATTATTAGGGTAAAAAAATCAACATCCCAACTTCTCCAACCAAAATGAGCTCGGCAAAGCTCGGAAGCGACCAAATGGAAAACATGCAGAACCTTGATTACCGTACGGTTTCAAAGGCTGCAGTGGTTTGCGTGGTCTTTATGATTCTGGGTTTGCTAGCCTTTGTATTTTCCGGTTTCGTAATTCTGCCCTTCCTGAGCCTCGGTTTTGGAATCATCGCCTTGATCAATTTCAAGCGATTTCCTGATCAGTTGAGTGGATCCGTTGTCACACGCGTAGCGATGGTCATCAGTGCTATCGTGTTTGTCTCTTCGCTGACAATGCACATGTATATTTACGCGACTGAAGTGAAAGATGGGTACGAGCGGATCTCTTTCTACGAGCTAAAACCCAAACGAAACGAACCGACTCCCTATGCAGCCAACGCGATCGAAATCGATGGCAAGAAAGTATTCTTGAAAGGCTATGTCCGCCCCGGCCTGAAAAAGAACAAGCTTAAGAAATTTATTCTTGTCGGCGATTTCGGTGATTGCTGTTTTGGTGGCAGCCCCAAAATTTCTGAGGTTGTTGCAGTGACTTTAAAAGACGATGATCAGTACGTAAACTATGGATATCGTCTTCGAAGGATTCATGGCGATTTCAAATTACACAAGCGTGCCAAGACGGTTCGCGAAAAAGATCTTCCTCACATTATCTACGAAATCGAAGCTGACGATGTCAAATAGATTCTTCAATTTGAATAGATTTCACCAGACTGCAAAGTTATGGTCAGCCTTGTCAGCCAAAACGATCACTCCTTCCATTTCGCTACATGCTATTGTGACGTTTGTCGTCTTTAGCTTGGCAACTTGTTCTGCGTTTGCTCAAAGTGAATCTAAGACTGCAAAACCTGATGACAGCAAAAAAGCTACATCTGCCACTGAATTGGACAAAGACAAAAAGCCATTGTCTGCATCAGAAGCCGAATTCAAACGCCGCATGAAATCGCTTGAAGAATCTCTGGAGAAAGAGAATCGACCAGCTCGACCGGATTTCGCAAAGCCAGCGGCGAAACGAAACGGCGCGATTACGTTTGACGATATTAAATTCGAGATGGAAAAAGGCGAAAAGTTTAATCGCAAGATGTTAACCGATGACATCACCGACCTTGTTGGAAAACGTATCAGCATCAAAGGCTACATTCGGCCAAACAACAAAAACAAAGGGCTGAAGAAATTTGTATTCGTCCGCGATGACAAAGAATGTTGTTTTGGACCCGGCGCAGCTCTTTTCGATTGCGTCCTGGTTTCGCTGGACAAAGGCAAGGAAAGCGATTTTACGGTTCGACCGATTACGGTCGAGGGCGAGTTCTTTCTGAAAGAATTCAACGGGCCCGATCGACGCGTTTGGGCGGTCTACCGAATGAAAAACTGCCGCGTGGTCAAATAGTCGGCCACTTCGATACGATTGGCGAGAAAAAAGCCACCGCTTACCGACAAAATTTGCTTCTATTGCGGTCAACGTATCGCTGATACAATCTCATCTTTCAATTTCTCAGACAAGTCTGCTGACGACAGACTTCATTAGACATAAGACTGCGATCATGGCAATTTTCGACTGGATTGGTCAACGAATTTTTACGGCCGTTCATGGCAACAATCTTGTTTACAACACTTGCTGGGAAGACCCGCGACTAGACCGAATTGCACTTGAATTCGGCCCCGAAGATCGCGTCCTGGTTATCACTTCGGCCGGTTGCAATGCACTGGACTACACGATCACCGGCCCCAAACACGTTCATGCCGTTGACATGAATCCGCGGCAAAATGCATTGCTGGATCTGAAGAAATCCGGGATCAAGAATCTTGAGTACGACGATTTTTTTCGCATGTTCGGTGACGGTCATTTTCCTGGAATCAAAAACGTCTATCAACAAAAATTGCGAGCCGATCTGCCAGAATGGTCGCAAGCATTTTGGGACAAGAAAATCAAATGGTTTGATAACCGACGCAAGACGTTCTATTTTCGCGGTACGTCCGGCGCCGTTGCCCGTGCGCTGAAAATCTATACCGACAAAGTAATCAAAGTCCGTCCCTACCTGGACCAGCTAATGGCTGCCGGTTCACTCGAAGAACAAAAAGACATTTATGAAAATCATCTCGAGAAAAAATTCTGGTCGGGCCTCGTAAAATTCGCTCTCAATCGCGACACGACGATGAGCATGTTGGGAGTCCCAAAGGCTCAACGCAATCAAATTGACACCCAGTATCAAGGCGGCCTGCTGAAATTCATGCAGGATTGTTTAAGGGGAGTGTTTGTCGACATCCCGATGAAAGACAATTACTTTTGGCAATTGTATATGAACGGGAAGTATACGCGGGAATGCTGTCCGGAGTATTTGACTGAACCGGGATTCACGGCACTTAAGGGTGGTCTTATTGATCGAGTAACGACGCACACCAATTCCGTTCAAGGTTTCCTTGAAAGCACCGACCAACCTATCTCGCGATTCATACTGCTCGATCACATGGATTGGTTGAGCGATCGGTTTTTCCCACTGCTCGAATCAGAATGGCAAGCCATTGTTGGTCGCGCCACTCCCGATGCCCGTATCATCTGGCGCAGCGGCGGATTGCAAACGGATTTCATTGATCAAGTACAAATCCAACGGGACGGACAATTGACGAAAGTTTCTCCTTTGTTGAAATACAATCAGGAACTCGCAACTCAATTGCATCAAAAAGATCGCGTTCACACGTACGGCAGTTTTTACATCGCCGATTTATCCGCATAACAGCAACACGCTGTTTCGTTTGCCTGATTGTCGCCCCCAAGGAGAAGCTAATGGGATTTGTTGCGGATATGAAGATCCTTTACCACATGCTTTTCAAACCGGTTAAAGGTGATAGTCATGCAGAGCGGATGGAAAGTTTCTATGGTGATCAAGCGCAAGGTTACGATGATTTTCGCCGACGGCTTCTGAAGGGTCGCGAATTGCTGTGGGAAAAACTTCCTAAAGACGAAGGGTGCGTTTGGGTCGATATGGGAGGCGGCACTGGAGCCAACATTGAAAACTTTGGCAACGACATCAACAAACCATCCAAAATTTACGTCGTCGATTTATCCGAATCACTGCTGCAAGTGGCAGCTGACCGTTTCAAAAAACATGGTTGGGAAAATGTAGTTACCACCGCCGCAGACGCGACCAAATTTGTTCCCACCGAAGGTTACGCCGATGTTGTCACTTTTTCATACTCGTTGACGATGATTCCGAATTGGTTTGCCGCAATCGAACACGCGAAACGAATTTTGAAGCCCGGTGGAAAAATTGGTGTGGTCGACTTTTACGTTTCCAGAAAGTTTCCCGCCGAAGGACTCAAGCGTCATTCTTGGTTCAATCGCTCCATCTGGCCGACCTGGTTTGCGACGGATAATGTTTTCCCCAGCCACGACCACTTGCCGTTTCTTCAACATCATTTCGAGACCATCTTCCTGAGCGAAGATCGCAACCGCCTGCCCTACGTACCAATAATTAAGGCGCCATATTACGCCTTTATTGGAAGTGCCTGAGAGCTGCTTGCAAATCAGCTGAATACTCAATTTTTGTACTATCATGTTGGGCAGAATACCACCTGACCATCGCGGTCTTTTGTCGTATTCTATTGGATTTCGTTCGTAAGTTAGGCACAATACTTGCGAAAAAATCACGTTTTATGTACGATTACTCAGTTATGAATATATGTTCATTTTTTGGTGAGGTGGATGATGAAAGAAAAATACAAAGGATTCACGTTGGTTGAGCTGCTGGTCGTGATCGCGATCATCGGCATTTTGATTGGGATGCTTCTACCTGCTGTGCAAAGTGTCAGGGAAGCTGCGAGACGAACTGACTGTGCAAACAAGATTCGGAATATGGGACTGGCACTCCAGAACCATCACGATTCGGTCGGACATTTCCCTTCTGCACATGCAATTAGTTTGGGCCAGAATGCCCAATTTGAAAAGGAAACTCCGCCAGGCGGCTACATTGGGAACCTTCCTGCAATTGGACAGTGGTGGAGTTGGATGTATCGAATAACGCCGTACATTGAGTACAACGGATTCTTTAACATTATTGACCCGCAAACCGGTCCTTGGTGGCAAATGGTATATCCAGAAAATCACGAAGATGCTGGCCTTCCAGTTATGCGACAGAAATGCCCATTGTTTATCTGTCCATCGGACGTTCGAGGTGAAGAGGATTGGATTGATCCAACCGATGCCAATAACCGTGTTGCGATTACTTCGTATCTGGCCGTTACTGGCCGAAATGCATTCGGCGAATCCGATGGCCAGGACGGTATGATTTATGTCAACTCGAGCGTCAAAATGAGGGATGTACAAGACGGCACCAGCAACACCATTATGGTTGGCGAACGACCACCTGCTGACGACTTGCTTTTCGGTTGGCAATGGGCAGGCTTTGGCGGTGGGGTAACTGGTGGCATTGGTTTCGGTACAACCGACGTAACATTGGGCGTTCATGAAATTAAACTTGGTCCTTTGTCAGAGCTTGAAACAAACTTTGATTGGTTCCGGCCTGGAACGGCTTTTGACAACCCTGCCACTGAAGATATCGATGAGGCGTTGGATTCTCGCTGGCACTTCTGGAGCCATCATCCGGGTGGAGGTCAATGGGCGTTTGTTGATGGAAGCACACGATTCCTGAGCTACAGCGTTGACGCTCAGACCGATAGCTTTGAAGACGGAAATGCACAGCCAGCGACTGTACTAGAGGCATTCTCGACCCGTGCAGGCGCCGAAGTCGTAGCGGATTTCTAAATCCGACATTTGTAAAAAATCTATTCAAGGCTTTCTGGTTGTATGATCGGAAAGCCTTTTTTATCTTAACAGGTTAACCATTAATTTAACTGCATGAGTACCAAACTATGCTCAACAAAAATCTACCTGCTTGCCTGATACTACTACTGGCGAGCCTCTGTCTACTTGGCTGCGGAGATCCAAACGCAGAATTTCAGCCTGACTCGACTCCAGTGGCAAGTCCGAAAGAGAGCGCAAGAGATGGCACAGCGAATTTCCTGCCAGGGGAAGATGGCAGTAGTGAAAGTGCTAGAGAAGCTAACGCCAAACTACTGGGTAAGTAGACTTATCTGGAATTGAATTAAGCAATCAATTCACTAATTGGCTCCGCACCTTCGACACCAACCAGTCGTTGTTCAAGGCCGCCAAAGAAATATGACAACCGATTAGGATCCATGCCCAACTGATTCAGTATGGTCGCATGGATCCTTTTTACATGAACTCGCTTTTCAACCGCCGCTGCGCCCAACTCATCAGTCTTCCCATAACTGATGCCGCCTTTGATCCCGCCACCAGCAAGCCACATCGTAAACCCATACGCGTTGTGATCTCGCCCAGTGCCTTTCCCATACTCCGCTGTTGGCTGGCGCCCAAATTCCCCACCCCAAACAATCAAAGTCTCATCAAACAACCCTCGCTGCTTCAGATCTTTGATCAATCCGGCAATAGGTAAGTCCGTTTCTCCTGCGTGCAATTCATGGTTCAATTTCAAATCACCGTGGGCATCCCAGTTATCATCGTTATGTGCACCTCCTGAGTAGACCTGTACAAAACGCACCCCGCGTTCAACAAGCCGTCTGGCCATCAAAAGCTGCCGACCAAAATATTCAGTATTCTTGTCGTTGGCACCGTAGAGCTCCAACGTCGACTCCGTCTCTTGTCTCAAATCTACCGCTTCAGGTGCCGAACTCTGCATCTTGTAAGCCAGTTCATAGTTGGCGATACGAGCCATCAAGTCTGAGTTTCCAACATGTTGCCTGGCATGCCGCTGATTGTAGACTCGCAATTGCTGCAACATTTTTCGCTGAGACTCATCGGACATGTTCCCAGGTCGATTCAAATTCAGAATCGGAGTGCCTGTGCTGCGCACGACCGTTCCCTGAAAGGTCGCCGGCATATAGCCACTGCTCCAATTCTTAGCTCCGCTTATCGGCCCACCCTTTTCGTCCAACATGACCACAAACCCTGGCAGATTTTCGTTCTCGGTGCCCAAGCCGTAATTCACCCACGAACCCAAACTTGGATTTCCACTCTGTATTTTTCCTGAATTCATCTGCAGCATCGCCGAACCATGAATCGGACTGTCAGCCGTCATCGAATGAACAAACGCAATATCGTCGACATGCTGGCCGACATTGGGAAACAAATCCGAAACATATTTTCCGCATTCCCCGTATGGCTTGAATTTCCAACGCGGCTCGATAATTCGTCCAATATTCTTGTGACCGCCGCGCCCAAACGTTTTCACATCGACGGTCTTATTGTCCATCCCATACATTGTCGGTTTGTAGTCAAACGTATCGATATGACTCGGCCCGCCGTACATGAACAGAAAAATCACGGATTTGGCTTTGGCAGCAAAATCAGGGCTCTTGGGTGCCAGCGGATTAACCCAAGGCGTTTGATCATCCGCGCACACTCGTTGACCGGCAAAAAACGAAGGATCTAATATGCCAGCCATTGCCAGGCCAGCAAAACTGCCGCCTGCTTGCCAGAGAAATTCACGGCGAGTTCGACGACAAAAGTTTCGGTTGTCACTCATAACTCACTCCAGAAACACAAACTCATTCAAGTTAAACGCCGTCAAACAGAAAAGCTCCAACGCCTTCTGCACACTAACTTCTTCTTCGTCAACTAAAGAATCCATCAAGGCAATGCCCTGGCGAACGTCTTCTTCGGTCGGCTTGCGCTGCAAAATTCGGTTCAAAATTTCAGCAACCTGTTTTTCTGGAGAATCATGATTTGCGAACACCATCTTTGCGAACTGCCGCGCTTCTTGATTGACGAATTCGCTGTTAAGTAAAGCCAGCGCCTGAGATGGCTGTGCTGTATTGAAACGAACCGGGCACGTAAAATCTGTATCTGCCGAATCAAAGGCCTCAAGCAACGGTACTCGTAACGATCTTTTCACATGGATGTAGATGCTTCGGCGACGTGTGTCGAGTTCAGCACTATCGCCCCAGCCGTTACCAGGCATCGATTGGCCAGCCAGAACTTCCTGAGATAGTTTTGCAAAAATGGATGGCCCATACATCTTGTTACGATTCAATCGCCCACTTACCGCAAGAATCGAATCCCGAACTTCTTCGGACGTCAGACGTCGCATATCAAAACGCCAAAACGATTCGTTAAGCGGATCTTTCTCGTAAGCAGCCGCATTGAATTGACTGCTCATTCTGTAGGCGTTCGAATTCAGGATCAGACGATGCATATTTTTGATGCTCCACCCTCCCATGACAAACTCGTTCGCCAGATAATCCAGCAGTTGTGGATGCGTCGGCTTTTCGCCTTGGAATCCGAAATCACTGGCAGTTCGCACGATGCCGCGGCCAAAATGATGCTGCCAGATTCGATTGACCATCACGCGCGCCGTTAGCGGATGGTCTGAACTGCTTATCCAACGGGCCAATGCCAATCGTCGACCGGAAGATTTATCGCCCGGTTTAAATGGAGCAATTTCAGGCTCCGGTGGTGACAAGACAGAAACGAATCCCGGCCGCACCTTTTCTCCTTCAGAATGCGGGCTGCCACGAATCAGCACGTGCGTTTCGAGTGGCTCATTCGCGTGTTCCTTAACACACAAAACACGGTATTTATCCGGAGGGTTTTCGACCAATGCTCTAATGTCATTTCGAGCCCTGACAAACTGATCGAATTGCTTCTGACTGATAGTGTTGTTTTTCAATCGCTCATGGAGCAACCGTTCGTGATTCTCTTTGTACAAAAAATCTTCATGATCCACCGGCTTGAAATCCTTCTTTGCGATTTCAAATACTTCCTTGATTGCTGCTTCATGCGATTTGATCTTTTTTTCGAACGCGACCATTTCATTCACTGAAGGCTCAATCGCGTTGGCCAACAATCGCGTTGAATTCTTTAGAACCGTTTCATGAGTGCGATCGCCATAACGTTTAACGTTACGAAAAAATGCGAGCATGCGGTAATAGTCTTTAGTCGGAATCGGATCGATTTTGTGGTCATGACAACGAGCACAATTTATCGTTAGCCCCATCATGACTTGACTGGTCGTCGCCAGAATGTCATCCAGATCATCATACAAAGCCTGTTTTCGATCCGCCGGTTCATCATCCCATTGCCCCAACCGATAATACCCAGTCGCAATAATCGATTCCGCCGTCGGCTCGTCCAACTCATCCCCGGCAAGCTGCTCAAGCAAAAATTGGCTGTACGGCTTGTCATCATTGAAAGAACGAATGACATAATCACGATAGCGCCAAACGAACGGCTTCGTCCCATCGCGTTCAAAACTGTTCGATTCGGCATACCGAACCAGATCCAACCAATGGCGTCCCCACTTTTCACCATAATGAGGCGACGCCAACAGCCCTTCAATCAATTCCTGATAGGAAGATTCTTGTGAATCATTAACAAACTCGTCGACCTGATCCGGCGTTGGTGGCAATCCCGTTAAATCGTAATACAGCCTGCGAACCAAAGCACGTCGGCTCGCCGGTCGCGCGGGCTCCAAACCTTCCCGCTCCAATCGGCTTAGAACAAATCGATCAATATCATTGGCAACCCACTCTTCGTTCTCAACCGCTGGCGCCTCCACTAGCCTTACTTTTTGGAAGGACCAAAATGACTTGCTCTGCTGGTTCACTTGAGGCACTTCATGCTTACTCGTTTCGATCATTCGATCAGCTGTTTCAGCCGTCCATGGAATCCCCGCCGCAACCCACTTGGTCAATATGGCAATTTCTTCATCGGACAGCTTCCCACTGGGCGGCATTTCTAAAGCATCGTACCGGATCGCTTGAATCAACAAGCTCTTATCCGCATTCTCAAGGTCGACCGCCGGTCCTGAATCGCCGCCGTGCAAAATCGACTTTCGAGATACTAGTGCCAATCCACCGCCCAATTTTGCTGGATCATCCGCGTGGCACTTCGAGCAATGCTGCTCAAGAATCGGCTGAACTTGCGACTCGAAAAACTCAACTCCGTCGACTCCATCGATTTGATTCGAAAGCGGGTTTTCCTGGCCAGACACTAATGTTGATGAGCAACATGCGAAGCCGATGAGAATGACAAGCAGAAGCCGCGTCTGAATCCGTCGCATTTTCTTCCGAGTCATCAAATTCAAGCTGCTACCTCGTCAGGTCCAATGGCGGAAGGTGTTGGGCATCCAGAATAATGTCACCTGATCCAGATTTCAACCAACGAGGTTTTATCAAATCGATTCAAACCATTCGATTCACTAGCCCCACTATCGAAGCTTTTCAACAACGCCAACCAATGCTTGGACAAAATAGTCGACATCATCTTTGGTGTTGTATAGGTAAAACGATGCACGGCAGCTATTTCGAATTCCAAGTTCGTCATGCAGCGGCATCGCACAATGGTGCCCAGCACGAATCGCAACACCCTGTCGATCCAGGAACAGAGAAATATCCTGTGTTGAAAGTCCATCAATATGAAAGCTTACGATCCCCGCACGCCGATCCATCGGTCCCAAAACGTGCAATCCCTCAATTTCCTGAAGTCGGGCAATCGTCATTTGAGCCAATTCCAATTCCCAATCAAAAATCTGTTCCATTTGATACTGTCGCAAGTAGTCAATCGCAGCCCCCAATCCGATCGCCTGAGCAATCGGCGGAGTGCCTGCTTCAAACTTCGCAGGTAATTCGCCAACGACAAACCCCTCTTTCGTCACTGCAGAAATCATGCTGCCGCCACCAAGGAACGGCGGCATCGATTCAAGCAATTTCAATTTACCGTACAGAACTCCAATGCCAGAGGGACCAAGCATCTTATGCCCGCTGAAGGTCACGAAATCCGCATCCCACTGACCAACACTGGTTTCATCGTGAGGCACATGTTGCGCTGCATCAACGCAAACTACCGCACCAACTTCATGAGACATCCGAACAATCTCAGCAATTGGATTGATCGTTCCAAGTACATTGGAGACGGCACAGATCGCAACCATTTTCGTTTTCGAATTCAGACTCGCCTGGAACTGTTCCAGATCCAGATTGCCTTGCGAATCCAATCCAACCCACTTGATCTGAGCACCCGTTCGAGATGCAAGTTGCTGCCAGGGAACAATATTAGAATGATGTTCCATGATCGTCAGCAGAATTTCGTCCCCTTCACCGATATGCTGTTGCCCCCAGGAATGAGCGACCAGATTGATCGAAGCCGTGGTGCCGCTGGTGAAAATCACTTCATTTTCGTTTCCAGCGCCGATAAACGCCGCCACCTTTTTCCGAGACTCTTCGTAATGCTGGCTGGATTGCTCGCTCAAATAATGAATTCCCCGATGCACATTGGCATAGGTTTTTTCATAACAATCGATCATCACCTGCGTTACACAGCGAGGTCGCTGAGTTGACGCACCGCTGTCCAGATAAACAAGTGGCTTTTGCTTGTAAATTTCCTGCTGCAGAATCGGAAAATCAGTACGAATGACTGCTGGATCTAGTTTGGTTTTACCTACTGGATTCATGGTTCACTTAAGAAAAAGAACTTTTGGACATTCGATACACCGTATGTCGGGGTGATTGCTAACGCTTAGTCCAATCAATTCCGGATAGTGAAGCCAAAGCCAGCTGTAACGCCTGTGTTCCGTAACGCCCACCTCCCTGGGCAGCCAAAGCCAGATACAACTGTTTCGCCAATGCCAAGCCCGGCATCGACAACCCCATGGCGTTTGCTTCTTCGATCGCAATGCCCATATCTTTAATAAAGTGTTCGACAAAGAATCCCGGATCAAAATTATTGTCGATAATACGAGGTGCAAGATTGGAAAGCGACCAGCTGCCCGCAGCACCACTGCCAACGCTTCGCAGCACGGTTTCCAAATCCAACCCAGCCCGATAAGCATACAACAAAGCTTCACACACTCCGATCATTCCCGTCGCGATCAAAGTTTGGTTGACCATTTTGGTATGTTGGCCGCTACCGGCAGACCCCTGATAAACGATGGTTTTGCCCATGCACTCCCAAAGCAGATTAAGTGAATCAACAACATCGCTCTCACCACCAATCATAATCGACAGCGCCGCGTTTTGAGCACCAACATCGCCGCCGGAAACCGGCGCATCAATGCTTTGGACGCCCAACTCTTTAGCTCGCTCATAAATCTCGACGGCCAATTTTGGTTGGCTGGTTGTCATGTCAACGATCACATTGCCTGGTGAACAACCGCGCAGCACACCTTCATCGCCAAGTATGACTTCACGTACATCGGCGGGATAACCAACAATCGTGAATACGACATCCGAGTTTTGCGCAACCGCTTTAGGAGTGTCTACCCAAACCGCTCCATCGGCGATAAGTGTATCAGCTTTGGACTTCGTTCGCGAAAAGATAGTCGCAGCATATCCGGCCGACATAATGTGCCGACACATACTCACGCCCATTACTCCGGTTCCAATCCAACCAATCCGGGTTTTTCCTGGTTCTACAACGAGAGCGTCAGTCATCAAAATTCGGGCGCTTTAAAATTTCAGAAATCATGATCGCCTGTCGAACACTGTTGGGTGTTCTAAGCATTTTTATCAAATCGGCAGCGATATGGGAAACGTTTTCCTTGGTAACCGTTGCTACCTTGTCATCCTGTACGCTGGGCAGTTCATCGAGATGCCCGACATCATGATTAAATTTGCGTTTGATCCTGGCTGCTACCTGATCGTCAACATCTTGAATTCGATCGCCAAGATGGTCGGCATGCGAAGCAATGTCAGTAGAATCGATATGAGTCCGCACGTGTTCGGAAACCGACTGCTGCCACATATCTTTTTTGACGAGTGTACGCGGCTTACTCTTTTCTGCCTGCCTTGGTTTGGGTCTGGGCTTCGGCTTTACTTCTTCTGCGTAAACAATATCAGGCTCAACAACCTCAGCATCCCGGATAATTTCCCGAACACGTTGCGGGCGCTCCGGAGCACGTTGTTTTTTTTGCTGTTGCTGACGTCTGCGTTCAGCCGCTTTTCGCAAAAATTCTTCAATATCACGTGCCATCTTTTCCGCCTGTTATCTTGCGAGCTCTTTGCTTCCAGATGAAACACCGGCTTCTGCGATTGAAGTACGCATGTCCGTATCAGCCTGAACATTTCTCAGCTTGTAGTAGTCGAGAATGCCGAGTGTACCGCTGCGGAAACTATCCGCCATCGCTTTGGGCACTTCCGCTTCTGCCTCAACCAGCTTGGCTCGACTTTGTTCGATCGTCGCTTGATTTTCCTGCTCTTTGGCAACCGCCATCGCACGTTTTCCTTCGGCAGCCGCATTAGCCACTCGCATGTCAGCTTCCGCTTGATCCGCACGCAAACTTGCACCGATGTTATCGCCAACATCGATATCAGCAATATCAATCGACACAATCTCAAATGCCGTTTGCGAATCAAGTCGACGGGCAAGTACCGCTTTAGAAATCACGTCCGGGTTTTCCAAAACCGCTTTGTGATCCAGCGCCGAACCAATCGCACTGACAATACCTTCACCAACTCGTGCGATAATGGTTTCTTCTGTCGCACCACCGATCAGTTGTTGCAAATTTGATCGCACCGTCACTCGGGCACGCACTTTTAACTGGATACCATCTTTGGCGACAGCGTCCAAGGATTTTCTCGCACCGCCTTTGGCCGGACAATCAATCACTTTTGGATTAACACTGGTACGTACCGCTTCCAATACATCTCGGCCAGCCAAATCAATCGCAGCTGCCTCGCGAAAACTGAGTGCAATCGTCTTTGCCTTGTGGGCAGCCACCAAAGCTTGAACGACATTTGGAACTCTGCCGCCGGCAAGATAGTGAGCCTCTAAAGCTGTTGTTGTCATATCCGGATCAGACAATCCAGCCTGAACCGCCATGATCTTTGCCGGAACGATGACGTTGGGACGCACCTTGCGGAAATACATCCCGACCAGATCCCACATACCGACGCGAGCACCGGTCAAAACGGATTGGATCCACCAATTAAAGAAGCTGAAAAAGAACCCAAAGACTATGATCGCCAACACGACGCCAATAAAAGCAACTGCAATCGTTGCTATTTGACCCATCGTCAAATCTTGAGCGAGAAAAAGAAATCTGGCGTGCATTATTTCTTACCTGGATACAATAATTGGCCGTTCCGCAATTTTAATCTGTACGTATTGTGGCTCTTTGACTTCCCTGTAGCAACCCCGCAAAAACAGCTGCTCTATATTTCCACCTTTGTCCAGGCACTATTTTGCTGAGACGATCGAACGGCCGCATCGATGAAAGCCATACCTGCGACCCCGTCATCGATATTCGGAAAATCGTACTCCTCAGAATTTGCACCGGTTATTCGATCTTTTATCGCTTCAGCCACGCCAAGATAGACATTCGCGAACGCTTCGATAAAAGCCTCGGGATGCCCAAAAGGAAGCCTCGTATATTTTTGGCATTGCTCGCCATTATAAACGTTGCCTCTACGGTGAATTTGTCTCGGCTGCTCAGCGAATTTAACAACTAACTCATTGGGATGCTCCTGATGCCACTCCAATGATGCTTTGGTACCGTAAATCCGAATATTCAGGTTGTTTTCATCGCCAGTCGAAATCTGCGACGCATACAAAATCCCCTTCGCTCCGTTCTTGTATCGCACCAACATGTTTCCGTCATCATCCAACGGACGCCCAGGAATGAACGTCGATAAATCTGCGGCCAATTCATCGATCTCAAGTCCGGTAATGTAACGGGCAAGGTTTTCAGCATGAGAACCAATATCGCCGATGCAATTCGATGCGCCGGAAACGGTTGGATCCATTCGCCAATTCGAGATCGCTCCATCCGCCTGTTCTTCAAGTGCAGTAATCGCGTACCCTTGTGGATACTCGGCAACGATTTTCAAAATGTCACCCAATTTGCCTGAACGAACCATCGCGCGGGCCTCTTTGACCATCGGGTAACCGGTGTAATTGTGCGTCAACCCAAACACCATGCCGGTGCGATCAACCAACTCCTTCATCTCCCTGGCTTGCTCCAGCGAATACGCAAGTGGCTTTTCACAAATGACGTGAATACCGGCTTCCATAAACGCTTTCGCAACATCAAAGTGTGTATCGTTGCGAGTCACAATCGAAACAAAATCGATTCGCTCATCTTCCGGCAAAGCGGCTTCGCACTTGGCCATTTCTAAGTAGTCGCCGTAAACTCGATTCGGATCGAGGAATAGATCTTCGCCGGATGCTTTACTTTTGTCCGGGTTAGAAGAAAATGCTCCCGCGACCAGTTCGATCTGGCCGTCCAACGACGCCGCCATCCGATGCACGCCACCAATAAACGCACCACGGCCGCCACCGACCATTCCCATTCTAAGTTTTCGATTCAAACTCATTTTTGCTTGCTCCAACTACAGTGAAACCGGCGTACCCGATTCCGCCGACTGGTAAACCGCATCAATTACTTTCATTAACGCCAACGCCTGAGACGGTGAATTCAGTGGTGCCTCTTTGCCTTCGATTGCCAGAATGAAATTTTCGGCAGAACGACTTCGCCCCATATCTTCACATTTTTCTACTTCAATGCTCTTGGTAACCGACTTGCCGTTGTCCTGATAGTAAACTTCCAGCGAATCGATCGCAGTACTATCAATCCCGTCGTCTTCGAACAACCGTTCGACTTTCCCGCCTCCAGAAGAGCCCTGGAACACCACCGATACCTCTTCGCGTTCAACCATTTCCGCCCACGAAGCCTGCAAACTCAACACTTGCCCCGTTTCAAACGTCACGAAACCGTGAGCTGCAGATTCAACGTCGGTAACTCCGTCTTCTTTGTCCGGAATCCCCCAAGGCCCTTTGAATGCCTTGTCAGTAATAAAGTCCTGAAACGTTTGCCCAAGAACATGTTTCGGTTCGGGATACCCCATGAAATGCATCGCCAGATCGATCATGTGCAACAAATCAATCAGCGGACCGCCGCCTGAAAGTTCTCTATTGGTAAACCAGCCACCGAAGCCAGGAATTCCAGTCCGCCGCACCCAGCGAGCCTGTGCCGAATTGATTTTCCCAATCGTCCCGTCAGCGATCAAGCCCATCATCGCGTACGATTCTGGCCGAGCGCGATTATTGAAATTAAACATCAGATGCTTTTTGTGCGTCTGGGCAGCGGCAATCATTTCAGCAACTTGCGTGGCATTCAAAGCCGGTGGCTTTTCGCAAAAGACATGCTTGCCCGCATCGAGACATTGAACCGCTAACGGATGATGAAATTTATTGGGAACAATAATGCTGACAGCTTCTGCATCACAGCCTGCGAGCATTTCCGAAACATCACCAAAGGCCGCCGGAATCCCATATTCCTGAGCTGCTTTTTGGGCCGACTCAAGCGCCAGGTCTGCGATTCCTACGATTTCCGCGCCAGCTTGCCGAAAGCCCGCTGCATGATACTGCAGCATGCCTCCAGCACCAACGATCCCAATTTTTGTTGCCATTTCACTTCCGATCCAATTTCAAGTTCGAAGGCTAATGTTCTAACAAAAATGGACCAAATATCTAGCAAGACTCCGGCGCTAAACCTGGCTACCCATTGCTACTCCGACGCCGCAATCGCCAAAGACTTAAGTGCATCCAACAAATCATTCAAATCGTCAACCGAGATTTCATTCCATTCATCGGCCTTGTGTTTGATAATCGCAACCTTAAACGCACTAGCCGCCGCTTGAATGTCGTCAGGCAATTCATCGAACGACTCGAACGGCCGAATCTTTGGTCCAGTCGCTTCGCTTACCGCCGACTCCATCTGGTCATCTTGATTGGATTTACTTTTTGATGAACCTGAGTCCTCTTCGCCGAAATCAGGATCTTCCGCCCGAGGCCCTGTGCTGAATTCCCCCTCGCTTACCGCAGCAGCGATCGACTGATTCTCTTCATCCAATTCAGTCACAACGATCTGCTCAACCTTAGGAATATCTTCTGGCCGCTTGCCCATCGTTTCCCACCGGGCGTTTCGCATCTTCGAAACTGACCAGGTGTTTTGGATTGCTCCTTCAAGCCACATCTCAGCATCATCCCAATCGAGAGCCGCAAAAAAGTGACTCCAGTGCAATCCTTCATATTGCTTGTAAACATGACCGTATCGTGAATACGTTCGACGCAATCGTCCTACATGCTGCGGCGTCGCACCGCCACACAACTGACTCCATCGCTCGTCTGTATAGCTGGCCTTGGGCAGTTCCGACTTCTCCATTTCGGCCTGCCAATTCACGATGATAGAACCCTTCTCCCAGTTCGTCGTACTGATCAACTTATTCCATTTGCCAACAAATGGCTCCGACTTGGATTGCAATTGCTCCTGCTGATCCTGACTAAGTTCCTCTGCTGATTCCAGCGTATCGACATCCAGATTTTCGCTTGCGTTCGTTTCCGACATACTTCCTGTTCGACTCCTCTTAGATTCCTTGGTTGGGCCGGACAATCGGGCGAAAACAGCCGGCATCAGAGAAGCACCAAATTAACGCGGTATCGAATCTGGAAAAGTGACAAAAGACAAAATCGATTATATTGCGAAGCGATTACGGTTTTGTCAGATATAGCGCTTCGAACCCATGTGGAAAACTCGTCGACATCAGCCTCAGGCTTAACGATTCTGCCGGGCTGGCAAAGAACGTACCGATTCGGCACCGTCATCTTCTATTCGCACGATAAACAAATATCGAGACGGCTGGTTGTTGGACGATTTGAATTCAAAAGCGGCAGCTTGCGGCTCTTGTTGCCGTTTACCAAGGACATTAGCTCCGGGCGCATCCTGCATGGAAGCGGCTCGGTTGGAAATCCGGCTTCGAGTCAAAACCTCAGCGCGGCCGGACTGTGATGGATTCTGTGATGGATTTCGACCGCCAACACCGCCATTCACTACGTCACCTTCGAAAACCGCTTTGCCAGCCATCGGCGGTTGGCTTGTCAGTTCACTCTGCTTCTTCGTTGAAAACAAACTGAACACCGACGCGCGCTTATTCAAATGCTCAACGAACTTTTCGACCTGTGCGGGCGTCGCCGTAATTCCAAACATCAGGTCTTTCTCTCTAGCGGCCTTATCAGACGGATTGGCTCCCTCCTGGCGTTTCGGTTGCTTTGCACCGAATCCTCGATTGGCCATGCGAACACGAGCATTACCAGCCACCAGTTCTTCAAACGCAGCATCATTGAATTGAATCGAATTCTGCGACAAAGATTTCTGAAATTCGACCAACATCTCCGGACCGCCCGAATAGTGCACTTCGATAACGTCGCGGAACCCACGGCTACTTAAAGCCGGCACACCCAAGAAGTCCCTGCCAACGATTTTCTGTTTCTCGTTGAGCGCCTTCACCGCCGGCATTGCAAGTTGATCCTCAGCAGGGATTGGTTCAGTCGACTCTTCGGCAATTTTTTCCACGCCCAACGCACGCATCCTTTGGCCTTGGCCTGGCTGCTGCGGGCTCAGTGCAACTCCTTTTGTTTCGTCTGCCGTTTCTCTTGCCAGAACAGGCATCGATCGCTCCACGTTTCCGCGTCCGAGTGGTTGCATGCCCGGCGCAACCTTGCTGGACGCCGCATCTCGTGCTTCGCCCAAAAATTTCTGCGGAGCTTCGTTCCTGGTTTGATCTTGCAATGGCGACCGCTCGAGAGCCTTACCCCCTGCCCGAAAAAACCCTTCGCTTTCACTTTGTGCGTCGAATCCGGCGGCAACGTCCTTGGGTTTTGCAGCGTCCAATTTCATTACATCCAATTCCAATATTGCGGCCGGTTCGCTTTTATCGAACAGCGATTCAGAGACCTTAACGTCAGCGACATCATCATCGGCTTTGGCTAATTCACTCTGGACAGAAATCGTTTGCGGCAAAAATATCGCAACCAGCACCATGGCGGCTAAAGACACAATTGCCGCGACGGCACTCCCATACCGCTTGGCTACCGGATAGGCTTGCGGCCCCACATCCACCGAACCTTGTCCAGGGCCATTCATCGAGTCAAAAGCCGCATCAACACGAACGTCAGACAAAATCCGTTCCGAAAGATCCTGCCCCAAGCTAAACTTTGGCAAGCTCTTTAGCTCATTCGATTGCTGGGAAAGTTCTGATAACAACCGCTGAGTTTCGGGATCGCGCATGGCCGCCTCGACGTCAGCGCGCTCCTCTGGCGTTAACTGGTCGTCCAGGTATCCGCTAATTCGATTGTCGTGAGATTTGTCAGCCATTACTTCTATTCTAGTTCATTGATTAATCCATCGTCGATTCCAACAATTCCTTCAGCTGCATTCTTGCTCGATGCAATCGGCTTCGCACCGTACCAATCGGCAAATCCAGCACCTCGGCAATCGCCGAATAATCCAACCCTTCCATTTCTCTCATAACCAGGATACTGCGATGTTCTTCCGACATCCGATCCAGTGCCTGCATCAACTGCCCTGCTCTTTCACGGTCGATCATGCCGTCCTCAGGCATCACCACATCGCCAGCAATTTGCAATCGAAACTCAGGCGACATGCCGTCAATCGATACATTCGGTTTCCTGCGTCGCAACCGCGTCGCCGCTACGTTGTAGGCGATTCGGTATAGCCAGGTAAAAAACTGACTGTTGCCTTTAAAAGTATGCAGCTTCGTTAAAGCCAAAATAAATGCCTCTTGGACCGTATCTTCAGCTTCAACTTCGCTCCGCAAAATCTGAACCATTCCGTTGTACAGCCGATGCTGATACCGCGTCACCAGATCACCGAACGCATCTCGTTGCCCACCAAGCGTCAAATCGATCAATTCGCTGTCGCTAGGATTGGGTGACTGATTGTTCATCGCTTCGACGATTCGCCTAAGGTAAAAGTTCCATGGAATTTAACCACGACTTCTGCAGTTTTGCTGAAAAAACAGATGCATTTTGACGGCTTTATGAACTATCGGCTGTTTTGGGCAAATTTCGAACATACACAAACAGCGCCAGTCCAAACGTGAATGTCCCGATACTGACCCATTGAGAAATCGTCAAAGCAGTCCCAAACATGCCCCCTTCGTCACGGCGAATAATCTCCAGCAAGTATCTGCTGATCGGATAGATCAACAACAACAAAGCAAACACCTCGCCAGCGTTGCGCCGATAGGGAAAATAGAACCACAAGAACATGCTCAATAAAAATGCGTTCATCGCACTATAAAGTTGAGTCGGCTGCGTCCGTCGGCTGTGATCTGGCAACTCAGAAGCTGGAATTCGTATCGGCGGCTTATCAATTCGAGAGATCACAATTTCCATGTCCATCTCGGCGCCCAGTTTTGCCTCACGCAATCTCAAATACAAATCGTCCTGTTGAGCATGGTTCAAATAGACCTGGAATCTATCCCCCTCGTTGATACCCAAACGCTCGGCAAGGCTATCGGCTGCGACACCATTGGCTCGCACCAGCAAGCTGTCCTTGTCTTCAATGGTCCCTTCCACACCAAGCAATGAACCATCGCGTAATTGCTGAACGTAGGGTGGCGAACCAGGCGGAAAATAAATGCCAGGATAATCCGCCTCACAAACGCCTCCATAACAACAGCCGTTCATCAGGCAGCCGATCCGGCCAATCGCCAACCCAATCACCATACCAGGCGCCATAATATCGGCGATCGTACGCCAATTCAGCTTGTTGATCGCCAGGTACACCACCGCTGCGAGCATGCCTCCAATCAAACTGCCGTACACCACCAGTCCACCAGAAGTCATATCAATCAATCGAAACCAAAACTCTTTCGGCTCGACATCAGCAAATCGATCGAATTTCTGAATCACATAAAACATCCGCGCTCCAATCAACCCGACAACCACCATCCAAAACCCCAGCGACAGGACTTTGTCCCCATCGAATCCAATCTGATGGCTCCGATAAAGTGCCAATCCGAACCCGACCACCATCGCCAGTAACAAGAACACGCCGTAACCTTGAATCGCCAATCCATCGGGTACCAGTGGTCCATTTGGATTCGCGGCATCAACGCCCAGTGATTCCAATTTGGGAATCACGTAAAAAATCCCCGCCGCACCAACCAAATAGATCGGTAAAAACTGAAACGCCTCGGATTTCGAGCCTTTGAAAAACTGGTACCCAAGGTAGGCCAAACCGATCACCAACCAGGCGACAAGAATCCAGTGATTCTCAAAAAAGAAATGATCAATCGTGAAAAGTGTTCGACGCATTTATTTCCACTTATTCGATAACGCAATTATCAATCAACCGAGTCTCACCAACGTGGGCGGCCAGCAAAACAACGACCGGACGCGAAATCTCATCCACCACTTTTAAATTATCTACATTTGCAATGGCCGCATAATCTACGCTGGTCACACCGGCATCTATTATTCGTTGCCGCATTTCCGCCATCAACATATGCGAATCCGTTTCGCCACTTTCAATCTCGCCACGAATGTAATCCAGCGTTTGATTCAAACACAATGCAATCTTCCGCTCTTGCTCATCCAGGTAACGGTTCCTTGAACTCAATGCCAGCCCATCGTCATCTCGAACGATCGGGCAAACAACGATTTCAACCGGCACATTCAAGTCACGCACCATCTGTTTGATGACGCACACTTGCTGGAAATCTTTTTGACCAAAAAAAGCCTTGTCACAGCTCGCCATATTCAGCAATTTCAACACAACGGTACACACGCCGCCAAAATGGGTCGGACGAAATTCGCCTTCCAACAAAGTTGCAACCTGTGGCGGCACAATGGATGTCGAACAGTCCACTGGATAAACCTCGCTCGCATCGGGCACAAATACAAGATCAACCCCCGCTTCGCGTAAACCACTAAGGTCCGACTCCAGCGTTCGTGGGTACTTGTCTAAATCTTCACCAGGTGCAAATTGAGTTGGATTGACGAAGATGGTCGCTATGGTGAAATCGCACTGACTCACGCTATGGCTGGCAAGGCTCAAATGCCCGTCGTGCAACGCACCCATCGTTGGCACTAAACCAACCGTCTGGCCTTTTCTTCGAATCGGATCGATTTTTTCGCGTAACTCGGCGGCCGTATTGACGACTAATATTTGACTCATAAATCTTTGCAACGGTGACCTGAGATGGGCTGAGCTAGGTGATTTTTTGGAGAATACTCTTAATCCACGCGCGACCGCAACTTGTCCTGTACGCTTTGCAAGGATTTAAACCCTGTTTTTCAGGATTTTTCGCCTGAATTCACCGGTATGCAAACGCTAAAACAAACCTATTATTTAGTTAATAACTTCGTTTCACCCGGGGCCATACCGATCTGGTTTCGACCGCGCAAAGCAGTTGTTTCCCATGAATAATCCCGTAAAACCAATCCGCCCCAAAGCAGCTTCCGACGCAAGAGGCCTCGGAATGTGGATCGATACGGATTCCGAGGAAGAACAAACTGGCAACCGTTTCGTTTTGCTCAACACATTGCCAAGTCTTCTGGCAAGTTTCTTATTAAACGTTTCACTGATCCTGATTCTCGCCTTGCTGGTACTCAAGACGACCCAGGAAGTCACCGTCAGCCTCGAAGCCAGCGACATCGACATACCTCGCCTGGAAGACAACAGTGTTAACCTTGAAAATCTGGAGTTTGACGACTCGCAATTGTTTGAAACCGAAATGACTGACGCGCCCAGCGAAGCCATTTCCGAAGAATCCGAACCGCTGACCGTCGAAACCGAAATCTTTTCCAACGAAGCAACTTTGTTCGCCGGCGACACTTCCAATTTCGACGGGCAACAATTCACCGAGCTCTCCAATTCAGAATTCAGCAATGAAATGAGTGGACGAGGCGACAGCACACGAGCACAGCTGTTGCGAAAATACGGCGGTAACGCCGCCAGCGAATCCGCAGTCGAATTGGCACTGCAATGGATCGCCGATCACCAATTGAAAGACGGAAGCTGGAACCTGGATCACACGATCGGCCCAACGGTAAACGACCGCCCGCGCACGTCCCCCAATCCAGGCGAAATGAGGGAAGCCCAATTCGGTGCTACCGCACTTGCCTTGCTTCCGTTTTTGGGTAACGGCCATACTCATCGAAATGGCAAATACAAAGACGTTGTTTTCAACGGCCTGAAATTCTTGATGCTGCGACCCAACAAAGTCCGCAAGGGTCTATCGTATTGGGATGAAGATGGCGAAATGTATTCTCATGGATTAGTCGCAATTGTGTTTGCCGAATGTTACGCCATGACCAAGGACGAAAAACTACGTGATTTCGTCGAAGGAACTTTAGAGTTTATTGCTGACAGTCAGGACCCTGTCGGCGGTGGCTGGCGATACGAATTTCGCAAACGCGGAGACACTTCCGTCGTTGGCTGGCAACTCATGGCCCTTAAAAGTGGCAAGTTGTCTGGTATCGAAGTCAAAAAGCGAACTTTCAAGCTCGCGAAAAAATTCCTCGACAGTGTCTCCACCGACTACGGAGCCTACTACGGCTATCAAATCAAACCAATCAAAACCGATTCAGGCGAATTTGACCGGGGCTATCGAGGTCGCACGTCCGTCGGACTTCTGTCGCGTATGTATATGGGCTGGGACCGCGAGCACCGGGGAATTGTCGATGGCGTCAAATGGTTTTCAGATATGGGCCCTGACACCAGCAAAGACCCCGGCGTTGCCGTCAACATGTATTACAATTATTACGCCACTCAAGTCATGAAACACTATGAGGGTGAAGAATGGCGTAAATGGAATTTAGTGATGCGTGATTTTCTGGTCGACACGCAAGTCAAAGATGGCGTCGCCAAAGGAAGTTGGCACTTCAATCCCAATGGCCAGTTCCAGGGCCCTGCCGGTCGGCTGTACACCACGTCGTTGGCATGCTTAACCTTGGAAGTCTATTACCGCTATCTGCCTCTTTATCAAAGCGCAGCAACAGACATCGAATTCGTTACCGATTGATTGCCGGTCGATTGATTGGCTCAGACTTTGGTTTTGCTCGGCCGCGTCGCACACGCTCAGCCTACCAGCGAAAAGTACATGACGCCCAAGTCAAACCGGCTCCAAATCCCGCCAGTAATATATGGTCGCCACGTTGTATCGTTCCCTGCTCAACCGCTTCATGCAATGAAATCGCAACACTTGCAGCCGATGTGTTTCCATAACGATCAACGTTCATGAATACTTTGTCCGCGTCCACGCCCAAATCGTCCGTCGCCGCTTTCAAGATTCGCTGATTTGCCTGATGAAAAAGCAACAGTTTTATATCGTCCAGCGTCAAATTCGCCTGCTCAAGTGATTCGTTAACAATTTCTGGAATCAATCGAACCGCCCATTTGAAAACAGTCCTTCCATCCATTTTCAGAAACTGATCACGGTTCCGCAAAACTTCTTCACTGGCTGGCTTACGCGAACCGCAGCCCGGAACGACAAGACTGTCAGCAAGTTCACCCACCGACGCCAATCGAAATCCGAGAATGCCTGATAATTCTTCTTCGTTTTCGCCCGGATCTTTTTCAAGCAAAGCCGCACCTGCACCATCGCCGAACAATGGATAGGTTTTTTTATCTTCAGGATCCACAACCATCGACATCGTATCGGCACCAATCACCAGGACTTTTCGATAGCTCCCCGTTTTGATGAACTGGGCTCCGGTGACCATCGCATAAAGAAATCCAGAACACGCCGCATTGACGTCCAATGCACCACAAATTGCTCCCAATTTGGCCTGCACAAGGCACGCCGTCGATGGAGTGTAGTGATCGGCAGTCATCGTTGCGCAAAGTATCAAATCGATTTCCTGGATGCTGGTATTGCTGCGCTCAAGACAATCTTGTGCTGCCCGAATCGCCATATCGCTGGTTGCTTGCCCAGCTGCAACGTGTCGCCGCGCGCTAATACCCGTTCGCTGAACGATCCATTCCGAATCGTATCCCAGTGACTCCAGGTCTTCGTTTAACACCTCATTCTCAGGCATATATAAGCCCGTCGAAGCGACTCTCACGCCCATCAAGTTCGGAGCATTTGGGCGAACCGATTTCTTGTCGGAAGCTTGAGGATTCTCTTTTGAGCTTTGCGCAGCTAAGGACATTTACAGACCGTAAAACGAACACCGTCAGTCAAATTTGTTTCGAATCTTAAAGGAAAGCCCCATTGCTCAGAAGTACAAAATTAGCCAGTTTGACGATCAACCCGCCCAAAAACCCACGAAAATGGCCATCAGTGGTGTTTGACCCAACCTTAACCTATCGATGGGGAGCCTTCTTCACCGTTGAGAATAAAAAAGTTGCAATTTACAAGCTTAAAACATGAGAATCAGCGGAATGCAATTGTTTTAGATAACCCCTCTTTTTAGGGTGTTATAGCAGCTCAGATTCGCTAAATTGGCCGCCAACGGATTTGTACTAGACCCTGATCTTTGATAAGCGGATTGCTCATGAGCCTGCTGGCAATAGTTTACCACTTGGTACCGGATGCCCCAATTTTAGTTGCCTATAATCGAGATGAAATGCTCGATCGATCTTGCCCAACCCCCTCAATTCAATCTGGAAAACCACGGGTTTTAGCCAGTATCGACCCTGCCACCAGCGGAACCTGCCTTGGATTAAACCAAAATGGCATGTTCGTCGGCATCGTCCGTAGGAACAAATCAGAAAACCCACCAAACCCCCGCTCAAGAGGGGCTTTATGTCGCGAAATGCTCAAAGCGGGCTCGGCGCGAACTGCTTTGGATATTTGCCTTGAAGAATTGCACAGCGGCCAATACGGCGGCGCCAATTTCGTTGTCGCTGATTCGGATAGCGCCTGGGTAATTCATTCTGGCAACGAAACCGATGTATCGGAAATCGAAAGAGGGTTGAGCATCGTTGGCGAAAACGATTTGAACGATCCTCGCGACGAACGAGTCAACATGGCGCGAAGACTGCTAACCCTTCAAACCCTGGATTCGCCAGTGAAGTTTCTTGCCGTTGCCAGCAAAGTATTTGCACGCGGGCCAGGCATACCCGGTCGTCCGAGCATGGTTTTGCGAAACGGTGATTTCGGAACGGTCAGTTCAACATTGATTTCGCTTGGCAAGAAGCCTCGCGACGCGATCTATCAGTACTCAAACGGCGCGCCTGACAAAACCAAATTCGAAGATTACTCGCCACTACTTCGCGACATTCTTAGTCGCGGTCTGCGAGAATCACGAATTAAAGCAACGACCAGCAATTCATAACCATTGATGGTTGCGTCGAAAAAATTGGCGACCTTTGGGTCGCCTTTTTAATTGGTGGACCAAAATCTGCTGCCCGGATTTACTTGCCCGGCTCTTCGAGCAAATTTCTGACATCCCACAACTCGGGAAACAAACGAACGAACACGACTTTTTGTAGCCACGGCACGCCAGCGGTTCCTCCTGTCCCGCGCTTAAAGCCAATCACACGTTCCACCGTTTTCATGTGCCGGAATCGCCATTGAGCAATTTGTGCGTCCACGTCGATCAATTTTTCCGCCATCTCGTATTCGCTCCAGTAGCTATTTGGATCGCTGTAGATTTTGAAAAACACCTTGGTTAAGTGTTCGATCGGCTCATGCAACTGGCGAAAATCAGTTTTCGAATAATCACCAGGGATCTCAAATCCGTTTCTTCCTAAGTGCATAATGAACTCATCGTATAAACTGGGTGATTCCAGGTCTGTTTTGATGGCGTCATATAATGCGGGCTTGTGGGCAAACGGCTTGATCATTTTTGCATCTTTATTTCCAAGCAAAAACTCGATCGTACGGTATTGAACACTTTGCATTCCACTAGCCGGCCCCAAGACATGGCGGAATTTCACATACTCTGATGGCGTTAAAGTCTCTAACACCGCCCATTGCTCAAACAACTGACGAATGATCTGTTTGACACGTGCGATAATTTTAAAAGCCGGTTCCAAATCATCTTTGCGCACATATTGAATCGCTGCGCGCAACTCATGAATAACCAACTTCATCCACAGCTCAGACACCTGGTGCTGGATGATAAACAACATTTCATCATGCTCATCAGAGAGCGGGTGCTGACACTTAACCAGCTCTTCTACGTGCAAATAATCTGAGTAATCGAGCTTACCCTGCAAATCAACTATCGCACTTTTTTCTAAATCTCGCTGGGTATTCATCTGGGACTATTGCTTTGATGGAATATCGATTTTGTTACAACACTACAGGATTCTCGGTGATTAAGTCCATCGTTACCAGTGCGGGACTCAAAATCAAAATAAACCTTGGTCGCAATTTTGCTGCGAATTCACATGTTGTTGGATTGTCGAAAAATCATTTGCTTGAATATCCAACGCACAATTCTAGAATGGTTGAAGACGGTAATGGTTTTCAACTCCTGCGACGTGTCGTTCACCAACCAAGCCTAACAATCGGTACCCAATTGAATTCATCTTCAAACGACGGGCGGAAACGTACAACGGAAAACACTATCCCGCGGGGTGGTCGCGGCGGTAGATAAGTAAAACACTCCCTGAAACGTAACGCCTCGACTCGGTGCAAGCCGACCGAGGCGTTCTTTTTTGACCGAACTAAGCCGCTTTCTTCCCAACTTTTGACTTTCGTTTCCGCGTTTTTTTGTACAGTAGTGAATTACCTTTTTTGCCAACATTCTTGATGCTGCCTGTGTGCTTCAAGACATAGGCAACTCGTTGGGCCTGCCAACGCGCGATCCCCATCGCTTCTGCCAATTGGCCTGTATCAAAAGGCTCTGTGAGTTTCGGCAATTCGCTATGCAAATCCTGAGCAGTCACATACATCTTCGAATCGATTAAACAATCCATCACACGATCGGCAACCACAAAGTCCCCTGCCCGCTTGCGTCGACGGCGCCCGTGACCCGGGTATCGAATCTCAGTAATTTCAACCTTTGGCACGATGATTCTGAGATTGGGATGCGGAAACACGCGAGTGAAGTACAACAACTCATCCATCAAATCCAAAAACCCGCCGCGTTTGGGGCTCATCCGCTCGCTCACAACCTTACCGCCCTTTCGTGAAAGCTTAACCAATCGTTTCCGGGCAATAATTGGTTTGACTACATCCACTTTATGCGACTTGATCAGCGTTTGAATTTTGCTGCGAATCGAAGACAAGCCTGAATGTTGAATTTCGATCAGGCGTTCGCCATCGACCACATCAATTCGATACCGCCCGAATTTGACTTCAATCTCACAGCCATCACTACAGTAATGCTCTTTTAGTTGCCGGTGAAGCGTTGTTTCCATCCTTGAATTCCGTCGTTTAAAATTGGTCAAGATTTTGATCCAGCATCATGCCTTCGATCAAAATGGTTTGTTGCCAGAGAATTTCCAGCTGATTGATGTATTCTAAATTGGTGGTGAAATAAGTTCGCTGCGCCGTCAACAAATCAAGAAAACCAACTTCCCCTTCTGAGTAGCCCAGCGATACAAGCTCCAACGTCTTCTTCGCCTTTGGCAAAATCTCATCGGCAATTAATTCGACTTGCAAACGAGCGTCCTGATAAATTCTGTAAGTGGCCACCATCCGCTGACGCAACTGCAGGCCTTTTTGTTCAACCGCTTTTTCACCAGCCACAATCTCATTTTTGGCTTGAGCAATTGCCCCCTGATTTCGGTTGTACTTCGTGATTGGCATGCCTACCTGAAAATTCGGCACCCAATCATTGGTGCCGAAATCGTAGGCCAATCCAGCCCGCCAGGTCACATCAGGAACCCCCAAAGCACGCTGATGATCAAGATTTCGTTTTGCTACTTTGACGCTGGCAAACAACCGGTGCATTTCAGGACTGCTATCGAGTAATTGCTGAAACCTCGTCTCAATATCCACTAGCCTGCGGTTTGGTTCCAACGAACCACCAATCGAATCCAGCGACAAATCAGCCTCATCAATAAACCCGGCCAGGCGACGACGTGCCGCGGCAACGTCATTCTGAGCACGTTTCAAATTCAGCATCGCCCGCTGCAACTCGACTTCCGCTTGTAATTGAGCGGTCACAGCAATTTCTTTTGCCTCGACAAGTGAAACGGTCGCTTCAACTGCTTGCGTTGAAACATTTACCAACTCTCCTGCAACCTCCGATTTCCGACTGGCCACTAACAATCCGTAGTACGCCATTCGAACATCCGTCAACAACCTTTGTTGTAGTTCGGCAATTTGAGTTTCCTTCGCCTCGATTTCAGCACAGACGGTTTTACGAGCAAGTGAAAGCCGGTTGCTGCGCACCATTTGTTGGCTATAGAAAACTCCATATCTGCCCGCGTTTCCATCGTCATTAATCTCATCTCCGGTGATCCCGGCTCGCGGATTTGGATACAAACCAACTTGCACGCGCTTGCCACAAAGGCTCGCAAGTTCAGCTTTCGCTTTTTGAATGGCCGGATTGAGACTCACAGCAAGAATTTCAATCTCCTCCAGCGTATTACTACCACTCGCCACTTGGCTCAATTCGCTGACTTGCTCCACGCGATCGGCAACTTCTTCCGAATCTTGATACGAAACCTGTCTGATCACTTGCTGTTCAGCTTTTTCAGATTCATTGGAATCAGCATCCTGTCTGGCAATCCTCGAGTTGGCTTGCTGATGATGCGCGCATCGATTTCCAGCCACTTGGCATCCAGCCGTCGAAGCAAGAAAAATCAAAACCAAAATAAAACGTAAGTGCATAACGCCAGCGCAAACCAGGTACCGATACCATAAGTATCGAATATAACGATTGACACGAATTCTCCTTTTGCGTCGATTCCAGTTAATCCGGTTAGTGAAAGTTTGACGATTCAGAAATTCCCGCTACGATTCAGGCGAAGGCTACCCGTGAGCTACCTTTTTACAGGTACCAATCCACGTGGAAATGACATGTCAAACCAACTACTGAATCTGATCCTGACATTTGCGATTCTCTCGCAAAATCTGGTCGCGGTTTGCGCTCATTCACATTGTAACTATGACGGATCTGAAGCGAAAACACACGTACATTTCGCTCATGGTCATTCTCATGACCATGCTCATGGCCATTCACACCACCATGATCACCA
>CAYONX010000001.1:168835-212083 GCA_964405425.1 uncultured Pirellulaceae bacterium | reverse complement strand
CACCACCACCATGACGAAACAGAATTTCCGGTCGATGATCTGCCAGTTCAAAATGATCACGCTCCAGAACTGGTTGTCCTAGGTGAATCGCTAGCAATTTTGTCCGCGCAAACGCATACAGCATGCAATCGCCACACGGCGACGTGCACGGCAAAAGTGATCGATGCTTCAAACCAGTGGAACCGTTTGGCTTGGTACTCCGATCGATTTACGGAGTACATCGACACTATCTATCTGCAAATACGCGCGCTGCTACTTTGATGATGCCAGAAAATCTCCAGACCTATTCTGGAATGTTCTTTCTGCATTAGATTCACTCACGGCCTCAGCACCAACTGCGTCCACCATGCCCACAAAAACAAATACCAATTCAACCCGCGTCTACCTATCGCTTCTGTCAGCCAGTTTGCTTGTCGCTGCCGCTGCGTTTGTCAGTTTCCCGTACTGGCAATCACCCTTTGTCGTCGCTACGTCAACATCGACATCGAAATCAACATCGGCTTCATCCCAACATCACACCGGCGCCAATTCTCAAGCCCCGGAAGTAATTCGCTTGTCTAAACAAGCATGCGCTAACCTTGGCTTGTGTAATGGCAACATTGAATTGCAAACGTACTGGAAGAAAATTCAAACGACGGGCGTAATCGCAGACCGGCCTGGCCTGACCGATCGCAGCGTCACTTCACCGCTGGACTGTGTAATCACAAAAGTACACGCAATGGAAGGCGATATCGTTCAACCGGGCGACAAGTTATTCACTCTGCGAATTGTCAGTGAATATTTGCAGCAAACCCAATCGAACTATTTCAAAGCAATCAAAGAAATCGAAATCCTCAAGCGCGAAATCAAACGGATACAGAGCCTCGCAAATTCAGGCGTCATCCCAGAAAAACGAATCATCAACTTGAAACAGGACATAGCTCGCCAGCAAGCTGAACTCGACGCACATGGTCAGGAATTATTGGCACGCGGATTTGATGCTAGACAGATTTCCAGAATAACATCTGGCAAATTCGTCTCGTCAATTGAAATCACTGTCCCTGAACCCCAGGCAGACCCACCCGAAGCAACTTCGAAAATCTCACAAATCGGGTTCGAGAAGACGGCTAGTGATCGAAAAACTTTTCTGGAAGTTCAAGAGTTAAACGTCCACCTTGGCCAGCAAATCAAATCCGGCGAACTGCTGGCAGTGCTCGCCAACCATCACTTCCTGTACATCAAAGGCCACGCCTTTAAAAAGGAAGCCACTGACATTTCCCGCGCCACCGAAAACAACTGGAGCGTTGAAGTTGAATTTCTTGAAGACGCCGCAACGGATTGGGAACCATTACAGCAGCCGCTGAAAATTCGCCACCTTGCCAATACAGTTGATCCAGAAAATCGAACCTTCGATTTTTTTATCCCGCTCAACAACCAATCACGAAATTACCTGAAGAACGAAAACACATTTGTGGTTTGGCGATTTCGACCTGGCCAAAGAGTGCGAATTCATGTGCCGACTGCCGAATTAAAGGATGTCATCGTTCTGCCCAGCGAAGCCGTTATCAACGACGGCCCAAACGCTTATGTCTTTCAGCAAAATGGTGACCTTTACAATCGAATCGGCGTCAATGTGATTTATCGAGATCGGATCAACACCGTGATCGCCAACGATGGTTCATTACTGGCCGGATTCTCTGTCGCGATTAATGCTGCTGCCAGTTTGAACAGGATCTTAAAAGTTCAAAACGCCAGCGGTGAAAACACTGGCAATTTCCACGTCCACGCCGACGGTTCTGTCCACGAGAATCATTAAGGGTGCAGCCGTGCTAGACGTAATCATTCGCTATTCACTGAAATATCGCACGCCAGTTCTGGTCATCAGCCTGATCTTACTGGTCTGTGGCAGCTATTTCACAACAACACTGCCCATCGACGTCTTTCCGGATCTGGATCGACCGCGAGTCGTTTTGTTGACCGAATGTCCAGGACTGGCAACCGAAGAAGTTGAATCGCTGGTCACCCACCCAATTGAATTGTCGTTACTGAGCGGTAACGGAGTCCAAGCCGTCCGCAGCCAATCGACTGCCGGCCTTAGCGTCATTTATATTGAATTCGACTGGTCAACCAAAATACAAACGGCTCGGCAAAACGTACAGGAACGAATAAATTCTATCGCGCGTGAATTGCCTGAAGGCATCGCGCCCCAGATGACTCCTCAGTCATCTATCATGGGCCAAATCGTCATCGCCGGACTGTACCGGCGACCCGGACCTGACGGCGGGATGATCAGCCAAATTTCGAACACCGACCTGGTTGCCGAATGGAATCAGGAAAACGATCAAATAAAAGTATGGCAACCTGAATCACGACGCGCCACCTCGACTTGGAAACCAGTCGAATCTGCAACTGTCGTTACAACAGTTCACGGTACTGTAGCTGACCAGCCTGTGCTTACGGCAACGCTGAAAATCGATGGCCACCAGCATTCAGTCACTTTCGAAGATCCGAACAGGCTGCATCGGGAACTTGGGACCATCGGACAATGGGTCGTTCGCCCACGTCTACTGAAAGTAAAAGGAATATCCGAAGTCTTCCTGCAAGGCGGAGACCGCAAGCAGTATCAGGTACTGGTAAACCCCAACGCATTGACCGAATACGACGTCACTTTACAAGACGTTGAATCCGCCATTCAGTCCAGCAATCTGAACACCAGCGGCGGCTTTGCCATTACCGGTGAAACCGAAAGGCCTATTCGAATCATGGGACGCGTTGGACCGCAATCTGATTTCGTGATCAATGATTTGTTGCAGGTTCCAGTCAAGACCAACGAAAAGCGCACCATTTTACTCCGCGAGGTCGCTGAAGTTGCCGAAGGCGCTCAACTCCTCAGAGGCGATGCCGCTGTCGATGGCCAGCCAGCAGCCGTATTGTCAATCGTCAAACAACCTCACGTCGATACACGAGACCTTACCGATCGAATCGTTCGTGCGCTTGAAGAAATCGAATCCACGCTTCCAATCGACGTGGCTATAAATCCCGAACTATTCCAACTTCGTAAATTCATCGATCGAGGTGTGTTCAACGTTGCAGAAGCACTCGTGATTGGATCGATTCTTGTCATCATCGTCCTCTTCTTGTTCCTGTTGAATTTCCGTACCACTTTTATCACGTTGACTGCGATCCCGCTTTCGCTTGTGCTAACCACGATCGCGTTTCGACTCATCAGCTATTTGACCGATACCGAATTGACCATCAACGTGATGACACTTGGTGGGATTGCAGTCGCGATTGGTGAACTTGTGGATGACGCGATCGTTGACGTCGAAAATATCTTCCGCCGTTTGAAAGAAAACAATCTGGCCGCCGAAAAAAAATCGGCGCTGCGAGTCGTCTACGAGGCCAGCCTTGAAGTTCGCAGCGCAATTGTGTTTGGAACAGCCGTTGTCGTCCTTGCGTTTTTACCGCTGCTTGGCATGACTGGATTGTCAGGCAGATTGTTTGCGCCACTTGCATTCGCATACATGATTGCGATCATGTCTTCGTTGTTGGTTTCGGTTACCGTCACTCCGGTCTTATCGTACTTTATGTTGCCCGGCGCTCCGGCTTCTCTTCGCCAGCGCGAAAGTCTTCTCGTTCGATTCATCAAAAGCATCACGTCAGTTTTCATTCGAACGGGCATGAAAATTCCAGGCACTTTGTTGCTGCTGACCTGGCTGGCGGTCGCTGGCTCTGTTGTGATGTTTATGAATTTAGGCGGAGGATTTCTGCCAGACTTTGACGAAGGCAGCGTTCAAATTAACGCCAGTTTACCATCAGGTTCATCGCTTTACGCATCTGGTGCCGTCGCTTCAATGATCGACAACAAATTAAAAGAGCTACAGAAGAACCCCAACAATCCAGACGGTGATATTCTGCATTTCGTCCGCCGCACGGGCCGTGCAGAAATGGATGAACATGCGATCCCCGTAAACATCAGCGAATATGTCGTCAGTATGAACCCGGATTCAAAACTGGGACGCGAAGAAATGGTTGCCAAGCTTTTGGCTGAACTGAAACAAGAAGTGCCTGGCGTTTATATCGAGGTCGAACAGCCGCTTGCTCACCTGATCAGCCACATGGTTTCCGGCGTATACGCCCAAATCGCCATCAAAATTTTCGGAGACGATCTCGACGAATTGCAACAACTCGCAAAACAATCCAAACAGATCATCCAACAAGTCGATGGGATTACCGACCCAATTATTGAACCGATTCAGCAAACTGAAGAACTTCACATCCAGCTTCGCGCTGCCGATCTTGCATTTTTTGGCATCACACGAAGCTACGTCGCAGAAATTCTTGAAACCGCTCTGCAAGGCCGTGTTGTGTCTCAAGTTCTTGATGGCCAACGACGATTCGATTTACTGGTTCGGTTTGACGAAGAATACCGCAACAACTATATCGATCTGCCCTACTTACGAATCGATCTGCCGGACGATCGCGGCCAGATTCAATTGCGTGAAGTCGCCGACGTTGAAGTTGGCTACGGACCCAACGCCCTCAATCGGGACAACGCCAGACGCCGCATGGTGATTCGTTGTAATACCGCTGGTCGAGACCTGACCGGTGCTGCCCAGGAAATTGAGCAACGGCTGTCTGAACAATTAGAATTGCCGGAAGGATATTTTGTCGAATATGGCGGCCAATTCGAAAGTCAAAAAAATGCGACGCGCACCATCGCGCTGTTGGCACTTTTTGCGGTGGCAGGAATATTCATCACGCTGCTGATCTTGTTCCCCTCGATTCGAATTGTCTTACAAATATTGAACGCTCTGCCAACCGCATTCATCGGTGGCGTACTGGCCCTGTACTTGACCGGACAAGATCTGAACATCGCCGCACTGGTTGGATTCATATCGCTCGGTGGCATCGCGGTCCGTAATGGAATCCTGCTGGTCACGCACTATATCCACTTGATGCGAGTCGAAAACGAAGGATTTACCAAGGAAATGATTCTCAGAGGCAGTCTGGAAAGATTGACACCTGTATTAATGACCGCCCTGACAGCTGGTATCGCATTGATACCGCTGGTCATAGGGGGGAATGAACCCGGTCGTGAAATCCTGTATCCTGTAGCAACCGTCATCCTGGGCGGACTATTCACTTCGACATTTTGCGAGTTCCTGATTCATCCGGGTATCTTCTGGAAATTCAGCGGCAAGGATGCAGTTAAAATCGCACACCCGGAATCAGGCGAAAACGAATTTTAATTTTAAGGAATGATCCATGAAGCGTTTCGAATACCTAATGATAATTTTTGCCGCGATTGTTTTTATCGGCTGCGAATCGGACACTCAAACTGCTGACTCTACTGGCACACACACTCATGCCGACGGCAGTACTCACGACAACCATGTCGAAAAAACTCACTCACATGACGATGCTCCTCACGGCGGAACCATTGCAGATTGGGGCGGTGGCAAGTACCACGTCGAATTCACCGTGAATCACGACCAACAGCAGGCTACCGTTTACATTCTTGGAAGCGATGCAACAACCGCCGCACCCATCGCCGCAGAAGAAATCAACCTGGCGATCGCTAGTCCCGAAATTCAAATCGCACTTAAAGCTCAGCCTCAAGATGGCGAAGCTGAAGGTACATCATCACGCTTTGTCGGCACTCATGAAAACCTTGGCATCGTCCAGGAATACGAAGGCAAAATTTACGGCAATGTCGCAGATACTGCCTACTCAGGCGACTTCAAAGAAGTCCCGCACGACCACTAACCTTATCGTGCGCCTATCAGTCTATAACGAAAAACTGCAATCTGCTTAACAGCTCGCGGGCCCCATCGGGCCACGGTGCTTTGGTACTAAGGCGCTCTGGCAAATCCGGCGATCCAATTCCAAAATGCGAATCCTCACTCCAAAGGTTGTCGGTGAGGCAATTTCCACGATATCACTTCCTGCCAAGGCTTTGTTGACCCAGATTCACCAAAACCGCTATACTTCCTTTGGCAATTACACCGAAAGAATATCACGAAATAGGGATAAGTTATGTCTACCGCTACAACGCCTGGCATTTACGACGAAATCACACAATGCATTGGCAACACGCCGCTAGTCCGTTTGCGACGAGTAACTGAAGGCTGCGTGGCGACCGTTGTCGCAAAAGTTGAAAACATGAATCCGCTGTGGAGCGTTAAAGATCGCATTGGTCGAGCGATGATCGACGCTGCTGAGAAAGACGGATTGATCAACGAGAACACCGTTATCATTGAACCGACCAGTGGAAACACTGGAATCGCCTTGGCCTATGTTTGTGCAGCTCGCGGATACACGCTGAAAGTTTGCATGCCGGAAAGCATGTCCATCGAACGACGACGTTTGCTCAAGGCGCTCGGCGCTGAAGTCATTTTGACACCAGCTGCCGAAGGAATGCCTGGCGCCGTTCGAAAGGCGACAGAATTATCCGAAACGAACACGGATTACTTCATGCCACAACAATTCCGCAATCCCGCCAATCCTGAGATTCACCGGCAAACAACCGCCCAGGAAATTTGGCGCGACACGGGCGGGGAAGTCGACATCATCGTCGCTGGAGTCGGCACGGGCGGCACGATTACTGGGTGCAGCGAAGCACTGAAAGAGAAAAAACCAGGCGTTATTTCGATTGCTGTCGAACCGGCCACAAGCCCTGTCATCACTCAACAACGCAACGGCGAAGACTTGCAACCGGGTAAACACACGATCCAGGGCATTGGTGCCGGCTTCATTCCAGACGTTCTTAATGTCGATATCATCGATGAAGTGATCCAGGTTCAGGATGAACACTGCGTTCAAATGACCCGCGATCTTTCAACCAAAGAAGGTCTCTTTTGTGGTATCAGCTGCGGCGCTGCAGCCTGGGCCGCCATCGATGTCGCTAAGCGCCCAGAAAACAAAGGCAAAATGATTGTCGTCGTTCTTCCCGATCTTGGCGAACGCTACCTGTCGACCACTCTCTATCCAACGGAATAAACCGGGAACGATCGAATAACAAGGGTCGACTCAAATTGGAGTCGGCCCAATTATTAGTTCATAAACTCTCGGAATGTTCTTCAAAGATCGCACCGAAAATCTCCCGATTCCTGCGCCGAAAATCTCCAACCTGCTGAGCTAACTGGTCGGCAGGAATCCGCAACAAATGGGCCAGTCTTGCCAGGTCCATTCCGTCGGGCATATCATGCCGCGCGGTCGTATTCATCAATCGCAAACGTGCCTCCACACCGCGCAAGTATTGATAACTTTTGATCAAGAAAACACCTTGCTCGCGGTCGATCACTTTCAATTTCAGCAACTCGTCCATCGCAGCAATCGTACCTGGAACAAGCACCTGCGGATGCTCGGCCGCGTACTTCAACTGCAGCATTTGCACAATGAATTCAATATCAACGGTGCCACCAACTCCACGTTTCAAATTGCTCGAATTGCAATTTCGCTGCATCTTCATTCGCATGTCCGCAATCTGGTTTACCATCTCGCTTTCCCATGGAATTCCAGTAATCGCTTTACGGATCAACAAACTGGCACGTTCATGCAACTCGCTCGATCCAAACACGGTTCGCGCCTTGCAAAGCGCCTGCCGTTCCCAGACTTGCCCCTGCCCCGTTTCAAAATAACGCTCAAATTCATTGAATGAAACCGCCAGCGCGCCGCTCTTGCCGTTGGGCCTCAGTCTACAATCAATGTCGTACAACTTGCCAGCCGGACCCGCCAGCGAAATTGCTTTAGTAATCTTCGCAGCCAACTCGCTGTAAAAATGCTGCGGGGAAGTTTCGATCCAGGCGTTTTTCGACTCTTCCGAATCATATAAATACAGCACATCCAGATCACTGTGATAATTGGGTTCCCGTCCGCCCAATTTCCCCATCGTAACCACGACCAACGAATTGCGGTCCGCAATGTCTTCGTCCTGCATCGCCAGATGAGAATACTTTGCAGCACACTTCGCAAACTCGACCGCAGCAATTTTTTGCAGGCAAACCTCAGCGATATCCGACAACGCTCGATGAGTTTCCTTGACTGGATCCCGGGCGACGATATCACGAATGCCCACCCGCAAATGCTGAACTTGTTTGAAGCTGTGAATGATAAATTGTTTATCGGTCGCACCCGTCGTCAATTCGTCCAAGGTATTTCGCAACCAGTCGATCGCCGGCAATCGATCCATGAGTAACGAATCAATCAACTCGTCAATCATCCCTGGATTGCGCCGCACAATCGCTCCCAGATAGTCGCTACACGCACACAACCGTACAAACATTTCCAGACTCGGGGCGTTAAAACTCAACAATTCCCACAGAGCTGCTTTCCCACCAATCGCATCAGCGATACTGCTTAACGACACCAATGTTGCATCTGGATCAGGTGTTTCGGCAATACGAGCCAACAATTCGTTAATAATCGCAGCCAGAAAATGCCGGCTTCGACGTGACGAAAGAAAAAGAGTCGATTCACGCGCCAAAGATTCAATGTTTCGCGCCGCGCTTTTAGGATCCACAAACCCATAGGGCTGTAAGATCTCCGCGGCCGATTCGTCGGAAACTTCCGGCTGCAGAATCAAGTCAACGGCATGTTGATCCTGACCGCCATCGGATTCAGCAGTCTCCTGGCCACCAAATGCACTGTGCAGCAAATGGTTCAGCATCCGGTTATTGACTTCGGTAATTTCTTTTAGATCGTTGCGAAATTGTTTCAGAGCGGTGACGCCAAAACAGTCCTTGTATCCCATGCGCAAAGCAATCTTGCTTGCTTCCAATTCTTCTTCAGGCAGCGTATGGGTTTGCAAATCAAACATAATTTGCAACAAGTGTTCCAGCTTTCGCAGCCAGCAATAATTCTGGGTCAACAGTTCTGATTCCTGCCGATTCAAACATCCAGCATCCGCCAACAAACGAATGGCATCGATTGTGTTCCCTGAACGAACGCTTGACAGATTCCCGCCATGCAACAGCTGTAAGAACTGAATCGTAAATTCAATATCGCGAATGCCACCATAGCCCGTTTTTACATTAGTTCGTTCTTCGCCGGAAACAGTTGCACGGTTCTCGATCTGCCGTTTCAGGGATTTTATTTCCTGGATATCCACTCGATTTAGAATCGGTCTGTAAACCCAAGGCTCCAACTTACGCAGCAACTCATTCCCAAATCCTAAATCGCCAGCAACTGGCCTCGCTTTGATGAGCGCCTGCCGTTCCCAAGTCCTGCCCTGCAGATCGTAATACCGCAAAAACGCACTCGACTTACTGCATACCGGTCCGCGGCTGCCTTCGGGTCGCAAACGCATATCAACTCGATACGCCGCCCCCAACGATGTGGATTCATTCAACAATTTGATCATGTCGCGCGTCAAACGCTGAAAAAACTCCTGATTGCTTTTTCCACCTACCTCCGTCTGGCCATCGGATTCATAGATAGCGATTAGATCGATGTCACTGGAATAATTCAGTTCGCTACCGCCAAGCTTGCCCAGTGCGAGTACTACGTATCGACACACGCCTCCATCAGCGACCATGGGGCGTCCCATCTTTTTTGTCAGTTCCTGCCAGGCAAAATGTCGAGCGGCATCGATGATCGAATCCGCGAGAAAAGAAATCTGTTCAACCGTTTGTTCCAATCGATGCCCAACAATCAAATCGCCAAACGCGATCCGCAACGTCTCCCGGTGTTTGAAGCGTCGAAGAATCTGCATTGCCTGGATGCTTTCCGTTGCCCGACTGACTTCGTCAATCAACTCTTCCAGCAAAAGCTCACGCGAATATAGCTGGCCTTCGGTCAGGCGAAGGCTATCGTAGCTTTCAGTATCCCGAACAATCAAATCGCTCAAAAACTGACTGGCAGAAAAAATCCGCAGCAAGATCGGCAAAGCCGTAGGGTCGCGCTCAAACAAAGCCCCCATCGAAATCGGGTTCCGTGCCGCCGCAAGAAACCTTTCCAGGTTATTGAGCGCCATATCGGGGTCACTGATATCGCCAACACAATCCATCAGCTGCTGTATCAGACAAGAAAATTGATCGACCGTTATTCCCGATCGCGCGATGGAATCCAGATTGGTTTTCGCCCGTACCAGGTCCAGAAATCTCAGATCAAACAGCCAAGCGTCGGCTTCGCTGGAGTCGTCGAGAATTCGAATTGCATCTTCGACGTTCATGGCAGCAGCTTCCGAAGATCAAAGCGCGCGGCGGTGCTTTTTTCTTGGCTCCCGAGCAGTTGTCTGCTTCCGGCCGCATTGCTCGTCAATCCATTCCTGACTGGGATGGCTCATCAACGGCTTGTTGATCTTGTTTTCGATTTTGGCAAGCTCACTGCCCTGAGCCGGAGTTATCAATGTGTAAGCAACACCCGACTTACCCATCCGGCCGGTTCGGCCGACGCGGTGAACGTAATCGTCGCTTAACTCGGGCACATCGTAGTTAATGATGTGCGAAATGTTCGAAACATCGATTCCGCGGCCCACGACATCGGTCGCCACCAGGTAACGCAATTTTTGTCCGCGAAAATTCTTCATCATCCGATCACGAGCACCTTGAGTCAGGTCGCCATGAATCGTGCCCACGGAATCAAAATCACCAACCTTCAACATTTTTCGATACAGCCGCTCGGTCCCAAGTTTGGTGCGGCAAAAAATGATCGCTTGTTCGGGCTGCTCGATACTTAACAGACGAACCAGATAATTAAATTTCAATTCGTCCGGCACTGTCAAAACGAACTGATCGATTGTTTCAACAGAAATGTCTTTCAATGAAAAATCGACCACTTTCGGCTGATGCATATAACGGCGGGCCAACAGAATAATCGGCGGCGGCAACGTCGCACTTAACAACAAAGTCTGACGATCATCCGGACAACGTTTCAGAATTCGTTCAATGTCTGGTCGAAACCCAATATCCAGCATCCGATCCGCTTCATCGAGAACGACGAACCACAATTCACTTGGATTGAAAGTCCCTCGTTTCAGATGGTCGATCACACGCCCGGGAGTACCAACAACGATATCGCAACCTTCTTTGAGTCGATTGATCTGCGTCCGAATTGGCTTGCCACCGTAAAGACAACAACATCTAATCTTTCGCCCGTCCGCCAGCTTCTTGATTTCATTTTCGACCTGGACCGCCAATTCGCGCGTCGGAGTCAAAATCAACGCTTGAGGAACTCCACTCTTCCTGGATTGATCAAGCTGTTCAATGATCGGAATCCCAAACGCCGCTGTCTTGCCCGTACCGGTTCTGGATTGGCCAATTACGTCGTACTCTTCCAGTATCATCGGGATCAACCCAGCCTGTACCGGAGTCGGCTTGGTGTATTCCACTCGACGAAGCGATTCAAGCATGGCGTCGGAGAGACCCAGCTTATCAAAGGAAAGCGCTTGTTTTCTTCGTGTTACTCGTTCGTTGATCAAGGTGATCGCTGTAAGATACTTTGTGTGCTAATGTTAGCCGTTAAGCTATCGTCGCAGCCAAATCCGGTCAACGCTACTTGGTTTTGAATCCCCCGAAATAATCGTGATCCAAGAAATTGTAACTGCACTACAGCAGGCCACCGAAAGCTCCGCCAACGAACAATCCCTTCTGTCGATGGGCCAAATGCTGGCAGATCTCTCCCAAAGCGAGACAATCGCGTTCTTTGAGCAGCTTGTCGAGTTTTCGCAATCTAATGCAGATTCGTGGATTCGGCCCACGACCTTGCTGCTGGCCAATTTGCCCAATCCCAAAATTGCAGATTGGTTACCCGATGAAACCCTGGCCCCGATTCGTAAATTGTACGAAATTTGCCCCGCTGACGAGATTCTGCGAATCCAGCTGCTGGCAATGCTGGCCAACAAAGGCTCAGAATCAGCGATCGATCTTTGGTGCGATCTGTTGTGTGAATGCCCGCCTGAGTCTCCAAGTGGAATCGAAGCAGCATTTAGTCCGTTGATCACAAACGCGAAGCTTGGAATTTCTCGAACGCAACTTGCACGGTTGATCGAAAAAGGCACCGACCATCCGGTTGCTGCTTCGGCCATCTACGAACTGGCCAACCACCAATATCGACAAGGCAACGTCGACCCACATCCGCTGGCAGATCGAGCTCCGGCATTGGTCGAATTGCTGGGAGCTTTGATCCAAAGAATGGCCGTGATCGAAGAAGGCGGTTTTCCCGAAGGTACTGATCCGGACACCATCGCAGCCACCGTTCAAAATTCCGTCGCGTTGATTATCGCGCTGATCGACACACTTGGCTTACTTAAAGTTGAAGCGGCAGCAAGCAAGTTCAATCAGGCCATGGATCTCCGCCACCGCCGCATTCAAGTTGAAGCGGCTGCGGCGTTGACAACTTTGGACGAGCCTGGCGGAAAACAAAAACTGCTCGACTTGCTGATCCATCCCGTCGTACGGCCACGCATTCTTTCTTACGCAAAAGAGCTAGGATTCGAAAAAGAGATTTCACTGGAACACAAAGGCCCCATCGCAAACGCTGAAACCCAACTTGCGTTGTGGCTGGCCCAAGCTCAACAAATGGGACTCGCACCAACGGCAATGAATCTGCTTGACCAACGAGAATTATATTGGCCCAGTTACGAAGATCCGCTGGCCTGTTATTTGTTCAGTTTCGAATACGGCACCGGCGATAACGCCTATCGCAATGTTGGCATCAGCGGTCCGCTGACTCACGCATTTGTCTCCGATATCAGCGATTTGAGCATCGCTGATCAATACTCGGCATTTGCTGGCTGGCAAACCGTGACCGACGAAATTTACGCCGTACCCATCGAGCGAGCTACCAATCTGCTGGCAGGCCCAACAGAAAGCTTGAAACGCAGAATCGAAATGGCTGATTTTGATGAATTCGAGATCGATTTTGTGGCCTGTTTTTTTGGCGAATACGTTATGGCCGTATCCGGCAAGCGAGCCAACAAATCGGGTACAATGATTATTGACCAGGATGAACAATACTGGATCCCGTCCGGAAATCCTAAATCGCCAATCGACACAAAGCTGGCGTTTGACATCTGGTCAGGAAGAAAACTGTTGACCAGTTTCAATCCGGCCTTTTCCTAGCACAAACCGATTGGTTATTCTGTTTATCGGTAACGTCCATTTTAGAGCGAAGCACAGTTAATGAACGAAAACAAACAACATCGCATTCTGATCGCCGACGACAATCAACCAAATTGCGAATTGCTCGATGCCTATCTGGATGGCGTCGATTGTGAAATCGAGTTTGCTGTCGATGGCCAGGAAACTTTGGACAAAGTCGCTTCGTTTCAGCCGGACCTGATTCTGCTGGACGTGATGATGCCGAAGTTAAGCGGTTTTGAAGTTTGTGATAAACTGAAAAATGACGACTCCACCAGACACATCATGATTCTGATGGTGACCGCACTTAACGAACTGGGCGACATCGAACGTGCCATCGACGCTGGAACCAACGATTTCCTTTCCAAGCCAGTTAATAAAGCCGAACTTCTCAAACGCGTCGAAAACATGTTACAGCTCAAAGGCGTCAGCGACGAAAACGAACGCCTTCGCCGCTACATCGAACAGCTTGAAAACAACCCGGTAACCAAGAGCTAGATAGTTTCGTACGGCTAGATACTTTTCGCGCCACATTCGAAACCGATTTGGCCTAACGTTCGACGGCCCGGCATCATAAACTCTGTAGATAGCATGATGATCGTTGCAGGCAGCAACCTCACGCTTACACGCTACTCAATTTCTCTATTCCATTATTATTTGCAAACACTATGAAAAACGAATTAACACTAAACGCGCTGATGAGTTCAATGGCAGTCGAAATGGCTGAGTCGATTCCAGAAGACCAGTTCCATTTATTACCAGGCGGCGGCGGCAACTCACCGAACTGGATCATGGGGCATCTTTGTCTGGGAAATGGATTTGGGCTACAGCTCTTGGGACAGGATCCCGAGATCCTCAAGCTTACCGGTGAAGCCTACGGTCCCGGCTCAACGCCCACCGAGGATCAAACGAAATTGATGAGTAAAGCCGATTTGCTTTCGCATTTTGAATCATCACGGTCCGATCTGATCGAAGCGATTTCAAATGCCGATCCGTCCACACTTGCCCAGCCTCAGCCAACTTCCATATTGAAAGAAGAATTGCCAACGATAGGTGATTTTATTGGCCACCTTCTTACAACGCATTTGGCGCTGCACACTGGGCAACTGAGTGCATGGCGACGAAGTCGAGGATTGGATTCGGTTATGCAATTGGCGTAATTATCGCGAGCAAGGTCCACTTGGATAAATGGTCTCTTCGTCAGACTGGATTGCGAATCCCAACGATGCATTGATATACGATCGGACCATTATCAAAGAGTCGAAAATATTCGACTTCTTCGAAATCAACTTCTGTATCCGACAAATAACTTACGTAATCGTAATCTTGATGAATCGGTACCAGACCCATAGCCCAAAATGAATACATGGCAAACTTCCGATAAGCCGTATTCACCGCTCTCTGAATAGTACTTCCCTGCGGCAAAGCAACATCGGCAATCATGAATTTACCGCCCACTCGCACCAGTTTCGTCGCGTGTCGCAGCATGCGAATCATGTCAGGTTTTTTGAATACGTTTAAGAAGTAATTCGCGCAACACACATCAAAAGTATCCAATTCACTAAAATCATAAGCGCTTTTACAAATCAACCGCGCACTCAAGTTCTTCGCTTTCAACTTTCCTTCAACCGCAGCCAACATCCCTGGCGAAATATCGACACATGTCACATCCGCACCATGCTCTGCAGCCATCAGTGCGTCTTCGCCCGAACCAACGCCAAGAAATATAGTCTTATCGCCCGGTCGAATATGATTCAGCTGGTACCGTTTCGATGCCGCAATCTGATCACCGGAATACAACTTCGCAGACTTTTCATAAAACCAGACGGCTCGGTCATAATTTCGACCAAGCCACTTTCTCTGGGCGTCTGTCTGGTATTCCAGCGATTCCGGCATCTACAGTTTCCCTAAAAGAATATTGGCTCTTCTTTGATTCGAAAACAACCGCAAACTGGATTCACAATCAACCATTCTTTTGGGCAAAATCCTTCATGAAGCCAGCTAATAACTCGCATCCTTCGATCGGGAATGCGTTATAGATTGACGCTCGAATTCCACCAACTTTTCGGTGGCCTTTAAGACCAGCCATTTTTTGTTCAGCAGCCTCGGCCAGAAATTTTGCATCCAATTCGTCATTTGGAGTTCGGAACGTAACGTTCATCGTCGATCGACATGACTTTTCACTGTGACCGACGTAGAAACCGCCAACTTCATCCAACACATCGTAAAGCAACGCGGCTTTTCGATTGTTCAGTTTTTCCATTGCAGCAAGGCCGCCTTGATTCAAAATCCATTTGAATACCTGGCCCATCATATATATCCCAAATGTTGGCGGCGTGTTGAAGCGAGAGCCGCCATCGATCATCGCTTTGTAATTCATCATCGAGAATACATCTTGATTACCCGATTCAGCAAATTCCTTGTTTATGATGACTAAAACGACGCCAGAAGGTCCAAGATTTTTTTGTGCGCCTGCATAGATAATTGCATGACCAGAAAAATCGAATGGACGGCTGAACATCTCGCTGCTTGCATCACACACAAGCGGCGCCGATGTTTGCGGCGGTGCATCGAAGCGCGTACCGAAAATGGTATTATTGCTGCAGTAATGCAAAAACGCCGCATCGGCTGTCAGATTCATTTCAGCAGCCGACGGAATGCTGACGTAATTATTGCCACTGCCATCGTACGCGATGTTGACATCGCCAAATCGTTTTGCTTCCTTAATCGCCTTGGTCGTCCAGACACCCGTATCAATGTAATCCGCCGTTTTGCCAGCCGGCAAAAAACTCATCGGCACCATACCAAATTGAGTCGACGCACCGCCCTGCAGAAATAACACTTCGTGAGAATCGCCAAGTCCAGCGATTTTGCGACAATCTTCCAATGCTTCGCTGATCACTCGCTCGAAAGCCTGGCCACGGTGGCTATGTTCCATGATCCCGATACCAGTATCGAAAATATTCCAACAATCTTGCCGCGCCTGTTCCAGAACAGATTCCGGCAACGTCGCCGGTCCAGCAGAAAAATTGAAAATCCGATCTTTAGCCACTGCAGTTGTATTCATCATTTATCCAAGAGTTATAGTTACAGCCTGTTTAATTCCAGGCTTAATACATTTGAATTCGTTTTCATCTTTTCAATATCGTCATTGCTCAACTCGTTGCCTAGCTGGATTTTTGCACAAGCTGCTTCGGCTCCATCGTAGATCACATTCTGCATTTCTTCCACGTTGATTTTCGCATCACCAATGACTTGAAAAACGTGAGCCAACACGCCTGGCAAATTCAAATGCCGCACCGTCAACAGATAGTTCGCCGGTGTTGAAGTCGCAATATTGACGCAATTTTCAACATTCCCGTTCTCGATAAATTGAATGATCACCCGGACAGCTTCTTCCGCAATCGCAGACTGGGCCTGTTCGGTCGACGCACCCACATGATGCGTCCCATAAACGCCGGGCAACCCCACGATGGATTCGCCAAATTCTTTGTCGCCCGAACCAGGCTCATTGGCAAACACATCCAATCCCGCCCGAATGCCTTTTTCGTCGATCCCACGTTCCAGTGCCGCCTGGTCAACGACGCTGCCACGACTGGTATTGATAAAAAAAGCGCCGGGCTTCATCGCTTTCACAAATGATTCGTCGATCAAGTGCTTAGTGTCCGAATTGGCCGCAACATTTACACTGATCACGTCGCTCGCACTGGCCAGTTCCATCAAATCAGCACAATATCCGACGCCAAGCTCGCCTGCCTTTTCCTGCGACAAACTTCGACTCCAGGCAACAACATTCATTCCAAACGCCTGTCCCCGATGGGCGACTTCCATGCCAATTCGACCGGTGCCAACAATCCCCAGCGTCCGTCCATACAGCCCCCGCGCCTTCGAATACTCTTTTTTGTTCCAGGCTTGATTACGCAAATCGAGTGTCTGATCTGGAATTCGTCGATCACAAGCCAGAATCAAACCCCAGACAAGTTCAGCAACGGCCACGGAATTCTTGCCCGGACAATTGGCTACGTAAATTCCTTTCCGACTGGCCGCCGCAATATCAATCGTATCGTAACCAGCACCCGCCCTGACAATCAAATTCAGCAACTCAGCCGCCGCAATCGCTTTGGCCGAAACCTTGGTACTGCGAACAATCAAGATCGCGGGTTGGTGCTGTTGCATCGCGTCCGCGATCGAATCGGCTGAAAGATCTGGTTCAAAAACAACTTCGCAACCCGCCGACTTTAATGCCTCAATGCCATTGGCCTGAAATTTATCTGCAATCAACACCTTCATAGTTTTCATCCGCCAAGCACTGGGCCACAAAAATAAACTTAATCAAATTTTTCAAAACGATGAACGAATAGACCGCTTCGCAGCTTTGGTTCAAACCAGGTCGATTTGGGAGGCATGATCTTTCCCGCATCGCTGACTTCAAACAATTGTTGAATACTCGTTGGATACATCGAAAACGCCACCGCGTCGGAACCTGAATCAACCCGTTTCTCCAACTCGAGCGTTCCTCTAATCCCACCAACAAATCCAATTCGCAAATCAGTCCTTGGGTCTCCGACGCCGAGAATTGGATCCAGAATCAGGTTCTGCAGCAACGCCACATCCAGCGAATCAATCGGATCATTGTGATCAATTCGCGCCACATCAAATCGAAAATGGTACCAATTGCCGCCGACGTAGATACACAAACATCCTGCTTGATCAGGCACTGGGTTGTCCGTGGGTTCCACGGAACCGGCTTCAGCGAGCTTTGCAATAAATTCTTCTGATGACAGGCCGTTCAAGTCTTTGACGACACGATTGTAGGCGAGAATCTTCAAATGGCTGGAAGGAAACATCACCGACAATACACGATTGTATTCTTCGTTGCCGGTGTGGCTGGGGTTCTCGGACTGCCGTTGAGTCGCCGCGCGCTCGCCGGCAGCGGTGCGATGGTGCCCGTCAGCGATATACACACTGTCGATTTCGCTAAATGCTGCTACGTAGGATTCGGCATCCGCGACGCGCCAGATCGTATGCTGCACTCCATCACCAGCTGTAAAATCGATGACAGGATCTGACGCCGCATCCTGCTTGATCAATTCCGCAGTTCGAGCCGTATCTCGAAACGAAAGAAAAACCGGTTCAGCGTGCGCGCTGCAAGTGGTCAAATGCCGAGTCCGGTCGTCTTCCTTGTCCGGCCGAGTCTTCTCATGCTTCTTGATCTTATCATCGCGATATTGCTTTACGTCATAGCAACAAACGATCCCAAACTGTTCGCGTTCCAAATACGTCTGGCGATAAATATACAATCCCGGTTTGTCCTCCACCAACAAGCCGTCGTCAATCAACTTCTGCAAGTTCTGCGCGGCCTGGTCATAAATTGCGTCCCCGTAAGGATCAACGCCGGGAGCAAAACCAATTTCCGGTCGGACAACTTGCAAGTAGCTGATTTCATTGCCTTCAGCTTTCTGTCGCGCCTCTTCGGTGCTGATAACGTCATACGGTTCGGACGCAATCTGAGATGCCTTATCGGCCACCGGCAAAAACGCTTTAAACGGGTAAATCTTGATCATGAATTGTCAGCCTCAAAAAGAAAGAGCCGTTGATCGGGCAGAATTTGGCCCGTCCCGGCTACGGCTTCAATTTCATTGACACACAGTTTTTGGTCAAGAGTTAATCATTCACGTAACCACTAAATGGCATTCATGACAAAGGAGTGGCGTGAAAGCTGACAATAAACTGCATACAAAAATTAAACGCCCGGCCAAACTTGAGTCTGACCGGGCGTCAAAAAGGTCTTGATAACGGGGAAATCTAAGGACACGGAATTCACGTTTCCGCGTCCGCACAATTCTCAGGTGGATCTTGCATCGCAATGCCCTCCTCTTACGTCGTTAATCGGATAACCTTCGTTTACTAAATGAAACCTATCACCAATCGCACCCCTTGGTGAGAGAATTTTCTTTGATGTTGCAATTTAATTCAGCTGCAATTTGAAAGACTGCGGTTCATAACAGTCGCGCCGGGCTCCGCGTTTCCGATACAAATAGATCTTACGCAACCGTTAATCGCAATTCGAAGTTGACAGCTCGAAGTTCTGCAATCATTCATTACGCTTTAGCACGAAACGGCGTATCAGCCTTTTTCATATTTGCCGAACACCATGCGACCAGCACTGGTTTGCAGCATGCTGGTGACGGTAATATCTACCTGTTTTCCGATTTGTTCACGTCCGTCTTCGACGACGATCATTGTGCCGTCGTCCAGATAGCCAACGCCCTGGCTAGGCCCTTCTCCCTGTTTGACTATCTTTATCGACACCACTTCCCCAGGCAAAAAGACTGGTTTCAGCGAGTTCGCGATTTCATTCAGATTAATAACAGGGACGTTTTGCAGCTTGGCAATCTTATTAAGATTGAAATCGCCAGTAACCACTTTGCCGTTGAGATGCCGCGCCAACAACAACAACTTCATGTCAACTGGCTGGCCTTCCATTTCCGGCAGCTCGCGGTCGTAGACCTTGAAATCGACTCGACCATTGCTCCGCAGGCGGTTCAAAATATCCAGTCCACGCCGCCCTCGCGCACGTCGCATTTTGTCGCTGCTATCAGCGATACCCTGCAACTCCGCTAACACAAATCGCGGCATCACCAACTGGCTGTCGATAATTCCGGTATCTACGATGTCAGCAATTCGACCATCGATCACTACGCTGGTATCCAATACAAACGGCTTGAGCCCTTTAACGTCCTTGCTGAATTCAATGTACGGAATCACGAAACGGAAATCATCTTTGGTCTGCCACAGCACACTGATACAGACGTAACAAATCGCGACCCCCGCAAACGACATGATCGTCGATTGGAAAATCTGAGGATTCATGAAAAATCCATGATCCCCCGCCGCAGTAGCTGAAATATTCTCAAACAGCGGCGAAAGCGCAAGCCCGATGATATAGGTCAAAAACAACCCAACCAGCAGCCCGAAATACAGGCTGGAAATAATATCGATCCGCTTCGATTTTACCAGCAAATCGGCACCAATAATCAGCGCAGCTCCGATCAGGAATAAAAGAAAAATTCCGTATCGTTCTGGCCGACTTAACGACTCACCATCAACTTGGCTTCCAGCCAAGGTGCCGCCAATACCCATCGCCACGATCAAAAAGAACGCCCGAAGAATCCAAAGTGCCATATTCTGATCTCGTTAGTTGGTTTGCCCAGTATTCATTCTAGTTACACCTTCGCGGCAATGCTGCCCTGCTCGCTGGAGAACATTTTCCGGTAGGTTTCGTCGCAAAAATGATCCGTCATCCCGGCAATGTACTCGATCGCCATTTGCTTCACCCCGACCTGATCAGCACGCGGACGATATTTGGCAGGAATCCAGTCAGGATTGTCACAATAGAAGCTATACATTTGTTTCACTCGCGATTGAGCCCGTTGGCGCATCGTAACCAACTGCGTATGTCGATATACGTTTCGATGCAAAAATTGTTCCAGCTCTTTCTTCATTTCGGCCAGCTGGGCATCCGGCTCAATCAAATAGTCGCTTTCGATCACGCTTTGCACACTGGAAAAACTACGCTCAAGTAAACATTTGGTCGTGTAGGCCAGCAAGCCAGTAACCTGTCGCTCCACCAATCGATGAACCACCGCCTTTCGCATCAACTCTTCGTCCAGCGCCGCATAATTTTTGGAAACAAAATCGTAGCATTCGGCTATCAAGCCAAGCTTCCGCATTTCGTCCAGCGAAACTAAACCAAGCTTGATCGCATCGTCGGTGTCATGGGCATCATAGGTTACGCTGTCAGCCGCATCGACAAGCTGTACTTCCAATGGAGGCCGTGGCCCGCTGCTACTTTTGTCGATTCTAGTCGTCTGGCCAGCCAACACTTCGTAAGTCAGATTCAATCCCGGATAGTCGCGAAACCTGAATTCAAGCTCCTCGACGATCGTCAATCCAAAACGGTTATGCGAAAACCCTCCAAACTCTTCCGCGCACTCATTCAACGCATCTTCGCCAGAATGCCCGTACGGAGGGTGCCCCAAATCATGCATCAGCGCCAGCGCCTCGATCAGATCTTCATTTAAACGCAACGCGCGACCAATGGTTCTGGCAATATTGGAAACTTCATGCGTATGCGTCAGTCGAGTCCGGTGATAGTCTCCCATTTCGCCGGTGAAAACCTGCATCTTGCCGCTGAGCCGGCGAAACGCCGAACTGTGCAGGATACGGTCACGGTCACGCTGGTACGGACTGCGATACGGATGCGCAGGTTCGCTGTATTTTCGACCAGCCGAATCGACACTATGCATGGCGTATTTCGCCAACAACATATTTTCGCGCTGCTGAATTTGGCTGGACAAGCTTGTCACAGTAATTACCGACCGTTAATGGTGGTCAACCAGTCTGAAGTAATCTCAACAATTACTGATTCGGACGTTGGCGATCGCCGCGATCACGCTTTCAAAGTTTCACGAAGTTTAGCACCATGCCCAGCCTGGCCAAATGCCGTCATCCGGGCGATGCAAACTTCTTTCATCGCCGCCCTGGCTGGCTTCAAATAGTCACGCGGATCAAATTTTTCCGGCGTATCGGTCAATACCTTGCGAATCGCGCCGGTGATTGCCAATCGGTTGTCAGTGTCGACATTGATCTTACGAACGCCATTTTTGATCCCGCGCTGAATTTCTTCCACAGGCACACCCCAAGTCTGACGAATCTGTCCGCCATGAGCGTTGATGATGTCCTGCAATTCCTGCGGAACACTGCTGCTGCCGTGCATAACCAAATGGCAATTCGGCAAACGCTTGTGAATTTCTTCAATGCGATTCATGTCCAGAACTTCACCATCTGGCTTGCGAGTAAATTTATACGCGCCATGGCTGGTTCCAATAGCAACGGCCAAAGCATCCACGCCCGTCTCAGCTACGAATCTTTCAGCTTCTTCCGGATCCGTCAACAATTGTTCCTTGGTCAAAACTCCTTCGGCTCCATGGCCGTCCTCGGCTTCGCCAGTGCCACTTTCCAGCGAGCCCAGACAGCCCAATTCGCCTTCGACACTAACGCCTTTGGCATGTGCCTGTTCAACAACCGTACGAGTCACTTTCACGTTGTAATCATAGTCGGCTGGTGTCTTGCCATCTTCTTGCAGCGATCCATCCATCATGACCGACGTAAAACCGTTTTCTATCGCGCTCATGCAAGTATCAGGGCTGTTGCCATGGTCCTGGTGCATGACCACTGGAATGTGCGGATACAATTCAACCGCCGCCAACATCAAATGCCGCAAATAGGCGTCCTGAGAATACTTTCGAGCACCGCGTGATGCCTGAACAATCACCGGAGAATCCGTTTCCTCAGACGCTTCCATGATCGCCTGGATTTGTTCCATGTTGTTTACATTAAATGCCGCTACTCCATAATTGTTTTCAGCGGCATGATCCAAAACAACTCTTAATGGGACTAAAGGCATGAAGCTCTCCAACTGTTTTATATTGTTTGCGTTACAGGATGAATCGCCACCCTCAGCGTAATTTGTTAGCCGTCTATTATCTTGTAAAACGCGGCAGTCGCCAGCCCGAAATCACCCAGCTGGCGAGGATTCAAAAAATGTCAGTTTTTTCAGCAAGATCCAAACCAATCACTCGAAATACAACGATACTTTTTCGTAATGTGTAACAAAGAACCCGGAAACCGCCGTATTGGGAGATAGTTATGTTTTGTTTGTTGGCACAGACTTCTGAGCCTTCCGTTTTCCAATTACTGCAAAGAATTGATCCTGACATGCTGGGGGCAATGGGCTTGGTAGCTACAATTTTAACATTTGTGCTGATCACCATTGTCATGACCACTCTTTGCCGAACCTACCAAAATATCTCACTGGCAAAATTGCATAACCAAATGATCAACGAGCTGCTGGCCAAAGGCTATAGCGTCGATGAAATTCAACAACTGGTTTCCGGCCAAAGACGCAGCGTTCTGACACGATTTTTTGACGGCAAACGCCAAACTTACGTCAGTTCCCGCCCAACAGCACCGGTAAAACCTGGTGCCGGTGTTTAAAGCATTGGCTCAAGAAAAGAAAGAACTCTAGCGTTAGCTAAGCGTCGCGGTCGTTGCGAACTTGGGCGCTATATCTTTCCAGAGTCTTCCGCTCTTTCGACGTCAAACTCTCTTCGCCATGTTCGTTGATTTTCTGCAGGATGGCATCGGCTTCCAGCTTCAGCTTTTCTGGCTTATGGATCTTCAAGTTCGGCTGACTACCAAAAACTTTCTTTAGACCACTGAAATCAAGGCGCTGGAAATTCAATTTAAAGTAGTGGTAGGCTGCTCCAAACGCGAAACCAGCCAAGTGCGCTTCCCACGCAATCGGGCTTTCCGGGTTGAACGAACGCAACAAATCGACCCCCACAATGATGACCCCCAATATCCAGGTGCGAATCGGAATAATTCCAAACGCCAATAGAGTCGATCTTGGATAATAGAAAATAAATAGCGCAACGACTGCCGATACGGCTCCTGATGCACCAACCATCAGCACCGAACTATTCAGGTTCAGCAAAAAATATCCCAGCCCGGCAAACAGGATGGCAATCAGATAGAAGCGAATGAATTCCGATCTTCCCAATCTCTGTTCGATCGGTCGGCCCAGCATAAACAAAATGAACATGTTGCCGCCGACGTGAAAGACACTCTCTTTGGAATCAAGGGCTGCATGCGAAAATCCATAAGTGATGAATTGCCAGATTTTCCAGGGAGCACTGGTTATGGCCGCCGGACGCATTCCCATCACATCAGCTAGCCAATGCGTCTTTGTCGTGACCGTCTCACCGCTTGCTAAAACCAAGTCAACTCGCGGTGTAAAACTATCCACCAAAAAGATCACCACGTTAATAATGATCAAGGTCATGATCACACTGCGCGAAGAATCAGCAGAATAGCCTCCACCACCGTCCCAAGGACTGGAGTACGAATCCTGATAGTATGGACGATCCTGCAAACCCATATCAAAACGACATCACGCGAAAAGAAGTAACCAGTCCGCCATAATAGCGACTGGTTGACGGTTCTTACTACCGCAATTCGCCGGGAGACAAAGAATCGATAAGCGGCGTCGGAGTCAGCACCGGTTGAATTGGTGATTCCACTGGCCCACCCCCAACTCCAGGCAAAGTCTGCTGAATGGATGGAGGCTGAAATGCTGGGGCAGGTGGAAGAAATGATGGTGCAGGCGACTGAAATGATGGTGCAGGCGGATACACAATCCCACTTGGAATCGCTTCAGGTACAGCAAAAGTAGATCCACTATTCGATAACATGGCTCGAACAATGCCTTTCAATACTCGATGACTGCCTTTGATTTGGGATTCCAGATCCTTAAGTTTCATCTCCAAGTCGCTTTTGCGAATCCGCGTTTGATCGGCAAACTGTGAAATCAAGGTCGAATCTCGCTGGAAATTTTCCTGATCTGCAAGCAATTGCTCAATCTCTTCATCGCGCTCATTACTTTGGTTCTGAGCATCCTCGACAGCTTTTTCGCTGCGAAGATTGTTGGCTTCGACCTGAGCGATTTCGGATGTGTATTCCTCGATCTGCCGCTTGGCGGTTTTCAACAAATACGGAAAATCGCTTAACTGGCGGACAAACACACGTTCAATTTCTGTGACGGGCTCGTTGTTGGAAAATGCGGGGACAACGTCTTCGCCGCGTTGGTAACCGTCAGCCGTTAATTGATCCACCAGAATTTCATCATCCTTTTTGAATTCAATATCGCCATCAGCATGTAAGGCTGGATCGACAGCCATGCCGCTTTGCGTAAATTGGCCATCGGTTTCAATATTGCCATCCGAATCCACCGTGTAAGACCGAGTGGAGTCCGAATCGAAACGATACTTTACGAACACTTCCTCGTTGGGCGGATCAAATCGTGGCGAAACGCGATCGGGTTGAGTCTCGATCCACGATTCAATGGTTACAATCGGCAGACCATCAAACATGATCCGATCAATGATCCATTCGTATTGGCGAGCTTGGTCCGCGTCAGCTAAATCGAAACCAAACGAATCGGCCGGCATGTATTCTTCAGTCAGTATCGTGCGATATTCTGTCAATTTCTCGTTCAGCTTGGGATCGTCAACATCAAGAGTGATTTCTGTGTCGCGAATAAAGGCGTCTCGTTGATCCGCCGGTGGCTTTTCAAACAACGACCACGTTGCAGCAATTTCAGTGTATTCCTGCTGATTGGCGATAAAGACGGGCTCTAAAACCAAAGACCCCGGCGTTTCTGAAACTACCTTCATTGTTCCGACGAAGTAGACGGGTAAAAATACTCCTTCTTCGGTTTCTTCATCTGAAAAAACATACAACAACATGTCCTGCATGCCGAGATTATCGTCGGTAAGCTCTCGGTCTCCGCCAGCAAATTTAAACGTGCGATTGTCGCCGTCGACTTCGATACTGCCATTCTTCCAAACACGACCGCGACCAGCCATCTCAAGACTCAATGCCTCAGAAAGTCCACGCAAAGAATCAGGTGCGTAATCGAAAGAGAAGCCATCGCCATAAAGCGTTGTTTCAATCTGCTTAGTGACTCGCTCAAGATCTTCCTCTGACTTCACAACCGCTCGCATCACCTTCCAACGAGCATCCAGGACCTGAGCCATCGCAACCAGCGAAGCCAAACCTGCCAAGAAGCACAAACAAAGGAATACAATGTTCGACCAATGCCAGGCTTTAGCCGAAATTATGATGAACGCAATAAATGCGATAACTAGTATTCCAACAATTGCGTAAATCATATTCGAATCGCTAGGCGGAAATTGGTGAGGATGGATCATCGATGCCGGATGGCGATGATCACTTGAATTGCTGTTCCTGGTGCTATCTCAATTTTACGATGAACGCTCGCTTCAGAGGCGTTGTAAAACCGAAGATTGTCCCATTTCACATGATAAATTGGGCAAAATAGCCCGTCAAGTTTGCCAACACCTTTAAGCCGACTTAATCGTTGCACTTTATCTTTCTGATACATCCCGTCCGTCACAATCGAGATAATCGATCAAGTTCCGCTTCCCAACTCCCCGAAATTCATGAAGTGGTCATGCCCTTACACAATTGGCAGACCATGGAACTTTCGAAGGGTGGCGGCTGATTACATCGGCCGCACGTGAATTCTGGTCTCCAGGCTACACCACCCTCCAATCGCATAAAAACAACCGAAAGACTCGCTTCCTTGCAAAAACAAAGCAGATCAAGACTGACAAGGCGAACCTGGCGACATCACCATCTTTGGTTATTGTCGCTATTGGTGCTGGTGTTTTTGATCAGCGGATGCCATCGAAGCTATTACCGGCGACAAGCAGACAACGACGCGCGCCGTTTGATCAAGCAAAAATCATGCGATCCCCGGTGGAACAACTCAGCAGATGGATCGATCGATATTGACCCTCAATCCAGGATGTTCGATCCGTTCTCTGCCGACCATCCTCCAATACCGCCGGACGACCCCGCCTCTCATTCGTTGATGCACTGCGTCAATGGCAAGCGTGGCTATCCACACTGGCATGCCAACGGTGACACCAACTTCGTTGAAAGTCCAGAATGGAGAGCCTACCTGCCAATCGGCGAAAACGGCGTCGTTAAGCTCGACGTTGAACGTGCTTACCAAATGGCACTCTTACATTCCACCGATCTACAATCACAGCGCGAAACACTTTACCTTTCGGCTTTGGATGTAAGCCTGGAACGCTTCGGATTCGATTCCCAGTTATTTGCCGGCTTTAATTCATTCGCGACCGACGTCGGAAGTGACCGCGGCGGTGGAACCTTCTTGTCCAGCGGCCTGGGCGCCAACAGCGAAGGCATAAACTGGTCCAAACTTGGAGTCGCAGGCACTACCTTTGCCGCCGGTTTAGCCAACACCATCCTTTGGAACTTCTCAGGACCCGACACCCAGTCTGCAACAACGCTGATCGATTTCTCAATCATTCAACCCTTGCTCAGAAACGCTGGACGCGAACTTATCCTGGAAGCACTGACCCAGTCCGAGCGCACACTGCTGGCGGACGTTCGGCAACTGGATCGTTTTCGGCGAGGCTTTTATTTGAACATTGTCACTGGCCGCGCACCCGGAGCAGGACCAGGTTCAAACTTTCTGGCACCGCCTCAAGGAGCCGGATTTGGCGCCGGCGGTTACATCGGCCTGCTACAACAACAGCAGCAGATTCGAATCCAGGAATTCAACGTCAGTCAACTGGAAAACGTACTCGAGCAGTTTCGTGAATTCTTCCGCCGTGAACGAATCAATTCGCTACAGGTCCGTCAATTCGAAGGCACGCTTTACGGTGCCCAGGACACGTTGCTGACCCTGAAAACAAATTACCAAACCTCTCTCGACAACTTCAAAGAGGATCTTGGCCTGCCTCCGGGCCTGGAAGTTGAAATCGACGATCGACTGCTGGACCGTTTTGAATTTATCAGTGACGAAGTTACCGAGCGTCAAATCGAAATCAACATTCTTCGCGCCAAGGTTGGAGAACGGCTCAATGAGATTGATGAATTGTGCCCGCCAACGATCGACGATTTGGATGCAGAAGAATTTGAGTGGTCCGATGAACTGGTGGATCGAATCGATGACCTGCTGCCGTACTTTGAAGAAACCGAAGAGCTTATCGCACAGCTGGAATCCACAGACGCCGAACAAATTTATGACGACCTGGCACGACTTGCCGATGTTCGGCCCGATCGAATCAAATACCTTGCCGGGTTACGTTCCTCGATTGACCGTGGCGAAATTCTCGCTGACGTCGAACCGGCCATTTTGCAACCTGAATCGATTCTTGATTCTGAAACTCTGAAAATGCGACTCGATCGCCTGATGCAGGAATTAGAACAAACCAAGAGCTCACTTGCAGAAATCCGAACACTGGTGGAAAAATTTGAAATCGACACCAGTGAAACCAACCACAAAGAAACCTACTTGTTGATCCGTGAGGAGATCGGAACTGAAACCTCTGAAAAATTGACCCGTCTGTACAAGGTCGCTTTGGAAATGTCACTGGTTCAGGCCCAAGCCCGTGGAAACTCGATCGGATTACCAGACGTCGATTTGAATGACGATCTTGCCTTCCGAATCGCAAAGTGTTTCCGACGTGACCTGATGAACGCTCGTGCGTCACTTGTCGATCAATACCGCCAGATTGAATTTTTCGCCAACGATCTTGAAGGGGAAATCGATCTCGTCTTCGAAGGCGAAATCGGCAACGACGGAAACAGCCCGTTCAACCTTCGCAGCTCCAACGGCCAAATTCAGGGTGGCTTTCGAATCGACGCACCAATCGTTCGCCTGAACGAAAGAAACAATTACCGCGCCGCATTGATCAATTATCAACAAGCCCGGCGTGACTATTATCAATTTGAAGACAGCGTCCACGCCAACTTGCGACAGATCCTGCGAGAGCTGAATCTAAACAAAATACTTTTTGAACTAAGTCGTCAAAATGTCCAAGTCGCAATTGAGCAAGTCGAATTGGCCCAATTGGGGTTGGAAGATCCAAGCTCAACATCGTTTGGAGCGACCACAGCTCGTGACCTGACGCAAGCGATCAGCGCCCTTCAGTCCGCACAAAGTCAATTTCTGGCCGTGTGGGTTGACTTCGAAGTGCTTCGCCGCAGCCTCGATTTTGACCTGGGAACATTCCAATTGGCTCCGGACATGAGCTGGATTGATCCCGGCGATGTCGATGCGTCGATCGCTGCCCGTGCTGCCGCCATGATGGGTATCAACCTGCAAGATGAATGTTATTGCGAAATCAATCAATTCATCGAACAACAAAACATCGAATTCCAAGGCACCGAGCCTGAGTACGACTTCTCAGAAAATACCCCGCCCAATGCACAACTCTATTTCGAACCAGATCCTGATTCCGGTGCTGATTCTGAGCTGCAACTACCTGACGTTTCAGACCAACTTGAAACGCAAGAAGGACTGGAAAATCTGGATCAAAGCTTGCGTCTGCCGGTCCAGCCGGACTACGAAGTCGACCAATCGGCAGACTATTTCGGAGACGGCTCGTAGATTCTGCTTGGCTAGTGCTACTACCTTGGCACACTACTCAATAAGTGGCTCCCCACACTGATCTTCCTTTTCAACACCTGCTGATCCGACCATTTCAGGTTTCAAATCGGCTATTTTCCGCCATTACGATTGCCCCAAAGGTAAAGGTCATGCATTTTGACTTTGCCTTGCATCGGATAAACAGCTTTCCACCCATTGGTAAGCTAGAAGACAACTGTGCTCCGGAAAGCAGAAATTTGGGTACGACGAGACAATTCAGCCATATTACAATAATGACAGAAAACTTTTCAGCAATCCTGCGGTTAAGCCATCCTGGTAGTCGGCCGTTCCGACTCAATTTTATTGCTGCATACCAACAAGAGCTCGCATGAAGCCAAATCTTAAAAGCCCACGCCACGGCTCGTTCACTCCGATTGCATTGTTCGGCGTTGTCGCAATTGGATTAATCGCTGTCACGATCTATTACATGTCGTCTGGCGAAGGAACCGCAATGGCCATTGAGCCAATTCTCGCGGCCGTCGAAAAAGGTGAGTTCGTCGCTCAAGTTCTGGATCAGGGTGAAGTCCAAAGTAGTGAGAATGTCGAAATTCGTTGCGAAGTTCGAGCTCGCAACGGAGCCATCTCCGTCATCCAAGTCGTCCCTGAAGGCACGCGCGTAACTGCCGGTGACCTCCTCGTTCGACTCGATTCAACGTCTTTTGAGAAAGAACTTGAAACTCAACAAATCCAAGTCGCAAACGCACAAACGTCTGTGATTCAGGCGGAAGCCGAACAAGCGACGGCGGTTGAATCCCTGAAAGAATATGAACAGGGCGTTTTTGTCGAAAAGAAGAAACTGATTGAAAACGATATCTACGATGCCCAGAGCCTTATCGCAACGTCACAACAGGACCTCACTCAAGCCAAGGCTGTTCTCGGACACAGCAAAAAACTACATGGCAAAGGATTCATTACATCTCAGCAACTTGAAGTCGACGGATTCGAAGTTAAACGAGCCGAATTTGCATTGAAAACGGCAAACAACAAACTTGAACTCGCGGAAAAGCAACTTGAAGTGCTCAACGAAATTACCCGTGTCAAAGAAACCGTTCAATTCAAGAGCGATATTGATGCCGCCAAAGTGAAGCTCGTTAACCAGCGAGAAGCGTTAAAAATCGAACAGGAAAAGCTAAAAGAAATTAGAACTCAAATTGGAAAGTGTGAAATCAAAGTTCCCGATGGCGTACAAGGTCAGGTCGTTTACGCGAAAGAATCTTCGCGCGGTGGCAACGACTGGGTCATGGAAGAAGGTACTTCGGTCCGCGAACGGCAAGTGCTGATCCGATTGCCAAACCCCGACAAGATGGAAGTTAAAGCGTTAATCAATGAGCAAAGCATTACTCAAATTCGCACAGGTATGCCGGCTTCGATTAACGTCGATGCCCTTTCCAACCAGACATTGACCGGCATCGTTACCAAGGTCAACCAGTACGCCGAATCCAACGGCTGGATGAGCAGTTCGGTTCGAAAGTACGCGGTACTCGTTGAAATAATTGACCCACCAGAAGCATTGAAGCCCGGCATGAATGCTGCCGTTACGATCGAAGTTCGGCACGAAGCAGATGCGATCAAAGCACCCATCCAATCCATCTACGCTGTTCAGGACCGTCATTACTGCTTGCTCAAAAAAGGCGACAACGATTGGGAAACTCGCCAGGTAACCATCGACGGTGACAACTCTCAAGTCGTATTGATCAAAGACGGACTTCAACCCGGCGAAAAACTCGTCATGAACCCCGGTGCCTTCAAGGAATTGTTGGATTTACCCGAGCTTGAGATCGATCGAAAAATCGCAATCTCCGATGATATGCAAACGCGAATCGATGCCATCAAACAAGACGGCTCGGACTCAAGTAACTCGATGCCAGTCGCATCGGCCGAATCCGAAAAACCTTCTGACGCAAACGCCAGAAGCGGACGCGGCGGTGGTCGGAGCGGTCGCGGCGGCGGTGGTGGTCGCGGCGGCGGTGGTCGTCGAGGAGGACCAGGTGGTGGCGCGGGCGGATTCAGCATGCCCGCAAGCGGTGCTGCATTGATCAAGGATAAAGACAAAGATGGCGATGGAAAACTTTCCAAGGACGAAGTCGGTACGCCGTACACCTACTTCTTCGATCGAATCGATTCCGATAGCGACGGATTCCTTAGCGAAGCCGAAGCCGACGCATCCATTCAAAGCATGAAGAAGCGAATGCAGCAGGGAGGCCGTGGAGGCCCAAGCCTGTGACATTGGCAGCCAGCATTCATGAGATGCACAAGAATTACGTGCTTAAAAGCGAAACCGTACGCGCGCTGCGTGGCGTTTCGTTCGATGTGCCCGAAGGCGATTACGTGGCCATTATGGGCCCCTCCGGCAGCGGAAAAAGTACGCTGCTAAACCTGCTGGGCTGTCTGGACCGACCTTCTTCAGGTTCTTTTTTTCTTGGCGACGATGATGTCGCAACAATGAACGACGATCAACTTTCCGCAATTCGAGCATCCAGAATCGGATTCGTTTTTCAGTCGTACAACCTGATTCCGCAACTCACCGTCGTCGAAAACATTGAAGTTCCGCTTTATTATCTTGGCCGCCTGGATAAAGCATCGCGCGATCGCTGCCAACGATTGGCCGCGCTCGTTGGACTGGGAGACCGACTCGATCACCGCCCAACGCAATTGTCTGGTGGACAACAACAACGCGTCGCGATTGCCAGATCGATGGTCAATGACCCCTATTTCATTTTGGCTGACGAAGCGACTGGAAACCTCGACTCGGTGACAACCGAGGAAATCCTGGCGATTTTCCAAATGTTAAACGACGAAGGACGCACCATCATCATGGTCACCCACGAAGACGATGTTTGTGAATACGCCAAACGCGTGATTCGGCTCAAGGACGGTGAAATTGTTGTAGATGAACCAATTAAAAACCGTCGTGTCGTTGATGCAGCCCAAATCGAAAAAATCTCTCGAAACTCCGGCCCAACGGCAAACTCCCAGTAGCGTTTCACAATGATCTTCAGAACCTGGCAACTCGGAATAAAAAGCTTGCTGCTGCACCCAATGCGTTCAGCATTGACGGTTCTGGGAATCTTCATTGGTGTCGCCAGCGTCATTTGGCTGCTGGCCATCGGTGAAGGCATCAGCAAAGAAGCTCAAAAGCAGATCGAAGACCTGGGCGCCGACAACATCATTGTTCGCAGTATCCAACCACCCGACGAAAGCGGCGGCAATTTCCGTCAAATCAACGCCTTCGGTGTTAAACGTGCCGAAGCAAACTTGATCGCAAATACGATTCCAACGGTCCGCAGCGTTCTGCTGATTCGCGAATTGCCGACCAAATTGGCCTACACCGGTAACCCAAACGTCAAACCCATCGACGGGCGATTAGTTGGCTGTACACCTGAATACAGCGAAGTCACTCGCCTGGTTATTGATCGCGGACACTTTATTACCGATCGCGAGCTGCAATCGAAATCGGCCGTTTGTGTAATCGCAGCGCGGTTGGCAGAGAAACTTTTCCCATCCGAAGATCCCATCAACAAACAAATCTATCTGCCCGAGAAAAAGGAATACTACCGCATCGTTGGCGTCTTGAAACATCGCAACGCTACCGCTGCCATTGGTGGCTCGTTGGCATCCCAGGATTTTTCGTTGGACGTCTACATTCCGATAACTTCCATGCAAGCCCGCATGGGTGACCGTGAAACCAAACGGATCAGCGGTTCATTCAGCGTCAAAGAATTCGAACTGACTCAATGCACGATTCGAGTTCGCAACATTGATGACGTAGAAGACACAGCAAAATTGGTCAAAGCAACTTTGATGCCCGACGCCAATTCAGTCGGTCGAAATAATACCGATCGACAGGATATTGCGATCGTTGTCCCCGAAGAATTGCTCAAGCAACGCAAAGTACAGCGAAACATGTTTTTGATTTTTCTGGGTCTTATCGCCGCCATCGTTTTGATCGTTGGTGGGATTGGAATCATGAATATCATGCTGGCGACGGTAACGGAAAGAACACGCGAGATTGGTATTCGGCGTGCACTCGGTGCAAAGCGTGCCGACATCACTCGTCAATTTCTCGTAGAAACGATTTCGTTGTCGGTGATGGGAGGTTTGATCGGAATCGTAATGGGGCTTTCGTGCCCGATTTTGATAAACCTTGGTCGCGATCTTTTGGCAACACTGGCTCCCAACAGCTACGCCGTTTTGCCGGAGGTTGCCAAAATCATGCAACCAGAAATCGTTCCGATTTCGATCCCGATCGCATTCGGGATTTCGGTGCTCGTGGGCGTGTTGTTTGGACTCTACCCCGCATTCCGAGCGGCACAGATGGACCCCATCGAAGCTCTACGGCACGAATAATCTTTACCGGCTGCAGAAGAGAGCTAACTTCTTACTTCCCAAACGAAACCGGGGCTCCATTGGCTTTGGCCCGAGCTTCAATCGCATCCAGCATCGAGCCCAGAATTTTCTGGACTTCAACCGGCTCAAATTCGCTTGCGTTGTAGCGATCGTATTGCACCCGAATTTGAGAGGGCGTCAGCAAGATTCCAAATCGATCAATAGAATCGGCAAACGCCCTGGCAAACAATTCACGTTTCGAATTACCGATCGTGGTGCTCGCCAGGTCCGCCAGCGCCAATTGAGAATCAGCCGTTCCCAATCGCGCCAGAATCTTACTCTTTCGTTCGTCATTCCCCGGTACGTTGACCAATTCAAGCAACTGATCCCGATGAGCTGAAAGGTCGTAAAATCGATAAGTTTCCGGATCGTCAAGCAACTGCCCCAGCCAGTTCATTGCAAAATGCGAATGCTGATTTCTTTGAGCATTTGAAACAACGTTTTTTCTCAGCTCCTGTAAACGCTTCACCTGAGCAAACACCAGCTTCGGATTCGAAGTCAGAGGCAAAACAATCGTCATCGGATCACGATCGAATATTAATTCTGCTTGCCGCTCGCGTTCAGCACTACGAATCAACAACGCGATCGGCATTGATTTCGAAAGCCAGTACCCCCGAAGCTGTTGAACGACTTCCTGATAATGTTGCCGCGTCAGCGAATCGGCGACAAGAATAAATTCAATGTCCGGGTTGGAGTTAAGAATATCAAACAGCTGCTCCCCAGAACTGGCCGTCAAACCTATTGAGCCAGTCTGAAAAATCGACGAGGCCAGCGCTTGAGCAACTTCTGATCTTGGATGTGCAACAATTCCAGTCGAACGGCCATCAGTGGCCGCCATCATCGTCGTAATTCTGCCTACGTACGAACATCCAGGAAAAGCCTGCCTTGGATCGATTTGAGAAATTGCCTTGCACGCCGCATATTGCAATTCGCGATTCCCCGAAATAACAGCATTCACCAGCGGGCTATTCTTACCGCTGCCAGTCAATAAAACACCATTGTCACCGGTTTGCCCGATCAACTCGGATACGCCGACGGCTGCCGGAGTCAAATTGCGTTGATTGGCAGTTTCAAGCGCCTGATTCAAATCCACCGAATTCAGATCTGGAATATAGCCCTTCACCTCCTCCATCTGAACGACGCGATTGGACCCCAACATTCGCTTGGCTGCATCGGCAACGGTCAACAGCTGTAATTGTCGATATTCATTGCTGCTGGGTTCCAGTCGATACGCATCGCGTGCCAAATCGACCGCCATGATCCGCATCGCGTTTTCAGCGGACGTTTGAGTTGGTATTAGTTTCCCTGGTTCGAATTTCCAATGCCAGACCGTCGCCATTCCCTGTTCAACAGGAAGCTCAATCTGACCGTCCAAATATTGATTGGCGCTGTTTGCGATCGCCCGCGTGATTTCGTATTGGCCAGCCAGTCCGCGCTGCGCTACCGCATCAGCAGCAATCGCTCGAACCGATGCCGGAACAAAACTGGACAACGAAGTTCGCAACAATGCATCCTGAGCAATGCGGTGATTGATATTGCTGAGCGCCCCGACTGCCACAGCTTGTGCAATCGTACCGTCAGCTCGCACCGCACCGACCAAAGGCAGCAGCGCTGGCTCACCCATGCGTCTCAAAGCAGCTTGCAAAAAAGGTACTTCTTTGCGGCGATTTTCGTTCTCACAAACTTCCAACATAACCGCCACGGCTGGAGCACCCAGCAATCGCAGTTTTCGAAACGCGTCGTTGCGCACGAACTTATCTTCATCGCTCAATTCATTGATCAATTTGGCGACGCGACTGGGAGCATAAGCTTCTTTTCGAGCGGCTTCAAAGGCCCGTCTGGCAAAGGTTCCGCCTTCGGGTTGCAACTCCGGTACAGTCTGCAAATCGACCAGAAAAGTCGCTCCCAATCGTTCAGACAATTCGAAAATCTGCGGCCCAGCCAGATTCGAGTCGACTAATTGATCGAGGTAGTTTCTGGCTTCATCATATTGTTGAAGATTGAGCATCGACTTGATCGCACGCCCCAATTCTTCTGGCGATGTCGGATTGGAATCACGAACCGCTTTGATAACCAGTCGGACACCTTCGCTAAGCGACTTGTCCAAATCGATGTCTTGAGCATTGGACCTGGTATCGGAACCTGGCGTTACGACCGGCGCATCTGGCTCATCCACCGCGAATGGATCAAATGAATCATCTTGCCAAGCCGCAACATTGCCCGTCTGAAAACAGAATGCAAGTAACAGGAATGTCAGACAACAAACGGATTTTTTGATGGATTGGTACATGGTTTAGTTAATCGTCATTGTGCATTGGCAGGATCAAAAGTCCAGAAATCAAAACGATTTTGCTACTAAACAAGGCTGAGCGGTCAGCCGCTTCGCGAAAGTTTGTGATGCTTGATGCCGAAACTCGTGTCGGGGCGAAATCAGGCCAACCGCGTTTTCCAATCTTCGATCGCCTGGGCTACCTTGTTTGGAGCCGTGGAGCCATCACTGACAAAAGCCGCAACGGCGTTTTCGACGCCCAGCACCGAATAGATCTGTTCATCAAAATCCGCATCCATTTCCCGATATTGTTCAATCGGAATTTCGTTCAATTGCTTGCCAGTTTGCATCGCATGTCGAACAACGGTGCCAATTAAATGATGCGCCTTGCGCTGAGGCATACCTTTCTTGATCAAGTATTCCATCAAGCTGGTTGCGTCCAGATAACCTTGCTCAATTCCTTGCGCAATTGAATCCGCTTTTAAACGCGAACCGGCGACCACCTGATTCGTCAAATCCAAACACGCACTGACTGTCTCGTAAGCATCAAACAGTGCCGGCTTGTCTTCCTGCAAATCGCGGTTGTACGACATCGGCAAACCTTTGGTCAAAACAAACAATGTCTGTAATGCTCCAATGACTCGAGCCGTTTTTCCTCGAATCAATTCCATCACGTCCGGGTTGATTTTCTGCGGCATAATCGACGAGCCAGTACAGAAAGCCTGCGGCAATTCAATAAAATCAAATTCCGTCGTGCTCCAGATAATCCAATCTTCAGCAAGCGTGCTCAAATGTGTCGCGATCAGACTTAAACAAAACACAAATTCAATCACGTAATCCCGGTCGCTTGACGAATCCAGGCTGTTGGCAACGAGCCGCTCAAATTGCAATTTCCTGGCCACCAGATCACGATCAATCGCCAGTGAAGTTCCCGCCAACGCCGCCGTCCCCAAACTGCACTGATTCACACGCCTGCGACAATCTTCCAGACGCCCACGATCCCGTTCGAATTTCTCACAAAACGCCAACAAGTAATGTGCAGCCAAAACAGGTTGCGCGCGTTGCATGTGCGTATAGGCTGGGATAATGGTCGATTGTTCCCGCTCCGCAAAATCAACCAGCGATTTTTGCAGACTTACCAATTGTCCAACCAACGAATCAATCTGTTCACGAATCCAAAGACGCTGATCAGTAGAAACCTGATCGTTGCGGCTGCGACCGGTATGCAGTTTCCGTCCAACGTCGCCAATGCGCTCGATCAACGCATGTTCGATATTCATGTGAACATCTTCAAACGCCATTTGGAATTCGAATTTGCCAGATTCGATTTCGGATTCGATTTCGCGTAAATGATGTGCGATCAGATCCGATTCTTCAGCAGATATAATCCCCTGCTCTGCCAGCATTTCAGCATGGGCGATACTGCCAGTGATGTCCTGTTTGTATAGGCGATGATCGAAGCTGATACTCTCGGTAAATTTTTCTACCGACTTTTCAACATTGACCTCAAATGCACCGCTACGACTGGGACTTGCCACGTTAACTCCTTAAAAAGTTACCGAAACGCTATGGTTTGTCATGCCCAACCAGATGAGTGGAAGCAATTGACGCGTTTTGTCTCGACGAACCAGATTCTATAAAATAAAACATTCTTGGGCAGATGGCGTCCAAGCCGGACATTTGCCATAAACAAAAATGAAATCAGGCTCAAACCATGTTACTGATGATGCTTTTCCTGTTGTGCCAGGACCAAAACCAGGGCGATGACTGGATCATCGTTGAACCTCCACGAATCGGTGCTCGGATCAAAATGCCGTCGCTGCCCGTGTTCACCGAAGAAAAAATCCAGCCGGTTCGCGACCAGAATGAAATTACTGTCCGCACGCGTTCCTCAATGCTGCCGTCGGGCAAGGAAAATATCACGTTCGTCTATCACGATGAACACACCAATCGTACTTCACGATTGCAAGTCAAATCTGTTTTGGACGGCGCGGTTACCGGTGCCATTGCATTAGTCAACGGTGAGATAGTCCGCCAAAGCGATATCTTCCTGAAAAATTTCAAAGGCCGGGACTTCGTCTATCTGTGCGAAATTGATGATGCGAAACTGCAAAAATCACATCAACTGAAAATTCGCACCCGCGTCATTCTTGTGCGAGATCGGCTGTTTTCCATGAACTATATCGCCGAAAACGACGCCTACGACGATAAAACTGCAGACCGTTTTTTCGATTCGTTTGAATTGGTCAATAAGGCTGCCGATATGCCTCCAAAACCTCGGCCCGGACGCGCCCGGGAACTTGCCAAACAGGAATAGCAAAAACCCTGTTTTCGCCGACAACAAACTGGTCGTTCGCGCCACTTAACAAAGCAACTGCTTATGGTACGCTAGGGAAATTTTGCACATCAGCTGAATTACAGCTGACAACCCGCCGGTTTTCGACCAAAGGTATTAAAAATGCCACGTCGCGACGACATTCAAAAAATTCTGATTATTGGCTCCGGACCCATCGTTATTGGTCAGGCCTGTGAATTCGACTATTCAGGAACTCAAGCTTGCAAAGCACTTCGTGAAGAAGGCTACGAAGTTGTTCTGGTCAATTCCAACCCCGCTACCATCATGACCGATCCCGGTACCGCGGATCGAACCTATATCGAGCCGCTTTCCTGGCAAATCGTCGAAAAAATCATCGAACGTGAAAAGCCAGACGCATTGTTGCCGACCCTGGGTGGCCAAACTGGACTGAATCTGGCCATGGAGTTGGCCAAGCACGGAGTCCTGGAAGCGCACGGCGTAGAAATGGTTGGCGCACGTGCTGATGTAATTGCCAAAGCGGAAGAGCGCGAGCAATTCCAACAAGCGATGGCCAATATCGGCCTGGAAGTTTGCCGCGGCCAAATTGTTCATACACTTGATGCCGCTCGCGGCTTGATCGACGACATTGGTTTACCTTGTGTCGTGCGGCCCAGTTTTACAATGGGCGGCAGCGGCAGCGCCATTGCCTACAATCGCGACGAATTCAATATCCTGGTCCAACGCGGACTCGACCAATCCCCGGTGACGGAAGTTCTAATCGAAGAATCGATTATCGGTTGGAAAGAATACGAGATGGAAGTGATGCGGGACGTGGATGATAACGTCGTGATCATCTGTAGCATCGAAAATTTCGATCCGATGGGCGTTCATACTGGCGATTCGATTACGGTCGCGCCAGCTCAAACGCTGACCGACAAAGAATACCAACGAATGCGTGATGCAAGTATCGCTGTAATTCGTGAGATTGGTGTTGAGACCGGTGGATCCAATATTCAATTCGCTTGCGATCCCAAAACGGGACGGATGATCGTCATTGAAATGAATCCACGCGTCAGCCGTTCCAGCGCGCTGGCTTCAAAAGCAACTGGCTTTCCAATCGCAAAGATCGCCGCCAAGCTTGCCGTCGGATATCGACTTTGGGAACTGCCCAATGACATCACTCGCAAAACTCAAGCCTGTTTTGAACCTTCAATCGACTACGTCGTTACCAAGATCCCCCGGTTCACTTTCGAAAAATTCCCCGAGGCTGACGACACCTTGATGACGCAAATGAAAAGCGTCGGTGAAACGATGGCCATTGGACGCACGTTCAAAGAGTCATTTCAAAAGGCGCTTCGCGGCCTCGAAGTGGGCAGTTTTGGCTTTGGCTGCGATAAAAAAGATCTCTGGGGAAGCGAAGAGCAACCTGACAAAGTCACCATCCGCAGCAAGCTTGCGATCCCTAACGCACAACGCCCCTGGTACATCCGTTATGCGCTCAAGAGCGGAATGGAGCTCGAGGAAATTCATGAGCTGACGAATATTGATCGCTGGTTCCTTGACCACCTGGCTCGTATCGTCGACATGGAAGAACAATTGCGTGGGATCGAAAACCCGCGCGAAATCCCCAAAGCATTGATGTTGCGGGCCAAACAGTACGGCTTTAGCGATCAGCAACTTTCAACGATCTGGTCGCTGCCCGAAAGCGAAGTTCGCAATATCCGAAAAGCACTCGGCGTCGTTGCTACTTTCAAATCCGTCGATACATGTGCTGCCGAATTCGAAGCCTACACACCGTACTATTATTCGACCTACGAAACGGAAGACGAAACGCCCGCCAAAGCCGATCAAAAACGCGTGATGATTCTCGGCGGCGGCCCAAACCGAATCGGGCAAGGTATCGAATTTGATTATTGTTGCTGCCACGCCAGTTTTGCACTGCGCGAAATGGGCATCGAATCGATCATGGTAAATTCCAATCCGGAAACCGTCAGTACCGATTATGACACCAGCGACCTGCTGTTTTTTGAGCCGCTTACGGTCGAAGACGTGCTGAATATTTGTGATCGCGTTGAACCCGACGGTGTCATCGTTCAATTCGGCGGACAAACACCGCTGAACCTGGCCCGTGCACTGGAAACGGCTGGCGTCCCGATCATCGGAACCTCTGTTGATTGTATCGAGGCAGCTGAAGATCGCGAAAAATTCCAACAATTACTCGAACGTCTCGATCTAAAACAACCCGCCAATGGCATCGCCAGAAACCTTTCTGAAGCACGCGCCGTATCGGCTGACGTCGGATTTCCATCCCTGGTTCGACCCAGCTTCGTATTGGGCGGACGAGCCATGGAAATCTGTTACGACAAATCCCAATTCGAACGCTTTGTTACGGAAGCGTTCCTGGTCGCTGGCGGTCAACCCGTTTTGATCGACCGCTTTTTAGAAGAAGCCATCGAGGTCGATGTCGATTGCATTAGCGATGGGAACCGTGTCGTTGTCGCGGGCGTTATGGAACACATCGAAGAAGCCGGTGTGCATTCAGGCGATTCGGCTTGCAGCATTCCGCCCTACTCGCTGCCAGAGAACACGATCGAAGAAATCAAAGAGGCCGCGATTTCCATGGCCACACATATGAAAGTCGTTGGCTTGATGAATGTTCAATTTGCGGTCAAACGCGAAGAAGGCCAATTGAATGTTTATGTTTTAGAGGTCAATCCGCGTGCCAGCCGCACGGTTCCTTTCGTTGCCAAGGCGACGGGACTTCCGGTGGCCAATATTGCCGCCAAAGTCATGGCGGGAATGACGTTGGAAGAATTGGGCATTACCCAATCGATCGAGCCAACAACGGTCAGTGTCAAAGAAAGCGTGTTCCCGTTTCGCAAGTTCGCCGGTGTCGATATCGTGCTCGGTCCCGAAATGCGTTCGACAGGCGAAGTCATGGGCATCAGCCCGCGCTTTTCGATCGCGTTTGCGAAAAGCCAGTTGGCGGCCGGCGTCGTGCTGCCTCAAGAAGGTCGCGTTTTCGTAAGCGTTTCCAAAGCTCACAAAGACCGTGCGGTTAAAGTTGCCAGCCGCTTGATCGATTTGGGCTACGAGATTATCGCTACCGAAGGAACCGCGCGGCGTCTTGAAGAAAACAACATCCCCGTCGAACGCGTCAAGAAAATCATCGAAGGCCATCCTAATCTTATCGACCACATGAAAAACAAGGCAGTCGATCTGATCTTAAATACGCCCAATGGCAAAGGGGCCCGAACCGACGAAGGTCGCATTCGTGCCAGCGCCGTCCAACATGGCGTTCCATGTATCACAACGATTCAAGCCGCCGAAGCGGTCGTCAGTGCTCTGGAAGCACTACGTCGTGAAGAAATGAACGTCCAATCGCTTCAAGAACGTTTCGACTTGACGGCTGTCGCAAATTAGGCAGAAACATATGCCATACTGCGGTTGAAATTTGCTTCTCACGAAACAATGTCGCCATCTTTTAGACGACTGCTGCTGGACTGGCTGATAAGTCCTGTGCTTGGTTGCTTGCGGATTGAGTTGCATGCAATCGACAAAACAGCTTGTAGCCAGGGTAAAAATTGGTCTCTTTGCAATCGAACTTCACGCTGGACCACTTCGCATCCACCAGTTTGATTTTCAAACGACCTTCTTTCACTTCGTATTCTTTGATGTCCGCCCACGGAATGAATTGCTGACTTGAGCTGATCATTGACTTGATCGGAGCATTAATTCCTTCAGCGGAAATCAGGACATTATTGACCCATTCGACTTGACCGTTGTCTGCCAAATCCGCTGCCATTGTCAGACTCATTTCCTCTGAAACCAATTCGATCATCTGATTAAAATCGAATGGATAGCTGCTCTCGTCCTTAACCGAAGCAGAAAAAACGATCGGCTTCTCTTGTGATCCAGGTTCAGGCTCAAATTTCATTTCGATAGTATCGCCACTGTAGACACCGTTAACGTAAACCGATGTCCGAGAATATCGAAATTTATCCATATCTTCGAAAAGCATAGCCTGACTGGTCTCAGGTTTTTCCAACAACAAGCCATTCTCGAATAGAGACAAAGTCCGTTGGCCACCTTCGCCATTCATTTTTGCTGCCACAGCAATGATGATTCCCAAACCACAAATCGCGAACCCCAAAACGGCACTGAGTGCCAGCTGGAACCCATACAAATACATTGCCGCGGCCATTCCTACGCCAACCACAACCGACGCAATCCCAACCACAACTGGCGACAAATGGCTCTGCGAATCCTGGCAAATCAGATTACCAAGCTCTGACGGATAGTTCTTTTCTGATGTTGTTGTACTCATTTTTGCACCTGAAATGGTTTGGATTTCCTTTTGCAAAGATAGGTTACCCAAGTGAAACGGAGACGGAAAATCCTGTGAAAAGCCCATTACCTGCCTGTATAATCCGCCTAACCTCAATACCATTACAGAATGCTTCAGCCGCATTCACCATTTTTGGAGCCTCTATCGATCAGCACGGCGATGAGTTTTACTGTTGGAAGCTGTACATGATCTCAAGCCAACTTGATGTCGCCCGGCTAGATCATTCAGGAGTAATTCTTAATGTACGCGAGATGCTTTTTTGTAGCTTCGCGGTTAAACGCTATCTCGCGATAACAAACAATGATTTACTGATTTCAGCAGATCGTTTGGATGGGTTCTTGTACGCGTTCCTTATTTGTTCGCTGAATCTGCTTCGCCATCTTCGATAAGGCAACGTTCAACTTCGCCGTTTTGACCGTTCGCAAAAATCAAGTACGCCTTTTTTTCCTGCGCCTTACTTAAAAGATCTAAAAGGAGGTCCTCATCTACGCCAAACGCTTTAACAAGGCTTATCAAAATTGGTTCGTCATCGAGAATTTCATTCTGTTTTCTTTCAAAATCCAACGTAGCGAGTATTTCGTTCACCCAGCTAACAAGTTGATCTTGCAGACTCTTCTTTTCGTCCAATTCAGCGATCACCGAAATCAGGCGGTCGAGTGGGTTGCAAAGCTCATCGATGGCGTTGTCAGCTCCGGCACCTGGTCCGCCACCAGAAAAACCGTTACCACCAAGACGACCTCGAATGCCGGCACTTCCGCCACCACCAAGACCTCCGCC
>CAYONX010000001.1:141888-168735 GCA_964405425.1 uncultured Pirellulaceae bacterium | reverse complement strand
TCCGCCACCACCAAGACCTCCGCCGCCTCCACCGCGAGGACCGCCACCATCAAAACCTCCGCCCGCACCACTCGAAGCTGATTCCACCTCACCATCGCCACCATTGTCAGCTTTACTGGCACGTTGTTCTTCATATTCTTTCCACCGACCCTTAAGCACATTGAGGTCTTTGTCGATCGTTTCTGCAATCCCTTCGATTGTCTGCAGGCTGGCCAGGAAAGAGTAATGTTTGGCGTTTTCTCCTCCATAACGCCCGATGGCCAATCGTTCGTCAACTGATAAATCTTTAAAATGACGATCGAAAAATCGTTGGCCAAGACGCAGCGTCGTTGGGTGACTCTTTAAATGCTTAACAGCACCATCGCCTGAGCGATTGAAAGCTCCCCTCTTGGCAATTGTGCCGATCACCTTCTCGATAAATGCCTGCCATACGGAAACATCTTCGCGTTGAGCAGCGTAAGTACCAATCAAATCGAACATACCTGTTAGATCGTCGGTCGACAATTTAGCAGACCGGCCCATCAGCTTACTAAGGAATCTGTATGCAAAAAAGTCGGAGCCAATTAGCTTTTCAGCTTCTACATCATCAAGCGATCGCAATTTTCTATTGAAGTAATTGATCAGTGTTTTGGTATCTAGATACCCAAAAACCTCGACGATGGTATTATCGAGTTTGTCCTTGTGTTCCTTTTCTGCAAACACATTTATCTTCATCGCTGCGACAACAGCGTCGAGTAGCTCAAAGTGCTCATTTGGACTGCCCAGAATGGCCATCCCTTTGATTGCGCGATTTATTTTCTCTGGCTCGCGTTCCGAATTGGCGATCCTGTACCAATCGTCGTAGCTTAATTCTTCGTACACTGGCTGCGGCAAACCAGAAGGGAGAGTTGCACTTCTTCGCAAATTGCCAAACTGACGACGTATTCCGACTCGCCGGTTCAGCAATTCTTTGCGCAATGATTGCGGAATATCGGAATCGAGCTTTTCATCGACGAATTGCAACTGTTGTTGGAAAATCTCCAGCAATTTGAAAATCTCCAGCAATTTAACTCCGCCGTTATTTAATACTGTCGCGTTACTTAACTCGATGTCCGCTTTTGCTTTCAGGACATTCAATTCAAAAAGCGGGTCGTCCTTGTCACCATGCTCCAGTAATTTTTTTAGTTCAAATTCGGCTGGGAATGCGTTTGGTGGACCAGTCGCCTGGAATTTTTGATCACGCGACAAAATTGGAGCACGTGTTACCTGCGCCGACTCCCTATCAAGTTTGCGCCTCAAACCATAAAGTTCTAGTTCGCGATCGGCTAGTTCTCTTTGGCGAGGGTCGAATTGGGATTCGGCTGACTGCTTAGAAGTCTCCAACACTTGCGAACGCGTTTGCGGCTGCTGTTGCGAAATGGGGGCTCTCCGCGATAATGAAGATTCATTCGAGCTTTGAGCCAGACTATTGATCTCTGGTTTTCGCGAAATCGTGACAACCTCTGTCCCGCCACGAGATAAAACCAGGTTGCCGTTTTTAATTTCGACCGAGCTGTCATCGCCGACCGTACGAATTTCGTAAACACCAGCTTTGACTTGAATCGTCTGTTTAGTTTTCAAGTCAACTACCTGGATCACTTCGCCGTTATCAACAATTTCGACTTCGATATCGTCAACTTTGGAGTCAATTTCGATGACACCTTGATTGGTTGCGATTCGAATGATCTGTTGGTTGTACGCGAGCCCAAAAGCTCCAATGGCAACGCCTAATAACATCGCCGCAATTGCTTTCCAGATTCCGTTTCGGTTTCGTCTTCGGTTTGGTTGTTCATCCTGATTCGTGACACGCGTTTGATAATCAAATCCCCAGCTGTCCGGGTCGTTGTCGAACGCCGCAATCACCGCATCGGCATCAGCTGGACGCTGCAACGGTGATTTCTCCAGCAAGCACATCGCCAGATCGGAAGTCGCAACGTCGATACCTGGATTGAGTTCACGAGGTTCAATCGGCTGTTCCGTTTGAATCGACCGAAGCGTCGCCAATGCATTTTCGCTGTGAAACGGGAGCTGACCGGTCAGGCAGCGGTACATGACACAGCCAAGGCTGAACAAATCGCTCCTCCGGTCGATCGACGCTCCCCGGCTTTGTTCCGGTGACATAAAGCAGGGCGTTCCAGCAATCATGCCGGTGCAGGTGAGTTGCGGATCTTCGTCGGCAATTCTGACCAAGCCAAAGTCAAGAATCTTTGCCGGGCCGGAATGCTCAGGAATCCAGATGTTCGCTGGCTTGATGTCGCGATGAATGAGATCCTGGTTATGGGCGGCGGCAAGTCCCGACGCGATCTCCTTCACCAAGCGTCGTGTTTTTTCGACCGTAAGCGATTCTTCGGCTGCCAGTTTATGCTCCAGCGTTGTACCAGGCAGCCATTGCATCGCCAAATACGAAAGTGGCCCATCATCGCCAACTTCGTAAATGGTTACGATGTTCGGATGGTCCAGTTTTGCCGTCGCACGGCCTTCGGTAACAAAACGGTCTCGGGCTGCGGCACCGAGTGATGGACGCAGGATTTTCAGTACGACTTGTCGTTCGAGTTTTGTGTCGATCGCGAGATAGACGATGCCCGTGCTGCCAGTCCCGAGCAATTTGATGATGCGGAAATGAGCCAGCGATCCAATGTCGGTCGACTCGATCGGCTCACCCAACAAACGATCGACCTCAGCCGATCTATTCGCATTCGATTCCGATTCAACAGCATCTGCGTCGCTCGTGCGTCCCGTGAATTTCCACTTGGAAGCATCTTGAATCATATTTTCGATCGCGAGTTGTTCGCCCGCGGTTTCGATCAGCTCCGATTCGAAGGCCTGGCGGACAATACCTGAAAACGTGTCGTCACTTTTCAGTGATCCAATCGTCTCCACGCACGGATCGCATTGGCTTAAATGTTGCTGGCAATCTTCAATCTCGTTGATCGGAAGTTGGCCAAGGATGAACTTTTTCAAGTAAATTGGCTCAGGGCATTTTGTAGTACCTGCGTTGACCATCATGAACTCCTCACTGAGATTGGTTGGTGATAATGAGGGTATGCGCCCTGGCATGTCGATTTGTATGAACAGTGGAGATTTTTTTCAAATTTAATCCAGCAACCCGTTCAATTCTTCCCGCAATCTTGCCAAAAGCCTTGCCTTTGCAGCATAAATCGTCCAAACGCTGACACCAGTCTCGGCAGAAATTTCTGCCGCTGGACGATGCTCCAGCACGTATTTTTTTAGTGCAGACCAGGTTTTGGGACGGAACTCCGATTCGAGTTCGTTCATCGCGGTCACAAACAGCGAGCGGTGATAGCTAAGATCCCAAGTCGACGATGGGCTGATATTTTGATCAGGAAGACGGTTTACAACAGAACCAGTCGCCGCCATTTTCGAAACCGATTTCTTGCGGCAAAATTCACGGTACTTGTTCAACGTCACTGTTCGGAGCCAGCTGCGAAAACTCTTGTCGGGATCGTATTTGAAATCAGGAATCTTGCGAAAGACGACGGTCAAAATTTCTTGTACCAGATCGTTCACGTCCTGGGCCTGCAATCCAGTTTTTCTCGCCCAGTAGAAAAACAGCGGAGTGTAGAGGCGTACGAAGCGGTCCCATGCTTGCTGGTCTTCCGCCTGCCTAAGTCGCAATAATAGGCTTTCCGATGTTGTATTCAATGTTCCGCTCGAGTCTGATCATCAACCGTACCATTATGGTTGTAACATAGCCTCGATGCAAAAACGAATCGGTATCAATGGTAATCAGCACAGAATCATTGCCAAAGCAATCTGGTTTGCCGTTGAGCCAAACAGAAGGTAGCCTGGCGATTCGATGTGCGGCGGCGCAAGAAATGCCACACCATTTATCCGCGCCGCATCAAACGTCGGTACTTGGATGAATCGCTCGCCGTCCACTCTCCATTGGTTTGCTTTTGACGCCCGCCTGGTCCAGGCTCAACCGGCTCGATCGTCGAGACGAATTTCAATTTTGGCCTGGCACCGTTAATCTGATACCAGTCGTCAATCAAACGAACGGTACGTTTGCGTTGCGGCAACCGTACTCGATCTCCTTTTTGAAGTACCAGTTCATGTGCTCCGGTAAATCCGAACCAGTTGTAGGCAGCGGTATGTATCGGAATCCAGTGCCATTGGCCAGCTTCGTCATGTAAAGCGATCTCTGCCCAGACGTGGCTAGGGACCCAAACCTGCCGAGCTGGAATCCCGACGTTGCGGCACAAGGCTATGAAGGTACAAGCTCGCTCTTCGCAGTCACCACGCCCCTTGCTGATCGCTTCTTCAACGCTGGTGTATTTTCCAGGAACGCCTTTGATGTTTTCCCAAACCCATTGGTAGAATTTTTCTGCCTTGTCCCATGGGTGCTTCAATTCCCCTGCTACTTTCTTCGCAATCTCTTTCACCATCGTTGCGCTGCATTTGATTCCAGGGCTGTTTTTCAGAAACTGTTTCGGCACTTGTTTCGAATTTTGTTCCTCCGGAAACATTGATTTCTGAAAACCAAAATGGCTTTTGAAGATCCTGACTTTGTACTTCGCGAGAGCTGAAACCGTTTGCCCATCACCGATCGAATCAGCAAACAGCACCAACTGCCCGGCAGTCTCGTTGAGTGCGATCAACTGTGCTGTGCAGCCCGAAGTTTCAATTTTCACGTCGAGAATTTTCTGTTCCGGGAATTGAACCGGTGCGACCGTTGTCGCTGTCAAATTCTTGCCATCGCCATTACCTTGAATATGCATGCCGACAGAAACTTCGAAGTCTCTCGGTTCGAGGTAACCTTTTTCTTCTGGTGGCTCTGTCCAAATCCACTCCCCATCGCCAACGACCGGAGTTATCGAAAAAGCTGGTTGATTAAATACTTGCTGTTGCAGCACGTTAGCGGAATTGGTGCTGGGACTGTTCAGATAGGCTCCACCAATAGCTGTTGCAAACGCAGCGACAAATCTCCTTCGATCAATCAACATCGTTTTCGACTCCATGTGTTTGGTGAAAGCTACTCGCAAATTGTACGAACGGATTTACGTAAGACAAGAAAGCGATTTCGCTTGAATTGAACGGGCGCTCAGATGTATCGAATGTCACAACAACCAAAACAAGCGGAGGCAAACGCCTTAATGTGCGACGGACCAGGAAATATCGACTGCGTTAGCCGCGTCGCATCATGCCAATTTATCCAGTTTCTGCGTCGGCATTTCTTGTCCCCGACATCATTTTGTCCACGCTGAATTTTCCGCCGCCGACGATCAACGCAATCAACGACGTTACCATCGTGACGATGGGCAGCGGCAGCGGAGGAACGAATGGGATTTCAGTCAAACCGCCGGGTAGATTTTCAGGATTCAGTCCAGCGATCGTTAACGTTGCGATAATTGCGGGAACCATGGTGGCGATTCCCAATAGCCCTCCCACGCGTGTAAACAATCCAGTCAACAACAAGATGCCTGCCAGCAGCTCTGTCGCCGATGCAGCCCAAACGTTCAGCTCGACCATTGGAAAACCGGCAGCGGTCATGATGTTGGCAAAATGTTGTGGGTCGCCGAAGTGCTTGAGGCTGAAGAACGTTAAAATGCCACCGGCAATCAATCGTGGAACAATTGGAAAAGGCTTGTCTGTTGTTTGTTGAAGTTTTTTCATATCCAGGTTTCCGTTTTTAAATTTCAAATTCAGAAGTGGTTCGTTTTCTTGCCTAATTTTTTTCGCTCTCTACCAATGAACGCCAACAGAGGCTGTTGAAGAACACTGATCTCCACTCATCGGCACTAATTTAATTCAGAGTATCACGCTCAAAATTTGGCTCCTTTTGATTCCTATTAGTGTCGATTAGTGAGTATTAGTGTTCTTTTTTTCGCACAGTCGGTATTTGATTTTTTTCATTTCAACGAATTCATGAGTCTAACGTGATCTTTACGATATCCGAATGTATAAAAACTCTTCCCAGCTCTGCTTCACGACCGATTTTACGATAAACCCAATCTGGAACGCCGATGTCAGAGACGTAAAGCTCGCCAACAAACGACTTTGCCTCAGCAGCTAACAGCCCTGCCTTGGGCAAGGCGAGTGTCATGGTCGCATCGGCGACGATCGTTGATTCGTGCGTCATACCAGTTGTCGAATCGAGACCAGAAGGTGTATCCAAAGCAAGTATTGGAGCATCAGCCGCGTTGGCCCAAGCCATCAATTCAGCCGCTCTTCCTCGCGGATTCCCTTTCAGGCTGTACCCAATCAATCCGTCCAAAATGACGTCTGGTGTCGAGTCGTTTTGCGTCGTCTCGGATTTTGGTAACTCGGAACTTGTAATTTCAATGCCCAGCCTGCGGAGAATTCCAAGCTGATGGGCCGGCACACCGGAATACGCTTCGTCTGGCTTTGTCGTCAGCACAGAAACTTTCGCGCCCCATTGGCGCAAACGCCTCGCCGCAACCAAAGCACCTCCGCCATTTCCGCCAGTCCCTGCCATCACCAAAACTCGTTTGGATTTATGAGCGTGCAAGAATCGGTGTACGCAAAGCCGCGCCAAATTGCGACCTGCATTCTCCATCATTTGAATCAATTCAATCTTCAATACATCGGTCATCAAGCGATCGACTTCGACCATCTCTTGAGTGTTTAGCAGCTCCAAAGTATCAGCTGACACTTCTGGAATCGTTGTTGAATGCTCAATCATTTGAAGGTCTCTCCATTTGCATCATTCGATGTCGCAGCGGAACGGCCACTGTCACTCTGCGGTCTATTCCAATTGCGTCATCAACGATATCGACAGAACCAGATGAAATAAAGTCCACGTTCGAAGCTTTCGCAGTTGGCCAATTTACTTGTCCCTTCAGGTTCGCAATTTCGAACCGATACGCGATTCAAGCGACAATGCCATTGGTACTGGGCAACTTTTGGGCTTCTTTGCTTGAGTCGACTGACTTGCAATGCTAATTTATTAATAGGTGGCCAACTGATGGCCGAGCAGAAAACAGAACGTAGTGAGTAAATTGATGATTCTTAATCGAATAGTGTTGAACACCGCAATGACGTTTGCCATGTTGTGCGCGACATTCACTTCCATAGAGAATCGTGCCTGTGCCCAAAGCGATCCGACTGATAGTCCACCGCCAAGCCACGATGTCAAATTGGACATTGATTCTGGATCTTTGAGCAACGACACAGACGAAGTTCAATTGGTCTGGAGCCATTCCATAAACGTTCAAGATGCCAAATGGACAAGGTTGCATTTCGACAGTCTGCTGCTTACCGAAGGTGAAAAACACAACTCAGTGCTGAAGATGACGTCGTTGAGAGATGGTGCATTTCAAATTCTTGAGCAGGAAACAGCACAACAGTGGCGAAACACCTCGGCCTACTTTAACGGCAACCAAATCCTGGTTCAGCTTTTTGCACACCCAAATTCAAAGCATAATCAAGTGTCCATCGGCATGGCGACGGCTGGAGAAGCACCTGGCCCTCCCCCGGAAACCATTTGCGACGGTATAGATGAACGTGAGTTGTCCAAGGATGTACGCATCGGACGTACTTCCGGAGGATGTACTGCGTGGCTTTTCAACGACCGTCCAAATTGCATGATTACCGCCGGCCATTGCGCTGACTCGACTGACGTTGTTTTTTTTAACGTACCCATTTCCAATGCAGACGGTTCCTTAAATTTCCCTCCCCCAGAAGATCAATATTCTGTTGATGCGGATTCCGTACAGGCAATGGCAAACGGCCCAGGTGCAGATTGGTGCTATTTTGGATGCTTCAACAATTCCAATACGGGGCTGTCTCCATTGGCTGCTCAGGGAAATTCCTTACAACTGGTGTTGCCAAATGCCCCTGGCAAAAACGATCAAATTCGTATTACTGGCTTCGGATTAACCTCCGCTCCGGTTAGTCCAACTTTCAATGGTGCACAAAAGACTCACGTGGGTCCTTACGAAGAATTAGATGGAACCACTCTTCGTTACCGTACCGACACCACCGGAGGGAACTCTGGCTCACCCGTGATTTTAGAGGGAACCGGGGAAGCGATAGGTGTTCATGGGCAAGGAGGCTGCGGTTCTCAAAACAATGGCGCCAATCGAGGGACTGGCTTTAGCAATCCTGATTGGCAGAATGCGATCAACAACCCGCTTGGCATCTGTGCTGCAACACAAACGCAGTTAGGTGATGTTAACTGTGACGGTGCAGTGGATCTGCTAGACGTCGGTCCGTTTGTGGACTTGCTCATTAATGGTGAATTCCTGGACAAGGCTGACATCAACCTAGACGGTGAAGTCAATTTGCTGGATGTCGGTCCATTTGTTGCCTTAATCAGCGGTTAAATATCGAATCGTTAACAGCCCAAACGTTGATCTGAGCTGTTCCTTGGGTCAACAATTTCTTCGAGCATTCTGGGCGGGCTCTTGCCCTCACCCCCTATGGCTTGCCGCCGAAAAGAATGACACCGTAGAATTAATCCGCCAGCTGGCGCCCAACTGTCTGGCTTCACGGCCGATGCTAGCAACCTCAACATTGCCACCACATCGCCTCACAATTACGATGTCACCTTCCCAGTTTCACGCCAGACGCACTTGCTATGAAAATCGACCAACGAATGCAATCGATCCGTTTGATAATTTCAGACGTAGATGGTGTGCTGACTGACGGCGCGATCGTATATAACAACCAATGTATTGAATCGAAGTCGTTTCATGTTCGCGATGGGATGGGAATTAAATTATGGCAAAAAGCTGGCCACAAATTCGGTGTGATAACCGCCCGCACTTCCCAGCTCGTAAAAATGAGAATGTCGGAAATCGGTGTCGAAATTGTTCGCCAGGGCGTGGACGATAAACTGCCGGCCGCCATTCAAATGGTTAATGAACTCGGTTATTCGCTGGATGAAACCTGCTATGTCGGCGACGACTTGCCGGATTTACGTCTACTGGGAAAAGTCCGTTTGGCGGTCAGCGTTGCCGATGGTGCAGACGACGTTCGTTCGGCCGCACACATGGTCACCAAATCGCCCGGCGGAAGAGGTGCAGTACGGGAACTGATTGAAGCCATTTTGAAAAGTCAAAAACGCTGGGACGAATTATTGTCCAGCTACCAATAAAACTACTACCATTTTCCAGTCAATCGCGAAAAGGAATTCGAGTTGACCAGGCCGACCTATCGACGAACACAACCCATCGCAGCCTATTTGATGCTGCTGTTGATGTCGATTGGTGGGTACTTTCTTTATTCGGCTTCCGTTGTACCGCTGATCGAAATTCCAACCGTCAAGCGCCGTGCCCCGGTCGATACTTCCAGCTATGAAACGATGGAAGGCAACAGCGAGCACCATGTCTGGTTCACCGAAGGCGATTGGGAAAAACGGCCGTGTGCGGTATTGCTCACAACAAACGGAAAAATTCTGTTTGATGATTGCGAAAGAGTCGATCCAACGACTTGGATCGTGACCCCGTTCTCGATGGTCCTGGATCGTAGCGCAAATCCTGAGGACCCGAACCAGGCACTGCCACCGATCATTCTGCGCAGCGAAAAAGGCGCACGCCTGAAACTGGAGCAACCCGTTTCCGCGTTCAGCAATTCGGACGTTACTCTGAAATCTGCCGAATTAGAAGGAGCGGTCGAGCTATATCGCCGCAGCGACCTGACCTCAATGACTGAGGATCTCAGAATCAAAACCAGCAACGTTTTGATTGAACACCAAACGGTGTCCACGATCGACGATGTTGCTTTCTGGTTTGGCAACAACCATGGCATGGGTCGCCAAATGACCATCTCGTTAAGCAAAAATGCAAATGCGACAGCATCTGATCTATCGGATATCAACGGAATCACACATTTGCGATTGGGACTGCTAAGTTCGATGCAGCTTAACCCTGGCAAAAGCAAAGACCTGCAAAACCAAAAACTGGCCGCACCCAAAGAACGAATGCTCTCAACCGACGGCAGTCCCGTTCAAATCCAAACTAACGGTGACTTTGAATTCGACTTCATCAAAAACATTGCCCGCTTTCGCGATAGCGTTCAAGTTCGAAAAATGGACAAGGATGGCGATACGCTACTGTGTGACGAACTGTTGTTGAAATTCGCAGCTGCTGGCGGAAAGAAGGTATTGGAAATTGACGCCGCCAGCGACAACGAATACGAACTGAAATCAATCGTTGCCAAAGGCAGCCCGGCGACATTAAATGCCTATTCTCAAAACGCTCAAATTCGTAGCGAGTTCCTCAAATACGACTTGTTGGACCAAATTCTTCAGGCAGCCGATCCAAAACAAGTTTCGCTTGTCCAGGAAGATACTCAATTTGTCGCCAAATCAATTCAGTATCAATTGACCGACGACGGCAGAATCGGACAAATGTCTGCCGCAGGACCTGGCCAAATCCTGAAAAACGATCCCCAGCGGCCATTCCGAGCCAGTTGGGCAAAGACATTAACGATCGATCGAAAAAACGATCAACAGCATCTGATCCGTCTACAAGGCAAATCGACACTTGACCTTGGTGCCGATTCGCAGCTCACCGCAAACCGCATCAATCTTACCGTCTGGGAAGTGCCTGTTCTTGATGCCAATGGGAATTTTGTTCGCTGGTCCCATCAACCGGCTGAGCTGAATGCCAAAAAGCGAGTTCACGTATCTTCCGACAAGATCATTGCCGACTCAGAAGAATTGATCGCATCCTGGCCTGCCAATCCCCGTCCTGAACAAGACATCCCCGAGCAGCCACAAAGAAACATCAACGACCAACAGCCAGAAATTCAAAGCAATATAGAGCTGTCGAATTTGGATCTGCCGTATGGCCAGCAGAAACGCACAACGGCGAATCACGCTGTACCACCGAGCCACCCGGTTGGCCTGACTCAGCGCCAGCCAAATTTTCGTGGCGCCCAGGTTCGGCGCGTTAACTATGAATTTCAACAAGCGGAAAAGAAAATGCCGTTGATCGCCAGCGGCGAGCTAATTCGCATAACGGTCGAGGATCAAAACCAGCAATCCAAAATCAAAGATCTTGAAATGATCGGCAACGTCACGGTCAAAAAACCTTCAGCCATTAACCCTGACGCTCAAGAGTTCACGGTAACTGGAAACTCATTGCGCATGACACCTCAGGACCAAAAGCACTACCGGGTTCAAGTAACCGGCTCTGAGCAATTCGCGAAAATCGAAACCGATCGATTTGAAATCGAAGGTGCAGACGTTTTCCTGGACCAAGTCGGTAATCGAATGTGGATCAAAGGGCAAGGAAAAGTTGTCTTGGATCCGCGCAACGTGAAAAAACAAATCCCGCTCAACGCTCGTTCTCAGCCTAATCAAAAACCAAGTAAGTTAAACATCAGCTTTGCGGGTGGAATGATATTCGACGGCCAGAATATCTATTTCGAACACGAAATCGTCGCCAACATAAAAGAAAATCGCTCCGACGGAATATCTCAAACCAGGGCAACTGGAAACGCGCTGAAAATCGTACTCGATCGACGAGTAAACTTCAGCGACCTGGACGATGACAACAAAAACTCAGACCCGCAAATCCTTGAAATGATCTTCCGTAGCGAATTGAACGAGAATCAGACCCAGTTCAAATTCGCGGGCCACAAGCAGTCACAAGACCGTTTTGTAACCATCGAAAATCTGCAAACCAATCTCGAGGGAAAGACGGTTGAAAAGTTCAAACTCATTTCACCACATGCGGTAATGAATCGGACCAGCGATCAATTGACCGCCAATGGCCCAGGCGGAATCGAAATTTATCGGCAAGGCAAGCCAGGCAAACCTTCCGATGGATTTGGCTTTGTTGGTGACGCAGCCGCGCGTGGTACGAACGGTTCGGTGACGTATATCCACACGCATTTTGACAGGCAGCTGATCTCCGGCCTGGAATCCAAGAATCTGGCGATCACTGGCAATACGCGCAGCATCTATGCACCGCTGGGCAACTTTGACCTCACGATCGACCCTTCGCAACCAACTAACGCGCCCGAAGGCAGCGTCCGACTTTTCTGTGACCGAATTGATTTGGTTCAATCCAACAACCCTCTTTCACCACGCCCGCGCAGCCAATTTACCGCCACGGGCAATGCCCAGCTTGGAGCCGATAGGTTTTTCTGCAAAGGCGACCGGATCAGCTATCGTGAAGACAACGAGAATCTGGTCATTGAAAGTCTAACTGGTAAAAACGTTATCCTTCGTCGGCGCAGCAGCGCAAATTCACGTTTTGACCAGGGTCTGGTTGGAGCGCGTGTGATTTACAACGTGCGAACAAAAACCGCCGAAGCAGAAAATGTTGAAAGCATGTCCGGTTCCATTAACAAGCGACCTTAGCTTTGAATACAAAACCCAACTTATTGATTCCCCTGTTCCCAATAGCAATCCTTGTCCTTGCTATCGGTTGCAAGCCATTACAAATCAATAATTTCAGTGATCGCTTGGCGCCTTCGAATTCTCGGACGTGGACACCTGAATTGTCGGTTTTGCCAAGTGCCGTATTCAACGGTGATGAGATTCAGATCCAAAATATTCGGAACATCAATTATCTGTCCGATAACGATTTCGTAGTCAAGTACTTCGATCGAACCATTCAGCTGCGCGACGTACAAAGCGTCGATTTTATTGTTACACCATTCAACAACATGCCGGCGATCGCACACACGATGTTAAGTTTCGGTATGTCCGACGGAAGTTATCTGGGACTCTCGGTCGAGATTCGTAATGAACAAGGCGAAGAGTATTCGCCGTTTCTGGGCTTCAGCAACCAATTCGAAATCACCTATATCATTGCCGACGAAAAAGATCTCATTCGCGTCCGAACACATCATCGTGACAGCGATGTTTATGTTTACCCTTCGGTGGCGACCGCTGATCAAGCCCAAAAACTTTTCGTCGACGTCTTGCAGAAAGTCAATCAATTAAAAAACGAGCCAGAGTTTTACAACACGATCAAAAACAACTGCACAACCAATCTGGTGGACCACGTCAATAAAATCAAGCCAGACCGAGTTCCATTCAATTGGCGAGTGCTGCTGCCAGGGTTTTCAGCTGAGTATGCTTACGAAATTGGCCTGCTTGATAATCGAATTCCGTTTGAAGACTTAAAGAACGTCTCCCACGTGAACGATCTTGTGGATCACCATTACGACGATCCGAATTTTTCAAACAGAATCCGCCGCCGTCGCAGCAACATTCAACGACTGGCTGCCCGTCAACAACGACGACAACCGACGATCGACGCATCCGGTCAGAAATTTCTTGACACCACGTTGCCACCGCCCAGGATTTGGCGATAGCTCTGCCGTGTTGGCGAGCTCAACGTCGTTGGGATTATTAAAATTCAGCTGCGTTCTAGCCCGCTTCGTCAATCACACTTTGAAGCAAGTTCTCGAATTCCTGGGAACTGAAATCCATTTTTCCTGCGACAACGCTGCAAATGTGTTTTTCCATTGGTGCCAATTCACCATCGCTGGCAACCAGTCGCAACATTTCCTTCATCATATTGACCCGCGCATCGTAGTCTTCGGGCACTTTAAGCTCGAAATTCCCTTCCGAAATTCCGGCCAGGGCTGTTTCAAATTCACCTTTGGGGATCTCCCATTTTTCAGCACGTTCGGCCAAAAACTGTATTTCTTCATCCGTAAATTTGCCATCCGACGCAGCCAGATTTACGAGACTGTGGAATAACTCAACTTGATCCATGAAAACGCCTGCTTGTGAAAATCATCAAAAAAACAATTGTAGCCACTCTTTTAGAAATTACCTGTCCCCTTTGGTGACCTTTGTTCGCATGGAAGGTGGTAACCATACGATTCATTTTTAAGACAAAGGACAAAAAGATGCTTTCCAACAAATCACTTTCGACCATGGTTTTGTTAACTCTGGCAATGCTGAATCCAGCTAAATCCGTTTTCGCTCAAATCGAAACAATGCACGCTCAAATGCAACTTGCGATGCCTGGTGAATTTCACAAGAAAACGGACGAAATCGCAGAAGGCGTAACTCAAAAGCAGCTTGTATTTGAATCAGAAAACGGCACCGTGATCGTCTTTCATCAAGAATCCGATCCAGCGGCAGACGCACAAGCAGTCCTAAAAGCGGCTTTTGACGCGGTCGTCAAAGTAGCCGGTGGCGAGGTACTTTCGCAGAAGCAGTTTCAAAATAATGGAATCCCTGCTCACAAGTTCCGTGTAACGATGCCCAAACATGGCGGAGAGTTCCGAGTCAGCAACTTTGTTACCAAAGATAAATTCTACCAGGTGATGGCTGTCGGAACCCCTGAGTTCACCGCATCAGACGCGATCAACAAGATGTTTGAGTCAGTCAAATTCGTCAAATAGAACAATCAACTTCACTGAACAAGCCGGAATCAATTCCGGCTTTTTTTGTTGCCATCCGAATTCGCGCATGAAAAAAGCCCACAGTAACTCAGAGAAAATCACGGCACAAAAAAAGCCCGCAAAAACGGGCGTAGCTTCTTGTGGACGTTCATTGACGACGCCCTTAGCTCCCCCGGCAAGACTCGAACTTGCGACAAAGCGGTTAACAGCCGCTCGCTCTACCAACTGAGCTACAGGGGATTATTATTTCTGGCTTCCAAGCCCTTCAAATCAGTAGATAAGTTTAGGCAATATTGGTTCGGCTACAAGGGCCAACTAAATCCAATCTAATTCTCTGACAGCGAAATATTTTGCCATTTCCGCTGTCCAGTCCAGCCACCGAGAAGGCCACAAAACCATAAAAAAGGCCGGTTGATACCGGCCTGAATAAGATTACCAACTCACTTTAACTGCCGAAAACGCTCAGGATCATTTTCAAGATGCCGCTGGTAACGATCTGGTCTTCTGGCAACCACAAATTTCGGGCCAAATCGTACCCGATCATTCCGCCAATTCCCAACAATGTAAACACCAAACCCAACGAACCAATCTGAGCAATCGTATAGGGCTGCTCCGGCAATGCACCTGCTGCACCCGCGACAACCATTCCAGCCGCCATCCCCGGTACCGCGGCATCGAAAGCATCAAATTCTCCCACGTCCAAAGCGTCTTCTGTTAACATTGGCTCGGCAGCCATCTCATCACTTGGCTGAAGCAACGTTGAAGCCGAATCATCGGTGAACATATCCGAATCTTCCAAGGCGATAACTTGAGATCCACTGGAGTCTTCATCACTCAATTCTTCCAGCGGAGTCAAATTGAAATCGTCACCAGCAAGTTCTGTTGCAGCGTCGGCTGCCACCGGCTCGTCCAAAACAATCATTTCATCATCTTCTTCGCCAGCCAAATCCATCAAGCTGCTACCACCCAGATCGATTTCTCCCGAATCTTCTTCAAGTATCAATCCAGAATCTTCACTTGCACCAATCAAATCCGTGCTTGAGTCGCTGTCATCCATAATCAACTCTTCGCTCTCTTCGAAATCGCTGCTCAGATCGATATCGTCTTCGTGACTTTCCTGAATCTGCAGATCATCCTCAAACAAATCGTCTTCGCCCAGCAGCATGTCGCTGCTCTCATCAAGATCGCCCGCCAAATCAATGCCTGAATCGTCTGCCTTGGAATCTTCGCCGCCAACCAGTTGCAAGTCGCTGTCATCGTCTTCCAACATGAAACCCGATTCGTCAGCCGCCTCAACCTTAACCTCTTCATCACCAGCAAGTCGAATGTCGCTGCTGCCAAAGGCAAGGTCTTCTTCACCATCGTCATCATCCAAATTCAGGACGTCGGCAGAATCGCTCAACTGGAAATCGTCATCGTCGTCCATCGCCAGATCTAGTCCGTCATCGCCACCGGTAACCTGTTTTTCAACTTTGGGTTCGTCGTTGACCAAACTAATGTCATCATCTTCTTCTTTCATCGAGAAATCATCGTCGTCATCATCGAACAGCTGGATTTCATCACTGTCATTTAAATCCTTGGCTGCAACGACTGCTGGCTTGTCAACATCTTCAACGATCTTGATGTCGTCGTCAAAATCTGGAGCTTCCTGCTTGGCCACAACCAAATCGTCGTCGTCATCATCGAACAATTGAATTTCGTCGCCATCATCGTCGTCTAGCAATTTAATGTCGTCGTCATCATCATCATCGAGTAACTGGATCTCGTCATCGTCGGCCAATTTTACTTCCGCTTTATCTTCTTCCAGTTTCAGATCTTCCGACGAGTCGTCGAAATCAAATTCGATTTCGTCATCGTCATCCAGTTTCAAGTCGAGTTTGTCTTCAACAAGCTCAACCACGTCGTCCGCAGCATTCCCTGCAGCGGCACCAACGTTGATCGAGATGTCGAATTCATCCGCCACTCGCTCAAGTTCCTGCATTTTGAACTTCCAGCTTACGCCGTCTTTGTATCCAAAGATTTCGCTGTTGGATCTCATTTCGTTCAATTTTTCGACAGTGAGCCCAAGCAATTTGGCGGCGTCTTCAAGTGGAATCAAATTTGACATGTTTGGTTTTTCTCCAGTGTTCCAAATCATTGGATTTATCGAAGGCATCGACGCAGTGAGTCAATGATTCACCGAATCTTCAGGTGGGTCAATCAAGCAAAGGGACAGTGTAAAACACCTGCTCAGTGCAGCTTGCCTTTCACATCCATTTTAAAATGACGGATTTCTGATGCAACAATTCCTGACCAGATATGCCACGAATATGGAATACTCATTGATTCCAAAAGCCTTATAAATTGGCCAGTACGAACAATCCCTACCATCGATTCGACTATTGGCAGCTCCAATCGACACTAATGCCAGTCGATTCGATCCACCTCGCCCCAATTAGCGACATGTTTTCCACGGTCAAATCCGTTTTCGCGTTCAAAAGCCTTCCAACAGCTGCCAATCGACCACCACGTGGTAACTGCATCACGGCTAGAACGGGCAGTCCCAGTCCCACTTTTTAACTACTTGCGCTGCGATAGCTCAACAGTGCCCGCTTAAACACCCAGCGGCTGACAAGCAAACTTCCAACCGTGGCAACCACCGTGTAACAAGCCAAATAGAATTCCCATGGCTCCCAGGCACTGGCACCAGGAGAAGGCTGTGCAAAAACCCGCGCCGGAACATTGCTAACGACTAAAATCGGAACCACAAAAGTAAACGTGCCCCAAAGCGCCCAACCGATTCCATGCCGCTGATAGATTTCCATCGGGTAACGATAGAAGTTTGTGATGTAGAACCAGAAACTACTCAGATGCTGATTCCGCCCGAGCCAGATACTGGTCGAAGACAACACGATCATCACGCTGTACATGATGATTGTGCCACACAAAACAAAAAACAAATACGCAAGCACGGTCAGAAAGCTGATGTGAATATCGCGTTCCGGTTCCAACGACAATTGTCTCAAGTAATAGATCACGACCAGCACGCCTAAAAAACAGTTGGCAAGCTGAGCCCAATTGATGCGGGGAAACGAAATTAGAAACTGAGTATCAATCGGTTTGAGTAGCGCAAAATCAAGGTTCCCTGTGCGGATCAGTTCACTAAAGTCCTGTGCATTGACCATCACAAAAGTCTGAACAAGACTGTTGATAATCCAAATCGTTCCCAGGAAAACAAAGAATTCATTCTCGCGCCAACCACTATCGGGTCCGATCGCTGGCGTGAATTGATAAATGATCTTGAACAGCCCCCAGTTCATGGCCGCCCACGACATCGACGAAATGCACTGCAGCACAAAATTCATCCGAAACGACATATCGCGAACCAGCGAATTTCGGGCAAACGTCAAAAAGACCTTGATATAAGACGGTTGCACTGCCCTACCCTCCATATCCACTGTATCGCTTTACGCCTCGCCACCATAAAGTCCGCGACAGCACAATAAAGAACACCACCCATGCGAACTCGATCGCCAATCCGGTATACAGTTCCGGTCCCTGAATTTTGCCCAGAAATACCGCAGCTGGAAAATAGGCCAGATACTTAAACGGCAACAAATCCACCATCCCGCGAATATTGATCTCAAACAAATACAAATCGATTGGTTCGGTCGGCAACAATTCCAACGGAAACATGTGCCCCGACAAAAGAAAATTCAACAACATGTAGATGAACGTCAGCGAAGTCACTTCCAGGAACCAAAACGAGATCAAACCCAGGCATGCCTCCAAAAAGAAGCCCAACATGAAACTCAGCACCAGCGCGGCAAAAAATACAATCAACACATTTACCGGCGGCCAACCCGATTCAAAAAAATCACCACACAGATAAAAAACCAGCGCAAAAGGCAAAGCTGCGACCAGATAATAAACCAGTTTGTGCGCAATACGCTGCATCAACAAACAGCCCATCATATCGACCGGCTGAATCAGAAATTTCTTGATCTCGCCACTACGAACCTGATTCGCGATCCCGCTGGTCAATCCTGGCATACTGGAAAACGCACGGCTGATGATCACCATCAAATAATACGCGATCATGTCTCCGTAACGATAGCCGGCGATCTCTCCATCGGGTCGTTCACCCGCGGCAACCACGGCTTCGTTTGACACCACATCGTAAATCGCCCACCACAAAAATATTTGTGTCAGCGTCGGCAAGAATCGCATCAGCGTTCCGAGCATGAAGTCAAAACGATACACCAGACGCTCGTTGATCGAGATCTGAAAAAACGTCCACCAGGTCAATGCTTGATCGTACATACCATCAACCTCGGTACCGCTGGCGCAGCAATTGAACTTCTTCGGCGTATAACTTTTTCCGCTGTCTGGTAAACGACCACCAAACCTTGGGCGGCTTTCCGTTCATGAACTCAACGGCAGAAATAAAACAATCCAGTACGCAAGGGTCGTGAAAAACCTTATCCGTTTTGCATATTTTGCGATACAAGTCCAAAGGATCTTTAGCAATTAAGTCCTGCGGCCTCTTTAGTTTTAGACGCCGAAAATCATCGGCCAGCGCTGGACCGATGTTTTTGATCTGCTCGAATTCGGCGACTTCACCGCGAGGCGTACTGTGCAGCGATTTCTTCATCATTGGGCCTCCGTCGCTGCAATCGCTGATTCTGAACTCTGGCCCTGAGCCTGATGGAATGCTGCTGCGATCACTTCTTCGAGCGGCGGATCTTCCACCACGATATCGGCCACCGTATGCGTTCCCAAAATCTCGCTTAACGTTTGCGCAACATCATCACGGGCGACACGAAATTTAATTCTCGGTGCATCAATTTCGATCACATTGGGAAGCTGCTTCAGCCGATCCAGCGACTGGTCTTCAGAAACTTGCAAAGTGACAATTTTGTCACCGCTGAACTTGTCGACAATCTCGTCCAGCGATCCGTCGTGAAAGATTTCTCCGCCAGCGATAATCACCACTCGCTTGCACAAGGCAGCAATGTCTTTCATGTAATGGCTTGTCAAAATGATCGTGTTCTTGCGATTCTCTTGATAGTCACGAAGGAATTGTTGGATTTTGTACTGTGCAACCACATCCAGCCCGATCGTGGGCTCGTCCAGAAACAATACATCCGGACTGTGCAATAGCGCCGCGATCAACTCCATCTTCATCCGCTCGCCCAGCGACAATTCTCGCACAGGTTGCTTGAGCAACCGCGTCACATCCAGCATGTCAGAAAGTTCATCACGCGTTCGCTCGAATTCCTGTGCGTCGATCCCATAAATGTGTTGATGCAAACGAAACGATTCCATCGCCGGCAAATCCCACCACAATTGGTTCTTCTGCCCCATCACCAGTGCAAACCGGCGGCGATACTCATTGGTTCGTTCCCAGGGAACGTAACCCATGACGCTGCAATTCCCGGAATCCGGGTGTATCACACCAGACAACAATTTCAGTGTCGTCGTCTTGCCAGCACCATTGGGCCCAAGAAACGCAACGAACTCGCCCTCTTGGACCTGTAAATCGATCCCTTTGACCGCGTGAACTTCGCGGAAACTTCGTTTGAACAAGCCACGGATCGACGCCATGACGCCTTCCTGTTTCTGGTAGACGCGGTAAGTCTTCGTCAAATTTTCGATTTCGATGATTGCCATGGCGGGATTATAGGTCCACAGTGTCCGCATCGACAGGCGGCGGTTTGAGCTACGACCAAATCCTGTGTACCGCTATAATTGACGGCCACGCAACCCAAATAACACGATCCACACAAATGAATCCCGCGAATTTGAGAGTTGGCATTGGCCACGATACGCATCGCCTGAAAGACGGCGGCCCGCTCTTGATGGGTGGGGTGGAGATTCCGTTTGACCAAAGCCTGGACGGCCACAGCGATGCCGATGTCCTGCTTCACGCTATCACCGACGCGGTTCTGGGGGCCGCGTCGATGGGCGATATCGGAGAACTTTTCCCCAATACTGCTGACGAAAACAAGAATCGCAGCTCCATCGAAATGCTGCAAATCGTTATGCAGAAAATTCGCCAATCCGGTTTCAAGCTGCTGAACGTTGACTGTATTATTTTTGCCCAACGACCAAAACTGTCATCTTTCAAAAACGCGATTTGCGAATCGGTTGCCTCCGCTCTGGATATCGAACCCAATCTGGTTGGCATCAAAGCAAAAACTGGCGAAGGCGTCGGAACCATCGGAACCGGACAATGCATGATGGCCCAGTGCGTTGCGCTGATGTACAAGGAGAATCCAAGTGGCTGACAAGAACCTGGTTCTCGGAATCGACCCCGGCCTTAACACAACCGGGTATGGAATCATTGACGTCGCCAGTGGCGAACCGAAGATGGTCGAAGCTGGCGTATTTCGCAGCAAACGCAACGACAACCTCGAACTCAGACTTAAGTCGATTCACGATGGAATGGTCGACGTATTGAATTCGTTCGACATTAGTGTGCTGGCTATTGAAGAATTATACAGTCATTATGAACGCCCCACGACGGCGATCATTATGGGGCACGCGCGAGGAGTGCTATGTCTTGCCGCCGGACAAAAAGGCATCAAGATTTATCCCTATGCAGCGACCCAAGTCAAAAAAATGTTGACCGGCAACGGCCGTGCGCCGAAATCACAAGTTCAAATGGCGATTACTCGCATGTTGAATTTAGCTGAAATACCTTCCCCGCCCGATGTCGCTGACGCCCTGGCAATTGCGATGTGTCATTTTTATCTTTCACAACGAACAGCGAGTCTAACTTGATTACCAAAGTAAAAGGAAAATTGATTAGCGTTGCCGATGATTCCGCAACCATCGAAGTCTCGCCATTTGAATACGAAGTGCTTATCCCCGAATTCACTCGCCGTCAGATCCAGTCATCCGTTGGCCAAGACATTTCGCTGCACACGATCCAGTACATCGATGGAAACGTGCAAAAAGGCGGGCGTATGACCCCACGTTTAATCGGCTTCAACAGCGAAATCGAACGAGAGTTCTTTGAAATCTTTTGCAGCGTCGATGGCGTAGGCGTCAAAAAAGCGCTGCGTGCGATGGTAAGGCCAGTGCCTGACGTCGCCAAATCCATCGAACAACAAGACGTAAAGGTTCTGTCTACGCTTCCAGGCATCGGCCCAGCGACCTCCGAACGCATTGTCGCCAAACTACGCCGCAAGATGCCGAAATTCGCGTTGATGGCGGCCAGCGAATCGGAAAATTCTGTCGCCAGCGTCGAAAACGATTTGGTCGAAGAAACCTATCAAATTCTGTTGACCCTTGGCCACAACGAAGCCGAAGCCAGACGCATGTTGGAATTACCACTGAACACGAAAAAGAAATTCAAAGACGTCGATGCATTGCTGCAAGCCGTTTACGAACAAATCAACTCAGCACGTTAAACACGAGAAACTGGTTGCGATTTCGTACGCAGAACCACTGTTTGGTAATTTGATTCGCAATCAGATCAACCTTTGGTGCATCAATCAGGCCCAAATAAGCCGGCATTTTTCTACTTAAGATTCGCAATCTGTTGACCAACGGATTGCTGAGAATCAGAATTGAAGTAGACGCAAGACCTCTCCTTTTTGAACGGCACCATGATTTACTCGACGCGATCCATTTTATTTTGTCTTTACCTGTGCACGATGTACCCGGTTTTTCTGACGGGTCAAGAAACGAATGAGCAACGTTCTCCGGAACAAGAACAGGAACAGAAAATTGACACATCACTGTTCGATGCTCTAAAGCTGCGCAGTATCGGACCAGCGTTTATGTCTGGCCGCATCGGCGACATCGCGGTGGATCAACAAAACCCAAACACCTGGTACATCGCGGTCGCTTCGGGGAACGTATTCAAAACTTCCAATGCTGGAACAACGTTCGAGCCAATTTTCGACGACTACCCCAGTTATTCGATCGGTTGCGTCACCGTCGATCCGAGCAACAGTAATAATGTCTGGATCGGGACGGGCGAAAATAATGGCGGCCGACACATTGGTTTTGGCGACGGTATTTACGTCAGCCGTGACGCTGGCAAATCATTTAAAAACATGGGGCTCAAGCAAAGCGAACACCTTAGCAAAATCCTTATCGACCCACGCGACTCGAATGTAATCTTCGCCGCGTCGCAAGGCCCACTGTGGTCGCCCGGTGGAGAGCGTGGTTTATTCAAATCAATCGACGGCGGCAAGAACTGGAAAAACGTCCTGAGTTCCGGCGAATACACCGGTGTCACTGACGTCGTCATGGATCCAAAAAATCCAAATGTTTTATATGCAGCCACGCACCAAAGACATCGCAACGTCTGGGCAATCGTCAACGCAGGACCAGAATCCGGCATCCACAAATCGGTCGATGGCGGCGAAACCTGGTCCGAGCTGAAATCCGGATTGCCGGGCGGCAACCTTGGCAAAATCTCACTCGGTGTGTCCTTCCAAAAATCGAACGTCGTTTACGCAACGATCGAATTGCCAAAACGCAAAGGTGGATTCTGGCGAAGCGATGACTACGGACAAAGCTGGACCAAAACGAGTGACTTTGTCAGTGGCGGGACGGGACCACACTACTATCAGGAACTATGGGTCGATCCGCACCGCTTCGACATTCTTTACCAGGCCAACAACAATTTTGTCCGCAGCGTCGACGGCGGAAAAACCTGGGACGTCATCGAAGGCAAACACAAGCACGTCGACAATCACGCCGTTGCGTTCCACCCTACCGACAAGGATTTTGTTGTGGTTGGCTGTGATGGCGGCGTCTATATTTCGCACGACTTCTGCAAAACGTACCGCTTCTGCGCCAATCTGCCGGTGACTCAGTACTACAAAGTCGATGTCGATTACGATTTCCCGTTCTATCACATCGCCGGTGGTACCCAGGACAACTATTCTCATTACGGCCCCACTCGCACCAATCGTGTTCAAGGCATCGTCAACAGCGATTGGGTGAAGACGATAGGTGGCGATGGCCACGACGGGGCCATTGACTACGAAGACCCCAACATCATTTACGCTGAATCGCAACAAGGCTACATTCGCCGCTACGATCGCAAGACGGGTGAAGCGATCGACATCCGGCCTCGTCCCGATGAAGGCGAAGAAGATTTTCGATTCAATTGGGATTCGCCGATTCTGATTTCGCCACATTCACATACGCGTATTTATATCGGCTCAAAATTCCTGCATCGCAGCGAAGATCGTGGCGAATCATGGACCACGATCAGCCCGGATCTTTCACGAAACATCAGCCGGTTCACTTTGCCAACCATGGGCCGAGTCCCCAGCATCGACGCGGCCTACGACTTATTCGCCATGTCAAAGTACGGAAACATAACATCGATCAGCGAATCGCCAGTTGTGGAAGATTTACTTTATGTCGGAACCGATGATGGTTTGATTCAGGTTTCTGAAGACGGCGGAGAAAACTGGCACAAGGTCGAACAGATTTACGGCATTCCAGAAGGCGCTTTTGTCAACGACGTAAAAGCGGATCTGCACGACGCCGATACGGTCTACGCCTGCTTAGACAATCACAAAACGGGCGATTACACGCCGATGCTGGTAAAGAGTACCAATCGCGGCCGGACCTGGAAATCCATGGTCGGTGATCTGCCAGAAAAGCATCTGGTCTGGCGAATCATCCAGGACCACGAAAGAGCGGATCTATTTTTTCTGGCAACCGAATTCGGCATCTTCTTCACACTTGATTCCGGCGAACATTGGACCAAAGTTCAAGGCTCACCGACAATTTCGTTTCGTGATCTAGCCATTCAAAAACGCGAAAACGATTTGGTTGGCGCATCTTTTGGTCGAGGGTTTTTTGTACTCGATGACTATTCCCCACTGCGTCATGCCGACGCGGAAGTCCTTAAAGAAGACAACTTTCATGTTTTCCCGATCCGGCGAGCGCTGTGGTACGCTCAAGCCGATTCCCTTGGTGGACGTTACGGATTTCAAGGCGACAGCTTTTATTCTGCCGACAATCCGCCCTTCGGTGCTACCTTTACCTACTACAACGGGAAAGAAATCAAATCTCTGAAACAGAAACGAAAGGACAAAGAAGACAAGTCCAAGGATGACGTTCCGACTCCGTCCTGGGAAGAATTACGAGCCGAAGAACTACAAGATGACGCCAGAGTCTACTTCGAAATTCGAGACCAGTCGGACACCCTAGTCAGTCGGGTCGATGGCTCACATGAGAAAGGGATTCATCGAGCGACGTGGGATCTTAAATGTTCCGCATGGACCAGTTCTGGTGGACCCCTGTGTGCGCCTGGCTCCTACAGCGTTGAACCATTCCTTGCCGCAGGCGGGCAGATTGAATCTTTGGGCCCGCCAGTACCCTTCGAAGTCGAATCCATCATCGATCCGGCATTGCCAGCCCAGGACCGGGTTGAAGTTCTTGAGTTTCTGCAAAGCGTTGCCAAAGCGTCCTTCCAATCGACCGCACTGCGTACGACATTGAAAGAATATGCAGATGAACTCGATGCCGTTCGCAGCATGCTCAAACGAACGGACAAGGCAACCGACGATCTGAATGCGACGGCAAGAGAATTACAGCTTCAATTGAAAGAACTCGAAAACAAAATCAACGGCGATGCGACAAAACGATATTACGCCGTCGATACAGAACCGACGGTCAATCAACGAATAAACAATGTTTTGTTCTCGGCCAGCAATTCGACTCACGGCCCGACCCAAACGCATCGTCAACAATTTGAGATCGCCGTAAATCAACTCGACGATGTAACCGCACAAATCAAAGCCTTTGCCAGTGATTATCTACAACCGCTGCGATCGGCTTTGGATGAAGCGGAAGTGCCGTGGACAAAGGGCAGAGAAATTCCATCGGATTAAAAAACGACTGAATCCACGCCTGCGCCCACACAAGCGAGCACATTCCGTTTTTCAGCCATAATGGCTGTTCCAACTCCAATCATTCCAATCCTTTGCGCGGACGCTCCCATGTTTACGCAGACTTCTATAAAGAATAAAGCTGTACCCGCGCGAACTGTAACAGCTTTGTAAAACTGCGGTACTTTCAGGCGTTTCGTGCGTCTATCTATATGCAGCTGAAAAAAATTGGCTTGGATAAGGAACTTCGGACCGCGCCGCTGCATCCAAGCATTATCGACGCGGTTTATCGCATCAGTCACCAGTGGGAGCAATAAGATGTTAACAACGCTAATCAGAATTGGATTATCAACCCTTTTGGCCTTTAGTATTTTCAGCGGACATCAAATCACCGCGCAGGAAATCGTCATCACCGTAAACCCGAGCGATCAAGAAAAGGATCCTGGCGATCCACCATTTGTTGGAAAACGTCCAGCCGCCGACATGGCAATCTTGCTCGACACATCCAATTCGATGGACGGCTTGATCAGCCAGGCAAAAAGTCAACTCTGGACGATCGTCCAGCAGTTTGCCAACGCAAAAAAAGCGGGCAAGACGCCGGCGATACGTGTCGCCGTCTTCGAATACGGCAACACGAATCTACCAGCCAGCGAAGGCTACATTCGCCAAGTGGTTGGCCTGACCGATGATCTGGACAAGGTATCTGAGGTTCTGTTCTCGCTGACAACCAATGGTGGCGACGAATATTGTGGCCAAGTTATCAACGAAGCGTTGTCGCGACTCGATTGGAGTGATGAGCCCAACGCCTATAAAGCGATCTTCATCGCGGGCAACGAGCCCTTTACGCAAGGGCCCGTCAATTACAAGGAAAGCTGCAAACGTGCAATCGAAACCGGCGTGATCGTCAACACGATTCATTGCGGCAGTTACCAGCAAGGTGTCGGTGGAAAATGGCAGCTCGGAGCCCAGATGGCCGAGGGAGAATACATCAACATCGATCAGGACCAAGCCGTCGTTTCCATCAAGGCTCCTCAGGATAAAATCTTGATCGAGCTAAATGAAAAATTGAATAGAACCTATTTGTGGTTCGGCAAGAAACGTGCCCGTGGTTTTTTCCGTAGCAACCAGATCAAGCAGGATCAAAACGCGCTGCTACAACTTGGATCGGCAGGACTCGGCAGCCGCGCTGGCATCAAAGGAAGCTCATTGTATTCCAACGTTGGTCGAGACCTTGTCGATTCCTACAAAGCCAACAACAAAGTCCTTTCGGAAGTCGAGGAAGACGAATTGCCAGAAGAATTGCAAAAGGTTCCGGCAGCCGACCGAGCAAAAGTCATCAGCGACATGGCAAAGCAGCGTGGTCAAATCCAAAAGGACATCGCGCGCGTCAATCGTGCACGACTTGAATATATCGAAAAAGAGAAAAGCAAAACGGCAAACACGCAATCTGCCGGCTCAACCCTTGGCGACGCCGTCCAATCGGCCATCACCAAGCAAATGAAAAAATCCGGCTTCGATTTTAAATAAACGAAACGGCAGTTATAAAACATGTGGCCACCAGGACATTGGTGGCCGTTTTTCACCAACTAGTTTCCAGTCAGTATTTCGACAAACGGCTGCACGTCTACCAAGTCAACGTTACCATCAGCATTCAAATCCGCTTCACATTGAAAACCAC
>CAYONX010000001.1:0-141788 GCA_964405425.1 uncultured Pirellulaceae bacterium | reverse complement strand
CCTAGCTGATGGGTTCCCAGCAAATTCGAGCGATACTTCGATGGAAGGCTTACGTGGGCTGCACGTTCTTGGCCCGACCCAAGCGCCACCCAGTCATCCGCACGAAATAAAGATGAACAGCCAACAGAGAGAACTGCAATCCATTAAGCAAGAAAATCACACCCATTCGGATTCCAGTGTTACGACGAAAAACAAGAACTTCTGCAAACGAAAGCCCGATTGTCAGCAATCCAGCGAAAACAAGCCATAGCCAGGCGTTGGTTGGTACGAAACAGCCCCATGCCACGGGCAAGGCGACGACTGCATTGCCAAACGCAAGGAACAGCGCCAGACTAATCCACATCTTCAAATCGGTGGTGGGCATGTTTTGGAAATCCGGGAAAGTGACGATCGAAACGACGTGTTGTAAAATCGGCAAAATGATTCCGGCAATCGTTGTCCAAATCAAGAGATGCCTGATTCCAAACCTTGTTCCTTCTCGAGACGAAATAGACGGTTGACCGAAAGGAACCAATTCCCAACCCATTAAACGGATCGTCATCATCGGAAACAGATAAATCAACCATTGAATCAATGATGCGCCAAATAGAACAAAGGGTTCAGTGGCATTGGAAGTTTTGTTAAGCGAAGAATAATAAAGCCCCATACAGTAGAAGCTCGTCAGCAGCAGTCCAACAACAGTTCGAAGCCAAAAATTCACGGGAGCCAAAGCCATCGCTCCGGCGATCAGCAACAAATGTACAAACAGCATAGACATCACAATCGCTGGCAGTATTGATCTGTTTAGTTGCGATCCTGCCATGAGCGAAAGCATGATGACAACCATGCAAATGCAAGAAATCGCCAGCGGCATCCAGCGCCAAAAAAATGAAGCAGATGACTGCAAACTTGCATCTTGATTCGATAACGCTGAATCATTCATCAGGATTTCCTTCAGCTTTTGCAACTTGTCAAACAAGGATTGAACAATATACCAGATACATGTTCGATCGAACTGTGAGAACATTTTGTAAGTTGCGAGTCGCTTTTGGATACTGCAGCTCATCGACGTCTTTCTGTATGTTAGACGCGAGCCAACATTTTCAACTTTTCAGTTCAATTCTTCGGAAAATCTCTCCAAAACAACTCCCTCATGTATGGCACATTGCGTCCGAATTAAAAAAAAGACCGCTCGAAGGCGGTCTTTTCAGTTTCAGATTTTTGGGCTCGTCTAAAAAATATCGGTCAAGAAATGATGGCCCCAGTGGTAGCGGCGACTTGACGGATAGTAGTTATGCCAATGACGGTTGTAGACCGGAATTCGCATTTCCGCTGGATAGCGATAGTACAAACTGTCGGCGCTGCGATAGTACTGGTTGTTCCAGTAGTTTTGCGGGTAGGTCACGTACGGATAGTGATAAAATTTATCGTAGTTGACCGAAGCAGATTGCTGGCCCCAGTTGGCACCATAAGCACGTTGCTGGGCCACTGCGTCGTCAGCTTGATTGGCCGCACAAAAAGCGACCACACAGACTCCGGTAATAAAAAGGCGACGAAACATTAATTGGCTCCCATCGTTCGATGCCGGCAACGTGTTAATTATTTGCCGATAGGTTTCTAGCTTGTTCTCTGAAACCATCGGCAATCGTCGCAATCGCGATTCAAAGAATATCCGACAATACCCGTACAAATTAAGGCAACTGAATCAAACTTTGCCGGTCACAATAAACTCTAGCGATTAGTAAAAATGGCGGGGCATCAATTGCTAGCGTCCAAAAGCTAAATATCCAACAGCCTATCGGCCATAAGCTTACCGCCTAAATATCCGCTCACGCCCCTGCAAGTTACCTTTGTAACCGGTCTTGTTAGCGTCGCGGTTTCTGATCGCACCTCGAATCCCAATCACACCCGGATCGCGTGCAATCGAATCGGTAAACAATCGGGCATCGTTAATTAAAGGTTCGATCTTGGCCGTTTGCTCGCGAATGTTTTCAACGGCTTCACGCGCCGATTGAACCGTTTCCAAAGCATTGTTGTAGAGCGCTGGATCGTTCAGCAATTTGCCGATCGTGCCTTCTGAATTCTGCAGCTTGCCTAACGACTCTGCTGCCTGCTTAATCTTGTCGAATACTCCGTCGATATTCGCCAATCGCTCATTGATTGTTTCAAGGATTTCAGGCCCATTCTCGCTAAGCGATTGCGTAAAACCTTCCAGATTCTTCAGGTTTGAATCTGCCGAATCGCTGATTTTCCGGAACGACGAAACCGTATCCTTTACCGCCGTGACAGCGCCTTTGACTTCTTGAAATATCTCCGGCAACGTCGCCAACACATCGTTGAATCGATTTTTGAATTCAGGATCACCCACGACATCATTGACGTTTTCAAAAATCCGGTTGAAGTTATCAAGTGCCAACTGGGTTTTCTGGGTGACGTTACGAAAATCACCGATCAAGCTCTGCACATCACCATTGGGCCCGCCAATCGCATCCTGAATTGACTGAGTAAATTGAGACACGTTGTCGCCAGCAACACCAATTCGTTCGGCCGTCGATTCGAACGTCGAAGCGGTTTGCTTGATTGATTGGAGCGTGTCGGAAATTTGAGTTTCCAAATTCAACGCCACATCCACGATCTCCATCGGATTTCGGCGGATGGCCACCGAGTTGATTAACCCGTCAGCTGCCAGCGCATTGCCACGCACATCTGGCGTGGTTGGAATAATTTCGATTACCGCATCGCCCAGAATCGACTCTGCACCAATTGACGCGACTTCGTTCTCGTAAATCTTTTCGTCGTCATAAATGTTCAACGCGAGCGTCACATGATCGTCACCGGTTTGAACATCTTTCACACGACCAATCAGCACGCCATTCTTTCGCACCGGCGTACCGGCTTTCACGCCTGGGGCAGCCCGTGGCTTCAAATAGACCGTGTATAGTCCCTTCCATGCGGCATCGCTGTTAAGAAAGATCATCCATAGCAACATCACAAATGCGAGCAGCACAAAGAATCCGACCAGGGTTTGTTGTTTACGTTCGTCCATGTCAGCTAATTCAATTCTGGGTTTGGAAAATTGCCTTCATCGCGAGCGCCCCGCAATTCAATCAGCCGCTCACCTGCTTCACCGTTTACAAACTGACGCACTCGACGATCATTGGTTTGATTCAATTCTTCCGGCGTCCCATCGAAAATGACTTGAGGTTCGTCGTCGTCCAGATTCGCCAGCGGCATCAACATGATGATTCGGTCGCCAACTTTACGAGCGGTATTCATATCGTGCGTCACCACAACACTTGTGACCGGGTTTCGGCTGCGAGTTCGCAAAATCAATTCATTGATAACATCACTCATGATTGGATCCAGACCGGTCGTTGGCTCGTCGTACAGAATCAGTTCAGGATTCATAACCAGCGCCCGTGCCAATCCAACTCGTTTTCGCTCACCGCCAGATAATTGAGCCGGATACTTGTAAACCGTATCTTCAGGCAAACCCACTTCCCACAATCGCGACACCACCATTTCGTGAATCTGTGCTGACGAAAAGCGACCATGTTGCCGCAACGGAAACGCAACGTTTTGCTCGATGCTCATACTGTCAAACAACGCAGCGTTTTGAAAAACGTAACCGAATCTTAATCGCAAATGACTCATTTGCCGGTCACTTAGATCCCCGATGTCCTGATCATTAAACAGCACTTTGCCTCGGGTTGGTTTTACCAAACCAATAATGCTTTTCAAAAATTGAGTTTTGCCGCAGCCACTCTCACCAAGAACGACAAGAGTCTGGCCCGCCGGTATTTTGACGTTAATGTCTCTAAGAATTGGGCGAGCATAGTTCAGATGCACATCCCGCACCTCTACCAGCGACTCTTGTTCGTCCAGCATTTTTTCGATGTTCGTAAACATTAGACCAGGCTCGCTCCTTCGGGATACAGCATGAAGTAGAAAGTATCGAGAACAATCCCCAATCCTAAATCCAACGCCAAAATCAAAACGAATGAATAAACGAACGAAGCCGTCGATGCGCGACCGACCCCTTCGGCACCTGGATCACAATGAAACCCCTGGTAACAACTTACCAATGCAATTGCCGCACCGAAAAATATACTTTTAATTATGCCGACAAACAAATCGAAGGTTGTAACCATCTGACGGCTGTTATCCCAATAATGATGGACGTCCACGCCAACAATGTTGACGGTATAAAAGTGCCCGCCAAGCACGCCCATGAAATCCGCCATCACCGTCAGCGTCGGAATCAAAAACAAACACGCCAGAAATCGAGGCACTACCAAATAGCGAATTGGATTGGCTCCCATGGCTGCCAGCGCGTCAATTTGTTCGGTAACTCGCATCGTACCTAATTCTGCAGCGATCGCACTGCCAACGCGACCCGCCAACATCGTCGCTGCCAGCACCGGTCCAAGCTCGCGAACCAATGTCAAATTTATGACGGCTCCAAGTCGTGTCTCCAGGCCAAGTTGGCGAAACTGAAAATAGCTTTGGACGGCCAGAACCATACCGATAAAAGTTCCCGTCAATGCAATCACGGGCAAGCTGGATACGCCAACACGGTGGAAATTGGGCCAGATCGTCTCAGGCCTGGGCAAACGAGTAAACAGCCACACCATTGTCCGGTAAACGAACAAGGTGAAACCACCGAGCCTCGTAAGCGAGTCGATGACCAGTTTGCCCCAGAGCGAAATGCCAGATAAAACGAATCCGCGACGGGACATCAAGTTGTAGGAGTTGTAATTGCCCACTGAAAAAATGAGTTATTGCTTCGCCATCGGCGCGCACGATCCAACCCCCCTGCTGGAAATACCCTTTTTCAACTTCGACATCTGCCAGCGCGACACTTGATAAAAACTAACGGTTAGGCAAAGTTTTCAGCCCAAGCTATCTGTGCCCCGCGGCAATGCTTTACTTTATATACGCGGCGCGTTGAGTGTGTTAAGTGCTAGCTACGATTCTGCTGGCGTAACAATGACGCGATTACCAGACACTTCAACAACCTCAATCTCTTGCCCTTTTTCAATCAGGCGACCATCACTCATTACATCCATCAACTGGCCAGCAAGTTTTGCTTTACCGGATGGCGCAAGATTGGTGATGGTGATTCCTTTTCTGCCGACAAGGTGCGACCAATTGACGACCGATTCAGGATCGCGACCATCAGGAAATTCGTCTTCGCTTCGATTGGGTGGTTCCAGCATCAATCGTCTGAACAAAGGTGTTCGTGGCAACACCGTACCGACCAAAAACATCGCCGTCCCTAGCCCGGCAAAAGCACCGAGCAAAGCAAACAGCGATTTTGGCAGCTGACCAAATTCTTCTGAATTGGTTGGAAACACAAACGTCTGGGCAGCCAAAACAATGGAGACAACGATCATGATCAAGCCGCCAATACCAAAAATCCCCATCCCTGGCAGCACAAACAATTCGACCATGACGAAAACGACCCCCACAGCAAACAGCAAGATCTCCAGCCAGTCTGCGTTGCCATCGAGATGCTGACTCCAAAAATAGAGTATCAAACAAAGTGTTCCAAGGAACCCTGGTATTCCCAAACCCGGTTGAGACATTTCGTTGAACAAAAAGAACATCGCCATAAACAACAACCACGGTGCCACAAACGGTGATGCAAGCAATAGCGCGACCTGATGCAACCAGCGATCGACTTCGGTTGGCGTGAGTAATTCCGGTTCGTCTTCCAATTGATAAAACGACTTCAGTTCATCGAAACTCGCTACCAACAGCCGAGCAATTCCCTGTTTCTCAGCGGCACTGGCGGTGAGCGGTTCACTTATGCTTTGCGGACCCAGCGGCAGCCAGTTTTCAGCATCGACAAGATCGTCACGCTGCTGCTGCGTAAGCAAACGCTCCTGCCCCGTCTTTTTGTCCCGGAAACGAATCACTTCCATCTGCGGATCAAGCATCGCTTGTAAGAGCGCCGGATCCTTGCCCAAATCATTGGCAATCCCGGCTGCAGCCGACTTCAAATCGTCCAGTTTCGACAGAGCTATTTCCGGCTCGTACGCCCCACCCAGTATTCCTTCGTCGGTCATCACAACATGATCACAACTAAGTGCCAACAGCGCCGCCGGACCGGCCGCCTCTTTGTTGATAAACGCTACGGTTTTGATTTCGTCAGAATCGTAGGCAACAAGCCGGCGGGCCAACAACAAACAAGCATCTTCATCGCCAGCCAAAGAATCAAACTCAATAATTATCAAGTTAACCTTGTCCGCACTGACCTTTGGATCGAGCGCTCGAGTGACCCACTGCAAAGTCGTACTGTCGACATATTTGGGCAATTTGATTCTTACGGCCCGCCACTGCTGATCATTTTCGCTTGTTGCGCTGAGCGATTCGATTGGAATTCCAAGATGGTCAGCCAATCCTGTTCGCGATTTCGAAGCATGTCGAATCAGACCAAGGTCCAACAGTTGTTGACCTGACAGTTGAGCGAATTGACCACTGTCGGCCAGCGTTTTGGTGTTAACCGCGTCGCCCTCTGTTTCAAGTTTCTGCAGCTTATCGCCATTCACAAAAATTGATTTGCCGTCGTCGGTTTCGACGTTGTAAAGTCCTTGATCTTTGTCCAGCATGCCGATCGCTACCGGGACCGGAACGGTCAATCGTTTTGAAACCACGTCGCGATAGGCTGCAGTGACAAATCCATCGACACCACTTTCATCGATTCCTGCAGCACCCAATGTGACTTGCGGGTGCATATCCAACTGTTCCGCCGAAAGCGCAACCAGAACGGCATGCCCATTGAGCTGTCCAGCCTGAGCTTCCGCACCGTCAGTTGAATTGACTTCGCGAGCTGGGATATAGGCAACCGTCTTCAATCGATTTACTTCGCTGCTTGATAGAAATCTGGCCAAATCGATGCATGCGCCCAGCGAACTGCCCTGCCCCGTGGCCCCTCGGCTGTTGTCAAACTCGATAACGACAACGGGCCGCTGTTTGACTTGAACGACATTTGAGTAGGAATCAATTATTTTCTGTAGCGTTTGCCGAGTAGCCGCAGCAGACCTTCCATCGATCGGCAATCGGACCTTCACCAAACTCGCCACAGGTTGCTGAGCCTTGGCGGTCTGAACATCTGAACCTTCATCAACCTGTTGAATCGCAGCGTTTGCATGGCCAAGCGAAAACGTCAATAGTTGGACCGATATACAAACCAGAAACATCCGTAAAGCTTTTAATTGACTCAACATTCGATTCGTCAACTTCTGTGGGTAATTTAATAAGGCACTGGGCTCTCCCGCAACGCCATCTCCAATTATAGGAATTTAAAGCGATAAAGGATCATCGAATTCAAAACGAATCCCACAAACGAGCGACAGCCAGCTTAAACCCAGCCAGAATCGACAAAGATCGCCTTAAGAATGAAATAGAATAACATCGACAGCCCGGCTCCGGCAGGAATCGTTATCGCCCATCCAGCAATGATATCTCGCATGGTTTTCAGGTTAAGTGCATTGATCCCCCTGGCCATACCCACTCCCAATACGGCCCCAACCAAAGTATGCGTCGTAGATATCGGCAATCCAAAATCTATGGTCGATGCAAACAGAATCGTAATTGCGGCAGCGAATTCAGCGCAGAACCCTCGACTGGGCGTCAGCTCGGTAATCTTCTTGCCAACGGTTTGAATTACCCGCCAACCCATCGTTGCCAGTCCAATCACAATCCCGACTCCACCCAGCAACAACGCCCATGACGGGGTCGAAGACTTGGATGCAATTTCGCCTGATTCCAACGCCTGGTAAGCAGCCGATAGCGGTCCGATTGCGTTGGCAACATCGTTTGAACCATGTGCAAACGCGACCAAACAGGCTGTAATAACCTGCAACAGCACAAAAATCTTTTCGACTTTACGCAGATCCTCGGAATTCGTGTTTGCGTTTACGCGCTCACGGGCAGCATCACCAATGTCACTCATTTGCTTGAGAATCTCATTTGCTTTTTCCTTCACATCGCCGTCCGCCATATTGCGTACGCGTTGCAAGTGCATTTCCGCTTTATGGATGGAACGCGATACGTCTGCATCGAGCACCGGGTTGGAATGGGATACTGATGCATCCGAGTTTTCAGATTTATAACCTTTCAACAACTGCTTGGTGATAAACATCGACGCCAAGCCGACCAAACCTGTTACCAGCGCGACCACTCCAATAAACCCGGGATCAAATTGGTTGAGCCCCTGTTCTTTCCAAAAAGGCTTCAATCCTTTGTAGGTCGTGATCCCACTCAACACACATATCACAACAAAAACCAAATAAGGCGTCACCTTGACCGCAGCGCGTACCGGATCTCGTTTGTGAAACACCAGCCTGAGCATTAATCCAAACAGGAAATAGGCAATGGATCCGGATATCAAAGGTGAAATCACCCATCCACAAGTGATCAAACCTACCTTGTCCCAATAAATCCCCTCGATGCCCAAGGCCACAAATCCAAAACCGACCACGGCACCGACAATTGAATGGGTTGTTGAAACAGGCCACTTCATGACGGTCGCGATCAATAGCCACGTACCGGCAGCCAGCAAGGCGGCAATCATTCCGCAAGCCAATATGTAAGGCGCTTGCTCGCCATACATCACCGTCAGCTGTTCCGGTTCAAACATCTTTTTGCGAACCGTATCCGAAACATTCGAACCGACCAGATAGGCTCCGGCAAATTCAAAAATTGCGGCCAGAATAACTGCCGACGTCAACGTAAGCGCACCCGAACCAACGGATGTTCCCATTGCATTTGCGACATCATTGGCGCCAATATTCCAGGCAACATAGAACCCGAATACAAGCGTCAGTACAATCAAAATTCCAACAGGAGTCATTGGCGTCCGATTACGTTAGGAACAATAAATGCTTTTGCGAAAAACTATTAACGGCTTCGAAGAAACAAAATTCTCACTTGAAACTGAGCGTCTTCAACACCTTGTTGGCAAGGTTTTCTGATACGTTCGAAATTTGACTCAGAATGCGTGTCAGCCTCATCCACAAATGAAATTGGCCGATGCTCATCTTGGTGTCGTTGGCATAAATTTGTTTAAGCAACTTTATTTGAATCACATCCGCTTCATGCTCGGCGACGGCGACATTATGTGCCAGACTACGAATCTTCTCAGCTTCTGCACCGCCAAATCCCGATTCGATCAATTCGTCCAATTCACTGATGATGGATGCGGCAACCGCAAAGGCTTCCATGTTCTGATCGACGAATTGAATAAATAACTCGCGAATGTCATCGTGGAAAGGCAACTCTTTTAGCGTGATGACTTTACACACATCTTCCGCAGTGTCTGCTAATTCGTCCTGTAAGGAAAGAATGTCCATGACATCCGGGCGGTTGATCGGCATGAAAAATCTTCGCAACAACTGATTGCGAATATCAATTTTCACTTGATCAGCATGATGTTCTAATCGAGAGACTTCATACGCGATATCATCCAGCTTTTCATTCTCTCCGGCCATCATCGTATCAATCGCAAACTTCATCTTATGTACACATTCGGAAACATGTTCCATGTGTACCTGAATTTGACTGAATGGCGATCGACCGAACAGCTTTCCAATGGTGCTCATTCCACTGCTCGTGGGTTGAATCCAGTTTCCAAACTTCAATAAACGGGAAGTCTAATATTAAGAAAAAATTAAGGCCACCCGTTCTAACATTTACCTGAGAAACCGTGGACAAAATGCGAAAGCAGGCTGTTAGTTTATTCTCAAAATGATGAAATTAACGGCAAATTCTCCCGGCCTCGACGGATTCGACGGCAACCACGGGCAGCCACGATGTTGAACTACTTTGCCTCATCCGGTTCCAATCCATGACTTCCAAGTTCCAAATCCCAATTGTTTTGCGCAATTTCCTGATCGGTTATATGTGCCTGCACTTCCTGGCAGCCGGCATTCTGGTCGTCATTCTTTCCAAGACTCTGCGTACCCGAATGATTGAAGATACCCGCCGGCAGATGACAGCGATGGCGAAGATGCTTAGCGAACACATCCATGAGACAGAAGCCGGACTGACGGATCCAAGTTTGCCCGAACACCTGAAACGGTTAGGCAAAGAAACCAAATTCAGATTCACTGTTATTTTGCCAAACGGAAGTGTCGTTGCCGACTCCGAAACAGGTACCAAAGATATTGGTGATCATGGCGACCGGCCAGAAATCCTCGCTGCCAGTCTTGACGCACCAGGCTTTTCAACTCGCTATAGTTCAACGCTTGAAATTCCAATGATGTACCTTGCGAACACCCATCACTCGCGGGTCAATGACACACAAGGCGTAGTTCGTGTGGCGATACCGTCGGTTGCAATCAATTCTGCTATTAGTTCCTTGCAAGCCTACATTCTGGTTTTTGCGCTATCGCTGAGTTTGCTCGCTTGCATTCTGACGGTCTTGTTTTCTACATACTTGCTTCGCCCGCTAAGCCAGTTTTCAGAAGCCGCAAAACAAATCGGAATTGGCCAATATGCTTCGTTTCCAAAACTACTTAATCGCAACGACGAATGGGGTTCATTGGCAGACGCATTTGGCCAGATGCAAAATGAACTTTCTATTAGAGAACGAGGAATCGTAAGCGGGCGAGATCGGCTGGAGGCTGTGTTGACCAGCATGATCGAAGGTGTTTTGGCAATCGATTCATCCAAAAAAGTTGCCCTGGCCAATCGAGCAGTCTGCGATATGTTCTCCCTGCATGAAACTGACTTAGTCAATCGAAACTTCATCGACGTTATTCGAACCCCGGAATTGTCTGCTGCGATTGAGAAAACCCAGGCAACTTCAGAACAATCGAAAATCGAATTCGAAACTCCAGGAATATCCGAGCGTCGAAAAATCAGCGCACGAGTTACTGTTTTGCCTCAGGAATCCAGCAGCGATTTACGGCCCGGGATTGTAGCCGTACTGCATGACGTTACGGAACTTCGCCAGCTTGAGAATCTTCGGCGCGATTTTGTCGCCAATGTCTCTCACGAACTCAAGACACCATTAACTTCTATAAAAGCATGTGCGGAAACGCTCCGATTAGGCGCAATTCATGACGAACGGAAAAACATGTTTTTCCTCAAACAAATTGAATCCAATGCCGACGTTCTGGATTTACAAATCCAGGACCTCTTGCAACTGGCAAGAGTCGAATCTGGCAAAGAGAACTGGCAGATCGAATCGATCGCGATTAATGACCTGTGCCAACAATGCATTCTGCAATTTGAATCGGAAGCAGAAAAACGCAACGTTACCTTACGCTACTCCTCGAATTCCAACTCGCCGATGATAAAGGCCGACTATGAGGCAATCTTGACGATCCTTAACAATTTGATCAGCAATGCCCTACATTACACTCCCGAAGGTGGCGAAGTCGAACTTTCTAATTCGGTCATCGGTGACGAAATCGTTTTGAAAATAGCAGACACCGGAATCGGAATCCCAGCCGAACACCAATCTAGAATCTTCGAGCGTTTTTATCGAGTTGATAGAGCTCGATCCCGAGAACTTGGAGGATCAGGATTAGGGCTGGCGATTGTCAAACACCTTGCGAACGCTTTTGGAGGCCAAGCGGAAGTAGAAAGCCAACCCGGCAAAGGCAGTATATTCACTGTCCGATTACCATCTGCCAATGAGCCTCATTAATTCGCAGACAGCAACCACGTTGCATGAAATTTCTTTACCTGAAAACTCTCTGGCTTGGCTTAGACCAAGGGAAGTAAAACACGTCATTAGCACGCTCGCAGTGTCTTAATTTTTAAAGATTTCCTCACCGTAAAAGCCGATATTTCGCCTACAAATCACATCTTAAAATAAAGAATCCTTCATACACCTTCACAATCTCGTTGTCTTTTGATCGCATGCGTCAAATTGGGTTCAATGATTGGACTCGGCACAATAAAACTGCAGGCCAACGGCGATTCGATTCTGAAGCCGTCGAGCTCAAAATACAGAGGCAAAGCATGAAAAAAGTAACGCTAGTTGTATCCATATCTGTTTTGCTGGCGACGACAGCCGTTGCTCAAGACATCAAGACAGAATTAACCGGGACCATTGAAATTGATGGCTCCAGCACCGTTGCGCCAATCTCGACTGAAGCGGCTGTAATGTTCGGCGAAGAATACCCCAACGTTAAAATTCCGGTCGGGGTGTCGGGTACTGGCGGTGGATTCAAGAGATTCACCAAAGGCGACACAGATATTTCTAACGCATCTCGCCCAATCAAGGATAAGGAATTTGCAGCTTGCAAAAAAAATGGCGTTGAGTTCATCGAAATCCCAATTGCCTATGACGGATTGACGATCGCCGTCAACAAAAACAACACTTGGGTCAAAAAGATGACCGTTGAGCAACTCGGAAAAATCTTCCTTGCTGGTTCAGCTGCCAAGACATGGGACCAAGTCGATCCATCATGGCCAAAGAAAGAAATCAAGATTTTTGCGCCTGGCACCGATTCAGGAACTTTTGATTACTTCAAAGAAGTCGTAGCGGGCAAGAAAGGTTCGATTCGAGCCGACATGTCTGTAAGTGAAGATGACAACAATTTAGTTCAAGGCATTGCCAATACGGAAACGGCAATCGGCTTCTTCGGAGCTGCTTACTATTTTGAGAACACAGACAAGTTAACAGCTGTTCCGATCGTAAACCCAAATGGCAAAGCTGTTCCGCCCTCCAGCGAGACTATTGGCAATGGAACGTACGCTCCATTTTCTCGTCCGCTGTTCATCTATATCAATTCCAAAGCGGCATCGCGTCCGGAAGTGAAACGATTTGTCAAACATTACCTGGATAACGCTGCGGACATCGCTGAAACCGTCGGGTACGTAGGATTGCCAGAAAATATTTACGCCGACGCACATGTGCATTTCAAAAAGCGGATGACCGGCACGCATTACTGGACAAAAGACGGCGCCAAACGCCACGGCGCACTGGCCGAAATCTACAAGACTTCGAACTTACTTAAGTAGCGGTCTCGACGTTTGAGGGTTACTTAAAAAAGCTGCATTGAGTCTGCTTAAAACCAAGCTGTCAATAACTTAGACGCAACAGGAACCAACCTCGCACGATGGCAACCGCAAACGCTTCCGCGAAACCTCAATTGCTGAACCATCGTTCGTTGCGATCTCTTTTTAGCGTCCGCCTGAAAGAAGCAGGAATCTACAGCGTTCTGTTCGCTTGTGCCGCGTTTTCAGTACTCGTGACCGCTTCGATTGTAGTGCTGTTATTGGGCCAAACGATTCAGTTTTTTGGATTTAAAGAAATCAATTTTTGGCAATTCATCACGGGAACCCAGTGGAATCCGTTGCTCGGTGCCGAAAAGCAATTCGGCGTCTGGCCGTTAATCTTTGGCACACTACTGATCACAGTAGTCGCCATGACCGTAGCCATTCCTCTTGGTTTGATTTCCGCAATCTTCCTGAGTGAATATGCTCCGCGAAAGGTCAGGTCAATCGTTAAACCAGCGTTGGAGATCCTGGCTGGTGTTCCAACGGTTGTGTATGGTTTTTTTGCTCTTACCGTCATCACGCCGTTTTTAAGAGACGCCATGGGGCTGCAGGTGGATTATTACAATGCACTTAGCGCCGGAATTGCAGTCGGCATTCTCTGCTTGCCAACCATTTGTTCGCTAACCGAAGATGCGTTACGAGCCGTTCCACAACGATTGCGGGATGCAGCTTACGGGCTCGGTGGCACTCGATTTGACGTCTCGATGAAGGTGGTGGTTCCCGCAGCTTTGTCTGGAATCGTTTCCGCTTCGTTGCTCGCGATCGCTCGAGCCGTTGGCGAGACCATGATTGTCGCACTTGCAGCAGGCAGTGTAGCGTCCATGACGGTCGATCCCAGAAACCAGGTCCAAACGATTACCGGATACATTACTCAGGTTGCCAAAGGGGATGTCGAGAATTTCGGTGTCGAATACTTCTCGATTTACGCAGTTGCCACAACCTTGTTCCTGATGACTCTGGCGCTGACCATCATCGGACACTTTATTAGAAAACGATATCAAGAGGCGTACGACTAATGATTGATATCAATCAGATCGAATCGCCCGATTTTTCAAAGCTTCCTGCTTCGGATCCCAAACGCCGGCAAAGGCTGGATTCAGCATTCAGGCTGCTGTGCTGGGCAATTACATTTGCCACGTTGTCTATTCTGGTCGTTCTTCTGGTCGCCATCGTCAGCAAAGCATTGCCCGTTTTCCAGCCGCGTCCTGATGTTGCTGAATCGCAAATCCTGTTATCGATCGTTCAAGGTAGCAACGAATCGAATTCGCTGGATGCTTTGGACCAAGGAGACTTCTTGCAGGGCATCTTCATCACAAACGAGATGGTAGTTGGCGGGTTGTTCAACGAAGACGACGTCGTTTTTGGCACTGAAAACCCACGAATCGGTGTTTTCAGTTTCGAATTGGCCCAAAACGCTACTAATTCGCAACGTTTTCAATGTCTCCCTGCCTCAGGAATAAACAATGTTTTGGAAATGATCAAGGACGCAGGCTTCAATCTGGATGACGGGATGTCTGTCCAGGCAAAATCTAATTCTTCGATTGCCATATTTGAATCAGCGGCTGCGTTCAACATTGACGATTTAAAAGGCAACAACGGACTGGTTACCGATGGACGCATTGCCAACATCATTGACTCGGCAACGGGTTGGCGATGCCCGTTAGTTCTAGGCAATTCGCAAGCGAACGATTTTTGCCAGTTGGACGTTTCCAAATTGGTGATGGGCGATGTGACTGGAGAATCGGTCGCATTAAAAAAAATCAACAAGCTTCGTCCAAGAAAGAAAATGGGCCAGCTGTCAGGAATTTTTAGCGCAACAAAAAACACCAACGACGATCATACGTTCCTGCCAATCAAACATCGTTCACCCGAGAACGAATTGGTCGATGGGCATTTCGTCCTGAAGGCGGACGAAGGTCAATTGACGGGTTTGCTGAAAAGAAAAAAACGCGGATTCCAATTCGGTGGCGAATTCAATTTAACAAGCAACCCATCGCCAGATCAGGGAACCGCCGTTGACCACTTTAAAGCGTTTACAACGCAAACTCCCAAAACGAATCCGTCGGAAGCTGGCATCGGGCCTGCGCTTAGTGGCACGCTTTGGGTTTGCCTTGGATGCGCATTGTTTGCTTTGCCATTGGGGATCGGAACCGCGATCTGCCTGGAAGAATTCAAACCAAAAAACAAATTCCTTTCCAAATTGCATGGCTTGGTTCAACTAAATATCAGCAATTTGGCAGGAGTTCCGTCCATCGTTTACGGGATCGTCGGGCTAACCGCATTTGGAACCATGTTTGGTATGTTTGGCTCTCCCAAAAACCCGGCTTTTGAATTTGGAGCCCAACACTATTTTCAATATGAATCCGAGGGTGAACGCATCCTCAAGATTCCGTCAGTTCCTGGTTCTGGCGATGGACAGGAAAATTGGCTGGCTCCAACTTTAACTCAGGATATGAACGTGCTGCTCGGAGGCGAGTGGGTAAAGCTGAACGTCCTTCAAGATGGCCAGGATTTGCCGGCTGATGAGGCTGTTCTTGATCGAACTCTTCACTATCAAGCAGAAGGCGGCCCCACCTCGGTTAAGCCATGGTATTATCTTCAACTACCGTTTGGACGTGGCGTTTTGGCTGCCAGCTTAACTTTGATGTTAGTAATCTTACCCGTGATCATTATCGCTACCCAGGAATCGCTCAGAGCAGTTCCATCGACGCTGCGGCAAGGGGCGCTGGGACTTGGCTCGACCCGCTGGCAAACTGTCCGAAACGTGACTTTGCCAGCAGCCATTCCGGGTATCATGACGGGAGCGATTCTTGCGATGAGCCGCGCGATTGGTGAAGCTGCTCCGATTATCGTCCTTGCTGGTATCGTTTACATCACTGCGGGCCCGGAAAACTTGATGGACAGCTATTCTGTGCTGCCGATTCAGATTTTCCACTGGGCCGGTTTGCCAATCGATAATGCAGCAACCGTAAATTGGCAACACGTGGCATCCGCAGGGATTGTTGTGTTGCTGGCTATATTGTTCACGTTTAATACTCTTGCAATCGTTATCCGCCAACGGACACAAAAACCTCTGTCATGACCGGAACAAAGGCTCAGCCACACAACCCACTTGCCGCCACCCCGACGCCAGAATCTGCCTCGGTCGAAGAGACGATCAAGATTCGCATCAAAGATCTGTGCTCGTGGTACGACGATTTTCAGGCGCTTCACAACATTTCTCTCGATATCCCCGAACAACGTGTTACGGCATTTATCGGCCCCAGCGGTTGCGGCAAAAGTACTTTGCTAAAATGGATTAATCGCATGAACGATGAAGTGCCCGGCGCACGTTGCACCGGGACTTTGGATTTGCCGGATTTGGATATTCTCGATCATGGAACTGACGTCGTTTCGTTGCGTCGAAGAATCGGAATCGTCTTTCAGAAACCAAACCCGTTCCCAAAATCAATTTATGACAATGTGGCTTTTGGACCGCGTTTGCATTTTCGTGGCGTCAGTCGCAATGATCTGGATGAATTGGTCGAATGGTCATTGCGAAAAGCGGCGGTCTGGGAAGAAGTCAAAGATCGATTGGGCCATTCAGCGCTTAGCTTGAGTGGTGGCCAACAACAGCGACTGTGCATTGCTCGCGCGATTGCCGTTGGCCCAGAGGTTCTTCTTATGGATGAGCCTTGCTCAGCACTTGACCCTTCATCGACATCTAAAATCGAAGACCTGATCTACGAATTAAGAAAACAATATTCAATCGTCATCGTGACTCACAACATGCAACAAGCGGCACGTTGCAGTGACCAAACGGCTTTCTTCTTTGAAGGCAAAATCGTGGAGGCTGGCCCGACTACAGAAGTCTTTACCAAACCAAAGCAACAACAAACCGAAGATTATGTTACGGGTAAATTTGGATAGGCGAGAACAGATCGACCATGTCAAAATATCTCCAAAGAGACATTCAAAACATTCACCGTCGAATGATGTCGCTGTTCGGCATCGTCGAGAAAATGATCGACAATTCAGCGATCGCGCTCGTTGAAAAGCGTATTGAATTGGCCGAAGAAGTACTGGCCACCGATAAACTCGTAAACGCGACGGAAGTTGAAATTGAAGAGGAATGTCTGAAGATGCTGGCCTTGCACCAGCCGGTTGCTGGCGATCTTCGCCGACTAACGACAGTTCTAAAGATCAATGGTGAACTTGAGCGTATGGCTGACCTGGCATGCAATATTTGCGAACGAGCCGTCAACCTGCACCAACATCCATTCTTCCCGATCCCCGACCAATTGCCTGATATGGTGCGACAAGCCACCATGATGGTCCGTATGGCTTTGGATTCATTTGTTGATTCAAATGTTGAGCTGGCAAAGAATGTCATCGAATGTGATGCTGCTGTCGACCAACACAACTACGATATCATCATTGAATTGAAAGAGTTAATGGCTCAAGATTCACGATTGGTCGATCCAGCGTTGCATTGTTTTTCTGCCTCGCGTCATATCGAACGAATTGCGGACCTTGCAGAAAACATTGCCGAAGACGTAATCTATCTCGTTGATGGGGACATCGTTCGCCACCAACACAGTAATTTCAATAAGCAAAGTACTGAAACCAATCCTTAATCAAAATGCCCAAACCAAAAATCCTGGTAGTAGAAGACGACCGCTCATTGGCAGGGATTTTAGAATATAACCTTACCAATTCCGGTTTCGACGTAACATGTTCATTCGACGGACAAGACGGACTGAATCAAGCCCGTTTGAAGCTGCCAGATCTGATAGTTCTGGACGTCATGATTCCAGTTTTTGACGGACTGGAAGTATGTCGGCGCCTACGTGCCATTCCGGAAACTCGTGAGACGCCTGTTTTAATGCTGACGGCCAAAGGCGAAGAAACGGATCAACTGGTTGGCTTTTCCGTCGGTGCAGATGATTACGTCGTCAAACCGTTCAGCGTCAAAATCCTTCTCGAACGCGTCAAATCTTTGCTGCGACGACACCAACAATCCCAATCCAGCGGCAGCGATATCATTTCCCAGGCGGGCGTCACCATCGACCGGATCAAACATCGCGTCGCACTCAACGGCAAACCGCTGGATTTGACTCCCAGTGAATTCCGATTGTTGGATACCATGATTCGCCAGCCCGGACGCGCTTTTGATCGCAGCGAACTTATCGACGCGGCTCTGGGTGCTGACACGTTGATCCTTGAGCGGACCATTGACGTCCACATTCGGTCTTTGCGTAAGAAAATGGGCGAATCCAATAAACTAATTCAAACCGTTCGCGGGATCGGCTACCGTTTCAAAGAAGGTGTATGATTTGAAATTCAACCCCCTGTGCCAATCGCTGCTTGTTTTCGTAATATCTTGCATGTGCCAATCCGCACATTCCTTTGATGATTGGCCGCAATGGAGGGGCAAGAATCGCGATGGCGTGTGGAGCGAGTCAAACATAGTTGCCGAGCTTCCTGCGGAACCCGATGTCACCTGGCGAGTCAAAATTGGTGCCGGTTATAGCGGGCCAACGGTCGCCGATGGCAAAGTTTACGTCATGGATCGGATGACCGAACCCAAAACTGTCGAGCGTGTACTTTGTTTCGATGCCGAAACCGGTAAACCTGTCTGGCAACACGAATATGTCAGCCAATACAAAATCGGCTATCCGGCGGGCCCTCGAGCATCGGTCACCATCGACGGCGGATTTGCTTATTCACACGGTGCGATGGGCCAATTGATCTGCTTTCAGGCCAACGATGGCACCGTTGTTTGGGAAAAGGATCTAAATGCTGCATACTCGATTGCAAATCGGGATCGAAAACTCAACCGCATGCCGGTTTGGGGCATGACATGTTCCCCGATCATTTACGACAACCTTGTGATATTACAAATTGGTGCGAACGACGCCGGCGTCGTTGCATTTGATCGGAAGACAGGCAATGAGGTATGGAAAGCGACTAACGATCGCGGCCAATATTCTTCACCCGTTTTGATATCGCAGGGAGAACATGACGTGTTGGTTTGCTGGACGGGTGACAGCGTTTGCGGAATCGGCCCCGGTGACGGCACGGTCCACTGGCAAATCCCCTGGAAACCGATCAACATGCCGATCGGTTGTGCGAGCCCGGTAGTCAACAAAGACCATATTTTTTGCACTTCGTTTTACGATGGGTCCATGCTGATTAAACTCGATCCGGACCAGCCGAACGCAGAGAAAGTTTGGCATCAAATCGGAGTTAATGAGAGACAGACAAAAGCCATGCATTCTATGATCAGCACTCCCATATGGCTGGGCAGCCATATTTATGGAGTAGACAGCTATGGCGAGCTTCGTTGCCTGGAGGCGAAATCAGGTACACGTGTATGGGAGAATTTAACGGCGGTACCAAAGTCCCGTTGGAGCACGATTCATTTTGTCCACAGCGGCGATCAAGAAAGCGAATTGGTGTGGATGTTTACCGAGCGAGGTGAGTTGATCAACGCCAGATTGTCACCCGAACGGTTCGAAGAAATTTCGCGACTAAAAATCATCGAACCCACTCGTAAACAACTCAATCAGCGAGGCGGCGTTTGCTGGTCCCATCCGGCTTTCGCTATGAAGTCTGTTTTCGTTCGCAATGACAACGAACTTGTCCGAGTCAATTTGGCCCGCTAGAACGCGCTGGTGCTGTTCACATCGTCGTTCCCTCGATGAAATCCCCAGCGCCATACGCGATTACGTATGGGCAAGACTCGACCAAACACTATCCTATGGGTTGGTAATTCCTGCTCATTGATAAAGCGACCATGTCCGCGATCAAAAATCTAGTTAGCGAAATCGTCGACTATGCCGGCCTTTTTCCGCCCGCCAAACTGCCGCTTGATGTCGTTACTGAAAATTACGAACACTACCTTGGCTCAAGTTCCCGCTGGATGCTGGCAAGGTTGATCATTCCTGCTGGCCGTTTGATCGAACTTGAAAAGCAGCCATCTTTCACTAATTCGAGCCATCATTGGAAAATCAGTTCACTTGTCCCCGAGGTCAACGCTGAAGCCGATGCATTTTCAGTTGCCATGCGGGCGATTGATGATTTCAACTCGCGGCACGAAGACACTGGCCGAGCCGTCGTAGATGCGATCGAAGTAAAAGCGAGCAGCACGGAATCGATTGAGAAAACCATCGCCCAAATCCCTGAGACAATTAACGCATTTTTGGAATTGCCGCATCAGCAAGATCCAGATGAATTGGTCAAAGCCATTGCCGGCGGGCCCGATAATATTTTTGCCAAGATTCGGACCGGTGGTGTCACCACCAATTTGATTCCGCCTGCCGATCAAGTTGCCAGATTCATCGCCCGGTGCGCTCAATACGATGTCGGCTTCAAAGCAACCGCTGGATTGCATCATCCGATTCGCGGAAACTATCGACTTACCTACGAAACGGATGCCGATTGTGGCAACATGTTTGGATTCGTGAATGTCTTCGTCGCAGCTGCATTCGCATTTGCGGGTCAGGACGAAGCCTTTTTAGCCAAAGTGTTAAGCGAAACAGAAGCGACCAATTTTGAAGTTAGCGAAGACGCGATTGTTTGGAATGGCAACTCAATTTCATCCGATCAAATCTCAACCCTGCGCAATCAACGAGCCATTTCCTTTGGCTCTTGTTCGTTTGCTGAACCAACGGAAGAACTATCGCAGCTTGGATGGATCAATATCGAAGTTGCTTAACAAAACGTAACCTACAAGTGCCTGAGAATGTTTGAATTAGATTTTACGCACGACCCCGATCGAAAATCATGGGTCGAATCTGCCAATACTGACGAAACCGATTTCCCAATTCAAAATCTGCCATTTGGCGTCTTTCAAATCGGCGAAGAAATGCCACGCAACGGCGTAGCCATCGGCGACCAGATCGTTGACTTGCAGACGACTGCGGAAAATGGTGGATTTTCCGATGACTTGATTGCCGGTGCCGTTTATCACCCGCCACTTAACCATATCATGTTGTTGCCCAAAGCGTCACGGATCGAATTAAGGCATCAGCTGAGCCAACTGTTGTCCAGCGACAACGAAGCTGCCAAAGACAAAGTGAAACTGGTTCCCCAGTCGGACGTGCATATGGTGTTGCCGTGCCAGGTTCGGGATTACACGGACTTCTACGCATCGATTTACCATGCCACTAACGTTGGAAGCATGTTTCGACCTAACAATCCGATTCTGCCGAACTACAAACACATCCCCATTGGCTACCACGGACGCGCGTCCAGTTTGATGGCCAGTGGCGGCCCAGTGCGTCGTCCCGTTGGTCAAAAAGCTCCTGCCGAAGAAGGCGGATCACCCACGCGCAGCCCCAGCGCATTGCTCGACTACGAATTCGAGGTCGGTTTCTTTGTCGCCGAAGGCAATCCGCTTGGTTCAACGATCAGCATCAACGAGGCCGAAGACAAAATCTTCGGTATGGCTCTGGTAAACGACTGGTCCGCTCGTGACCTGCAAAAATGGGAGTACCAACCGCTCGGTCCGTTCCTGGCAAAATCGTTCGCGACCACCGTCTCGCCCTGGATCGTAACAATGGAAGCGTTAGCGCCGTTTCGTTGTGGCCAATTCAATCGACCCGCTGGCGATCCCAAGCCGCTTGAATACTTGACGAACGAAAACAATACGAATCGTGGTGGCATCGACATCAATCTTGAAGCATTTTTAACAACCGCCGATATGCGATCGCAAAACATGACACCGCACAAATTGAGTGCGACTTCGTTTACCAATATGTATTGGACGATCGCTCAAATGCTGACCCATCACAGCAGCAACGGTTGCAATATGCAGCCGGGCGATCTACTGGCCAGCGGTACCGTCAGTGGACCTTCGCGCGACGAGCGTGGTTGTCTTCTGGAATTGACCTGGAACGGCGATAAAGACAACCCGGTTCCCGGCACCGATCGTACGCCGATCAGCTTGCCGACTGGCGAAGAACGAAAATTTCTGGGTGACGGAGATGAAGTCGTGATGACCGCTTATTGCCAGAGCGATTCCCATCGTCGAATTGGCTTTGGGCAGTGCCACGGAATCATTGAACCTGCTATCGAATAGTCCGCGACAAATTGTCTCCAAATTTAACCGGTCACCAGTAAACGTGTTGATACGTGAATGATGGCACATTCCGATTGCACGCATTGATGTATCTCGACGCATGTCAGCGGCATATAATTATTGGCACAGACTCCGGGTATCCAGTATCAGTATGAATCGCCGCTGCAAACTTTTAATTGCGTTTTTCCTTTTGACGTCATGGCTTGGCTGTGATGACGCACCTGAGATACGCCAATACCGTGTGTCTAAAGAACGTTCCGACCTGGGCGATCTGGGTACCAATGTTCCAGCCGAAAGACCCGCGTCGCGGCCAGTATTGAATCAGATGTTCGTGGCGATCGCTTCCCGCAGCGACGCAACATGGTTCTTCAAATTGACGGGTCCGGTCGCTGCGATGAAAGAAACTCAAGACCAGTGGAAACAATTGCTCACTGACATCGACTTTAATGAACAAGGCGAACCGGTTTGGGAAGCGACAGAAGATTGGAAACAGGGACCGGCGCGCCAGTTTCGTTTTGCAACGTTGTTGCGTTCGACCCCGGAAAACGGAAACGTTGAACTTTCTATCTCCAGCCTCGGTCCCAATCAAAACATGCTTGACAATGTAAATCGCTGGCTCGGCCAATTGGGAAAGTCACCGATCGAAAAAGAGCAGCTGAAACTTGAATCCATGAAATACCGATCGGGCGAGTTCAAGATCTTTGACGAAAACGGCATGCTTTCGACTTCGGGCATGATGCCTTCAACCTCGCCGGCTGCAACAGCGATAGCGCCATCCGAACCCGAGCTGACATACGAGGTTCCCGAGGGTTGGAAGAAAGGCAAAGTTAACTCCATCGTCAAAGTTCGTTTGCTTCATGGAGATGAACCTACCTCGCCACAAATATCGGTAACTCAGCTTATGGCAGCCGCGAACCAATGGATCCCCAACGCTCAAAGATGGGCACGACAAGTCGATATGGACACAAGTCCGGAGTTCGCAGAAAAAAATTCCTCGAAAGTAAACGTCGACGGTATCGAAGGAAACAAAGTTCGCCTGATTTCAGATGACAAATCCAAAGAGCGCGGTTTAATAGGGATCATGATCGTTCGCGGCGAACTGGCATGGTTTTTTAAAATGTTCGGCGACCGGGAAGAAATTGCTCCGCTCGAAGGCGACTTTGACAAGTTTGTAGAATCATTTAGTTTCAAATAACGGGACACAAATGGCTTCAACCACAACATCGATTCCAAAAACCCAATCTTCAAAGGGAATCACCGACATCGTCCGGGCGATCCTGACTCCGATTGCCTCGTTGAAGCTGACCGTCTTTCTGTTGGTGTTAGCTGTTTTTGTCACATGGGTGGTCACCCTTGAGCAAGCGACTATCGACATTTGGGAATTGAAAAACAAACACTACAACAGCTTGTGGGTTTACGTACCGCTAAACACTTTTGCGCCACCGAACTGGTTTCCGGATGTCCCACAAATAAAAGCCGGCATCATCCTGCCCAGCGGCCTGACAATCATCATTGCCATGTTGATGAATTTGACAGCAGCTCACTTGTTGCGGTTTCGAATCCAGGCGAAAGGTATTCGTCTTGGGATCGGCTTAGTAACGCTGGCTGTTGCAACAGCGGTGACTTGGGCCGTGATTTTTAATTACCAGGACGCGGAGGGGTTCGGAGGCAAACCACCGATCCCCTGGTCGCAGATGTGGGTCTATCTGCAAGTTGTTGTACTCGGGCTGGCAATTGGATGTGTTTATGCGGTCCTTTCGATGGGAAGCGAACGTATCGTTGAGCGAATTGTTTATGGATTGGCGGCGCTGACGTTTTTTGGGCTGCTCGTACTCAGTCTGATTTATGGTGAAGACGCATTCATCGGCGATTCAGCCATGCGAATCTTGTGGCAATTGTCATTGTCGACGCTAGCCGCGATGGTGTTTCTCGCCGGGTGTATTGCGTTGTTCAAACGCAAAGCCGGAATTGTGCTACTGCATCTGGGGATCGCTGGAATCCTGGCAAACGAATTGTACGTGACGGCGACCAACGAAGAGCTGCGGGTTTCATTTGAAGAAGGTCAAAAAGTTCATCATGCCGTTGATCTACGTGAAACCGAATTCGTCGTGATCGATCGAAGCAATCCCGAATTCGATGAAATGTCGGTCATCCCCGGTGAGCAACTTTCTTCATCAGACGAAACGATAGACGACGATCGATTCCCATTCAAAATTCGCTGTCTTGAATATTTCCAGAACAGTGACGTGCTGCGTGTCGGACCGTTCGCCGACAACAAAGCAACATCAGGGTTCGGCAAATCTTTTATCGCCCAGGAAACTCGATCCGCAGCTGGCGCTGATGCAAACGCTGGGGCGGATCAAGCGAGCGCCTATATTGAATTGATCAACCGGGAAACCGACAAGCCGATTGGGACCTATTTAATCAGTCAAGCCGCATACGCTCAGCAGATCATCGATTCGGTTTTCATCAATGACAAGCATTATGAAATTGGCCTGCGATTCAAAACCGTTTACACGCCGTACGCACTTCAGCTAAAGGACACTCAGGCGGAATACTATGTTGGAACGGAAACCCCCAGCTGGTTCTCGTCCGACTTTGTGATCGAAGACGAAGACAACGGCGTATCCAGCAGTCAGAAAATCTGGATGAACAACCCGTTGCGTTACCGTGATTTGACTTTCTATCAAACCACCTACAACAAGGTTGAGGGAGTTGAGTATTCAGGAATTCAAATCGTCAAAAACCGAGGATGGATGATTCCGTACGTATGCTGCATGTTCGTCGTGGTCGGTTTGGTCGCACAATTCTATCAATCGCTAACTTCATATCTCGCCAGCCCAAAACGCAAAAATGAACTGCAGCCATCGCCGGAAATACTCGACGGCAAAGCTTTGAAAGCAGCGTCCGCACCTTCCTATTGGTGGGTCTGGGGACCGACTATTGCCTTGGTCGGAATATTTGGCATGTACACAGCTTCCAAAGCTGCAAGATCTATCTCGCCCAAAGTCACCAAAGCCAAAGGTTCTGATATTCGCCTGGATCTGCTTGGCAGATTGCCGGTTACCTATGGCGGACGCGTGCAACCGCTCGATTCTTTCGCGCGCAACACTGCTCGTCGACTTGGCAATCGCGAATATGTAACCGACGAATTTGGCAACAAGCAGCCAGCAATACGTTGGTTGGCGGATTGCGTTTTTGGCTCGCCTTCGGCGGAAGAATATCAAATCTTGCGGATCGAAGACTTAAGCGTACAGAGTTCACTCGGTTTGAAATTCCGCAAAGGCATGAAATATACATTTGCTGAATTACGAGAAGCTAATTCCAAGCTGATCGAACAACTGTTGGAATCTGACAAGATCCCGGAAGAACAACGGACACCATTTCATCATCGCTTGCGTGAAGTTTTCTCCAAAACGCGTTACTTGATGGGCGTTAATACGATGCTGTATGGCACCGATGGACGTTATGAAGAAGGCGATTTGCTTGGGCGGATCGAAGTCGCTGCAAACCTTTCCCACACACGATCAGCCATTCCGTTGGTGCTGCCGACGCGAGATGAAACGAATCCCTGGGTTCCGCTCAGCTTGTATCTCGAACAAAAAATGCTCAGCGATCTGGCAATGGAGACAGGATCGAAAACCAACAGTGAACTTGCCGCCGCTTTACTTGATCGAGAAATCAAGAAATTGGGTGAGGAACTGACCCGCAAGAAAATCATTCGCGAACTGATGCGATACGAAGAAATTGTGGAAGGACTTTCAGCCAAGTTCGAGCTGGACGAACCGGAACAGCTTGTCCAGGTTCTTGAAAAGAACTGGCATTTAATTCCACCACGACTGTACGCCGACGAATTGAAGGACGCAAAAACGTTTGTTGATGCTCGTTTGAAAGAATGGCGCAACGAGCCTGATCGGTTTGGAATGACACGAGACCAATCGTTGTTGGTTATGGTCAAGGACATCCGCGGCGTCGACGGCGAAAAATTGGTCGATGTTGATCCAGTCATTGTCGATAATTTGATATCGCTGAAAGACGCTTATCTGGAAAACGATGCGGCAACATTCAATGTAACTCTTGAACAACACTTGAAAGCGGTCGTAGCGGCTAAACCATACGGCTGGAACAAAACGCAACAAGCAGCAGAAATCTCGTACAATCATTTTTCACCGTTCTACATGGCAATGGTGTTGTATCTAGTCGCCTTTGTGGTCACGATTGTTTCCTGGATCGGAATGCGAATGCCACTGAATCGGGCAGCATTCTGGTTGATCATGTTGGCGTTGATAGTGCATCTTGGCGGTGTAGCTGCCCGAGTGGCTGTTTCCGGCCGACCGCCGATTACGAATTTGTATTCGTCTTTTGTTGTCGTGGCTGCCGGCTGCGTAGTGATTTTGTTGATCATAGAATATGCGACCAAAATTGGATTGGGCAACCTGCTTGCCTCGTTGTGCGGAGCGATGACACTTTTATACGCATGGACATTGTCAATCGATGGCGATACTTTCACCGTCTTGCGCGCGGTTCTAGATACACAATTTTGGTTGACAACACATGTAATCATCATCAACCTTGGCTATTCTGCGACTTTGGTAGCTGGACTGGTTGGCGTCGCGTTCCTGTTCAGCATGTTGATAAGCAAGGACTTCGATAAAAAATCCCGCAAACTGCTCGTCGACATCATATACGGGATCACTTGCTTCGCGTTACTGTTCAGCTTCTTTGGAACTGTATTGGGTGGCCTTTGGGCCGACGATTCGTGGGGCCGATTCTGGGGCTGGGACCCAAAAGAAAACGGCGCACTGATGATCGTGCTTTGGAATGCCGTCCTGCTACATGCACGCTGGGCCGGTATCGCTAAAGAACGCGGTATTGCTGCAATCGCAGCGTTCGGCAACATAATCGTGATATGGTCTTGGGAAGGCGTTAATCAACTGGGGGTCGGCTTACACGCCTATTCGGGTTTAGGAGGTGCCGGCGCCTCCAATAGCATGTGGATGGAACCTATTTTCTATCTGCAGCTACTTTGTGCATTCCATTTACTCGTGGCGTTGGCTGCGCTTGTTATTCCATTGTCATGTTACCGAAGTTTGGCAAACCAAGAACCAACTACAGCCTCCTGAATTTTCGCACTTTGTGACTGCCCCATCCAAGAAACCAAACAACCAATCACAACTGCATGTCCATCGTTTTCATTGAAGAATTGACCATTGGCTTTCGTGGACCGTCGCTCCTGGATGATGTTTCATGCCGCATCGAAGACAACCAGCGAATTGGTTTGTTGGGTCGTAACGGTGCAGGCAAAACCACGCTAATGAAATTGCTGGTTGGCGATGTCGAACCAGACGCGGGCAAAATAAACGTTCGTGCCGACGCCACAATAAAATTGCTACAGCAAGATGTTCCTCAAGACACGTTTGGCAACCTTCACGAGATCGTGGCTACTGGCCTGGAAGCCAAAGCTTCAGCGGCCGATTATCCCGAATGGCAAAAAGACGTTGACGTCAATGAAATCATTTCGCGAATGCAACTCGATCCGACCGCCAGGTTCGAAACTTTGTCGTCGGGAATGAAACGCCGAGTCCTGCTGGCGAGTGCCATCGTTTCCAAGCCTGATTTATTGTTGCTGGACGAGCCGACAAACCATTTGGACATTCAGGCGATTGACTGGCTGGAGAAGTTTTTAAAAAACTGGCCGGGGTCGTTGATGTTCGTAACCCACGACCGAATGTTTCTAAGACGCATGGCAACTCGAATCTTGGAGATCGATCGCGGAAGAATATTTGATTGGACGTGTGACTACGAAACCTTTCTCGTAAGAAAAGAACAGGCCTTGGCTGCCGAAGAAAAGCAAAACGCACTGTTTGACAAAAGACTGGCTGAAGAAGAAGCTTGGATTCGACAAGGCATCAAGGCACGTCGCACGCGCAACGAAGGCCGAGTCCGTGCGTTGAAGAAAATGCGTGATGAACGTGGGCAACGGCGCGAACAACAAAAAGTCACCAACCTGAAGATCAACGAAAGTCAAAAAAGTGGCGTAATGGTAATCGAAACCGAAGAAATAGGTTTCAGTTACGACGGCGACGAAAACAAATCGATTTTCAGCGGTCTATCCGTTTCGATCATGCGTGGCGACAAGCTGGGTATCATTGGTCCCAACGGCGCCGGAAAGACGACGCTATTGAAAGTGCTGCTCGGCAAAATGAAACCAACGTCGGGCTCCATTAAACTTGGTTCCAATCTGGAAATCACCTACTTTGATCAGCTGCGTGAACAATTGGATGAAGAAAAAACGGTCGCCGAAAACGTCGGCGATGGTTACGACCATGTTGGCACTGGCGAGGCGAAAAAACACATTCTGGGCTATCTTCAGGATTTTCTGTTTACGCCCGATCGCTCGCGAACTCAAGTTAAATTCCTTTCCGGCGGTGAACGCAATCGAATCTTGTTGGCGAAATTGTTTACCAAACAAGCCAATGTGATTGTGTTGGACGAACCAACCAACGACCTTGACACCGAAACGCTGGAGATGCTGGAAGAGCGGATGATGAATTTCAATGGAACGCTTTTGCTAGTCAGTCACGATCGTGAATTTCTGAATAATGTTGTCTCGAGCTGCCTTGTGTTCGAAAACAACAACATCAAAGAATACGTCGGTGGCTACGATGATTGGATTCGCCAACGCCCTGCCCCACCCGCCGAAAAACCTGAAACGAAAAAGAACAAGAAGCAGCAACCCAACAAATCAAAAACTGAATCAACGTCTCGCAAACTAAATTTCAAAGAAAAACGTGAACTTGAAAGCCTGCCTGAACTAATCGAATCCAGTGAATCTGAAATCGCATCGTTGCACGAAGTTATGGCGGACCCGGATTTCTATCAAAAAGGCGGTGACGCCATTGCCACAAATCAGGCAAAACTCAAAACCCTTGAACAGCAGTTGGCCCAGTATTATTCACGCTGGGAAGAACTGGAAGAATTAAACGCTTAGTTTTCAGCTGAGTACGTGCTACGCTTCGAAATTGGCTACTATCGGCTATCATCAATCAGCGGATCGACGTGCCGTTACCGCTTCCATCGGCCGTGCGATCAGGCAAATCAAAGTTGTCCAGAAAATCAATGGATCGGTTACCGCCGCTTTGCCCAGTCAAAATCTTAGCCAGCGAATTAAGTGGCACTGATTTGCGAGTCGACAACCTGCTGTTGCAAATCGCAAGTGGCTCGCCTTTGGAATCAAACGCGAAACATTCAGCTTGTTCCGTAGTGCCAAACCGCTCAATTGTTGCCCGGGGGGCAGAAAAGAACACGTTGCCGCTGTTCAATAAGATACCTAAGTCCAGATTGGCGATGGAAACTCGTTCAGAATCTGCATCAACGCTCAACTCGATCCCAAACTTATCCGAATCTTTGAAAAGACTTGAATCCACACTGATTGGATGGTTAGAGCGAACGGTTATTTCTCCAGATTTAATCCTGCCATTTTCAATTTGGCACATCAAATCACGCACGTCACAGTAACCAGTCAGACTCGGGCCATGATCAGGCAAACTATCCAATCGCAAATCGAAAATGTCACCGGTGATGCTGCCACTGGCTCGATTATCCGCGTTCAAATCCATGATTATTCGTCCGCGAAACAAACTACTCGCTCCCATTACCGGCGCCTCGGCAACAAGATGTTTCAATAGGTTGGCTGGCAGATAGCCATTGTGAGTGTCTATATCAACGTACTGCCCTGTCGAATCTTTTTCGAATTGCACGCTGATTTGTTCATCGAGATCGATTCCTTGAGGACGAGCCAAAATCCGAGCCTGAAATTTTGACTGACCTGAGTCTGGATTAGGCACGGCTTCAGCCAGCGTCACCGACAAAGGCTTCATGACAAAATCGCGAGTGCCCAACACCGAATCGCGCAACACAACCTTGTTAAACGAGATCTGCCACTTTTCATTGTTCAAAGAATTTTCATCCAACTCGCTGAACATTCGCTGCAGTGTTTCCGCCATCGCATGAGATTCCAGTTCGACCGGTTCAACGAAACTGATTTCGTTTTGCAGAAATCCGAATTGAATATTAACTTCGTTCGCCGAAAATCCGTTTAGTTCCGGATAGCGACCGGAATTTGAAGGTACGATTTTCAAACCACGCAACACGACTTGACCGGGTAGCGGCGTTTCGACCGAAGCAATTTCAATATTTACTGGCAAACGTGCCTGAATTTGTTGCTTCCACTGATCAACACCGGGATGGTGCAGAATAATGTAAATCGAAGCAATCGTTGGGATCAGACAAAACTGCAGAAAAACCAGGCGACAAACGAATCGCCGCTGATTGTCGCTCAGTCTGGTTTGAACGGTTTCCATTTGATTTCCCTTACCGGGCCGCTGCCATTTCTTGAAACAGTTTCCAACGAGCCTGCATTTCTTCGACACTGTCACCGCCAAATTTCTCGACCATGGCAGCGGCCAATTCGAATGAGACCACGTTTTCAATGATTACGCTGCATGCCGACAAAGCACAAACATCACTCCGTTCGTAGCTGGCGGTGTGAGGCTCTTTGGTCGCCATATCGATCGATTCCAGCGGCTTTTGCAAAGTGCTAATCGGTTTCATGGCAGCTCGAACAACCAGCGGCTGTCCATTAGTCATTCCCGCTTCCAAGCCACCCGCGTTGTTGGTTGGACGAACGTATCCGAGCGATGGCTCATCTTTTTTGCTGGAGTCGTAATGAATCGGATCATGAACTTTGCTTCCAACTCGCCGGGCCGCTTCGAATCCGAGCCCAATCTCAACTCCTTTGATTGCCTGAACCGCCATCACAGCTTGCGCGATTTTCCCATCCAGTTTCAGATCCCATTGTGCATGTGTGCCAAGTCCAAACGGCAGCCCTTCGGCACGCACTTCAACGATCCCGCCAAGCGTATCGCCAGCCTTTTTCGTATCGTCAATGTATGTCTTCATTTCTTCATCGCGTTGCGGATCGAGCGAATAGATCTCACTTGAATCGCGTAGCTTTCTTTGCTGCTCGATCGAATCGCCCTTCGCTTCCAACGGCTTTTCGCCTAACTCAGCAACGTATCCAATCGTTTCGATACCAAAAGTACGAAGCAACGTTTTGCACAATGCGCCGGCGGCGACCCGAACACAGGATTCGCGTGCGCTGGCTCGTTCCAAAATCCCGCGAATAGAACTGAAGTATTTGATGCTACCGCTCAAATCGCCGTGGCCTGGACGAGGGCGAGGCAATTCCTTGAGCCGCTCCAATTTATAATCGCTGTTCACAACTTGCATGGCAATCGGACTGCCCAGCGTCGTGTTCTGCCAAACGCCCGTCAGGAATTCAGCCTTGTCCGTTTCCAGTTTCTGACGCTGACCGCGACCGTAACCGCCCTGGCGACGACGCAATTCGTTGTTGATCAGATCTTCGTCGATTTGTAAACCAGATGGAAAACCGTCTACCAGCGCAATCATCGCTTTACCGTGCGATTCTCCTGCAGTCCAATATCTAAGCACTCGGTTTTCCTGTCGTTTGATGTTGCGGCTGAAGCATCGATCTCCAGCGTATGCGGGTTGGAATTTTAGTTGCACAAATAAAAACGATACAGGTCGTTTCGTACCGCTAGCAGATCACAAACTCAATAATCGCATGAATTGGCTGCGTCAAAACTGGTTTATGGCTGCTCTGATCAGCTGTTTGGGAGTTGGCTTTTGGCTGACTGACCCACTTCATGCTCTGACCGATTCGGGTTGGGTGAAGTGGACGATCGTTTCATTGACGATGGTTGCAATGACCTGGCCGCTAAAAACAAGCTCGCTGGTCAGTGCCGCGGCCAACCCAATTCCGGCAATACTTGCTTCGACAATCAATCTGGTTGCTGCGCCGTTGTTGGCTTGGCCATTAAGTCAATTCTTATCCGATGACATGGCAGCTGGATTTTTGTTGGCGGCGGCTGCACCAAGCACTTTGGCATCGGCCGCCGTATGGACTCGCCGCGCCGGCGGCAACGACAGCGTCGCCATGATGGTCACAATCATCACCAATGCCATTTGCTTTCTTGTTACTCCCGCATGGGTATTCTGGTTGATTGGCCAGCAGATTACTGGCTTCGACGTAAGCGATACGATATTTAAGCTGCTGTTATTTGTTGTTTTACCGATGGCGGTGGGCCAGGCATTACGGGTGCCTTCGGGGCTTGCCCAATGGGCGACCAACAACAAACCGAAATTCAGCCTTTTTGCACAAATTGGAATTCTGGCGATGGTGCTGTTGGGCTCGATCAAGATGGGGCAAACTTTAGAATTCGCTTCGATTTACATGATTACGAACCAGTTGCTGCTGGTAATTGTCCTCGTATCGTCGCTTCATCTTGCACTATTTTCCATGGGAATATATGCAGGACGTGCCACCGGGCAAAATCGAGAAAATAATATCGCCATCGGTTTCTCAGGCAGCCAAAAAACGCTAATGGTAGGGCTAAGCGTGGCTGTCAGCATGGGGCTAAACATAATCCCGATTGTCGCCTATCATGCAATGCAGTTGATCATCGATACTTTGATTGCCGATCGCTATCGACAAGTTTTGCCGAGCGATCACACGGAAGAATAAGCATGGGAACTTCATCCAACCAACTCTTGATTTCAGTTGCCGACGCGATTTTTCGCGCTCTGATCGTTGACTCCTAGCCACTGGTTTACGAATCCACCATTCCCATTTTCGTAAACCAATCGAAACACCCAACGAGTCAATCTCATGCGTGAAATGCTAGATGAAAAACTGAACCGATATGAAGATCTTGAGCGGCAGATGTCCGATCCCGAGGTCCAAACGAATTCCAGCAAGATGGCCGCCGTTGCCCGCGAACATGGATCGCTTGCCAAATTGGCCACCAAGTACCGTCGTTTCCGAATCGTGCTTGATGAAATGGTAGAAGTCAAAGAAATGGCAGCCAGCGGCGATTCCGATGAAAAACAGATGGCCGAAGAAGAACTCGGAACGCTGACCGAAGAACGTGAAAAGATCTGGGAAGAGCTATTGGACATGACGATTGGTGGCAGCGACGCCAATCGAAGCCGTTGTGTACTTGAGATTCGCGCCGGAACCGGCGGCGATGAAGCGGCTTTATTTGCTCGCAATCTTTACGAAATGTACAAGCGTCATGCAGAAGTGAAGGGCTGGAAGTACTCGGTACTTGAATCCAACGCAACCGAGCTGGGGGGCTTCAAAGAAGTCGTCGTCAGTGTCGAAGGCGAAGATTGCTTCCGCGAATTGCAATATGAAAGTGGCGGGCACCGAGTCCAACGTGTTCCCGAAACTGAAACCAAAGGCCGTGTGCATACATCCGCTGCGACTGTGGCCGTATTACCAGAACCCGAAGACGTAGAAATTGATTTGAAGCCAGACGATTACGAAGTCGAGCGCTATGCTGCCAGTAGCGGACCCGGCGGTCAGCACGTTAACAAGACTTCGTCTGCCATTCGTATGACGCACAAAGAAACGGGATTGGTGGTTAAGTGTTTCGAAGAACGTAGCCAACACAAGAACCTGGCCAAGGCCATTCGTATCATGAAGTCTCGACTATACGACCATTTCCAACAAAAGGAAGAGAAAGAGCGGGCCGATACGCGAAAAAGTCTGGTAGGATCAGGTGACCGAAGCCAGCGCATTCGGACCTATAACTTTCCGGAAAATCGGGTAACCGATCACCGAATCAATTTAACGCTTTACAAACTCGACCAAGTCATCGCCGGCAATTTACAGCCGGTAACCGATGCCTTGATTGATCACGATCGCCAAACGCTTCGCTCTTCGATGGGGCCGCTTGACTAATGTCTGCCAACCCGAAACCACAAACGGCTACCACAGAGCAACCGTGGACGATTAAGCGATTGCTCGATTGGACAACGGAATTTTTTCACTCGAAACAACTGGATTCGTCGCGGTTGAGTGCTGAAATCCTGCTGGCCGAAGCTATGGGCTGTCCGCGAATTCAACTCTACACTCAATTTGATATCGTGCCTGATGAAACGGCATTGGCAAGTTATCGCAGCTGGGTGAAACGACATGCGAAAGGCGAACCGGTCGCGTATCTGGTTGGGCATAAAGAATTCTTTTCGTTAAAATTCAGCGTCGATTCAAATGTACTGATCCCCAGACCGGAAACGGAACACGTTATCCTGACCGCGATCGAATCGGCCAAACGATTCAGCCATTCTCCGATCCGCATCTCCGATGTTGGAACCGGAAGCGGCTGTATCGCGATCACACTGGCGAAGCATATCGACAACAGCCAGGTCATCGGTCTGGACATTAGTCCCGAAGCAATCAACGTCGCGCATTCCAACGTTGATTTACACAAGACGCAAAACGTATCGCTGGTTGTGAGTGATCTGTTTGAAAATTTGCCCGGTGAATTCAAGCCAGATATCATCGTCAGCAATCCGCCATACATTGGCCGAAATGAGGTCGACACCGTAGACGCGTCGGTGAAAGATTATGAGCCCGATATCGCGCTGTTTGCGGGTGACGATGGACTGGAAGTGGTTCGACGCCTTGTTTCCGATTCGGCAAATCTGCTTTCCAGCGGAGGCATTTTGATTTTCGAAACCAGCCCAATTGTTTTTGACGACTGTTTGAAAATTGTCGATTCTGAATCAGCGTTTTCTGAACCTGAAGTCATCAAAGACTATTCGAATCAGCGCCGCGTAATTCAAGCGGTCAAGAAATAGCTGCAAAATAGCTACGAAACTGAAAACTCGATCGAACGCAATTCGGCTCAACTCTTGGGCGGCTCCGTTAAACTTTACCGATTAACCCACCTTTGACGTGAAATTGCTCAGGCTCTGATATTATTCGCGTCCAAACAGTTGCCGCAACCTTAGTCGGACCGAATATTTCGGTATGAACAAATTGCGAGCAGCCAAATTAAAAGCCAAAACAACGCCTAAGAAATCACTAGCCGATTCTGCCGTACAGTGGCGATTGTCGTTTATCGATTACTTACGCAGCGAATGCCATCTATCTGAAAACACAGTCGCCGCGTACAGCCGTGATACCACCAAGTTTTGCCAATGGCTGGGAGATCGCTCCATCCCGAAATTGACCATCGCCCAGCTATCCGATTTCGTTGCGTGGCTTGGTCAATTCAAACTGGCCCCGGCATCGGTCGCTCGAAACGTGGTGGCAGTGAAAATGTTCTTCAAGTATTTGCAACTTGAAGGCGTGTTGCTGGATAACCATGCAGAATTGCTTGGCAGTCAAAAATTGTGGCAGCGAGTACCGGAAGTCATCCCGCCCCGATCGATTGATAATTTCCTTACAGCGCCAAATCGACTGGAACCTTATTTTCTACGCGATCGTGCAATTCTGGAAACCTTGTACGCGACTGGTTGCCGTGTTTCTGAAATTTCAAATCTCTTGCTCCAGGATGTCCATCTGAAGCAGCGGTATTTGAAATGTCACGGCAAAGGAAACAAACAACGGATCGCACCGTTAGGCGATTCTGCGATTGAAACGATTGAAGATTATCTCAGGCATCAACGAAAACGGCTGCAGGCGATGCGTCCGACGGAAAAAGACTGGTTGTTTCTGTCGCGAAGTGGCAGGCGGCTAAGAAGAGAAGCGATTTGGGAACTGGTAAAGAAGTACGCCTCGATCGCAGGCATCTCATCGAAAATCTCACCGCATACCATGAGACACAGTTTCGCCACGCATCTGTTGGCCGGTGGGGCGGATTTGAGACAGGTTCAAGAAATGCTTGGACACAGCAGCATCGCAACCACACAAATCTATACGCACGTCGATCAAACACGCCTAAAGAAAGTACACAAACAATTCCATCCGCGTGGTTAACCTGAAATCAACGCTCCGCAGAATCCTATTACTGCTGGTTTGAATTATCTCGAAACTTGATCTTCTCGATCAACTTCTTCACGCTGTCATCGGGCAGCACCTTGCCTGAAACCGATCCAATAGCCTGGACCGTGTACTGATACTTCAAGGCATAATCGATATCGAATTCAACTTCAACATCATCCGCCGTTGATGGATCTGAGTTGCCCGCCAGAACCGTTTCGACGAAATTGGTCAACTCGTTAAACATATCCTGGCCGGACAAACTACTGGATTGCAATTGATCACTAACATCGATACCTGAAATGTTGCCGTTGTCGCCCGCATTTAATTTAACGGAAATGACCGTCTTCAAATCCTCAAAGGTATTTGACGGTGGCTCATTGCTTGCCAAAGGCATTTTCACGTTGAAGTCACCTTCATTGGCGACAATTTTGAACGTTAAGATAAAAAACACCAGCAACTGAAAAACAACATCAATCATCGCTGTCATGTTCAGCTTGATGTCTTCGTTTTCACTGGACAACGTATTCGACAGTTTCATGTTGCTATTCCTGGCGCTCTTTGACCCGCAAAGAGAAATTCTCAAGCTCAAGCGATTGGCACTTCGTAATCAATTCCTGCACTAATCCCGTTGGCGTGTCCTCATGGCTGCGGATAACGACTGCGACCTCACCGGGCGGAACACCTTCTAATTGGGCCGCCGATATCTCTCGATTCAGCAAGCCAGTCAAAAAGTCAATCTTTTCGACTTTCTGGCCTGAAAATACAACGCTACCGTCTGGAATCAGATTCAAAATCACTTGAAAATCTGGACGCGTCTCAGGAGGCCGAGCCAATTGATGCGCAGGCAACAAAATTTCTTCCGCACGATCGACTTCAGAAAAATTGATAATCAGCATAAAAAATGCGATCAACTGAAACGTGACATCGATCATCGGCGTCAGGTCAGCTTCCAGAATCCCGGATTCATTTTTTTTTCTAAACTTCATAGTGAATGATTAGCCTGAGCTTTCCGATTTGCCTCCACCAGAACCGGCGCCAACTTTCTCAAATCGGCTCATCAAACGATCACTGGCAATACCCACTTCCATCACCAGTCTCTGGACACGATTGCGAAAAATGTTGAATAGCGCAATCGCTGGAATCGCAATCGCCAACCCAATCAAAGTTGTCAACAGAGCCGTGGAAATACCCTCGGCCAATTTACCCGGATCTGGAGCCGTACCACCAAATGCAATCACTTGAAACGAGCTGATCATTCCATGTACTGTGCCAAACAAGCCGATCATTGGACTGATATTGCCAATTAGCGCAAGGTAACTCAACCGGTGGTCCATCTTCAAGCTTTCATCTTCACCGACTTCCTGCATCGCTTCCATCGCTTGCCGATGACCGCCGGAAAGCTTTGCCATTCCAGCAGCCAACACATTGCCCAAAAACGATTCGTCAGCCTTGGCTAATTCATAAGCTTCCTGATATTGCTTCTGATCCAGGTGAGCTTCGAACCCGTCTACCAGTTCCTGCGGACAAACGACATCTCTTCTTGCCGCCAAAAAATTCATAATCAGGAAGGCAAAAAAAGTGAATGAAAGTGCAAGGAAAATGATGATGTAGAACCAGGTGAGAGATTCGATCAGCCAACTCAGCACATTTTTTTGCTCGACAATTTCACCGCCGTTCCCGGCAGCCTGTGCAAAGGCCACAGACATCGGCTGAAACCAGCACGCACAGAAGAAAGCAATTGCAAAACGTCGCAAAACCGTCCAATTTATTTCCATAGAAATCCTCATTTCACCCGGCGATTAACGCCACTAATCCAGTTTCCAGTCTCAGTACTGCAGGCAAATTATTCATTGTTGAAGCGATATTGTATCGCAGAACCGTCATGTGGAAGAGGCGACAGAACTAAAAACGAGTCCCTTAAATATGTCGCTAATTTCAGCCAAACGCTACACTTATTCCGGACAATTTCTATGACACCAGCAATTACAGCTTGGAAGCCCAGATTGTGTTGCGGTATCGGCTGGTCAGCGTTGATCGAGCACGGTTTGCGCGCTCGGTTTCATTCAACTGCGGCCAGATCTTTGCAAGATTGTAAAGCGCTTCGGCATGAGCGTTGGTTTCGGTTGAAAACAGCAATTCGGTATGCAAAAACGCTCGGCAAGCCTTTTTCAATTCATTTTTCTGCATGTAACAGGTGCCCAGCGAATTGTAAGCCAACGCAAACAGTCTCGCATTATCGGAATTCTCATCTTTAATAATTTTCTCAAGCGTCGCTACGGCCGAATCCACGCCACCTTCAAGACCCGTCAATTTTGCCAATTGGCACTGGCTCAGCAGCCTGTATTCTTTTGCGAATTTATCCGTACCCGATGCGTTTGCCAATTTTTGAAAACTCGACTTTGCTGCAGCAAAATCCCCCTGGTGAATCAATGCCTCGCCTTCAAAATAACGACCTCGAGATTCAAACTCAGGCCATCGCGATTTCGTAAGCTTATTAAATTCTTTTTGCGCCTCTTTGGTCTTTCCGTTAGCCAGTAGTAACTGGGCGTACAAATCGACAGCACGTACAAGTCGATAAGAGTCACTATTTTCGCGGACGAATTTACCAAGCAACTGTTCTGCCGCTGCCGTCGAAATCGCCTGATCGCCTAGAAGCGATTTTTTTCCAGACGCAAACGCCTCAAGAAATTTTGCTTCCTGCCGAACAAATTTTGAATCCGGCAACTTAAGTTTCTTAATCGCGCTAAGACAATCATCAAATCTCTCTGATTCCAAATGATCTCGTGCTCGCGTCAAACCACGCGGCTCACCCGAAAACGCAATTTTCTTTACTTCGCTAGATGGAACATCTTTCTTACCGGATTCAGTCTCGACAGTAACTTTGAATGCCGTCGTAGCAACCACTTTGCCACGAACCAAACGGTTTGCGTCCCCGGCACCACGAGTGTAAACACTGTCTCGCTGTGCCTGAGCAACCCCGGCGACGAGCAACCCAAGTGAAACCGCCACAACCAAATTCCAGTTTTTCATATTCCACTCATTCCAGGTTCAATGCTTCGCTACATCGATTCCATTTGTTGTTTGATTCGTTTTTCCAGTTCGTCAAAGCGTGCCTTCCAATCGGCACCGCCAAGGCTACTGTCTTTTGTTTTCGCAATATTCAACCGTTTCAATGCAGCCGCAACTACCTTGCGATTCCCTTCGATCAAACCGTACTCAAGCCTTGTTTCAACCGCGCCCATCACCGACTTGTAGTACGATTCTTTCAATTCAGAGTTGTTCTTTAAAACTTCGGCCAATCGCGACCATCCCCAAACCAGATTGCGTTGACGTTTTGTTTTAGGATCGCGAAATTTCTCCGTTCCACTCAACGCCTTTGCCAGCGGAGTTTTCGTCTGTGTTTTTGTCCCCCATAATTGCAGCGTTTTTGCAATATCCATTTGAATATGCCAGCCATTGGGGGATTCTTTCAACAATTCAAGCAAACCCTTAAAAGCATCTTCGTACTGACCGACCGCGCGTTTGGCGATGGCTTGCTGACGTTTTAGTTCAGCCAACAACCGCTCATCTTTGACGCCCATTGTCGATGCACGATCGAGTGCGGCAATTGCGGAAGTGTAAATTGGCTTGGCTTCAGCTGACATTGCCTGTTCGACAAACATATCGCCGATGCTCATCAGCGTCTTACCTGACCAGATAATTGTGTTGGCATCATCCGATTCCGATTGCAACGTCTGCAGAAACTGTTTCAAATTCTTGACGAACTGTTTTTGGGAAGTCGGATCGTTAAACGATTTAAGCTGCTTTTCCAATTGCACAGCGATCAATCGGTGCATGTTGACGACGTCCTGCTTAGCTTTAGCGTCGCCACTGCGCACCGCCCTTGTGTTAAGCGCACGAATAACGCCCAAAGCTTTCTCAGTCCAAGCACTTCCTTTTTCAGGCTGTTGCGTCATCGCAGCAAGGTAGGTTTTTGCAGCGATCTTGTATGTCTCAACAATGTACAAATCCGACTTTCCAGACCGGAAAATTACATCATGCTTTTGCTTCAGCAAATCAATCGGTGCAACGGCTGCATTTTCCAATTGGTTCAGTGCAGCATCTAAATGGTCGGATTCAAGATGTGCGCTGACCAGAAACAACGCTCCCCATGCAGCTTCCAACCTCAAATTGTCTGGCCCAAATTCCCGAACGCCATCGGTAAGATATTCCGTCGCCAGCGCCAACCGTGTTTCCACATCATCGGAGTCAACGTTTTCAGTCGCTCGCATGCGAAGAAAAGCAAACCACAACTTCGTCCCCAGTCGGACATTCAAAGCTCCACGCTCGATAGAGCTATCGGGAATCGTGTCGATCAACTTCATGGCACGGTTCATTTCTGGCTCCTCGAGAACCGGTTTTGCCAACAATAACTTGGTTAAAGTGGCAGCCGCTTCGATCGCTTCGTTAGATCCCGGCCAGCGTGCGATGACTTTTTCGGCCATCGAAGAAAGCTGCTCACGTTCTAATGAACGATCCTCATCTTTTGATTGGTCATGCAGCGCAGCATAGCCTCGGATCGCAATCCCACTGGCCTGACGCGTATAAGCAACATTCGGGTACCGATCGACCAGGAAATCACCAATCAATGATGCCTCGTAATGAAGCCCGCGCACCAGATAACAAACACTTTGAAGATAACGAACCTGATTGATCTCCTCGACGTCAACCGAATCGTCCGCCAACAAAATCGCTCGATCGAGAACCGTTAAACATTGGCGTGCGAGTGAATTCAGCCTTGCTTTGGCAACATCCAATTCCGCTTGTGCATCATCCGAACGCTGCCGCTTTAAATCAGCAACATCAGCGTTCACGCCTTCAATCTGAGTGATTAAATCCGTACCTTTTTGTTTCGCTTCTGTGAAATTCTTCACCAGCGACGTATCAACAACTTCTTCCTGTTGATCATCAATGGCAATGCTCAAATCCCATTGGGCCATATACTTTCTGGCTGAATTACGATGATCGCCGGGAAGTCGCGCCAAAGTCTTGATCATCTTTGCAGCATCGCGCAAAAAATTCTTAATCCTTCCATCGGACGGATCGGACGTTTTCAAGTCAGTGCCTTTGGCATGGTAGGCCTTGGCCAATTCCAACTGCACTCGCTGCCAATCGCTGTTCTTTTGATCACGGCGACTTAACCGCGACACGAACGGTTCAAAGTTTGCGATCACATCATCAAACGGATACGGATTCATACTGGACCAGCAATCCGCCGCCAGAACCATCGCTTTTCGCTTAAGCTTCACTAAAGCACTATTATTCGGCAGTCCCAGAAGCTGTTGCAAAAATCGGATCGCTTCGGCAAATTTTCCCAGCTTGTATTTGCAGCGAGCGGCATACAAACAAGAATCCAAACCGGCAGGAAAGTTAGGATACCTGTCCCACAGTTGTTCAAAGTCAGACGCCGCAGCTTCAAGATTTTCAGCGCGTTGTGGATCCTGTTTCTCAAGCGTATCGGCATACTTTTCAAGGATCTGTGGTAACTTTACCCGCACCACCGTATAGGTCGCTTGCAGCATTTTTTTACGTTGCTTCGATTCCGGATCTCTCAGGTCGCTCTGAAAATTGTCGATCAGTTCTTTGTACGAAACCTTGGCCCGTCCGTAAATTTCAAGAGCTTTCTTCAAATAGCTTCGAGCCTGAGAAAACTGTTCCGCCTTTTCAGCCGCAGTCAGCCGGCCGTCTTCTGCCTTCTTGAAGAATATCGCCGCTCGGCGAAACAACAAATCACCCTGATAGTTCTGGCTGCGCGCTTTCAGCTCCGGTGTGCTGGCTATCGATTCCGCTTTCTTCAGCAGTGACTCAGCCGAACTCAAACGAGCTTCCAGCTTATTGAAATCGCGAATTCCCGATGTACTGCTGATCAGAGTCTGAGCTTTTTCGAAAGGCAGAGTCTGTTTGAAACGCGTGGACGCAAGCGGACTCGATTCCATTTCGTCCAGATAATCGATCGCAACATCGTAATAGCCATTATCACGAAGCGATTGCAGGAACCTTTCGCAAGGTTCTTCTGCGCACAAATTCACGCCAGCTACGGCAATCAGCACGATTGCAAATAATGCATTTCTTTTCATGATCTCTGTTCCGAAGGATGCTTATGCCATAAAAGCATCTTTTGCACTGACGTTTGACATACGTTAACACCAAGCGCAATTGCTATTATCGATTTTTATCGCGAATTTTCAACTGATGGCATATTCAGTTATTGCTCTTGGATCCGTTTTTTCTTTACTTTTACGAAGCTGAGCCGATAAAATTGGTACATGGATTTCAAGATACACTCTGAATCAGAATCAAAATCGGCGCGTCCACACGCTCCGCCTCCCAATTATTCTTCGACCGCGTGGCGATTAAGATTGGCTTCGCTGGTTGCAGCCTTGGGATTGGTGCTGGTCGCCATGCAAGAAGCCGGCAAACCCGAAACGTGGGAATGGATGGAATTCGCGTCGAGCTCTCAGCAAATATCGTCAACCGATGCACCCGTATCAACGAATTTGCCATCTAATGATGATGGCGATGGCGAAAATCTGAACGCGGCAACGGATCCATTGTTGAAGAATTTTTGGAACGCATATTTCAATAGTCTGAAAAAGGAACAAAAGAAATCGCTGGTTCAAATTCTTTGGCAAAATTCACACCAGATCAATAACGACCAAATTGTATTGCCGGACAGTAAAAAATTTGTCGAGTCCTATATCTCTCGCAATTCAGATCTTTCGGACGATGGAATTGAACAAATTCGCAATTCGCAAAACAGCTGGGAAGAGTTTTTCAAAAACAAACCACCCACTCAATCGCAAACGATTCAAGAAGTTCGAACGATATTCGAAGACTCGCTGTACGCGTTTGTCGAAGACAGGTCCGCAATGAACCGGTCGGCCGAGAGCGCCGCCTGGTATTTATCCTGGAAAAAAATCGGCGACCAAGCACCTCACCAAGACGTAACATTCGTCCAGCTTTCTGGCCAACCCAATTCGTATCGCGGCGAGAAAATTCGCGTTGCGGGAAATGCACGGCTGCTGCAAAAAATTGACTTGCCCGCTGATCACGAACTTGGATTCGATTCGTATAAAGTGTTGTGGATCAAGCCAGCGGATTCCAGCCACGTACCGTACTGCGTCTATGTCAGCGAGCTGCCGGACGGGTTTCCACAGCCGACTGCCGGTGACGTGGAATTGCATGAAGATATTACGGTCGATGGAGTGTTCTTTAAACTTCGGTCATACGCGGCGCAAAATGGCCAGATTGAAATCTGCCCTCTGATCGTGGCAGAATCCATTTTTTTTTGGCAGGCAACGCCACAGTCCATTGCGTCAACGCCGCAGCCACCCTACTGGTTTTTAACGTTGTTTTTTATCGGCATGCCAATCATCGCCGCATGGATGGCGTGGCGAGTTTACAAATCGACTTCAACGTCAACCGTTTCCAAAATCGGTGCTGGACGCGACCACTCGGTAACATGGGATCAATTAGCCAATCGAAACGATATAAAATCAGACATTGAAAACGTCAATGAGCTTTACTCAAGCGACTAAGGCGGCAGCTTTGACCACGACAACCTGGCTAAATCTGTTGCTTTTTGTGCTTAGCTGCGTGCCAGCGGTCCAGGATCCTTTGCCACACGAACTTTCCGGCTACACCGCCGATGAAATCTTCTCGCTCACTGACGAAAGGCCGCTTGCAGAAAATGATCCTGATGTCTTTCGACTGCTCGAACGGGCCATTCGCAGCTCCACACCCACAATCAATCGTTTCAAAAAAACCACCGGACCGGTAACGCTGAACCAAATTGCCAATTCACCGCACGACTTTCGTTGCCACGTTGTTGAAGTCGCTGGACGAGCAAAATCCATTCACGAATTTCGAATTGGCAACGAAAAACAGCGCCCCATGTTTTTAGTGCACGTCGTCGACCAACAAGAAAAAGATTGTATCGTTTGTTTGCCTACGATACCTGAATTATGGCGGCAACAGACGACGATCGACGAAAGCGTAAAAGCGGCGGGATTTTTCCTGGCAAATTTCGACTTAAAGCCAGACCCAAACGTCGCCAATCAAATGGTCGTCCCGGAATTGATCGACAACACGCCTTTGATTGTCGCCAAGAAAATGCAATGGTATCCAACCGATCCAGAATCAAAAATTCAAGTCAAACCTTCTCAACGAGTACTCGCAAAACACGGTGTCGACATTTCGATCATGGAACACGTTTCACCTGAGCATCGTTTGATGGCGGAAGATTCCGAACTGTTTTATCAGATGCTCGCCGCCTGTAGAAACGTCCAGCGAAATCAAATTCCAGCTTCGAAACCATTCACACATTGCCTTAAGCAACCGCGCAATTGCATCGGCGAAGCATTGTATTTTACTGGCCAGCTTCGGCGCGCCACCCAGGTACAAATCGAGGACCCGATCGCAATCGAAACATTCGGCCAGGACTATTATTACCAGCTTGACGTTTTTGTCCCGCTGGACCATCAGCAAATCGTCATTCGCAATCCTGCGAACAAATCAGGCAACCAGAGCGAATCGAATCCGATTGTGCATGAGAACCGCTATCCGATCATTGTCTGCGTTCCGTCGCTTCCAGTTTCCGTTGCAGATATCTGGAAACAAAAGGTTGCGATCAATGGATTCTTTTTGAAACTCTGGGATTACGAATCAGGAGTATCTTCGCAAGACCCAAACGCTCCCAAACAGATCAGTCCACTGGTCATCGGATTGCCGCCCCAAGTGATTCAAACGGGCGAAAATCCGCTCAATATTTGGATCGCCATGGCGGCAATTGTGGGTTTTTGCGGCCTTGGCTTTTTTCTCTGGCTTATCAGCGCCGATCGACGCAAATCAATTTCGGGTGTTTCACGTTCTTCCGACGATTTGCCCGACGAAATTGAAATCCCGTCGATTGACTAACAATCACTCTAACCCACTTGCGTCTTTGTCGTGACTGCGACATATTCGTTTGATTAAGCATTTTTAATAATCAAGTTTGTTTGTCTGGTCACGAAGGCCGTTTCGAAAGGTAGCCCTATGAAGTCCCCAGTACGTGTAGCCGTCACCGGTGCCGCAGGTCAAATCAGTTATGGTTTGTTGTTCAGAATTGCTGCGGGCAACATGTTTGGTGCCGACCAACCCGTCATCCTGCAACTGCTCGAAATTCCTTCGGCCATGAATGCTTTGAACGGGGTCGTGATGGAATTGAACGATTGTGCATTTCCATTGCTGCAGGAGATTGTCGCAACTGACGATCCGAACGTTGGCTTTGGCGATTCTGATTATGCTGTCCTGGTTGGAGCCATGCCGCGAAAAAAAGGAATGCTTCGTAAGGACTTGCTGGAAGCCAATTCAAAGATCTTTTCGGTTCAAGGTAAAGCTCTCAATGACAATGCGAAAAAGGATGCCAAGATTCTGGTCGTTGGAAATCCTGCCAACACCAACGCCTTGATTGCTCAAGCCAACGCACCTAATCTGGACCCCAGGAATTTTACGGCAATGACACGCCTGGATCACAATCGCGCTATCAGTCAACTCGCGTCTCAGACGAACGCTTCAGCTCGCTCCATCACCAAGATGACGATCTGGGGAAATCACTCTGCAACCCAATACCCTGACATTAGCCAAACGCAAGTCGATGGCAAAGCAGCTACTGAGATGGTTGAATCCAACTGGTACCGGGAAACCTTTATTCCTGCCGTTCAACAACGTGGAGCGGCCATCATTGAAGCGAGAGGCTCCTCCAGTGCCGCGTCGGCAGCCAATGCTTCTGTTGACCACATCCGCGATTGGGCTCAAGGCACTACCGATGGCGATTGGGTTAGTATGGGAATCCCCAGTGACGGCAGCTATCGCATCGCCGAAGGATTGATTTATTCTTTCCCAGTAACCTGCAAAGACGGCAAATACAGTATTGTCCAGAACCTTCCCGTTGACGACTTCAGCCGCCAAAGAATGGACGCAACCATGCAGGAATTGTCAGAAGAAAGAGACAACATCAAAGACTTACTGTAATACTTCCTGCTAGCAAGCAACCCCAATTTGCATAGACGTTTTTTTGCGTTCCGATTAGTGCCGTTGACATTGGCAAATGCGTATTTTAAAACCTCGGAAAGACTTAACCCGGCACGTCCGTCAGCCCGTGACAGGCGAATGAATAGAATAAAGATTAGCCCTTTGGCAAACATTCCGATCAAGAGCTCCACAGCGCTTTCGGATTCCAAAGATACTCGAACTCAGCAAGCTCATGATCCATTTTCGCCGTTCGACTGTGCGCCTGACACATCGAACAGCTGCCTGTTTCTGCCGCTGAATTACGAGAAAAACTATGAATATCCGCTGCTCGTCTGGCTGCACAGCAATGGCGACGACTCAAACCAATTGCGTCGAGTCATGCCCGATATCAGCTTACAAAATTTTGTAGCTGCTTCGCCTCAGGCCAGCGTCGGCAACCAGAATTGCGGATATTACTGGGAACAAGACGAATCTTCGATCGACTTTGCGACTGACACAGCTTTGGCGACCATCGAAATGGCACGTTGTCGGGCAAACATCAATAGCCGAAAGATTTTTGTCGGCGGTTTTGGGGCTGCTGGAACAATGGCTTTTCGTATCGCCTTCACTCACCCTGATCTGTTCGCTGGAGTGGCATCGATCAACGGCCCACTTCCTCAAGGCTTCGCGCCACTGGGTCGCTGGAGTTCCAGTCGCAATATTGAAATCTTTTGGTCTCAATACCGAAAATCCGATGAATTTCAGCAGGATAAATTGTGTCGACAATTGAAATTGCTTCACGTCGCCGGATTTTCTGTCACGTTAAGGCAATACCCTGGCGGTGACGAGCTGACTCGCACCGCACTTGCCGACATGAATCGCTGGATCATGCAAATGTTCAATTCCACGATCAGCTAAGCTGCAAAGTAGCTCGCAAGTCGTTTTTACTGCCATACAGCTTAACAAGTCGCATACGGCTAAACATCACTCATACCTTACGAATAAAATCTGCCGCGAAACTTCGCACTTCTTTCCCATTTAGCACATGCACCATTCGCAACTGCTGGATCGTTGAATCGCTGAACCGTGACAACGGCAAATGCACCCAAGTCTTCTTATATCGCTTGGCCAATTGCTTCCACGCCTGCCCCGGCGGAGATGCACTCAACAATGCAATGTGCTGACAATCACTATGCAAGCAAGCCGCCGACAACAACCGCTCCTCCAACGTTGTACAAAAATCGAGGCGTGGGTCGGACCAGATATCAGGAATCGCAATCGGAGGATACAGGAACATCGCACCGCCATAATTCGATAAACAGATCCCCGGGCCAACGGGTTCGTCTTGAAAATTCGTCGCATAAAAACACAATGTCGATTCGTCCTTGTGTTCAGCAAACCAGGTCGTTCGCCAAGGATATTCTCGCGGATCGGCAGGCGAATCAAACAACATCACCGCACAATCCAGCTTCCCGCGATTGGGTGGTAAAATCTTGACGTAGATATCGCCTTGGTGCCAGTTACGAATCGTGTCTCGCACATCGATCCCGTCTTTAACGCTGGATGTAAACTTCTCGGTCTTTGCCAGATCAGCCCCCATCGTCTGCAAAGCCCGATCAAAAACTGTCTGGCGAAAGTTTTCAATCAAAACATCTTCCGGCGGCCAGCTACATTGCGAATACGGATTCCAACGCTGCGACCAATCTTGCCGCGTTTTTTCGTCCGGCTTCGGAACCAATTCCAGGCTGGTCCAATTTAACGGCGGCCCAGGCAGGCGACTTAACATCGATTTGACATCACCGTCAGGAAACGAAGCTTCATTGATCCCCATCCTGATTTCCGGCAAATCTGAATGCTGGGCGTATGCATATTGTCGAGCGGTCTCTAATACAGATAACGCATATCCATCACCCACAATTTGCTTGGCAGCTGTCACCACCGTGAGCAATTGTGGTGACATCCGATGCTCAATAAGCGTCAAATTGCGAATATATTTCAAACAAATCGCTAACGTTCGCGGTGTTATCTTGCGAGCTCGGTTGCCGTATTCTGATCGGTAATAATTGCGAGCACTAACCAACAATTCCTTGATGCCATCGATCGAAAGCTGATCATCATCATCCAATTCAGCTCGCGCACGCTCATACAAGCTTGTGATAAACGGAATCTCGCCCAGCAAAAAGTAGTAGGTTTCCGGATCGACATTGTAACGCTCACTATCGTGAACAACTTCATCCTCCGGCACCTCCAATGAATCTGACAAGAACGCAGCGCGTATCCATGGCCAATCAAGCACATTCACAACAAACAAAATGCGTTGGTAATCGACTGACAACTCCCTCAATCGATGCGCCATGAATCGAATTCGTCGTTCCCATTGCTGGCTTTTGGGTTTAGTCAAATGTGGAAGCACTGCCGACGCCCACCTCTCCAGCGGCACTTTCTTAAGTGAATAGGCGTCTGGAAAAATACGCGAATGAATCTCAAAACTGGAAGTCTCTTGATCGATAAAATAACGCGGCACCCGCTCTCCCATTGCCGTGCGCAAAGCTGCAATCACCCCCTGGCACGGATCCACTGGAACATAGCTGGCAGTTCCATCGAATTCGTCATCGGCATCGCTGGAGTCTTGCCAGCTGTCTTCAACGGATCGGTACTCGTTTTGCACCACTATGCCAGGACCGGGCAACGCCAAAATCGACTGTTCGACATCGTGCTGGAATGAAGCGGGTAGCGGCACGGCCAAACAATCAAAATCATGATTAGTCATGATCCGCCGCACTTCCCAGGCAAAATCTCCACTTCCATGGACGATCGGCAAGGCACTCACATGCGGTCCAATTTTCAGAACCGGATCAATCACACCATATCCTCGGGATCAATATCGTCAACATCCGGATGCAGCGGATCGTCCGGAGCGAAAAAGAAATCGCCAAACCCCATTGGCAAAGTCTGCCCACCGAGCATCTGGCCTCGCTGCTGCGCGAGCGCATCCAGATCCAACGCATCTTCGCCCAAACACGCCTCAACGGCCTCGCGCCAGGCAGCATCGTATGAAAGTGGATGGTCTGGATCTTGAGCAATTCGTTTCATTGCATAACGCAACAGATTGATCCCATCGCGAATTGAAAAATCAAGCTTGAGCTCGTGCGACTTTCCAAGAAACTCCACGGTCATCGCCAGCATTTCACCGGAACAAAAAGGCAAATGATATTGCAGGATCGCCAATTCGTCTTCGCGCGAGGGAAAGCTCAGATTCAACGTCGGTTGCAATCGACTTAAAATATAATCCGGAATCTCAAAAGTTGATTCATCCTTATTCATCGTTACCGCACACCTGAAGTCTCGATGGGCGCTGACGTTGATTCCAGCGACAACGGATTCGACATAGCGACGCTGATCAAGCAGCGGAGCCAGCGAAGCCCATGATTTTTCGTTCATCCGATTGCCTTCGTCCAGCAGACAAACGCCGCCTCGAATCATCGCTGTCACCAGCGGGCTGGCATGATAGGCGATTTTCCCTTTTTCGCTGAGCACTGGGGTGACCAACAAGTCTTCTGGACGCGTGTCCGATGTGCATTGATAGATGTACAACTCCTGTTGCCGAGCACGGGCCGCCGCCATTGCTAAAGCCGTCTTGCCAATCCCGGGAGGACCAACAATTCGGGGAGTCAAAGGCAAGTCGCTGTCGTCAACCACGATCCAACAAGCCAAAACCTGCTTCAGCACTTCGGCCTGACCAATCCACTGATCAGGCACTTCGTGCGAATTGCCAAGTTTCAACTGAATCCCCTGAATTTCTACTGTTCGTTCCATTTTCGAATCACGTGTTTTGCTTGCGAGTAATTTCGATCCGGAAACAATCCGAATCCGTGCCACATCGGCATCTTACCGAGGCGAAAACCATTTTGCATCATAGCTCCAAAAAATTCCTGGCACGATGATACTCTCTTCGGGCTTTGCCATCTCAAACGAATACCCAACTGGAGAAGGTTCCAACTGTTTTCTTCGATCGTTAAATCGAGTCTCACCCCAACGTTTGCCGAGTGCAACAAATTCGAACTTTGCAAACCGTTTTTCACTGGCATCAAAAGTTGCTGTACCCAGCAAACGGGTCTTGACGCCTCGCTTGTAGCGTCCAATCTTATGAGCGCCGATCGTGTTCCCCAAAATCTTCAAATCAATTTTGTTTTCATTTATCGAAACAACAACCGCATGCAGGCGCGAACCTGATATTTCATCATTGCTGAACGCTTCGGTTTGGCCTTTGACCGCATCGACCAAATGAAGTTTGCTTAATCGTGCAACGAAGAATTCAGGAAAATCAAAAGTATCTCCTGCACTTACGTTTTCGGGAACCAGTTGTTCAGTTTCATGTTTCGAGAACCAGGCAGAATCACGGTTCCAAAATGGTAACCGCTGCGACTTGGGTGAAGGGTCTACTTTCAAATCGCGTGAAAAAACCGTAAACACCAAGCCGTCATGTGGATAAAAATATTCAAGACGATGTTTTGGCTCCAATTCTACGCCGACCTTTTCTGGCTTACGATCTTCTTCGGAAAGTTGCTTCCACTTCATCAGCCCATCCTTCAATGTCTTGAGTACAAGATCTGCCGACAGATTATTGATCGAAGAGAGAAACTCGCCATCTGCGGTAAACACATAGATCCCTTGACGAGATTTTCCGTGCTCGCGTTTACCGCAATGCCCCTTGTCGGCCATTTTTTGAAAGAACAAACAATCTAAATCGTTTTGCGCATCCAAACGCCACACTTCATCAGTTGTCGCCACAAACTGTTTCGACAACTCAATGATGCGAGGGTCTGACCAGACGAACCGTCGGCCTTTCACTCCATTGTTTCACGTACAGCCAAACGGGTGACCATTCATCGTCCACAACAAAATTGGACGCCCAATTTTCGAAGCTCGTACAATTCCGCTTTTCAAATCCGGCAACCAGTCAATTTGCTGCCAGGCGAGTTCTTCTTTGTCCGGTCGAATGTGTTGCTTCCAGGCCTCATAGGTTTCTACGCTCAACTCGAAGCCATCCAAGCCATCTGAGCCGGACGCCGCAGAACCGCAAGCCAGCCAAATCATGGCGATCCAAGTCAACTTTCGCACTATTTGCCTCCATTCAGTTTCGAGTAGCCTACACCATAAACGAAAAACATATTGAACCAACGGCGCCATAGAGGCAATTCTAAAAATGCTCTGGCCCACTCTAACGTTCAACCCGAATTCACAAAAACAAAAGCCGGCGCTTTTCCAGCTACCGGCTTAATTTTTTTAACCTATCTAGATCGACTGTTACCAGCCAGGCAAAATCTGACTAGACTTGCTTGCCGATCGCGTGAATATCAAAACCAAGCTCTTTCAAACTTCCATGGTCGAGAATGTTTCGACCGTCGAACAGAAACGCAGGTTTAAGCATTTTGTCATAGATTTTCTTGAATTCGACGTTTTTGAATTCGTCCCATTCGGTCAACACGGCAATCGCATGAGCTCCTGAAGAAGCATCTTCGACGCTGTTGACGACCGTCACATGGTCACTAATAAATTGAACGGGATCACCATCAAATTTATGAGCTTCGTTTTTCATCGCATAGGCAAGTTCTTGACGAATTTGCGATTCGGAAACCTTTGGGTCGTAGATATTCAAATGGGCACGCTCTTCCAACAAATCGCGGCAAACATAAATTGCTGCACTTTCACGAGTGTCGTTGGTGTCCTTCTTAAACGCAAAACCCCAAATCGCGATTGTCTTGTCGCTGACCGTGCGGAACATCTCGTGAATCATCCGCTGCGTAAATCGACGCTTCTGGTGATCGTTCATTAAAACAACCTGTTCCCAGTAAGCTGCAACTTCCGGCAATCCAAAATGTTCACACAGATATACAAGATTCAATATATCTTTTTGAAAGCACGAACCGCCGAAACCAACCGATGACTTTAAAAACTTCGGACCGATTCGCGAATCGGTTCCAATCGCCGCAGCAACTTCGTCGACATCGGCTTCGGTCGCTTCACACAAAGCACTGATCGCATTGATACTGCTAACACGCTGAGCCAAAAATGCATTGGCGGTCAATTTGGAAAGCTCACTACTCCAAAGGTTGGTTGTCAGAATGTGTTCGGGCGAAACCCACTGGCTGTAAACGTCCACCAGCGATTGAATTGCAGCGTCCGATTCGCCACCGATCAAAACGCGATCTGGTTCCAACAAGTCTTCAACCGCTGTGCCTTCGGCCAGAAATTCTGGATTGCTCAAAACATCAAACGAAACGCCTGGCTTGGACGACGATGAAAGAATGCGTTTGACCGCTTCTGCCGTACGAACTGGCAACGTCGATTTTTCGACAATGATCTTGTGACCTTCATCGCATGCTTCCGAAATAGCCCGAGCACACTTTTCAACGAACTCGAGATTGGCAGCACGACCAGCACCGACGCCAAAAGTTTTCGTCGGCGTATTCACCGAAATAAACACCATATCGGCATTGCGAATCGATTCCTGGATTTCAGTAGAAAAGAACAAGTTTCGCCCACGAGCTTCGACCACGACTTCGTGAAGGCCTGGCTCATAGATCGGTAATTCTTCGCTATTCCAGGCATCAATCCGCGCCTGATTCAAATCCACAACGTTCACGGTTATGCCTGGACACTGTTTGGCGATCATCGCCATCGTCGGCCCACCGACGTAACCAGCTCCAATACAACAAATATTCTTGATTTCGATCGCTGCATCGGCTCCACTTTTATTACCTGTGGCGGCTGCAGTACTCATATATTTACCCTAAAGAGAGGTTCAAAGACTATCTATATACGTCCGACCGACTGGATGTCGGTATAAAGGAATGACCTACTATACTATTCCAAAGCAACCCTTTTTCCAGATTTGCCATGCCACAATATTGCACTTCCAACTAGTGGAAACCGCATGCTTTCAACATCGAAATATGGCCGGGATGGGCGTTGATTAGTTTTGGGTAATATTTGCAATTGAACGGATAAACGCTCTCAAAATTCGGGGCATAATTCGCTTGCCGGTTCTTACCGTTTTGTCGATGGCAGGAAACAAATACAATAAATTCGGTATTAGCAGCAATCAACAGGGAACACTCGATGGCTTACTTCATTCGCTTCGTTAACAAGGCACCCATTTTATTGGCGTTTTGTTTGGCTTTGTTTTTCCAGTCGCTTGCCTTGGCGGACGATCCACAAAAGGCACTCATCATCGATGGCCAAAACAACCATAACGACTGGCCAAAAACGACTCAAATGATGAAGAAGTTTCTGCAACAACACGGCAACTTTGAAGTCGATATTGCTCGAACCAAATTCACCTGGAAAGGCAAAAAGCACTTGGCGGAGTTTTCCCTGGATGACGGCAAAGAGTATCAGGATTTGCCCAAACCCAAAGCCGATCCAGACTTTAAACCCAAGTTCGCGGACTACGATGTAGTAATTTCAAACTTTGGGTACAGCGCAGCCCCATGGCCAGAAGAGACCAAAAAAGACTTGCAGGATTACGTTCTTTCAGGCGGTGGATTCGTTGTCGTTCATGCTGCCAATAATTCGTTTGGTGACTGGAAAGAATTCAACCAGATGATCGGTCTTGGTGGCTGGGGCGGACGAAATGAAAAAAGTGGCCCCTTTGTTTACCTGGACAAAGAAGAAAAAGAGATCCGTGATACTTCACCCGGCTCTGGAGGTGGACACGGCCCCCAACACGAATTCCAAATTGTCGCCCGAAGCTCAGAGCACCCAATCATGAAAGGACTTCCCTCTACATGGCTACACGCAAAAGATGAACTGTACCATGGGCTGCGTGGACCTGCGGAAAATATGACGATACTAGCCACCGCATACTCAGCCAAAAAATTTGGTGGTACCGAACGCCACGAACCGATGATCATGGTTTTAAAATACGGGAAAGGTCGTGTATTTCACACGCCTATGGGCCACGCTGACTATTCAATGCAATGCGTTGGTTTCATCACCACGTTCGTTCGCGGATGCCAGTGGGCCGCTCAATGCGAGAGTGCAATGATGAGTGTCCCTGACGATTTTCCGTCACGTGACCAATCGAGTTCAAGAAAATTTGAATAGGCACTCGAGATCTTGAGCGAATTGGCCTAACGACCATTTGCTGCCCCAACCGCCTCCAGTTGGTCTATAGCTGGATAGCTGGACTAACAACAATCATTTGCTCAAGCACTTTGCTTGCTGGCAGGTTTGGAAAACTGCAACAATAAAAAGCCAATCACAATCGGCACGATTGCAATTAACACCCACTCGATGGGTAAATGTTTCTGTTCGCTCATCCCAATCCCCCAATCGACAAGCTTCTCTTCGTGATGAGAGATCGTAATCAACAACCCGTTATGAATGACATGCAATATCATACCCGGAATGATGCTGCCGGACCGTACGCAAACGTAACCTAACAAAATGCCCATAAAGCTGCTTGGAATCATCCGTTCAAAAACCAGAACGTCGCGTACAAAAACATGAAACAATCCAAATAGAAACGCCGTTAACAAAACAGCAATGGTGACGGGCAAACGTTTCACAAATGCACTTAGCAAAAAACCACGGAACGTAATTTCCTCGCATACTGCGGGAACCACCGCCAGGCAAATCAATTTAACCGGCAATGGAATTGATTTCATGCTGATCTTCATGGATTCAAACAGGCCTAAGAACTCCGTCAAACGCTGGCTGCTCAACGAAAACATCTCCAGCTCATAGGCCAACGTCCAAACGGCGCAGCCCAGCAACCCGGCTCCAATGACTGACAAGATCGTCGGCCTTTGCCAAAAGAAGGTGGACGATTTCCTTAGCCACCCAATGTATGAAAACAGCATGGGCAGCCCTACAAACAACACGGCAGTAACCCCCGCGTTGAACCACAGCATTTGTTGGACAGTTGCTTCCGACTTAAGCGCAAAATTGGTTACCAATCCAGACAGAACAATGAAGCCCGGAAATAAAACTGCCAAAAATCCCATCGCCGTCGAAAATTCCGGAACGTCTCGATATTCTTTGCGACCGGAAAACAAATCGGACCAGCTTGTCATTCCTCCCGTCAGAATCGAATCTTCTCCGAAGACACGAGAGGCAAAAGCCAATGCCAGCAAACCGTACATAATCGTGGAAACCATCGTAACGGCAACCAAAATCGGGCTCGCCTGTCCCGCCAACAAGTCTCTGCCCGCTAACACAATGTTGACTAGCGGAATCACAGCCAGCGAACTGGTCGTTTCGAGATTCGGAGTCAAGCTCAACAGGCCCGGCGCAAACGCGATAAGCATCAGTGGAATCAGGTACGCTTGAGCCTCTTTGAAGCTGCGAGCGAAGCTTGTCATTCCCAACAGCACCGCAGAAAAAAATGCCGCCAGAACAAGCAACAAGAGAAATATGACAACAAATGTCAGCGGACTCAGACTTTGGCTGCCAAAGATTAACTCGTCCAGCCCCAACGTATAAATCGTAACAACCATCGCCAGCAGATTTGCCAACGCCGTCAAAATCGCAACCGAAAAAACCGCGATAAATTTGCCTACTAAAATGTTCAGGCGTGGAATCGGCGCCGCGACCAGGATTTCCATCGTCCCCCGTTCACGTTCTCCCGCCGTCAAATCGATCGCTGGATAAACAGCGCCGGTAATCGTCATCAGCACCAACATCAATGGAATGAACGTCAACAACGCCGGTTGCTCCGGTTCGCTTTCCACACGAGATTCAACGTAGCTGCCGGGAAGATTGGTCGGCAAATTGCCGGCCTTGAGGAACCTGCGGTTGAATTCCTTAAAGACCTCATCGCTCGCCGTTCTTAATCGACGGCCAACGTATTGCATCGCGTCATAGCTGAACTGCGATTTTGGATCATGAACGATCTCGAACCGGGATCCGGCCTCTTTCTCCGGATGAACGACAACTCCAATGTCAATAATATGCTGTCCGACTAACTCCTTCAGACTGCTTTCGGTAAAGAAATACTTCATATTCGGCGCCGCTACATCGCCAGATTCTAATTCGTTTGCGATCGAGGCCGCTGTTTGTGGTGGTTCGTTTGCCGCCTGGTCAGCACTCGATTCCATTGACTCGATGGCTCGATTGCCCAACAGAAAAAGTTGCGTGAACTCGCCAGCCTGTTCTTTCGAATTAAAGCCAACGTTGTATACGACTTCTTGATTGCCGCTGAGCGTTTGCAATAACAACTTTTGGACTACAACGCCCATCAGTGGATAAACGAGCAAAGGCATCATGACCAACGTGATGATGGTCCGTCGATCGCGCAGAATTTCGACCAACTCTTTGGTTGCCAGGCGCATCAACCGTCGCAGCTGCGAGCGATTGGTTCGGTTTTTATTCGGGGTTCCGTTCAACTAAATATTCCACTGGCGTTCTCTATGAATCAGAATTCACTGACTCTTCTTTTAGCATCCCCAAAAACAAATCGGTCAAATTGGCATGCTCTGTAGTGGACAACAACTCCGACACGGTTCCCTCGCGGTGCAATTTCCCCTGGTGCAATAACCCAAACCGATCACAAATCCGCTCCGCTTCATCGAGTCGATGTGTACACACGATAACCGCTTTGTTCTGCTGTCTCAAATAGTCGACATAGTCAAAAACAACACTACTACCCAATACGTCCAAACCAGTTGTAGGTTCATCCAGCAACATCGCCGGCGGTTCGTGCACCAGTGCACGGGCCAGATTAACGCGTTGTTTTTCACCCGTACTTAATGTCGCACATCGGCGATCCAGCAACGATGTGAAACTCAATGTCTCCGCCAGATAGTCAATTCGAGCGTGTGCGTATTCTCGATCCAGATCGTAAAGATCAGAAACGAACATCAACATTTCCCGCGCTGACAGCCAGGGATAAACACCAACGCTGACCGAAGCGTATCCGATGCGGCGTTTAACTTCTTCACTTTTTTGCGCTACATCAAAACCATCGACGGTGACCTTACCCGATGTCGGCTCCACCAGCCCAAGGATCATTCGCAGCGTCGTTGTTTTTCCGGCTCCATTGGGGCCGAGCAGCCCGAAAACTTCACCTGGCTGTACCGAAAACGACAAATCGCTTACCGCCTCGAAGGTATCCACCCCTCGGTTAAATCGTTTGGTTAAATTTTCTGCAGTAATCAACGATCAACCAACGTTATTTGGATAGTGCTTTTAAAAATTCGACCAGGAACCCAACTTCTTCATCCGTCAAATGAAGTGGCTCCATGTCTGCATCCAGATTCGGATCATCCGGTGCACCACCACGGTTATAGAATTCTACAACTTCTTTCAGCGTCCCCACACTACCGTCGTGCATGTAAGGAGGGGTCAATTCGACACCTCGCAAAGTTGGCGTCTTAAATTTGAAACGATCTTCTTCCAGTTCTGTGATCTCAAATCGGCCAGCATCCCGGCCGTCTAATCCAAACCCAACACCGGTGTTGTGAAAATCTTCATCCGCAAAATTCTCGCCGTTATGACATTTCCAACATCCACCACGACTTTCAAAAATCCACATCCCCTGCCTTGCTTCGCGCGACAGAGCTGTGTATTCCGCCGCTCGAAAACGATCGACCCTGGTTTCTCCATAGACCAAGGTCCTTTCAAACGCCGCAATCGCTTTGCCAAGATTTTCAGGAGTTACAATATTTGCAACTTCGGTATCTGCGCTGCCAAACACAGTTCGAAACAGACGGACGTATTCTTCATCAGCAATCAAGGTCTTGATCACCGCTTCAACGGTGTTTCCAAGTTCGTTCTCATTGACGATCGGAGTCAGCACCTGTTCTTCCAGCGATTTTGCTTTACCGTCCCACGAAAACGAATCTCCGAATCCACGATTAAAAATCGTTGGGACATTTCGTTTTCCCCGACGACCCAGGATTCCGCGAGCCACATCGTCGCCATTGGCGAACCCATGATCTGGACGATGGCAACTGGCACATGCGACCGTGGCGTCTTTCGACAATCGCGGCTCAAAGAACAATTTTCGCCCCAATGCAACTTTTTGCGGAGACACAGGATTGTCGTCCGGATGATTCGGCAGCACTGAAAATCCCGTTGGCGGCTGGTCGGCAATCAGATTTTCGGCCAGCGTGTCTTCGACAAGTTCTGGAGGAACATCGGCCGTCTCGTCGTTAAGTGCAGCCAACAGTGCACAACAGCCCAGGACGCCAATCTGTACGATTCGAAACATGTTTGTTTGCAGCCGGAAAATAAAGAAATTCATGCCGTCAGCTCAAAAGTCGCACGTGCTGGACCTTTGAAGCTCAACACGTATTTTAAACTGCTTCGATGTTCCAGGCTACTACGTCTGTCCTTAAAGCAAACCGAATCAACGCAGGTTGCTTACTAAAATCGTGCATTAGATCATCAAGCATGGTGTTTTGGTAAATGATGGCTTGTGCATTGCGCAATTCCCATGGTCGATGATCGATCTCCCCACAATAAATCTGACCATTTTGATCGGTTGTGAATAACCGGTAACGCGCCGTCAACCAGTAATCCAACGAACCTTCCTCAGCCAAAAAACTTGTTCCAATCGGCCGATAATCAACACTCAATTTCGCCGGCGGATGACTGGCACTGCAACGGACCGAATTATAGCGAATCCAATTCTCTCGGTAATCCAGTCGGATTTTCGCATCAACATAATTCAAATGAAACCAGCGACGCGCAATTCGAACCGCTAATGGATTGGTGGCGTCCAGAGTGAAGAACCAGACGCCCGGAACATCGTTGACCTTGACGTAAGTCCGAACATTTAATTCCGGAAACCTCGACAGCCAAGGCATATCGGGTAGCCACCGAGGAGCCACACCGCTCATGTGGAAAGGAACCACACTGATCCAGGCATTCGAATCCACCGTGTCAATTTCCACACCTTCAGGAAGCTGAGAGGCAAGAACATCGGGCGGAACCGGCCAATGCAAGAAAAGCAAATCATGCCATTTCATCCGCATTGCAGGCGATTGTGGCGGTCGAGGAACTACACGCCCGGTTGGGTGTGTATGCTGCGTGTGATCAACTATCGCAAATGACAACGTAATTCCTTTGAATCGAAACGGCTACACTTTCTTAACCGCCTCGAATGAGAAGAATTAACACAGATGCTTACCGAGTCGCAAAAACGATTCGAAAAAACCATCTCAATGCCGATCCTGTTCCGGCTCGCTCATAATCGTGACTTCCCCGGTTTCATCAATGGCGACCGAAATCAAATTCGGATTACAGCAAACAGGGCAATCCTCCACATATTGTTGATTGGCACCCCCGGACAAATCGACTGGCACGATGATGGGTTCGCCACAGCTGTCACAAATGTATTCGGCTTCGAATTCCAAGCTATTTCCCGATCTTAGATGCAGGTTTCTTTTTGCTGAATTTCAAGGCTGCTGAATTCATACAGTATCGCAATCCCGTTGGCCGAGGGCCGTCGTTGAACACGTGGCCAAGGTGCGCATCACATCGACTACAAACCACTTCTCCACGTACCATACCGCCGGACAAGTCAGTTTTTGTTGCTACGTGATTCTTTTGAATGGGCTGATAAAAACTTGGCCAACCGGTTCCCGATTCAAATTTGGTTTTGGACGAAAACAATGGCAAGCCGCAACAAACGCACAAGTAACTCCCTTTTTCCTTGTTGTTCCAATAGCGACCTGTGAACGGTTGCTCAGTGCCTTTGCGACGAGTAACTTCATACTGGCTCGGCGTCAGTTGCTTTCTCCACTGAGCGTCCGATTTTACAACCTTACGGCCACTCGCTTTTTTTTGTTTAACCTGTGGAACGCTAGATGGCTGTTGCGCGAACAAACTGGAACAAAGAAATATTGCCAACAGGCACAACTGAGGACATTTGTTATTGTGAAAAGGATTCACTTTTATTGACTCCACCATTTTGAATGGACAGAAACGGAAGTATCGCCGCCAATTTGGATCGACCGATACCGGAAATATCGGTTAATTGTTGAGTCGATTCAAAAGGGCCAAATTGTTCACGATGGCTGACAATTTGCCTTGCGAGCTTTTCACCAATCCCTGGCAAATTCGCAAACTCTGGCCACGGCGCTGAATTAATATCGACTTCGTAGGCCACTTTTCGCGAGGGAATATCTTTGAATTCAATTAAGCCGCTGTTGGTGACCGACCGCTGCCAAAAATAAAACAGGCTCGCCGCCAGGAAAATCGAAATACCGATCCCTGCGACTAGCTGGTCGCCATTCTGAATGCCGTGAATTCGTCGAATAAACATTGCTCGGCAATGATCCATTCACATACTTACAATCCAAAAAACGCTTGACCCGATTATCTCAGTCAGCACCAGCTTGTAAATAGACGAAAAGACTCTTTAGAAAGCACAAAACGTTACTTTTGCCACTCTTTTTCAGTGATCACACCGTCGTTATTGAAATCCTTGCCGCGAAATTCTTGAACAAGATCGTTTGTCCATTCTTCCGCAAATTCGGACATTTGAAGCTGGCCATCACTATTGGTGTCCTTGCCACCGAAAATCGAATCCGCTGCATTGTACGTCTTGCTGGGCTTACGTCGTTTGGAGTCCAGAGCTTTAGAGGCTTTGGTAGAGACAGAAGACTTCGCAGAGCTGCCTGAATCACCACCACCCGACTTCTTTGATACAGAAGCAATCAATTCGTTCTTGTCGACAAACCCATCCTTGTTGGCATCAGCGTCCTTGGGTGGCCGACGCATTTCTCCCAGCTCATCTTTATTTAAACGACCGTCTTTGTTTTCGTCGTAGTTCTTAAACAAGCCGTCAACGTACTTGCGATAGGCATCACTCTTGGTTGAATCAAATCTCTTACCCGTTGAACTGGCTGTCTTTGAACTGTTACTGGGATTCGAACCTCGCGAGTACCTTGATGATGCCCCACCTCGAGGCGGGCGGGATGACCTACTGCTTCGCCCCGTGGAACTGTAAGTAGTTCGACTACTAGAAGTCGTTTGTTTTGATTTGGTAGCCAAACTTGCCCGGGTCGAGACGACATTTTTTGTAGCAACTCGCTTGGATGTTTCTTCCGCACGCTGTTGATATCGATAGGCAAGTTCGAGCCTGGACAAGCTGCCGTCCTTGTTCGTATCAGAAACATCTGCACTCGGACTCGTCCAGCGCGTTCGTTTTTGTTCCACCGGATCAATCAATCCATTTTTATCGCTATCGTATCTCGTCATAGCCCGATCAACCTGAGCGATGACAGACTCACCGAAACGCCTATTCATGGCCTCCACCGACATACGTTCTTCGCCAGACGGCGAAAAATCCTTAACGCCAAATTTTTCCGTTTCTACGCCAAACCCGGGAACTTTTCTGGCACTACCGTTTGACGATGCTGCACTGCTTGTAGTCTTGCCCTTTTTGCCTTCTTTATTCTTCTTTTCCAAAGCCTTCGCGATGGCCGCAATCGAGTGAGTTCTTTTGGGATCCAATCCGGCCTGCCTAACGAATTCGCGCGTTCGGCCATTGGCTTCGCCCGAATCCAACATACCGTTTCGATTGGTATCGAGACTTTGTAAGATTGACGTCATGGCCGATTGGCTTGATGATCCTCTGGTACGGCTGCGCCCCTGCTGAGCAATTGCGTGCGAACTTGCGAGCAGCAAACAGAATATCAAAGCAAATGTTAAATGGTGATTTCGCATGTCGTCCAAACCTTAAATTACGGTAATGTAAGATCAATATATAAACCGTAAAACAAGGGCCAAGTTACGGGGTGTCAGACCTATTTTTTGATTTTACGCAGCCCAAAACGAAAATGGCCCGTTTCAAGTAAAAAACGGGCCGATTTCCTTGGAATTTCGATCGATTCAACGGTTATGGCGGCTGCCGGTAAGCAGCCACCTCATCAAACGCTCAATTCCCGAATTTATGGGAACAGAATCGGTGGCGGTTCAGCTGGGAATCCAGCCGCGTCAAAGGCTGCCTCCTCTGCCGACAACAGTCCTTCGACCACGGTACCAAACCCTACCTGCGTAATGTTGAACAGTGCGAACGTTCCGGCCACACCATTGCTCAAACCATCGAGTTCAACAATAAAATCACCAGGAGCACCTGCGTTGAACAAAATATCGCCAACCAGGAAATTACTGGTGAATGACAATGCCATCTGACTGCCTAAACCATTGGTGGCAACAAAATCGATTCCTAAGGCATCGACTATCGGCATGTTATTCATGTCTTCAGTAATATCATTGAAATTCAGGTTATTGCCAGAAAACAATGCATTGATTGTTGACGTTCCATTGGTGACAACCTCCACTCCAAATTCAGCATTAGCAGTCGCAAAGTTGTTACCTACCCGAGCGTTGATACTGGACATTCCATTGGCGGTTAACGCAATTCCATCGTGGAACGGCAAGTCAGCCTGTCCGTTCCCTGGCGTTAAAAAGCCATCACCATTGTTGTTTGAGACATTGCCGTCAATTCTGGTGAAAACGCTTGCATCCCCAAACGTCGTAACATCGATCCCATCAAGCGTAAATAGATCAATGAAGTTACCCGTAATGAAAGCTCTCGTGCGGTTGTCGATCTGCGGGTTAAGCACTTGATCTGGATCGCCTATCGCGACCACTCTTACACCATCCCCAAAGCCAACATCAGGCCCCACTCCATCAGGGACTCCATCCGTTCGAACCCCTGCCAGTGCCAATGCTGGGTTAGTAATAACATTGTTGATTAACGCAAAATCTGTAAACGTCCCGTCAAACGTATTCAACACAACCCCATCAAATACATTGTCGTTAATCGTATTGTTCTGAACAATGATATTGTTGATTGCCCCGTTTTCATTGGTGTCAAGATTAAAGCTCATGCCCGTGGCATTGTTATTGATAATCGATTCCTCAATCAGCAAGCTCAACTGGCCGTCATCCACAACGTTCGCGAAAATACCATTTGCGACAGAGCCGGTTACATTCACTCCGCGAACGACCGCATTGATGCTCGATAGGACACCACCGCTATCATCACCAACGTTGAAAGAGATTCCATTGAATCCACTATTGAGAATGGGAACCAAACCGACACCTTCTTGATTCTCGATCAAGATACTTTGTGACGATCCTCCGACTGCATTAAAATTCAAGCCGTCTGAAGTATTGCCGCCAAGTAGAAAACTTCCGATCGATTGGTTATCAATGATTTGAAGTTCCAAAACCGATGGAATTCCATTCAGATTATCGATGTCATCGGTACGTGTTCGAATACCAATTCCATTGCCGTCGATGCTGTTGTCGGTAATTAACGCTCGTGTGAATCCTTCGTTAAGTTCAATATTTACGCCAGCTCCACCGCCAACACCATTTTCATTGATGCTGTTGGATATAATCAAAACCTGATCGTCTGGGTTGGGAGTAGTAAAGTCCACGATATTGATACCGTTTCCGATATTGCCTCCGTCCAAATTGGGCACGCCCGTATCAGGATCCAACTCCGTACCAATAACTGAATTGATCACCGTCAGCCGACCGGAACCACCGATCACACTGAGACCGTCTCCGTCGTTCTCGCGAGTATTTATACCGTCAAACACAAGGTCGATACCGACATTTGGATCACCCTTGAAATTCTCCAGTCGAATACCATCTCGTCCGTTTTCGTCAGTAATGTCGCCATTGAAGTTAATTTCAGCGGCGTCATAGTTAATGATCTGGATGCCGTCGAGTCCGTTGCTGAATGCGACGTTATTTTCGAAGTCAAAGACCGACGTTGGATCGCACGCATCGATCAACGATATGCCACTGAATCCATTGTCGGTGAGATTGTTGTCTGCAAATCTCCAGTCACCTGCAAGATTGTTGATGTTGATACCGTTGAGCACGGCATCAGTAATAATATTGTTCTCAATCAGACCACCGTTGTTAACCGTGGCTGCGCTTCCAAAGATACCATTGGACAAGCCGGCAACCGCCTGGGTCCCATCAATGTTGAATCCTCGGACCGTGTTTCTACTTGCCAAGGTAACCGCGTTGCCGAAATTGTTGGCCGTGATCGTCGGACGGACTCCATCAAGATCGCCAAACAGGTTAAAGAAGCTACCGAAGTCGCCCCCGTTTGCAATTGGTATCAAGTGCTCAGAACCGTCAGCCAAAAACAGCTGGCCATCCTGAAGCGTGATTCCTTCGTCGTAACCAGTTACAGTGCCGTCACCGTCGCGGACAAAAATGATGTCGTCCTCGCCAGAAGCCGCTTCGGCTTGAGCTAGAGTCGTAAATGGACTCTCAACAGATCCGTCGCCTCCAGGGTTAGCTGAATTGTCGACATGAATAACGTTGTAAGCCAACCCAGTATCCGGATCGATCGCCAAAACCACATCCTGGTTAAAACGAACGATATGGTCGTTACGCAACGTTGGCTCAAAGTCTTTACCAACGCTTGAATATTCGTTCCCGCGTGCGTTGGCACCGTAGAACCATGTCAAGCCTACCAGTCCAGTTGCATCAAACCGATCGTCATAGTTCAATTCGCCAGTCAGGATGACACCTTGCAACAACTGGGCACTCATACGAATGCGTCCACCACCGAAGAATTCGATTAGATCTGATTCGTAACCATAGCCACCAAAATCAAAAGTACCATTCACAAACGCCAACTGTTCCGGCCGTGTCCGAATCGTTACGTCAAATCCTGTCAAAGCCGAATCGATTCCAGGCACTAGAGAAATTGAATTGCCAAAGAACGGATTGCCGCCGTTTGGATCGCCGACCAAAGTATCGGAATTACCGATTGGGAAATAGCCATTGGCCGTCAAATCCCAATAGCGTGTTTTGATTTTTGCTGAAACACCCACCGCCTCGTAAGAGTCAGAAAACGGGAACGCATCTTGATCGTCGTCATAGTCGAACCAGAATCCCAATCCAATATCCGCACCAGCAGCGTCAATCGTAAAGAGACGTTCAATACCAAGGTTCGCAAAAAAGCCACCTTCTTCACTGAGATGGCCTCGACCTTCGAACAGCCAACGACCATCCAAACCGTCTTCAAACAACCGGGTTTTCGCGCCGACGGTGGCGTATGAACCACGATAGCCGAGCCCGCGATCAGCATAATTTCCGCTAACCCAAACGCGACCTGGTGATCCAAGGGAACGACCCACTTGCCCGGAAAAGGCTCGGAAAGTACCCGGTTCATAGACCGGACTGCCAAACCCGCCGGCAAGAGGCGATTGAGCCGTAGCCATGGACAGGGTGCTGCACATAGCTATCACCAGAACAAGTAAGCTCAAGCATTTCTTCATTGATGTCTCCCGAATTCGACCGTCAAAGGCCGACTGTTTTCGGTTTCTGCGGTAATCTACTGACTTTGCGCACGTGAATATTCAGTACACTCGGTAAAGTAGATCGACACCGTAAGCTCGAACTCATTAGAATTTTCGTTACGAATTAGATAATTAGTAGAGTTTAACATTCGCCATTTGAGCTGCGGTAAATGCCCCACAATTTGGCTACTCAAACTTCAAAACCGCGTATTTCTTTTTGCCGCGGCGAAGTACTATCATGCTTTCGCTAGCGAGGTCCGTGCGATTCAATCGATAATCGATTTCCGCCGTACGAACGTTGTTTACGCAAACGCTATTCTCCCCAATCGCGCGTCTTGCTTCTCCCTTGCTCTTACAAAGTCCCGTTTCCGCCAACGCATCAATCAACGACATTCCGTCCCCATCCAATGCCGAAAAAGTGCCTGCACTATTGGGCACATTTAAAAAAATCTCGCCCAGATCCGCATCCGATAACTCACTGATTTCAGCTCCAAAGAAGATCTGTGTTGCCCGCATTGCCTTGTCCAACCCTTCCTGCCCGTGGATCATTAGCGTCACTTCCTGTGCCAGCTTCTTTTGACTTTCGCGACGACCAGGATCATCTTCCCGAGATTTATCCAAGACTTCTATTTCTTGCTGATCTAACTCAGTCAAAAACCGCAAGCACTTTCCGGCGTCGGCATCGTCTACATTTACCCAGTATTGGTAAAACGCATAGGGACTGGTGCGTTCGGCACTTAACCAGATCGCACCGGTTTCCGTCTTGCCCATTTTGCTGCCGTCCGATTTCGTCAGCAGCGGACAAGTCAGTCCAAACAATTGCAAGCCATGCATCCGGCGCCCCAGATCGATACCTGCTGTCACATTGCCCCATTGATCGCTGCCACCAATTTGCAACTCGCACCCGAATTCCTGATTCAAATGCACAAAGTCGTATGCTTGCAACAGCATGTAGCTGAATTCCGTGTAACTCAATCCTGCCTCACTCGACAAACGGCTTTTCACAGAATCCTTGGCTAGCATTACATTGACCGGAAAATTCTTACCGACGTCGCGTAAGAATTCCGTGTACGAAAACTTCTCCATCCAATCGTTGTTGTTGACCAGAATCGCCGCATTGTCACCCGAGTCAAATTCCAACAACTGACGCATCTGAGCTTCGATGCCTTCCAGATTCTTTGCCAGCTGATCACTCGACAGCAGATTCCGTTCAGCACTCTTTCCACTGGGGTCACCAATCATGCCTGTCGCACCTCCGGCAATTGCGATCGGACGGTGACCAGCTTTTTGAAATCGCCTGAGCATCATCAAAGGCAACAAGCTGCCAACATGCAAGCTGTCAGCCGTTGGATCGAAACCGGCATAGACCGTTCGCATTTGCGCATTTAACCAATTCTGGATTTGGTCATCGGCGGTCGTTTGATGGATCAGTCCACGCCAACTCAGATCAGCATAAATATCAGTCATTTTTAACGGGAAACTTAAAGAATCGGATGATCAGTCGAAACGACTATCGTCGTGACAAGCCCCCGCTTTCGCAAGTGGGTATGGCGTCATCAGAGTCGAGTTATTGGTCGCGCTTTCATTGGTCGCACTTTTCATTGGTTGCGCGTTCGACTGGCCACACCAATAACGATCAATGAAACCACTACCGCCGAAATCAAAAGCGTCGGCCAGACAATGGAAACACGTTCAAGTATCAACAGCGGCAACGCTACGGTCAGAATTCCGCCGCCTATAAAAGGTGCCGATAAAGGCGCGGCCAGGGCATAATCTTCGGCCGCGCCGGACTGTAAATCAGCATCCACCATCTTCAACAATACAAACCCGGTCGCCGTCGTTCCCGTTGACATGCCATAGTTGATCAACCCAAGCTGAAACCAGTACTTTTCCGGCAGAATCCATCTTGAAAGCACTAATAGACAGATGGCGGCCCAAATCGAACCGGCAGTACAAAGAACCAGAAACGGCACCGCCAGCGTCGCAAACACGGCAAGATTTAAAGACGCAATCGCAGCCACGACAAGAACATCCATCGCTGCCGACGTCAAACGGCTGATCGTAGTGGAATCGATCAAGTGGCTCGCTCCGGTCACCTCCAATCCACGCCGAACAAACCAACCTCCAAACAAGGTGTATATAAACAGCGGAAAATCCACAATGCTCGAAACCGTCAATCGCTTTGACAACTGCCGACTAGCCGCATCGGCAACTTCCGCTGCAACAAAAACCTGGTCCGCCAAACCAGCGATCTTGAGAACCAGGAATTGAAACAACATTCCCAGCCCAAATGCCAATGCCAGCCAAACCATCTGTAGCAACAAGGGGTCCAGCGTATCCCCGGAAATTCTTGCTTCGCCCAGCGCCGACGACCAATCCGACGATTGGCGGTCAGTTTTTTCACTTACCCACTTTCGACGGACGCCAAGATTGATCCAGCCAATTCCCGATACTACTCCGAAAACCAATCCGAAGGTGGCCATCAACATTCCAAAATCCTTGCCGGATTGAAGTCCAATGGTGGGGTGTGAAAAAACTTCTCCCATCGCAGCCGCCGTTCCGTGCCCGCCAGCGAAACCGGTCTCGATAAGCATTCCCATGGAATTGGGCACATCAAACATTGGCTGGATCAGCAACCAAACAACCAGCAAGCCAACCGCAGTTTCTCCCAGCACGATGATCCAGACCATCAATCCCTGCCGGGCGGCCCGCCCCATGCTCTGCTGCACTGAAGTTTGGCCACGTTCCATCAACATGCCGGCAAACACAACCGCAATCAACCAACCGGGCCATTTGGCCAAACATTCGATCGTTTCGGCTGACCAACTTTTCGGTGCCAACTGCGCCAAAGCCAATCCCACAAACCCGGCAATCACTGAGCCGGGAATAAACAACCAGCGAAACAACGCAACTTGATTGCGCAACAAAACGCCAATAACAAGTAAGATCGCAACAAAAATCAACGCAACCGTCATTCTATAATTCCATTCCTGTTTTTTTGCTCCAATCAGTGTACACTCCCTTTCCAATATCACTGCACGCGGAATCCCGTTTGCGAAATTGGACAGAAAAAAATCATCAGTTGCTCATGTCGTTAGTCGTTCAAAAGTTTGGTGGAACCAGCCTGGCTGACAGTGAAAAAATCATCTCAGCAGCCCGCAAGGCCATCCGTGCCAGCCAACAAGGCAACCAGGTCGTCATGGTCGTCAGTGCCATGGGAAAAAACACGGACATGCTTGAGAAGCTGGCCTTCGAAGTAAATCCAGACCCTCCCGCCCGAGAGATGGATATGTTGCTGTCCACCGGCGAACAGGTTTCAGTTGCATTAATGGCCATGGCCATTAGCTCTATGGGATTCAGCGCAACGAGCCTGACGGGCGGACAAATCGGAATCAAAACGGACAGCTCACATACCAAGGCTCGAATCCAGCACATCGCCACCGATCGCATCAAAAGATTGCTGGATTCCGGGAACATCGTAATCGCGGCCGGCTTTCAAGGCATCGACGAAGAGCTCAACATCACCACGCTCGGTCGTGGCGGCAGCGACACCACTGCGGTTGCCCTGGCTGCAGTGCTTCAGGCCGATACATGTGAAATTTACACCGACGTTGACGGTGTCTACACCACCGATCCCAGAATCTTGCCGGAAGCTCGCTTAACGCGCCAGGTCAGCTACAACGAAATGCTCGAGCTGGCGAGCCTTGGTGCCGGCGTTTTGCATAGCCGCAGCATCGAATTTGGTAAGAAATTCAACGTAGCTATCCACGTCCGCAGCAGCATGAGTGATTCTGAAGGATCGTTGATTGTCGATCACGGCCATGCCGAATCTTTGCCCGTCAGTGGCGCAGCGTTAACCAAAGACGAAGCCAGGATTTCAATTCTGGATGTTCCCGACGTCCCCGGCACCATTCATCAAATTCTCGAGCCCATCTGTAATCAAAAGATTACGATCGACATGATCGTCCAGAATATTGCTGATGACGATACAACGGATATTGCGTTTACCGTGCCGGGCAACGAATTGGACCAGGCAATCACCGCGGTCAAGCCAGTGATCAAACAACTGAGTGGAAAACTGGGAACCGTGGATGATCAAGTTTCCAAAGTTTCGGTGGTTGGATTGGGAATGGCTTCAATGACCGGAGTGGCCAGTCGTATGTTCAAGGCTCTGGCGGACAAGCAAGTCAATTTGCAAATGATCACTACCAGTGAAATCAAAATCTCTGCACTTGTGCCGTCTTCACAGGCAATCATGGCTCTTCGTGCCGTTCACAACGAATTCCAACTCGATCAGGGAATCGCGACAACTCAAGGTTTCAATTTCGATCCCGACAAAAAAGCCGGCATCGATGCTCAGGAAGTTGTCGATCGACTGCAATTAATCGGCATGGAATCAATGACCATCGACGACGTCATTCTCGATGAAGCACAGTCCAGGATTACAATTACTCGCATCCCCAATCAAGCCGGTGCCGCTGCAGCCCTGTTTGACAAAGTCGCCGAAAAAGACATTTTCGTTGACATGATCGTTCAAAGCTATTCTCAAGATCGTTACGCAGACATTTCGTTCACGGTACCTCGCCATCAGGTTCAAATTGCATCGGAAGTTGCGAACGAATTCAAAAAGCATCTGGATTGCCAGAGCGTCGAGTCACAGGAAGAAATCGCCAAACTTACGGTCGCTGGAATCGGGTTACAAAGCCATACCGGAGTCGCACTGGGAACTTTCGAAGCCCTCAGAAATTGCGGGATAAATGTCGAGATGATCAACACGAGCGAAGTGCGAGTAAACGTCGTCATCAACGGAAAACAGGCAGCTCCTGGTTTGGAGTGCCTGCAAAATTATTTCAAAAATTTCAATTGGTAGACGCTCAGTTATTAGAGCGACGCTGGGATAACAGTGACGCCGCTAACAAACCGCAAGACGTTATTCTCCAGCCTCTTCCGGGTTAACAATCAACGGAACATCGTCCTCGCCATCGCCATCGATATCAATAACACCAAAGGCGTTTATTCCGCGAATCTGATAGCCCATATCTGCGAACATCCCACGAAGTGTCCGGGACATGAAGCCTGTCAAACCAAATTCAACCGGCAGAAACACTTCTTGCAAATCTGAACCAAAATCGAAGAACGATTCTTCAAACGTACTCAAGTGCCCTCCCCCATCAGCTTGTGAAAGGGGTACAAATTCAGCGAGTGAATTTTCAAGCCTGGTCTCTCTAAATTCCGTAATTCCGAATCCGACACCATTGGGACCAAATTGATCGCCGACAAAGTTCGGTGAACCAAACGCTGTCGTCGCAACATTCAAATTTGAAATTTCAAAAGTACTGGGATGACCCAGAGCGTGAAAAGCCTCATGGACCGCTGTACAAACCATCGAATCCGTAAACACCATAAATGGAATGTCATCCAGGTCGATTTCAATGGTTGCAAAACGAGGTACCGACCATGCGCGAAACCGCCGTGCTTGCAAAAACGGAGGTGGAACCAGGCTCAAGATGCCTGGAACATCGATAATTCCGTCACCATTGGTATCAAAGCCGGCGATAGGCCCTGCTCGCGCTAGCGTTCCGCCGGGACCATCAATCTCACCAATAAAAACATTGATAAAAACCGGATCAACCAATTGTTCTCTTAATACAAACGGAATGTCGTTGCGGTATCCGACAAACACCTGATCACAAAACTCTTCTGCTTCAATCAAATCATCAATTAAATCCGGAAGCAAAATAGTACAGACTAAGGCTTCTAAAGAATCCGGTGCGTCTTCGGTTGGATCAAAAATATCGCAGTTGAAAACTGGCGTCAGATCAAAATCCACTGTGTTTTGGAAAATGGGTTCCAATTCAACCCCACCCCCCGGACTAATTTGAGCAGGTGCAAGGCTGGAACTGAGTCCTACCAAAACAACGCTAAAAAAACAAATCAAGGACTTCGAAGAAAAGTTCATTATCACTCCGTAACACTATTTCGCCTGTCAGTACACAAGCTGCAAAAATGGCTGGACTGGCTTTGTAACATCTGTTCCCAATACATCCAAACGCTAGCGGTTCAGATGATTTTTCTACTTATTCAGAATAGACCGCCAAGGCAAAAAAGACAACGATTTTCCTTGTGTTTTCTTGCTAAAATCCCATTGCCTGCGATCGAAACCAACCCACATTCAGTTGAAATATCATTATGTTCGTCAAAACTTGACTTTCTTATTCAACCCGCACAGAGGGAATGTCCGATAAATCCAGCGAAGACAGTATCGCTGCGGTTGAACAGTGATACGTAAATGACAGCATTTCAGCGGGAATAGTCGCAATGGCATTCAAAAATCTGTTTTCATTCTACATCCTTGTTGTATTAGGATTACCGGGCCTTGCCTACGGGCAACTTCACGTGCCTGGTCCTAGATTCCAGCATCACGATATAGAAAGCCCCGATTCGACGCGACCAGTCGCTACTCCTGGAATCTACAACTACGACATGCAAATCTTTGCACCAGTTGAGTTTCCGACAGGAGATGAATTAGAGCCCAACACCGGCTTCTTCTTCAGCATAGATCGGATGACGATCAGTTTCTCGGGCGGCAATGAATTTGGTGGAAAACACAACAATTACACTTGGGGTAATCGTTACGACTTCGGCTTCATGAACGACGAAGATGATGGCTGGAACTTCATCTACGAAGATCTTGAGGGATCCGATTTTGTAAACGGTGCCGATGTTCTGTCGGACATTCCGGTCATCGTTAACCCGACTCAACTGACGTCACGATTGGGAAATGTCGAGATCAACAAGATCTATCGACAGGTTTTAAAGAATGGCGGATGGCTTGAGCCTTACATTGGATTGCGATATATCCACTTCTCCGACAACACAACCGAAGACCGTAACGATCTCGGGTTCCTTGGTTTTCCAACGACTCGCTTCACCCAAAACCTTTCAAACGATGCCATCGGACTGAACATTGGCGGCAAGCTTGTGAAGCGGCGAGGACGCTGGCGAATTTCAAACGACATCGCAATATCGACACTTTACAACCAACAAGATTTCCATGCCGCAGACAGCATTCTTGATTTCGCGGGCAACACATTCTTTGACGAGCAAGGCGATTCGGACAATGCGTTTGTCCCGGTGTTAGACTACCGATTCGAACTGGCCTACAACGTCACCCGTGACTTTGGAATCCGTGGCGGTGCGACAGTCATGTACTTGTGGGATGGAATTGTACGAGCCAATTCAGCTCAATCGATCGAAAATCCGAATTCCATCTTCGGATTCGACGATGCCTTTGGTGGAGTGGAAGGATTGGATGGCGGCGGACTTGTAGAAAACCGACTGCTGGCAGCCGGCTTCAGTTTCGGAATGGAATACCGCCGATAGTCCAACAACGATCAATTGCTGGACTAGAATGCTTGGCCTATAGAGCAAGCAACAAACGGCTTGGTGCTTCCAAATACCCTTTGACTTCATTCAGGAATCGGGCGGCAGCACCACCATCAATCAAACGATGGTCGTAAGAAATGCTCAACGGCATCATCAACCGCACTTTGATTTGGTCATCCACAACAATGGGCATCTTGCGAGACCGTCCGATCAACAAGATTGCGGTCTCTGGCACATTGATAATTGGCGTCGAATAGGTCCCACCGATCGCACCCAAGTTGCTGATCGTAAAAGTTCCACCTCGCAAATCTTCGATCGAGAAATTGTTTTCGCGAACGTTGACTGCCATTTCGCTTAACTGGCGTGCTATCTCCGGTATCGCCAATTCATCTGCATTGCGTAAAGCAGGCACCACCAAACCGCGCTCGGTATCTACGGCGATTCCGACATTCACATATTCTTTGTAAATGATCGTCCCTTCATTCAAATCAACCGAGGCGTTGATCACCGGGTGCGCTCTTAGCGACATGGCAACCGCCTTGATCACAAACGGCATCGTCGTCAATTTAATATCGCGAGCCGCGTAATCTTGCTTGCTGTTCTGCCGAATTTCTTCCAGGTCAGTAATATCGGCATCGTCAAAGTTGGTTACGCGAGGAACCGATTCCCACGATTCATGCATCTTGCGTGCAATCGTTTGCCGAATCTTTGGCATCTTTTCGATTCGCACCGCACCATGCCCATCGGATTGGCCAGTCGAAGCCGCCGAAGAGGATGATTTATTCGGACCACCGCTGCGAACCGCTTTCATCAGGTCGTCTCGAGTGATTCGGCCAAACGCGCCTGTACCCGTTACCGTCCCCAAATCGACACCCACCTCACGCGCCAAGCGACGAATGGCAGGCCCAGCTGCAAGCTGCCCACCTCCAAAACCAGTCGAAGCCGGAGGCGTAGCAATAGGTTCGGGCGTCGATGGTGACGCTTCAGTTTTCGGAGCCGCCGCTGCAGCCTTTGGCTCAACAACAGGTTCTGGTGCAGGCTTTGGCTCTGGTGCCGGCTCGGGCGTTGCCTCAACCGCTGGCGCTGTTGCTGGCGCTGCTGCACCACCTTCGACCGTTACGATAATGCTGCCCACCGCAACGGAATCACCTTCACCAACGTGGATCTTTGTGATGGTCCCCGCTTCGGAAGCCGGGACAGCCACCGTCGCCTTGTCCGTTTCCAATTCAATTAAGTCCTGCCCCTTTTCAATCGTGTCGCCTTCACTGACAAACACTTCCAGGACATCACCAGACTCTATACCATCGCCCAAATCAGGTATTTTGATCTCAATTGCCATTCAATTCGTTCCGCTGCTTTCGACCTGTTTTCTGTTTCATTAACTATGCGTACAAAGGATTGATCTTTTCGGGATCAACGTCCAATTCCTTGATCGCCTTTGCAACTTCTTCCGGCTTGACTTCTCCCATCTTGCTCAACTGGTAGAGAGTCGCGATTGCCACAAATTCGCCATCGACTTCAAAGTGCCGACGTAAGTGCGGACGCAACTCGCTGCGACCCATGCCATCGGTACCCAAAGCCAACATCGGAGCCGGCAAGTACTGAGCAATTTGTTCTGTATGAGCCCGCACGTAATCGCTGGCCGCAATAAATGGACCTTTTGCATTCTTGGTCTGCGATTCGATGTAGCTGACCTTTGGCTTTTCAGTCGGATGCAACATATTCCAGCGATGACATTCAGAAGCTTCCCGCTGCAATTGCGTGTAGCTCGTCATGCTCCAAACATCACTCGAGATTTTGAATTTGTCCGCCAGGATCTGCTGCCCTTTGAGAACGCAATTCATAATCGCGCCACTGCCCATCAATTGAACGTGATGCTTGGCACCTTTTGCTTTCTCGCTTCTGAATTTGTACATCCCTTTGACGATCCCATCCTGGCAACCTTTAGGCATTTCCGGCATCGCATAATTTTCATTGCCAGCCATCAAGTAATAGATCGCGGTATCGCCATCAACATACAGCTTCTTCAATCCGTCCATGACGATGGTAGCCACTTCGTAGTGGAACGCAGGATCGTAAGCTCGAACCGTCGGGAAAGCCATTGCATTGAGCAAACTGTGGCCGTCCTGGTGCTGTAGCCCTTCGCCATTCAAGGTTGTACGACCGGCGGTTCCACCGATCATGAAACCTTTGGCACGCATATCTGCTGCTGCCCAGACCAAATCGCCGATTCGCTGGAAGCCAAACATGCTGTAGTAAATGAAGAATGGAATCATATTGATTCCGTGCGCGCTGTACGCCGTACCGGCAGCACAGAATGATGACATCGAGCCCGCCTCAGAAATCCCTTCTTCCAGCAACTGACCGTCTTTGGCTTCATTGTAGAATGCCAATTGATCCGAATCGATCGGGTCATAGAGCTGGCCAGCATGCGCATAAATTCCGACCTGCTTGAACATCCCTTCCATACCAAAGGTTCTCGATTCATCGGGCACAATCGGAACAATGTTCTTGCCAATCTTCTTGTCGCGGCAAAGGTTACTTAACAAACGAACGAACGCCATCGTCGTCGAAATCTCTTTGCCGTTGTCGCGATCGATTACTTTTTGAATATCCGCGTACGAAGGCACTTCCAGTTTTGGTGCTCCAACTGGACGCGAAGGAACCACCCCACCCAATTGCTCACGGCGTTCCTTCATGTATTTCATTTCAACACTGTCATCGGCCGGCTTATAGAAAGGTGCCTTGCCTACATCTTCGTCCGAAATTGGAATCCCAAACCGGCTACGGAACTGAAGCAATTCCTCTTCACTGGCCTTCTTAAGGTTGTGAGCGACGTTGCGGCCTTCACCAGCTTCACTCATGCCATAACCTTTTATCGTTTTGGCGAGTATGACCGTTGGCTGACCCTTGTGCTCTGCGGCAGCTTTAAAAGCGGCGTAAACCTTTTCAGGATCGTGTCCACCGCGTCTGAGATTTTCAAGTTTATCGTCCGAGTAATTCTTGACCATCTCAAGCAATTCAGGATGTTTGCCAAAGAAATGCTCGCGAATGTAGTTACCATCCATCCCGACATACTTTTGATACTGGCCGTCAACCACTTCACCCATTCGCTTAACCAGCAATCCATGCTCATCTTTTTCAAGCAGCGGATCCCAGTCATCACCCCAGACAACTTTGATTACGTTCCATCCCGCGCCACGGAAAATCGCTTCCAATTCTTGAATGACCTTGCCGTTACCACGAACCGGTCCATCGAGCCGCTGCAAATTACAGTTAATGACGAACTTCAAATTTCCCAAGTTCTCGCGAGCTGCCAATGTGATCGCGCCCAAAGTCTCTGGCTCGTCACATTCGCCATCACCCAAAAACGCCCAAACGCGTTGGTTATTTGTATTCTTGAAGCCCCGATCGCAAAGGTATTCGTTAAATCGTGCCTGGTATATCGCCATGATGGGGCCAAGTCCCATCGAAACGGTAGGATATTCCCAAAAATCTTCCATTAACCAGGGGTGTGGATAAGAAGAAAGACCACCACCTTCGGCTAATTCCTGACGGAAATTTTCCAAATGCTTTTCCGTAAATCGACCTTCCAGAAAACCACGCGCATAAATTCCAGGCGAACTGTGCCCCTGGAAATAAACATGGTCGCCGTCGTATCCTGATTCGCCACGACCCCGGAAGAAATGATTGAATGCAATTTCGTAGAGCGTCGCCGATGAAGCGAAAGTTGAAATATGACCACCAATACCATCGAAGTTCTTATTGGCTCGCACAACCATCGCCATCGCATTCCAACGAACGATACTTTTGATGCGGCGCTCAATTTCACGGTTGCCCGGAAATGCTGGCTGGTCATCTACATGAATGGTATTGATATAAGGCGTATTGGACTTGATCGCGATATCGACGCCTTCATTTCGCGCCCGAGCCTCAAGAATCGAAAGCAGATACTGCGCTCGCTCTTCACCTTTGCTGTTAATCACATACTCAAGCGAATCAATCCATTCCTGAGTTTCAGCAGGATCAACGTCATTCGTCTGAGATAAATAAGAAGTCTTGGCTTGCGACGGTTTCAAAACATCTGACATAACATTTACCTTCCGGTATTCTTGATCCCCAGACCGACGATTGGCAAATACAGGCCGAATCAGGCATTGGGATGGCCAAAACAAAGTGGACTTAAGATTTTTCGGTCGCTTGCAACCCCGTACGGCAGACACATCAGCTAGCCGTTATTACGCCGCCAATTGTCTTAAACGGACCGAATCCTGTAAAGGAAGCACAACAAATTACTGGGCGGAATGTGGCTCCATACCACTACAAACAGCTAATGAACATTTCCCCCCCGTTAATGATCTGTTCGCCCAAAATACGAATTTTGATGCTGCAAAATCGACGTTTTCAAGGCTTGGAATTCGGAAGAGAATCGAAGAGATCTGGTTTTCAGTTTAAAAAACACTGCTTTTCGCCAGACTCCCTCCTTAAACGCCATCTTCAAAGCCCTTTCGCTGACAAAGCTAGCTAAAATGCTTCATTCCGCGCTCCAACTGATATTCATTCGACTTGAATAATCTTCTACGATTCCGGCGAAAATTTAAAAAATACTTACCACAACTTTCGATCTCGCATTTCGTTCGTCGTAAGTACGGATTTCAGTCAAGGAGGACTGTTGTCGTGCAATCAATAAAAAACACCGCTGTTTCCATCGTGCTACTATTTTTGTCGTACGGCGTCTATCAAGTCATCACTAAACCGTTGCCGTCGGATCAAAACGATTTTGATCCGATTCCGTTTTCGGTTGTCGATTCGACGCCTGAAGATGAAGTGGTAGCACAAAACTTGAATTTACCTCGTGCTAACGAATTCCAAAACAACGAATTCCAAAACAGCTCCGACAACATCCCGCCCAAGCTGCTCGAGCTTGACTTGCCGGATTCCAGATCGTTCACGGCCAACGAACCGAATTTGGAATTTCAAACGAATACGCCGCAGCAGCCAGCCGCTGGATACCCTGACCTGAATCTAGATAACGGTTTTAAAAACGAGCTTGAGAACGATCTTGCAAGCTCATCGGACAGCTTTGACAACGAATTTTCACCACCTTCGTTCGAAAACAGGGACCAAAACAGCTTCGCTGCCCAGCAACCTGAACCACCCATCCAACTAGAACAAGATCCCGCACCGCTAAACCAAACCATTTCTTTCAACGTGCCGGACAACGAATTGGCAAATGTTAACCAATTCGAATCCGATTCTCGCATTATTCCCTCTACCGTCATGGGAGAGATTGCCGAGAAACCAACCGACCTGACAGCGACTCAGCCCATTTCGGCACCGCGCCCTACGCTTGCCAATTCCTGGCAATCGATTGAACAGATGGTTGCAGAAGAAAACTTTGGTGACGCACTTTATGAACTTTCTGAATTCTATCGCGACGGAAATTATCAACCCCAGGAATTCAACCAACTTACTGACTGGCTGGACGCTTTGGCTGCCAAAGTGATCTACTCTTCAGAACATCACATGCACTCCAACCCGTACGTGATTCAACCGGGAGACACCATCGGTTCGCTGGCCAGAAAATGGCAAGTCCCCGCGCAATTGATATACAACATCAACACGAATCGAATCCCAAACCCCAACGATTTACCAATCGGAGCCGAAATCAAAATGATAGAAGGTCCGTTTGATGCTGTGATCGATTCCGAACAAGGATTGATGACGCTGTATCTTGACGATTTTTACGCTGGTCGTTTTGAAGTAAAAACTGCTATGCCTTTGCAAGCCGGCGAAGCGAGAATCTCCGACAAATCTGCTCAAGACCAAATCGATCGACCATACTGGATCGCACTTAGCAATGGTGGCTCGATGTACGCTTCCGATAGCGTTCCGCAACGCGAAAACGAACTCGGTTTGAATCTGCGAGAAGCCGAAGAGGTATTTTCAATCCTGTCGGCTACTTCACAAATTCGCATCCTCCGATAACGCAGGCTCGCTACCCAGGGATTCTCAAAAAGTGAAAGTAGCACGACTTTCCAAGTCGTTTCTACTGGATTGCGGCTTATCGCAAATCTTGCGTTATACTGACGACTTCATTTTTTTCTTCATGGATGGATAGTATGCGCTACTTCCCTATTTCGATCAGTCTATTGGTTTCGCTGTTGGTTTCAGTCTCGCTGATTGCCCCTGCCTCAAATCTCAAGGCACAGTCGTTTTCAATCACCCGGAACTACTCCAAATCGGAAGTTCGAATTCCGATGCGCGACGGGAAAACACTGCATGCAACCATCTATGCCCCCAGGGACACGTCCAAAAAGTATCCGATTATGATCAATCGGACTCCTTACAGCGTCCAACCCTATGGCCCCAATCGTTACCCGCGCCGCGTGGGACCTTCTGAATTTCTCGAACAATCTGGATTCATCTTTGTTCGCCAGGACGTACGTGGACGCTGGAACAGCGAAGGCAACTTCGACAACATGCGCCCCAACGTGGACGACGAATCGAAAATCGACGAAAGCTCAGACACCTACGATACGATCGACTGGCTTTTGAAGAACATCGCGAACCACAATGGTCGGGTCGGCATGTGGGGGATCTCGTACCCCGGCTTTTACACAGCCGCAGCACTACCCAACCACCACCCTGCTCTAGTCGCTGCATCACCTCAAGCACCCATCTCCGATTTCTACTTTGACGACTTCCATCATCACGGTGCGTATCTGCTGAGCTACTTCATCGCAACTTCAACATTCGGCTACCAGCACAATAGCCCTCAAAAGTCGCTTTGGTATCGCAGCGTCCGCCCCACTAGTCGCGATGCCTGGAATTATTACTTGAACATGATTCCCGTCGCCGATGCTTACGGCCAATACGGCGAAAATAATTTCTTTTGGCAACAACTCGTCGACCACCCGAACTACGACGAATTCTGGCAATCACGAACTATTTTGCCACATCTGAAAAACATCAAATCCAACGTCATGACCGTCGGCGGTTGGTTCGATGCTGAAGACTTGTACGGCCCGTTGAATATTTACCGCTCCATCGAAAAACAAAACCCAAACGCATTCAACACGCTCGTCATGGGACCATGGAGCCATGGCGATTGGTCGAGCACCAAGTCACAAGCGGTCGTTGGAAATGTCGCTTTTGGCAACAACTTATCCGATTTCTATCAACGCCAGATTGAAGGACCCTACTTTCTGCATTTCCTTAAAGACATTGGCGAAAAACCAAAATACGAAGCACTCATGTATGACACCGGCGCAAAGAAATGGCACGCCTTCAGCAAGTGGCCGCCGGCAGCCGCCACCCCAACCAATCTGAATCTTTCGAAAAACAAGTCAATCGAAATTTCAACAGAGCTGCCAAGCGCTGAACCATCATCCTTGCAATTCGTTAGCGACCCCAACAACCCGGTCCCCTACCGTGCTCGCAAAGACATTGGCTTCGGGTTCACGCCACGTGCCTATATGTCGGATGATCAAAGATTCGCATCGGCAAGAAGCGACGTTCTCACCTTTCAAACCGAGCCTTTACAGCAGCCGGTGACACTGGTCGGCGACATTCTCGCTAAATTAAAAATCTCAACCACCGGTACAGACGCCGATTGGATCGTAAAACTGATCGATGTTTACCCGCAAGACTACGGCAACACAAACCGCAGTCCGACCGGTGCGAACTTAAACGGATATCAGCAAATGGTACGTAGCGAAGTCATGCGAGGGCGTTTTCGAAACAGCTACAGCAACCCCGAACCCTTCAGCCCCGGGCAAAGCGACATCGTAAATGTCCCACTTCAAGACGTCTTCCATACTTTTCGTCCAGGCCATCGAATCATGATCCATATCCAAAGCACCTGGTTCCCGTTGATCGATCGCAATCCGCAGACATTTGTCCCCAACATCTTCAAAGCGCAACGCCAGGATTATCAGGCAGCAACCCACACTGTATTTCTGGGTAGCGATGAAGGCAGCAAAATCGAAGTCAAACAAATCCAGCTGAAGTAGATTACCCAAAGATAACCAAGTGGGTTAATTGAATCCGATGAAGAAAATCAAGTTCCGTGGATTCGATTTATTTCACAACAACGCCGATGCAGCCGAATCCATGATTCGACAGATCGACGACTTTCCATCGTTCTTCACACCCATTGGTGAGCGGCCACTTATCATTGACTGCGGAGCCAACATTGGTGTTTCGGTGTTGGAATGGAAAACGCGCTGGCCGCACGCTGAAATCATTTGCTTCGAACCTGACCCGTTTGCAAGTAAGATCCTGCAAATGAATGTGGACAAAAATGATATCCCTGGCATTCAATGCGTCCATGCGGCGGTGTCCGATTGCGAAGGCACCGTTGATTTTTATGGCGATCTCTCACCCAAGGCAGACGCACGCGGAAATTCACTTAACGCCGCATGGGCACAACGAGACGGCAGTTCACAAACGCAAGTCAAATGCACGCGACTCTCGCCCTATCTCGCAAAACGGGATGTCAGTTTTCTGAAGCTTGATATCGAAGGCGCCGAACAACGCGTATTGAATGAAATCGCTGGCTGCCTGGATCGAGTGCACGCTATCTATATCGAAGTGCATGAAACCAATATGAGCGGCAACGTTAACTCTCTAGCGGCCATCGAGAAAATTTTATCGGAGGCCGGATTCACGATCGAAAAAGAAACACGATATAGCGAACATGCTCTTCCCAGCAAACTGGACAAATGGCGGCAAGAGGTTGATGCCGTCCTGACGCAGTTGCTTTGCTGGCGCTAGGCCAGACATTTTTATTGGCCGCTGAATCTGCAACGCGCAAACGTTATTGCCCGCTATCCGATTGGTACAACGCCCACGTCAATTTGTAAGGCTTGTGCTCGTCAAATGTTGATTCTGCAACATCATCAATGACAATCGGTTCCAAATGGCAAACCAATTCTGCCTTCAAAACGGGTTCGTCCAGATACGCAGAATCCCACCGTTTGACACAATCCTTCAACAATCGCCGACGCACCTCGCGGAACACCAATTCTGTTTCAGGCGGATGCTGCGGATGCGTAATCAAATTCCAATGAATCCGACGCCAATTTTGATTCTGCATATAACGATAAACCGATTCAGGCTTTTCCTCGATATCCGGACGCTGGGGGTAAAAAATATCTACCTTACGACCGCTGTCCAGTTGCGCGTTGTACTCAAACCATGGGCTATAAAGCGGCGGTTTGGCAAACATGTGAAACTGCTGAATCGTCATTGTCGACCGCCCAAATAATTCCAGCGCACTAAGTCGATTTGAAACACTGGGCCCCATCGCAAAAACAACATTTTGCACAGTAATGTAAATTAAAAACACAGTCGCGAAAATTTTCAACAGCTTGTCAAACCAATCAACTTCCCCACGGTAAAACCTTTTGGAATCGAACCCCACTGGCGTGCCCCAAAATGTATTCCACAAATCACTAGGCATAAAAATCACCCAGGCCGCCAGCGCTGTCAGCGAAAACAATCCAATCGACATCGTCAACCAGATCCCAATATGCAGAAACAGAAAGAAGCCCATCATCATTCCACGATTGAAATGATTGACGCGCGGAATAAACATCACCAGTAACGTCAAAATTTCGGCAACCAACGTGGCCAACGTAGCCACCCACATCACTTTCGGATAACCACTTAACCATTGCCCCAGCGGTTTGACGCTCATTTCCAGGCTCATTGCGTATTGCACGGCGTCGCCATTGATCCAAAAAGGATTCAATTTTGCCAGCCCGGTAAAGAAATACATAAACACAACTTGCGCCATGATTCCCAGTGTACCGATGGATGCAATTTTCCAGCTCGACGGGCGAGTTTCCATCTGGGCAGCATCCACCGACCAGGTCGCTGCCGTCGGTAAAAAAAGGCACCAAAACAGCAACATTCTTAAAAGCACATCCCCACCGGTAAGCACCAATGGGTTGCGAACCTGAATACTCCAGATCAACACCAACAGAGTCGCATTCATCAATCGCGTTTGATAACCAAGCGCAAAAACCCCCGCGACCAAGCCCGCAAAAATCAAAATCGCGCGGGCAAAATCCGTCGTGCCGCTGATCCACAACAGCGACCAGAATCCGCCGCCAAGAATTTGCTGGTTGTGAGCCCGGTTCATAATGCCGCGATCGGTATACAGCAGTTCAATGTACGCAAACTGATTGAAGACGAACACAATCGAGATAATGCCCAGCAAAATCCTCAGCGTCGATAATGCGCGTAAATCGATGGCAAAGAGTTGCCCGAACCAACCAATACTTGGCTCTGCTTCGGTTAGAAACTGAAACGTTTCCGGCTCGTTGCCTTCGTTGGCGGCGATCAGGTCACGAATCAGCTGGGTAAGCATTTAATTATTGATGCCAGGAAGTTGAACTTCTAATTTAATCCGCCAAACCTGAATCCAACAGTCCAGATGGCCTGCCTGAGCTGAAACAACCAATCGTTGGGCCGACGTTTAATTTCAATTTCGACGAATTGCTAGTTTGCAAAGGAAAAGACTCGCAAACGCAACTTTGAAACTAGTTGAATGCATCGGCGGTCGCAAGATGTGAGCCGTTTTCACGATTGATTTTATCGTTTCCCACTCCGGCGGTCAGCAACATCCGCGTCACCCAGCGCCCATTTTGATCGGCACGGACGTTCCAGTGCGGTTGCACTACCACCGACTGATGAACCAGCTCAAATCCGGACTCGCTTTGGCTGACCGATTGAATCGGGAAAGCCCAAACCGCACAAGGATTTTCGAACTGAATACCGGCAGCCAGATTTAGCCAGCCATCTACTAATTCGATCCGCGTTTGGTCCTGTAAATTCAGAACCGTGCCCAGCTGTCCCAGATTCTCCTGATCCTGAGTACGAAAGAAGCGATCATCTTGCCCATCAGGCATTCCAGAAAAATTAAATTCAACGCCAAAATGACAATCGAAATTCTCCGGCAATCCTTCAATCATATAAGCGATTTCCAGATTGCTACTGCCCTTACTCAGCGAGATGCCTTTAGAGATTGTAATCCGTTCGCCAAAGACGGTACCCGTTCGTTTAAGCAGCACTTGAATTCGATCTGGATTGCGGCGGACCGTCGCGTTATAGGCACCGTCAACGAAATCGCCCTGCTCTTGTGCCGTTCCATCAGCAATCGCGGCCAGGCTGACATCCTGGTTCCAGAAATGATCGATCAACGACTTTCGCATGTGCTGATCGTAATTCAGGCAGTTCTCCAGCCCTTCCTGCTTAAACACAACGCGATCATGAATACTTGCCGCGTGATCATGATTCTCTTGTGCACCTTGGCGGACTTTTTCATGATAGGCTTCAGGACGTCGTTGCATCGTGGCCAGCAAATTGTGACCTGGGCCACGCAAATCCAGCTCGTACAAATTCCCGCCTTTTCTTGGCGCCAACCAGGCAACCAACTGGTCTCCCGCCAAGCGAATTTCATTGGCTCCATCAAAATCATAATCGTCGATCGTGCATTCGACCCACGGCTCATCCTGTCGACTCGCTTTCTCCAGCAAGTTTTCCGCGAAAATCAAATTCTCATATACCGCGTTTCTCAAATGTGGCAAATAGATTCCACCGAATGCACCGTGCCAGTAACTGCAATTGCATTGGCCCTGATACAGATAATCTCTTGCTTTCGCCAGAACTGCAGCATCAACACCTTGTTGCTGTGCTTCAGTCAACATTCGACTGACGAACATCATCCGCGAATACATCTCATTGGATTCAGGGTACTTCGTTTTGAAATTCCGCCAGTACCCACCACCGACATAAGCCTTGATCTTTTCCCAGCGTTGATCATCTCCGAAATCATGGACCAGTTGGTCGTATTCGACTTGGTGACCAACCGGCAAAGACCATTCGGTCATTTCACGATAACTCGCGTCCGGCAAAAATACTTTGCCTTGCGAATGAGTGCTCGTCACCGCATCGGCAAGCGTTGTCGTTGACAACCAATCCTTGTTTTCGGTCAAAGCATCAAAAAAGCTTCGCAACCAGCCATTGTCGTAAACATGCGATTTCGTATCTGGCCAAGTCCCAAACTTTTCGCCGTCGTCACCAAAAACAAGCACGCTGCCTGGATGTTGGTCCGCGACTTCGCGGCAGTAATCAATCGTTTCCCCTGCATCATGAAACGGAATCAGGTAACGCAGCTTTTCACTTCCGGGAAAAATCCTTAGCGTTTGGCCTTCGTTCTCAGTGACGAAATAGCCATTCAACTCTTCCTGGCGAATTCCGGCTCTGCGGAAGTGAAAATCGTCCAGCACGGTATAAGCGATTTCAGATTTTGCCAGATCAGAAGTGAATTGTGATTCCCAAACGCGTTCGGGCATCCACATGCCACTGACCGGCCCACCAAAATGCTCCTTTAACCAGCTCGTATACGACGCAATCTGTCCTTGCCGATCACGACTTGGGATCATGGCAAGAATCGGCTCGTAAAAAGCACCTCCGACAATTTCAATGCGACCTTCAGAAACCAGATTGGAAATCCGTGCAACGTACTCTGGATGCTTTTCCACCAACCACTTTGCCAGCGGCCCGCTGGTATGCAGCGATATTGATAAATCCTTGTACGGTTCGAAAACATCCAAAAACGGTAAGTAGCTGTCCTGGTAGGCAGCTTCAAAAACCCCGTCGAAGTTACCAACAGGCTGGTGGTTGTGCAGTACTAGACAAAGTCGAAGTTTTGGCTGATGCATGATTGCTAATTATCAAAACGGGATTTGGAAACCGATTGGTGCGGGTTTGGATCGTCTACCTAACCGGCAAATTTTTGCAGCGGCCAACAGAATCAATCCATGCGGTCTGTAGCAAGTAATCGGCAAAAGCTGTGTCTAATGTTGTACCGAATTTCGATTTACCGAACAGCCAAGACATCAAATCCCGCGAAAAGTTAATTTCAGAAACAACCACCTAATCGATCTATGGTTAATACATTCACCAATCGGAATTGTTTAGCATGCCATAGCCGCGAAAAACTAAGACGAAAGTCGACGTGCAGCCAGCTCCGGTGGGACCGGGTTGACCCAAACGTCAGTCCCTAACTCAAAGCCAGCCATTCTGTTAAGCCGCGGAAAGATCTCGATGAACCAGTGTTCACCATCGCGATATCGATTGGGAGACAGATTCAACAACAAATTGTACGCCGGGTTATCCATCAATCCCTCCAGCTTACCGACATAACCACGACACAATTCAGCCAATTCGTTATTCCAGCTTTTTTCGAGTCGCGTGAATTGCATTTCTCTGTTCCGCGGAACGATCCATACCTGAAACGCAAACCGGCTCGCATACGGACAAAACATGACAAAGTTTTCAGTCTGCTGCAGAACCCGCTTCGATTGCTCCAATTCCCAATCCAAAACGCTTCCGATCAAGCTGTGGCCGGTTTGTTCAAAATGTTTGGCGTTTCGCTCAAACCGGCGTTGCAAAAATGTGCTCAAAACCGGCGACCCCATGATTTGGAAATGGATATGCTCCATGGACGCTCCGGCCGCACTACCGCAATTTAAAAACAGCATTACATGTTCGATCGTTTTCAGATTTCGCAATTCCTCAATTCGATTCTGGCAACTGCCCAGACAAAACGCCAACTCTTGATTGCTTAAATCACCAAGACTGGAAACGTGTTTCGGAGTTGGGATGACTAGTTCCTGCACTCCGTCCCCTGCGGCGCTGCGGTAAGGACCGCTTGGGCTACCTCCTTCTGCCTGACTGAGTGAAGGAAACTTGTTAGGCATAATGCGCACCGCCCATGATGACGGATCGTCACCTGGCCCGAGCAGATTTCCGTCGCTGCGGTACGCGAAAATTGGATCAGGAGTTTCCTCTTCGTTACCCGCACAAAACGGACAGATGATTTGAGGGTGAACCTGTTCGACGGGCACAAACTCCATCGGCCGCTCACGTCGCTTATTTGCCATCGCAACCCAGATGTCGGTAACCGGGTCGTAGCGTAAATCAGCCATCTACTCTCGTGCCGTTAATTGCAATTCTGAACATGATTTTTTTCGCTAGTGATTCGATGCTGGACAAAACCCAAGTACGGCTAAACCATTTGTCTATTCGCCAGTTTTACGTTGATCGTTTGCTCGTACAAACGACAATACTTTTTGGCGCTCGCACTCCAGGTCCAATCCTGCTGCATCGCTGTCTTAACAAGCTGGCTCCATGTCTTGTCATCACCAAACATTTCCACCGCGCGGGAAACCGCTGTATTCAATGAGTCAATATCGAAGTTTTCAAAACAGAAACCGTTGGCTGTCGAATTTTCCAAGGTGCTTGCGGTCGCATCAATAACCGTATCGGCGAGCCCGCCAGTCGATCGCACGATCGGAATCGTACCGTAAGTCAAGCTATACATCTGATTCAATCCACAGGGCTCGTATTCGCTGGGCATCAAAAACATATCGGAACCCGATTCGATTTGGTGGGCCAGAGGATTTGAGAACGCAAGTTGTACCGCGAGCTTACCCGGATAGCGTCTTTGAAGATCTTCCAAAGCCAAATGATATTCAGCCTGCCCTGTTCCCAGCACAACCCATTGGACATCCCGTTGCGCCAGCCATGCTTCCATCACCGGGATAATTAACGACCACCCCTTTTGCGACGCCAGCCGACTGACGATTCCGATTAGCGGGACGTCGGCGTCAACGGACAAGTTCTGTTGCTGCTGCAAAGAACGCTTGCACGCCGCCTTACCATTTTCCCAACTGCTGACATCGTAATTCACTGCCAGGTGCGGATCGGTTTTGGGGTCCCATTGGCCCGGATCGATACCATTCAAAATCCCTGACAACACATCGCTGCGATGCCGCAGCACGCCATCCAGGCCACAGCCCTGTTGCTCCGATTGGATTTCCACCGCATAGGTTGGACTAACCGTATTGATACAATCCGCGAATGCCAAACCTGTCTTTAAGAGATTCAAGCGCCCAAAAAACTCCATCTCCAGCCAATTGAAATGCTTCCAATCGATTCCAGTCAACAACATGTCCCAGTGCCAAAAGCTGCCTTGGTAGGCGAGATTGTGAATCGTGATCAAAGATGCAATGTTTTCGTAAAACGCAACGCTGGCCAGTTCCGTTTTCAAATAGGCCGGTATCAGTCCCGTTTGCCAGTCATTGGCGTGAATCAATTCCGGTTGCCAATCCAGCAACCGAACACACTCTAGTACGGCCCTGGAAAAAAAGACGAACCGCTCGCAATTGTCTGGGTAATCTTGGCCGTCTTCGCCATACAAAGAGGGTCGATCAAAATAACTTTGATTCTCGATCGCGTAATAAGTAACGTTGTTGCCAGGAATTTTCGCGGCCAGTAATCTTCCGTCCGCGATCTTGCTGCCCAGTGCAATTTGAAATTTGACGCCTGTATCCTGAAACTCAATGCCAGCGTCGTAAATGCTGCGATAGGCAGGCATGAACACGGCAACTTCATGTCCAAGTTCATTGATGTACCGAGGTAATGCACCAGCAACGTCGGCCAATCCACCAGTCTTGGAGAACGGTACAACTTCGCTGCTGGCGATCAGAATTTTCATTAAGGCATTTCCGTTTGGCGTTTCCGCATGGCGCATGGTGGTAAAGGTGCCCATTAATGTTAACCAACTTCCAACGATCAGCCTATTTCGATTTACCGAAACTGGCCAAACACTTAACCCGTAACATTTAACACTTATTCAAAGCACTGACTGCGGCTGCAATTTCCAAGCCCCAATGCTTCGAATCATCAGTGGCCAGTTTCAACAAGGGTCCTTTTCCCGCCATTTGCCGCTCTGCTGTTTCGCTTTCGTCGGGAAAATAAACGTTCAACTTGGCAGCTTCAAATTTACTGGGAACCGGCGAAAGCGAGGATGCGCTGAACTCCCATCCCAAATCCCGACAAATGGTCTGCAAAGTTTCGATCGAACCCCGCTCTTGATCCGAAAACAATCGGATTCGATCCTCAGTCGTCTCGATGTGCTCAAGTAGCTCAGACAAACTCATACCGGCGACACAATGCATCATGTCAGCAGCAATCTCAACCGCTGGCTCCAAAACAAATCGACGAAACGTCATTCGAGGATGCGGCACTTCCAAATTGGATTGCTCGTCTAGATACCTGGATCCACCATGCAGCAATAAATCCAAGTCAATTTTTCGGCTGCCCCAGCGTTGACGCCGCTCGCGACCCAAATCTGCTTCCATGACCATCAACAAGCCGAACAATTCGGCCGGCTCAAGTTTCGTGCGCAAACGAAAACAAGCATTCAGATAATCACGTTGCTGCTTCGGTCCACCGACGGGTGCAGTTATCAATGGCTCACTGCAACGCAATTCTTCAATTTCATGCGATTGCTTTAAACGCTCGACCACTTCCTGAAAAATCGAACTGCTTTCACCTTCGTTGGAGCCAAAAGCAACCAGGCAATCATGATTCATTTTGCGATCGATTCGGAAGTAAAGTTAGCCTGAAAAAAAAGCGACGACAGGCTTCCGATCCATGTCGTCGCTTTTAGGCCAAATAATTGGCCTTTATCGATGCATCCTAGCCAACCCTCATGGTCGCGCTGTAGCTTGCAGGCGTATAAATTGGCATACAAAATCCGGCGTTTGCCAAAAACGCTTGCGAGATATCCATTTCAAACTACTTAGTGGATGCAAAAAAATAAGGGTGAGGATCCGTTCCGCGAGTAAATCGCCGACTGTCGCATCCCTCGTTCGCCGCCACCCAATCTTCAGGCGTTTCACATCACGGCAATTTCGAAGTTGCAGATTCATAGGTGCTGTTGAGAGCCACGATTTAAGTAATCACAAACAAACCAAAATCGAAAACTGGTGCTTCCGATTCATTGCATCCAAATTAATTTAATACTCGGGTAGGGCACCCTGAAATCAATTTGGCAAACTCAATTAGTTTGATTGCGAAATTGCTAAGCGGCTATTGTGCGAAGGTCGAACCGGTTGTCAAGCAAACCAATTTCAATTTTTGCATGTCGATAACAAAAACCCTTCCTGACAAAATTCATGCTTGACATATTCTTCCAGAAATTTCAGTCATTTAATATTGGAAAATATTTGCATCAGGCGATTCAGCATCTGAACCTTTTTCGTCAACCCCCCAAAAAATTAAAGAGTTTTCAAACTCAAAAAAAGTTTTTTTGATTACCTCTTCCATTAGGCCCTAAAAAAATTTCAAATCGTTCAAATAAGCGACCTTTATCAGTCAGCATTTTTTAGCATTAAAAGAGACCCATTTTGGAAATCGTTCACTTCCCGCACCCAACTCTTCGCCACAAATCAAAACCGCTAAAAAAGGTAAATCAGGCGCTGAAGTCAATTGTCCAAGAGATGTTTGATTTGATGTACGCGGCTCGCGGCATTGGATTGGCCGCAAATCAAGTTGATTTGCCCTTTCAATTGTTCGTAATCAACACATCCGGCGAAAAAGGAACGGGTGAAGAGCTTGTTTTTATTAACCCCGTAATAAGCAACCCAAAAGGCACAGAAGCAGCTGACGAAGGATGCCTTAGCATGCCTGGAATTACCGGCCAAGTGAGCCGACCGTCCACCATTCATGTTTCAGCCTTTGATTTAAATGGTAATGAAATTGACATGACCGCTACCGGCTTGCTAGCAAGAGCGATCCAACATGAATCTGACCACCTGAATGGCGTCCTATTCATCGATCGTGTCAGTGAGTCCGAAATGAAGCAAATCGAACTCGAGCTCGAAGAGTTTGCGCTTGAATTTTCCGCTAATCGCAATTCAGGCCAAATTCCCGCCGATGACACCATCAAAAAGCGCCTTTTGGATCTCGAAAACGAATATTGTTAGGCATTCAACCAATGAAAATAGTTGTTTTCGGCACTGGCCCGTTTTGCGTGCCGACATTTCAGTGGCTACTCGATTCAGAACATGATGTTGCTGCGGTCGTCACCCGTCCGATCGAAGACGCAGGCAAACGACGAAAAACGATTGCCAACCCGGTCCGCCAGGCAGCCGAACAATCCAATGTAATTGTGCTTGCCCCTGAAAGCTGCAATACCGCCGAATTTGTTGAGCAATTGAAAAGCTACAAAGCTGATCTGTTTTTTGTCTGCGATTACGGTCAGATACTTTCCAAGACATGCCTGGAAACCGCCGGAATGGGTGGTATTAATCTGCATGGTTCGTTGCTTCCTCGTTACCGAGGCGCCGCGCCAATCCAATGGGCGATCTATAACGGCGACGAGGAACTCGGAGTTTCCGTGCTTCACATGACTCCCAAAATGGATGCTGGACCTGTTCTGTCGACCGCGAGCCAAACTTTTAACAAAACGCAGAACTCCGACGAAATTGAAACGATACTCAGCCAAATTGGCGTCGATGCAGTCAGCGATTCAATCCATCAATTATCGAAATGGGATCGCACCAGCGAAATCGGAACCAAACAAGACAAATCACTGGCAACTCCTGCGCCCCGAATAAAAAAAGCAGACGGCAAAATCGACTGGACGCGAACTGCCCATCAGCTGGTCGATCAAATCCGAGCTTTTACGCCCTGGCCCACATCGTATTGCCAATGGGACCACGGCAAACAACCGCTACGTTTGATAATTCAACGCGCATCGGTCATGAACGTCGAAACGACGGCACCTGCTGGAGTGGTGGTAGCCGTGGAAAAAAAATTGCTGGTCGTACAAACCAGCAATGGTGCTTTATCTATTGAACAACTCCAACCCGCCGGCAAAAAATCGATGCCAGTCGCGGATTTTCTGCGTGGCAATCAAATCAGCGTTGGTCAAACGATGAGCTAAAACGTCACTTCGTTTTTTTCACCTTGTTCGTACGGGACGCTTTTTTGAAATACCGCTGGTATAGATCGTAGGCATCAGGATGTTTTTCCTTTAGCTCAACGAGGTTTTTCGCCTGATATTTTGTTGTGATCGAAAAAGCCATTGTGATTTGACTGCCATCAATCTCCTTGGGAAACATCTCGATGTAGTCACTCAATTCGGGGTGCTTACCAATCAGATTGGCATGATCCTCTGGATCGTAAAGACGAGCGACCGAAACCATTACCCCAGACGGCAATTTATCAAAAGTCACCGTTCTCTTGCCATTGGTGTCGGTAACCGACTTCTTGCTGTTTCTGTGGAATCCTTTTTTGGTTTTCCCTGCAACTCCGTGCTTATCATCGTCAACGAACCGCATCTCGGTAATCGATCCCTTTCCAATGGAAGACTCTACATCCGAAGGCTCTTGTTCTTGTGGTTCCTGCTTTTTACGGTTCGAACCTTGTTGATCCGCAGCAACAGCACTGCTCATTGCCAGCAAACCAGTCAAGGTCGCACAGCACAGCAGAATTCGAAAATTGACCATTTTAAAATTCCTTTAAGACGAGGTTTGACAACTGCCAAGTATATCTAAAATATCGAGCTTCTGAATCGTTTTCAGGAAGTCAAGCTTGCAGACAACAATTTCTGTCTCTCGACTCGAATTCTCGTGGTAAACTATTCCCCTTGCTGCCGTATTTGGCTCTCGAAATCAGGAATTAAATGTCTCAATCTCATCGTCTATATATCGAAACTGTTGGCTGTCAGATGAATATGCTCGATAGCGAGATGGTCGTTGCCAGCCTCAGACAACAAGGCTACGAACTGGCAAGCGGGGTCGACGATGCGGATACCATTCTGTTCAACACCTGCAGCGTTCGCGAACAAGCTGAAAACAAAACCTACAGCGCTCTTGGCAGACTAAAGCACGAAAAGAAAAAGCATCCAAACAAAATAATTGGCGTCATGGGATGCATGGCCCAAAAAGATCAGCAACTGATTTTCGATAAAGCACCGTTCGTCGATATCGTGGTTGGCCCCGGCCAGCTACAGCAGATCCCTGAATTGCTGGACAGGGTACGAGCGGAAGGCGGACAACACACTGCATTGAGCATGGGACGTACCGAAGGTGCAGTTGGTGAAATTAAACGCAGCCACGAAACTTTTGACCCGCTTCGCGACCCCACCATGCGTCCGACCCCATTCCAGGCGTTCTTAAGAATCCAAATCGGTTGCGATAAATTTTGCACCTACTGTATCGTGCCGATGACTCGCGGCCCTGAACAAGGCCGACCACCCAAACAAATTGTCGATGAAGCAAAAATCCTGGCCGACCAGGGATGCAAAGAAATTACGTTGCTGGGCCAAACCGTTAACAGCTATAAATACACCGACGATGCCGGCACAACTCGATTGGCCGACTTACTGGAAGCACTGCATCCGATTGAAGGTATCGAACGAATCAAATTCGTAACCAACTATCCAAAAGATATGACCTATGAATTGCTTACGGCAGTTCGCGATCTGAAAAAGGTCTCTCCATATCTTCACGTGCCTGCTCAAAGCGGCAGCAACGATGTTTTGAAACGGATGAAGCGAGGTTACACCGTCGAAGATTATCGCGGCATGATGCAACGCATCGACGAAACGCTTGGTGACAAAGCGGCGATATCCAGTGACTTCATCGTTGGCTTCTGTGGCGAAACCGACGAAGAATACCAATTGACTGTCGATCTGGTCAAAGAATGCCGCTTCAAAAACAGTTTTATCTTCAAGTACAGCGAACGCCCCGGCACCAAAGCTTCCAACCACTTGCCCGATGACATTCCCTTCGAAGTCAAGCGACAACGTAACCGTCATTTGCTGGCAGTTCAAAACGACATCAGTGAAGAAGACAACCAGAAGTTTCTCGGCAGCACGGTAGAAGTACTCGTCGAAGGTCCGAGCAAAAAAGTCGACTTATCATCGGTTGAACCTGGAAAGCCAATGCAACTGACCGGTAGAACGCATTGCGACCGGATCGTTGTTTTCGAGGGAATGCAGCGCCTTGCAGGCAACACCATTCCAATTGGAATCTATGACGCCACGGCCCACACACTCATTGGCACGGTGGTAACCGAGACCCGAGGCAGCGAATTGGTTGGCATTTCGGTTTAAGACACCGAACCAAATCAAAACTTCAGTCTGGTTGAAATCGTGCTGGCCGCTTCAATCACAAGAGCACCACAATTAGAGACTTAATTAAACACTCAAATCGTTCAAAAATCGACGTCTGGCAAATCGCGTACGCTTGGCTTCACTTGAAAAAAAGAAACGTCTTCGAAACCAAACATCTGGGCCAGAATATTGGTTGGAAACATTTGAATCCTGTTACGGTAGTCCCGAACATTGCCATTGAAAAATCTTCTCGCCGCCTGAATGCGGTCTTCTGTGTTGACTAGCTCGCGTTGAAGCTGCAGATAGTTTTGGTCTGAATTCAATTGCGGATAATTTTCGACAACGACAAACATTCGCTGCAAGGCAGAAACAAGCAACGTCTCATCCGCGGCTTGACTGTTGACGGGCCCAACATTCGAAGCACATTGATTTCGCAATTCCGTTACACGTTGCAGCACTTCTTTTTCATGCGTCGCGTACCCTTTGACGGTCGCAACCAGATTGGGGATCAGCTCGTATCGACGTTTCAGTTCAGTATCAATATTGGCCCAGGCGTCATTGATATGGTTCTTTAAACCCACCAGCTCGTTGTACTGAACGATCACGAAAATCAACGGCAACAAGAATATTGCCACCAGAACGATAACGACTAAAAGCAATTTACGATTCCATTAAATAACGGGGAAACATCTCTCGAATTTCAATCAAGCGATCCAGGTTTGGAACCATTTGTTCCAAAGTCAAACGGCTCGGGAAGAATAGCGTCAGGCAATCTCGTTCAATCTCGATACTCAAATCAGAATTCTGCAACATGTATTCAATCATTTGCGCGTGGCAAATGTCGTAAGCGAATTTCTTGTCCGGCGACCGAACAATAAACTTGCGGGAAAATTCAGCAGACTCGAAATCGATATCCGCGTACCCAAACCACTGCGCGATTTTGGAAAACCAACCTTCCCTGGCAATAACAAGTTCAGGAAAATTGCGACCAAACTGCAAAATAAAGAATGAAAAATAGTGGTGATGTTTCTTACGCTTACCTTTCGAATCCGTTGAATGCGTCTCGTAATGATAATCAAATAACTGAATTGCGTATCCACGATACTCGCCCCGGACAATGTTAAAAGCGTAGCGATTTTTGCCCCGACACAATTTATTGATGAACGAATAACGCTCGTCGTACGAATAATCTTTGCCAGGGTAAAAGATCATTCCCAGCGACGATGCCAGCTTTTTGAAAGCTTCCTGACGTTTCCCAGCCGCGATCGACGACAAGATTATGCCGACGACGACAAAAACCACAATCAATAGTATTACTAGCGGAATTTCAATTTCTCCAAAGCGTTCCAACCTACAAAGGAAATATCTTAACAAGTCGTTCTTTGATTCGCTCCCAGTTATCGGCTGCTGCTTCAAAATCCAAACTCATAACCTTTAAGTCGTCGGGCTCAACGCGTGATTTCTTGTCGGATTGTTTGTGAAGCGGAATTTGCGCGCTACGCCCGTCGGCCAATTGCTCTTCGATTTGCTTTCGCAACAGAAAGTCCAACAACTTTTTTGCGTTGTCAGGATTCGGACCACCGGTAATAGCAAGCGTGTTGGGAATCAACAGCGTGCCAGATTGGTTGTCCCCTTGGTCAGGAAAAATCATTTTAACAGGGTGACCTGCTTCGATTTCAACAATCGCATCATCGGTATCGGTCAAACCAAAAGAGTACGAACCTCGAGCGACGTTAATTGCTACCTGTTTGTTGCCACTTTCAACATGCGAGTTCGCGGCTACCGCCTGAAAGAACTTATCCGCCGCGTCGTCTCCCATTTGGGTATACAAAACGGCAGCATGCGAAGCCGTGGTTCCAAATAGCGGCTTGGCGATTCCCCCCTGCCCTTTCCATTTTGGATCGGCAAAGCACTCAACTGATTTCGGCCATTGAGCTTTATCCGGTAACCGGTCCGTATTGACCAGAATTACACGCGCCCTTGCCGCAAACCCAAACCAATCAGCGTCTGCCGATACAAATTGTTCGGGGAAGCTCCCGCTTTGTTCCGCAGCATACGACATCAACAATCCATTCCGCTTCAATCGCAGTGTGTGCAAAATTTCATTGTTCCAAAACAGATCGCAACGTTGATTATCAGCTTGTTGAATAATTTCGTTGGCCAATCCAACTGTCTTGTTCGATTCCTGATCGAATTTTGCCAACACGCGAATACCCGTTTCCTTTTCAAAATCGTCCAGGATTTTGTCGCTGAACTCTTTATCCAAGGCACAATAGACGACGACCTCCTGTTGCGATTCGCTGATGCAACCCGTTGCCAGCAAAGCAACCGCTACTATAAGCGAACACAGAACGCCTAAAATTTGATTTGGGAGATTCATGGGTTTGTCCTGGTTGATCGCGCTACATGAGCCTTGGGTTTTGAAGCGATAGTCAGTATAAATCGTGACGTTGAAAATTCATCAACGCTTTATATTCCAACGAAACAAAAAAGCATGCACGTTGTTCGCTCCAATTGGATTTTAATTGGCATTCTATTGCTGCATGGCTGCATGTTGGCGATACCAGCAAAATCGATCGCACAATCCACGCTCGAGCGGATGCATCAAATCAACCCTGATATGCCAGCTCCATTGCCAATCGACGAGAATCTGGTTGCTGCCAACGGTATTCGGAAATTGGTCGGTCAATACATCACGATATACACCGATGTGCGCAACCGGGCAGACATTGAAGAATTGACCAGCGTATTTGATAAAGCGGTGCCTCAATGGTGCGAGTATTTCGGCATCGACGCTTCCAGGGCAAACGGCTGGCGCATTCAAGCCATGGTCATGGGCGATGATCAGAGGTTTCATGCCGCGAAATTGATTCCTGAGGGCACGCCCACTTTTCTGGCTGGCTTGCAGAAAGGTCATGAGATGTGGGTCTATTTACAGCCGGGAAAATATTACACGCGCCACTTGTTGTTGCACGAAGGCACCCATGCATTCATGCAATGGTTTCTCGGCGGGATGGGCGCGCCTTGGTACACCGAAGGAATGGCGGAAATGATTGGTGTTCATGAATGGCAGAACAATGAACTTAAACTCGATTTCCGATTGACCAACCGTAAACAAGCAGAATATTGGGGACGCATCAAAATCATCCACGATGACCTCGCTCAAGATCGAGCGATGACGATTGATGAGGTGCTGCAAATACCCGCTGATTCGTTTCGGGAAGTCAGATATTACGCCTGGAGCTGGGCCGCTTGCGAGTTCTTTTCAACCCATCCAGCGACGAGTGAGGCTTTTTCTCAACTACAGAAAATCGCTCGCGAAAATGGGGACATTTTCAATCGCCAATTCACAAAAAGCATCCAGCCCTATCGTCGCCAACTGGAACTGGACTGGGAACTATTCATCGATGAATTGGATTTTGGTTTCGAAGTTGACCGGGCCGCGATGCGTGAAATCAAAATCGTCTCCGAAAATCAATTTGAACTGGATTCAGCCCTTGGCTGGCAATCCACAAACGTAAAAGTTGAGGCCAATGAGTCGATCCAGATCGATGCTCGCGGCCGTTTCGTAGTGGCCAAAGTAAACGAAAAAGACTGGCACTGTGAAGCAAATGGAATCTCGATTGAATACTATCGAGGCAAGCCGCTGGGGCAATTGCTGGTAGGAGTTGCACCGTTTGACTCAAGCGTGCCCCAACCGAAGGGACTGCTTCAACCGCAAGCCTTACCCGCCAATGGAACAGTAACGATGACCAGCGCGGGCACTCTTTGTTTTCGCATTAACGAATCACCGGCGAAACTTGACGATAATCGCGGGAAGCTGAAAGTCATTGTCAGCAAAATTAGTCAGTAGCCTTCGGTTCGCTGTCCGGCGTAGCTGAATTATCTCCCCGTGCATCTTGTTCATCGTTACGCGTTTGTTTGCGCTTTGCTTTTTCGCGCTGGTTCATTTTTGCCAAATGCGAAATGGTGGCACCGGAACTGACGCTTCGGTTTTCTTCAAGCATCGATTGACGCAACTGTTCACCCTCTTTGTTTTTCTTGCGTAATGTGCGTTTCTCGTAGACGACTCGTTCGAGAATTTCGCGGTTACGTTGGCGATCAGCTTTCTCAAGATTTGAAAGGGCACTTGCATCGTAACCATCACCGCGCGGTCTTTCCTGGCCAGCGCGCTCAAAGTCCTTATTGCGCCGCCGAGGGATTCGACGTTTCAAACCCGTGAAATGAAGTATGGCTTGCCCAGCGTCACGGATACCGGTCACAATTTCAACCAGAGCGTAAAATGGAGACAAAAGAATCCACTTAAGACGCTGGTTTTTCCGCTTTGAATCGCGATTGAAGCTCATAGGAAAGGTTCGGAAAAAAGAGACTATTTACTTCGATTCTAATTGATTTGCCGCGCAGATTCAGCGAATTTTGCTGCCAGGACGAATTTTCAACTATCCCATTAGCAATTGCCCGCAAAATCCGATACTTATTAGGGTCTATTCAACAACTTTGAAATCGACTCAAATTCGAACGAACAACTAAAAAACGTCTTAACGAGCCGTCAAACAAATGCAGTTTCTCCCATCTCAAGACCCTGAAGTATTTTCCGCGATCCAAGATGAGTCGAATCGCCAACAAGTTGGCCTGGAAATGATTGCCAGCGAAAATTACACAAGCCCGGCCGTCATGGAAGCCGTTGGAAGCGTTCTGACCAACAAATACGCTGAAGGCTATCCTGGCAAAAGGTACTATGGCGGTTGTCAGTTTGCCGATGTCGTTGAAGACATCGCTCGCGACCGGGCCACGGAATTGTTCGGTGCAGAATTCGCCAACGTTCAGCCCCATTCCGGTTCTCAAGCCAATCAGGCTGTTTACCTGACCTGCCTGAAACCTGGCGACACCGTGCTGGGTTTCGATCTTGCACACGGAGGACACTTAACCCATGGCATGAAGCTGAACCTGTCTGGCAAGCTGTACAATTTCTTCCATTACGGCGTTAAAGAATCTGATCATCGTATCGACTTCGAGCAGATTGCAGCTCTGGCCAGAGAGCACAAACCTAAAATGATTGTCGCCGGTGCGAGTGCTTATCCACGAGACATTCCACACGAGACTTTTCGAGAAATTGCTGATGAAGTCGGTGCCATATTGTTTGTGGATATGGCGCACTACGCTGGGCTGGTTGCTGGTGGAGTACATGACAACCCGGTTCGCGTGGCCGATTTTGTCTCAACGACTGTACACAAAACTTTGCGGGGGCCGCGTGGAGGCCTGATCCTTTGCAAAAAGAAATCTGCCAAGGATATCAACCGTAGCGTATTTCCAGGTATGCAGGGTGGCCCTCTGATGCATGTCGTTGCGGGCAAAGCAATTTGTTTCGGCGAGGCGTTGAAGCCGGAATTCAGAACCTATGCCCGAAACGTCGTTGATAACGCCAAAGTCCTGGCAGACTCGCTGTTGGCAGGTGGACTAAATCTGGTCAGTGGTGGAACTGACAACCATCTTTGCCTGATTGACGTAACTTCGATTGGCTCGACAGGACAAATTGCCGAAGAAGCTCTGGACGAATGCGGTATCACAGTCAACAAAAACATGATCCCGTTTGATCAACGCAAGCCGATGGATCCAAGTGGAATTCGCGTGGGCACGCCCGCGTTAACGACTCGCGGAATGGGGCCCGACCAAATGCGAGATATCGCAAACTGGATGATTCGAGCGATCAAGTCAGCTGGCCAGCAGGATGTTATCAACGAGATTCGGCAAGATGTTGAAAATCTGTGTCAACATTTCCCTGTTCCTGCATTGGGAATTACGGTTTAAGCACTAAACAAAAAAACTCCGCACAAGTTGAAGCTTGCACGGAGATCGTTGTTCATCTGTGCTTACTGACGATCAATCGTCAGCAAACCTAATCGGCGGTGAGACTAACTTTGAGTCTCGTAGGAATCGACCGTATCCACGGCGCTATTGTTGGAATCGATTGGAAGTGCACTGCGATAGGCACCGTATTTCGCGTAGCCACCGTAGCCATATCCACCGTAATCGTAGCTGCCGGCTTCTTTGCGAGACAGACCGTTGATCACAACGCCAGCGACTTCGCAACCAACCATGGCTAACATTTCGATCGCCTTTTGAGATTTGATCTGCACCCCTTTGCGAATCCGCATCGGCATGTAAACCGCATCCACCAGGCTGCAAATAATTGCAGGATCAGTGACCGGCAACACTGGAGGCGTATCCACGATAACGAAGTCGTATTTGTCTCGAGTGTCATTGATTAAAGCGGCAAAATCATCGGAGATCAAGATTTCTGCCGGGTTACCACAGGGCGGTCCACTGGCCAGAATATCCAGATTCTTCACGCAAGTATTTTGAACAGCGCCTTCGAGATCACATTCGCCAGAAATGATAGACGTTACTCCGACATGGTTGCCCACGCCCATTCGATGGTGCTGGGTTTGTCGTCGAAGATCACAATCGATTAACAAAACCCTTCGGCCCGCTTGAGCCATGACAACCGCAAGATTCGACGAAATGACTGACTTTCCGTCACCGGCAGTCGGACTTGTGATTTGAATGACTTTCATGCCCTTCTGCTGTTTTGCTCGAAAGAACACGCTGGTTCTCAGAGCCTTAAACGCTTCAGCAATTTGCGACTGCGGCGAATGCAAAGTGATCAGGTCGCCGGTAATTTCCGTAAACTCGGTATCCTTTGGTCGCCGTTTATCGAATTTTGGAATCTGGGCCACAACATTAACACCAAGTTGTTTGGTAACGTCATCGGATGACCGAAATGTTTTCTCGGCAAGCTCTTTGACTGCACTGTAAAACAGCCCAAGAAATCCGCCCAGGAACAGTCCCGCAGCAAGACAAAGTGGAAGCTTGGGTGCAACCTGTTCGGCAGATGACGCAGGATCAATGATTCGCACATCCAAACGCTCAAAATCGCTCATGACGCTGTATTCCTGAACCACGTCTTTCATTGCAAAACTGTTGTCAGTCAGCAAATCACGTTCTGAAAGATACATGGACAACTTTTGACAGTCTTTCGCAATTTCAAGTGACTTGTTTTTGGATTCGTCAATCGCTTCCATTAATTGTTTTTCATGGGAATCCAGGAATTTCAGCTTGTTGTCGATATGGCTGCGGACAACGGTGTAAAAATCACTGCCTTCGCTGACCCCAGAAGTTGACCTTAACGCAGACAATAACTGCTCTTTACGAATGCCATCGACCATCATTATTTGCTGGCGGATGTTTTTCAATTCCGGGTAATCTGCACCGAATTCTCCGGTCAACTCTTTTTCACGGACTCTCAAATCCAAATACTTCTGATGGGTAGCGGTGTAGCCACCCAGCTGAGCTTCGTTCATGTCCTGGATGGTATCAACCACTATGTCTTCGATGCTCGACCCATTTCTGCGGGCATTCTCAAGGTTGTCACCCAACGCGCTAAAACGCAGTTTCTCACTCGCGTTGATGTCGAGTTGCTCCTGCAGCTTGGATGCCTGGCCTTCGTACTTGTTGTAAACCTGCCCATCGATGACTTGAATATATGGCTTTTGCATAAGCACAGTGATTTTCTGCATCAATTCAGTAAATCGCTCGGTGCGTTCTTTTTCCAAAGTGCTCATGGTGGTCAAGATGTCGCCACCTTTGTCCTGAGAACCTTTCTTGATGAAATTATCAAATGACAAAAGGACATTTTCCAGAATCGGCTGGCAGTCTTCTTTGATTTGACTTTGAAAGCGAAGTTTGATTACTCCTGACGCCGACTTTGTGTCCGAAGGATTAGCTTTAAGATTGTCACGGACAAAACGCAGTACATCTTCGGCACTAGCCAAAGATTCCAGTTTGTCTGGACCGCTTTGCTCAATGGCTTCGGCAAGAACAGAACTGCTGCCAATTATTTCGATGTATTTTTCGACACTCGAACCTTCGCTTTGCTCGCCTTCGATTGCCATCGTTGGCGCTTTGCGATCATCAATATAAATACGAGCCCAGGACTCGTACGTCTTTGGAGCCTTGAAATAAAACAGGATCGACAAAGCTAAGCACAGAACGACGAAGAATAGAATTAGCCAAAACTTTCGTTTCAATAATCCCAACAAATCGATCTGGAAAACATCAGGATTTGAATTTGCGAAACTCTGATTCGAAGATCGGTGCGAAACACCGCCGTTGGGTTTAACCATGATTATGCCAATGATGTAATTCTAGAAAGAAAAAGAAATGGTAATGAGGAAAATGGTGGTGAGTTAAAAAATCACCCGGTGGGGTTAGAAATTTTACATTTTTTTACAAGTTGTTCAAGGATTCTCCGCTGGCACCTCGTTTTTAGCCGGTTTGCCAAGAAGCCTTCTTTGGCCTCGTTTTGCACGATTTAGCAATCTTTGGCACATCATTTGATGTTTTCCGGGGTAGAGTTCGCAGACTTTAAGTTCCTTGATAGCTAATACGTACAATTTTGCTTCGATTAACGCCAAAGCCATTTGGATTCGCCATTCGACTCTCGGCTCCGCGTCCAATGCTTTCTTATAATATGCAACTGCAATCGGATAGTTCTTGGATAGTCGCTCGATTTCTCCGAGCAGATAATTTCTTTCTGCGTCTTCCAAGTCGAGATCTTTGACTATTTGTCTAGTATGGTCCAGTAAAAGCCGTTGGACCAATGAATTTCCCGAATCTGAAAGATACTTTTTAATGACCCGAATCCTGAAATACGGATCATTCGGTAATACCTGTTCAAAAAAGTCTTTGATGCTTATCTCATTCAGACAAATCTGAATAACCCCTTCTTCAAGTTTTCGTGTTTGACTCAAGCATTGGTTCCAAAGCTTGCAAGCCGATTGAGTGTGGCCCGAATGGTGATTGACCATGGCGGCTACGAAAAGAACGTTTGAGTTATTTCGGCTTCGATGAACCGCAGTATCGATAAGTTTCTGTTCGTTCAGATTTACTTCTTCCAGGTCAGAACCATTGTCCATGATCAATGACAACTGCCCCAATGCCAGCGGCACATTCCAGAATTTATCACAGGCCTGTTCCGCTCGATTAAGTTGTTCCCAAACGGGTCGCAGGTGTTTGCTGACCGGTTCAGATTTCTGGAGATCCTCAAATAGTCCGACATCGGTAAAATTGGCGGACCGAGACAGACGATGCAGAAACGTCAATCTTGATCGTGGCCACGCGTCGTCAAACGTCAACTCGGGCTCTCCAAGCATTGCTTCCGCCTGTGCGCGCTGAGCCGATGTTATTTGGTCGCCTTGCAAAAATTCCTCTAATTCCTGTTGCCCCAGTTTGAACTCTTTTACCATCGCCTCGCTGGCCGCAATTCGGTAATCCAACAAGTAGTTCAAAGCTAGTTGATAGTGGGCTTGGGCATCGTCCGGGCGAATTTTTGTTGAATACTCAGCCAACTTTCGGTAGTCGGCAATTTTTTCACGATCTTTAACGGGATCAAAATGACGGAAAAAATTTCGACACGATTGCCGCGCGTCAACGCCCGAATACTCGTATGCACCCCAGGCAGCCGCCACCGCCAACAACCAGAACGAAACCTGCTTCATCCAAATTCGGCCACGCGGTGGACTGGCAGCAACATTACTGGCAGACCAACACCAGTTAAGCCGACCGAAAACTGCGCCGAATATGGTTGCTAAAAGATACATGTTGGCGGGCATATAAAGTCCAAAATCAAATGCGCCAGCGACCACCTGCGATACCAGTGCCATCAATGCCGTCAAACCAACTGCTTTACTGGTTGCATCAGGCCTCGAAATCAAAACGCTGCATGCGATTACCGCTGTCATGATCAACAGTAAAAGCAAAATCACGCCGGGTATCCCCAGCTCGGCAAAAGATTGAAGGTACTGGTTTTCAGCGTATTTGTACCATTTCACAAAAGGGCGTTCCTGGTACGGCAAATACATCAGGTTATACGTCCCCAAGCCACTGCCAAAAGGCATTACGTCAACCGCATAATTCCAGCCATCCTGCCAATGCTCCAATCGGCCACTGTTTGTTTCTTCGTCAGAAATGGTTTCCAGGCTGACAACGATCGCTTCGTTCTGCTGAGTCCAGGCAAGTAAGCCCACGCCGGCACAAACCACAAACAACGCAACAAAGGCAAACGTAAGGTTTCTTCGAAACAGCAATCCCCAACCAACAAACAAAGCAACGACCAAAGCGACTGAGGCACCTCGACTAAGCGTTGCAAAAATTCCAGCTGCGGTCACCGAAAGGGCAGTCAAAATGTACATCTGCCGCGCCTCGACTTTCGCTATCACCCTTCCGATTGCCTTGCCGATCATGCCTATCCAGGTGGCACTTTCAAATGCCGGACCGCTTTTTTGTAGGGATCGAAATCCATCGCAAGCGACAAAGAAATTGGCTGCAGCAAAACACATCAGTAGATATCCACCTGCATTGTTGCTGTTTACAAAGGGACCAAACATCTGGCCACCGTCAGTCAATTCGTAATTCCAATACAACATGTCTGTATCGGAAATCACTTGCGCCAGCCCAAAGAAAGTTAGCAACACACTGTTGAGAGCTATCAATCCAAAGAGCCAATTCATATTGTTGTTGTCAGTGAATATGGCGCTTGAAAGACAAAAAATCCCAACGGCAAGAATCAAAACTGCAAGCTGGGCTCTGGTCGCAGCTGGATACTGGCTGATGGAAGTCCCGCCAATTGAAACGAGCTGAATTGCGCCATAACCGATTGCAACAAACAGTAACGCTTGGAAGGTAAGCCCTAATCTTGTCGGTGTATTCAGAAATGAAGAAGACAACGAACAAGCTATTAAGCCAATCGCGACCCAAACCAAAAGCCCGGTCCGCACCCATGGCAAATTACCACCGATTGCCCACGGCAAAACCAATAGAAAAAAGCAAAATACAAGTGCGAGGATTGTTCTCAGACTGAAAAGATTCATCGTGCAATGGCTAGATTAGGGGGAAAGAGAGAGAGGAATACTAGCAGTTGTCTGACTTTAAACTACCAAGTGAATTCCACATTTTAACTACTCGTTGCTGGCAGGCGTGGAAGAACCGCGTTAAAGGCCCAAAAGGAGGGATTAATTCACATTAGTCGGTTTTGATAGATTTCTGTTCTAAACCAGTTATTAGCATTATCTCACAAAATGGCTATCTCATGAATTAGTAATTTAGTTTTAGCTTGACGACTCGGGCGGGCGAGTTTAATCTGGACCTTTGAACTACTAAATATCCTACCTTGATTTTCACCAGGATTTACACAATGAGAATTCTTGTTTGCGCACTGATGTTCTGTCTGGCGCCATGCATCACGGTTAATGCACAAGACGTCGAAGAGACGAAAGAAGTTATCCGTATCGCGGTCCAAGACGGCCAGTTGAATGGCCAGGTTTTTGCTGAGTTGGATGACGAAAGAGCCCCTGTGCTGGGCAAAGTTTCGTTGACCAACGAAGAAGGCAAAACAATTTCAACATCTCAAACGGATGAAGATGGAAATTTTTCATTCACAGATGTTGAGCCGGGAACTTACAAAGCAATTGGCATCGCAGGCGATTACGTTGGCGACGCTCAAATTGAAGTAACCGAAGAAGAAGAATCAACAGAAGGTTACTACACAGCGATTCCACTGGCAGTTGCACCTGCCCAAAGCGGTGCAATCTTCAACTCCTATTCATCACTTCCTGCGGCTTCATTTGCACAAGGCCCGGTTTTTGGTGGAGGAAGTTTCAGTGGCGGTTGTAGCAGTTGTGGCGGTGGTTGCAGCGGTGGTTGCGGCGGTGGTGCCGGACTGCGTTCATTCGGTGGTGGTTGTGGATCTTGCGGTGGTGGATTGAATTTCCGTCGCCTTGCCTTGCTTGCCGGGGCTGTTGCCATTCCAATCGCGATTAGCGGTGGCGATGATGATCCAGCTTCTCCAGCTGCATTGTAATTGATACTTGTTTGTTGTTAGAAAACAACAAGGAGTTGAATTTTTGAAACATAAGCCTGGTTTTCTCCAGGCTTTTTTTTGAATTTAGGCCAAAATCTATTCTCGGCCTATTTTTTGCATCTACTCACCTGCCTGCCCCCTCCCACTCATTCTCATTCGGTCGCAAAATGAACCAGGAAAACTACAAACCGGCTTCTTCGGTTAATAATTTTACTGAACAACTAATCCGATATCGCTTGCCCGTCCTATTGCTTGTTCACATGACTATCTTTTCATGTGTTTACTGGCTGGCATTCTTGATGCGATTTACTTTTCAAGTGCCTGAAAAGTGCATCGATCTTTTTTGGCAAGGTCTTCCTACAGTAATCTTCATTAAGATCGTTACCTTCTATTTGCTGAGAAGCTTTCATGGATGGTGGCGTCACGTGCAGTTTTCGGACCTGATTTCACTTGCAAAAAGCGCTACGATCGCAACGTTGTCAATCATCGCAGTCGATCATTTCGTGTTGCAGGGACAGATTCCAAGGACCGTATTGATCAACGACTTTGCCATGACAGTCGTTGTGATTGGAGCCTTGCGATCATTTTGGAGAATTTGGGACGAGAGAATCGCACCCTTGGACCGGTCACGCCTGAGGAATCGTGCATTGATAGTTGGACACAATCACGGAATCGCCAAAATGGCGCACTTGATTAACGGCCAATACAATCTTGGAACGCGAATCGTTGCGATGATTTCAGACGACTCCAGTAAAAAAGGTCGTACATTCAGTGATCTAAAAGTAGTTGGAGATTTATCAAATCTGCCATCGATCATGGGAAAGTATCGTGCCAAAACCTTGTTCGTCGTATCAGGCACTATCCCAGCTAAAGCATTGCGACAACTCCTGGACAGTGGTGTGGATGGCGACTTCAAAATCAAAGTGTTGCCGAAACTGGAAGATCAATTGCGAGGGTCAGACAAACTCCCGATTCGAGAAGTATCATTTAACGACTTATTGAAACGCAAACCGGTTTCTCTTGACTTGAGTTCCATCGAACGTTTGGTCCATGGAAAAACGGTTCTTGTAACCGGTGCCGGTGGTTCGATTGGCTCTGAGCTTTGTCGGCAAATTTCACGGTTCTCACCTGGTCAACTAATTTTGCTTGGTCGCGGTGAAAATAGAATTTACGAAATTGAAAATGAGTTACGCGACGATTTCCCATCTCATGTCATATTGCCGAAGATTGCAAATATCACTGACGAAACAAGAATGCGAGAGATATTTGACACCTATCGCCCAGACCTTGTTTTTCACGCGGCCGCACACAAACACGTCCCTCTTGTTGAGCACAATGTTGGTGAAGGCATTATCAACAATGTTTATGGCACCAAAGTAGTTGCCGATCTCTCAAACGAATTCGATGTTGAGCGTTTTGTTTTGGTTTCGACCGACAAGGCCGTGAATCCAACCAGCATTATGGGCTGCACAAAACAGCTCGCCGAGCGATACTGTCAGGCCCTTGGCCACTCATCCGATACCATGTTTATCAGTACCCGTTTTGGCAATGTTTTAGGGTCAGCCGGAAGCGTTGTTCCGCTGTTTCAGAAACAAATTCAAAAGGGTGGTCCGATTACGATCACCGACAAAAGAATGACTCGTTATTTCATGACCATTCCCGAAGCATCACAGCTTGTCATTCAGGCAGCCGCGATGGGCAATGGAGGCGAAATATTTGTATTGGAAATGGGAGAACCTGTTAAAATTCTCGACCTGGCGACCGACTTAATTCGTCTGGCTGGTCACGCAGCAGGGTCCATCGACATTGTTGAAAAAGGAATGCGTCCCGGCGAAAAGTTATACGAAGAGCTTTACTACGAAAACGAAGAATCTCTTCCAACCAAACATGACCAGATTCTTTCATCTTATAGCCGTGAGTTTTCTTACGATGAAGTTGAATCGCAGGTCAATCAATTGATAGCAATGGCCTACAAGTCTCCTGGCCGCATTCGAGCTTCATTGAAAAAATTCATTCCTGAATTTGCCTATGAAATTCCCAGCAAAAAAGCTTCGCCGTCTCACGTCTAAGCCTGAAATGCAGGGTTTCTCTGCTCAAGATTCCGAAATCAGCTAATTTGACAGCTTTTTTGCGTCGTATCTGAGCTTTTCCACCGATGGATCATATTCAGCGCCTTACGTTATGTTTTAGAGTTGTTTCCTTTTTCATTCCTAACGGTCGCCGTTGTCCATCAACGAACAGCGATTTATGTAGCAAAATCGAGATCATTTTAGTGGTTGGTTCACTTTCGAGATCAAGTGTCACCCAGGGGGACGGAGTCCGCGCGGACAAAGTAAAAGCTTGTTTGCAAAGACATTGACGTAACAACATTCATGAAGTCGAGCATTCGAAGAAATTTACGAAAGAACATGCGCCACCTGATGCTGGAGGCCATGTCCGCATTGGAATTTTTTATTCCGGTTTCAACAAAACCAAAAGTGCATTTCATATTGCTGCACCATATTCGCTCTGACGAAGTGAAGGCTTTTGGGATGTTGCTGGATTGGTTGAAAGAGCATTATGAACTGGTTTCGTATTCCGATGCTGTACAGGGATTGAATAACCCGTCTTCTGGAAAATGCCTGGCCGCGATAAGTTTTGACGATGGCTTAAAAAACAACCTGAATGCTGCTCGTGAAATGAAGGTACGAGATATCAGTGGTTGTTTTTTTATCAGCCCGGGAATCATTGGAGAATCCAATCAGAAAGTCGTTGCAGACTATTGTCGAGACCGAATGTTGTTTAAGCACCAGGATTCCTTTATGGACTGGAACGATTTGGATAGCTTGAAAGCGGACGGGCACGAATTGGGCAACCATTCTATGAGCCATTACTACATGGCAGATCTTTCAGATTCTCAATTCCACGAAGAGGTTGAGAGCGCGAAGATCCTACTTGAAAAAAAATACGGGCAAATAAAACATTTCGCCTGGCCGTACGGACAATTCTGCCGTTTCTCAAAAGAGCGGGTGGGAAAAGTTCTTGACATGGGGCATGAATCTTGTGCATCAGGTGAAAGAGGCAGTCACCAGCCTGACGGTGGAGCTGAGTCCATGTGTCTGCGAAGAGAAAATATTGACGTCAGTTGGCCGCTAAGGCACGCCAAGACCCTAATCAAGCGCGGAGGTCGTTCGCCCATTGCGTCGATTGACACCTGGCCGGCTTGACAAACATTCGAAATGAATTCTACGGATCAAACGCTACCGCATTTCCTTGTCATTGGCGGCATGAAATGCGCAACAACGACCATGCATCAGGACCTTACGGTCCATCCAAAAATTGAATGTGGGCAAAAAGAACTTAACGCGCTGACACTGGCCGCTCGTCCATTCACCAACCGAAAACCTTCGGATGTTTATCAATGGAACTTTAGATCGGCCGACCAAAGCTCCTTGCGAGGGGATGTATCAACGACCTATACAATGGAACCTGATTATCCTGACGTCGCGAAACGGGCTAAGGAAGTTATCGGCGATGAATTAAAAATCATCTATATTGTCCGGAACCCTGTCCAGCGAACGATTAGTCATCATCAATATATGATGAACCAGGCGAATGGATTTGGCCCTGATATTAATGAAGAAATTGATCTACAACCGTCTTTGATTCAATACAGTCTTTACGCCATGCAAATCAAACCATGGCTGGCTTGCTTTGAGCGAGAGAATTTTTTGTTCATTAAATTTGAAGAATACGTAGCCGCCCGCGAAGCCACCATGAAGAAGGTTTATAAATTTCTGGGCGTTGATAACATTGAGGTTCCGCTGATCGAAACCGGCGTCAATCGAACCGGAACTGCACGAGTGGCGAGGCCAGGCATCCAGCAAATTTATCGTTCCGAGGTTTTTCAAAAGATCATACGACCTCTGACTCCGAATTTCATTCGAAATGGTTTACGGCACGCCTTGACCAAAAAGACTGCGTTTTCAAAAATTTCACCGACGATCGAAACGATCAACAAGATCATCGAAGGTGTTCGTGAAGATATGATCCAATTTCAAACACTTGCCGGTTGGTCGGCTTGTAGTTGGGACTTGGACGCCTTCCGTCAAAATACATAAACGTAACGACCTTATTTCGACCGCTTCCAAAATGAATTCCGAAAGTCATACTGCTGAGACTGGTGAAGTGGTGATTGAACCGTCATTTGATCAGCCAGCGATTTCCTTTTACCAAAGATTCGCTGCTGTTATCTTGTTCATGTTGGTTGTTTCGTTACCCTTTTTCTCAGTTCGAAACCCGATGCTCCGGCTTTCTCCACCGCTGTGGATGATGATTATTGTGGGTGTCGTCGGTGCATTACGCTGCCTCTATTTGCGAAAAATATCTCTGGATATTTTTGACTTCATGTTGTTGGGCTACCTGGGAATTGTCCTGGCAAATTGCGCGTTTCTGCCACAGGCGGATAACCAATACTTGATTCTGGCGAAATCCGTCGTCTACTTCGCGCTCTTCGCAACCCTAAAGCAATTCCTGATGGACTTTCCCATTGCCGTCATGGAGAAGGTTATTTTTCGAGGCGTGATAGTTGGTTCGTTTGGTTTCGTTGCAATCGCCCTGTTTGCTCTTTGGCGGACTGGCAATTTGTCCGTGCTGACCAGTAGCTGGAAATACTACACGTTGACTCTTCAAACGTTCGCATCCATTGACATTGTCTTTGGGCAGCAACGAATGGAAGAGTTTGCCTCCAGGGATGTGATGAGAAATGCAGTGGGGGAAGTATTCACGCTCTATTTCCTGTTAGCTCAAGTTTTTAGAAATAAACAAATTTCCCTTTGGCCTCCGTTGCTACTTGTACTCAATGGCCTGTTGATTGTATTAACGTTTTCACGACGAGCATTTTTTGCGGTCGCAGCGGTGGCAATGATCGCCTTTAAGCCGAACCAACAGGGCGTTAAGAGATTTCTGTTTACGCTATTAGTCCTCGCTTCGCTATTTACACTGACGTTGTTTATGGAGGGAGACAGCCGACTGATAGACGTATCGGGTGGCAGTCGCATGGATCAGTATACCGAAGCGCTGAGTACCTGGTCGGAGAAGCCGATTTTTGGAGTTGGCTACGGAACGCAACTAAATGGTCGCTACGTTCACAACTTTGTCTTTTCCAGTATGTTTTTTATGGGCATACCGGGATTGATCTTTTCCTTGGGAATTACGGGCTATCTGTTGTTCCATTTTTTCAAGGGCTCCTTTTTACAGGATAACAACCTGGCAAACCTGCTGGTCATTCCTTTGTTTGGCCTGGCAGTCGGTGCGACGGCCGAAGGTATTTTCACAATCACACAATGGTTTGCGATCGCGACTTTCCAACGCATTCGCCTCGAATCAGCCGAACAGGGCCTTGAAATTGGCGAATTCGACGATGGCGAGTAGTAGCTGTGGACTAAGAAGGCTAATGCGACTTCGACGCAGGATCAAATCGTGAGTCGCCTTGTTCGCTTATTGAGCATCAAGGTTTTGGCAGCCGGTGCCATGTTTGCAACGCAAATACTTCCGGCCAAATGCCTCTCGGTTCAACAGTTCGGTACTTTTTCGTATCTTAATTCCCTGGTTTCAGTTCTTGTATTCGTTGCAATATGGGGAACGGACCGCTATTGCGTGAAAGAAGTTTCGCTGGCTGCCGAGTCAGAAAACAAGACGGACATTGGAAAACGCATTTTCGCCTGCTACACCCTGGCGTTTATCAATTTGTTGTTCATTGGATTGGGCCTTTGGTTTTATCTAACGCATCAACTGGAAAACGAATTCACTTTGGGTATCTGGGGGGCAACATTCTTAATTTTATTAGGCCGCTCCTACGGACTTTTAAACAACGGGATTACCCGAGGCAGAAACGAAGTGGTGCTGTCAGAACTGGTGTTTGCACTATGCCGTCCAGTGCTTTTCCTCATTCCATTGGTCTTTTTATATTTCCTGGACGAACCGACGAGCCCCGAAAGATTGACATTCGTTTTGAACATGCTGGGCATTTCATTTGTGGCTGTTGCATTAGTGCTGACTTTTATCAACACTTCCAATCCGCTTACCAAACTTGATTTCAAATTTGACTCGCTTCCCAGCCTGTATTTTGTTTCCTTTTTCTTCTTGTTGGTTGGGCTAGGCATACCGTTGCTCAACAACATGAGTACGATTCAGTTGGGTGAGTTAAGACCCAGACAGGAAGTGGCCCTTTTTTCCGCCGCCGCAAAGCTTGTCAACCTGATCCTACTGGCTCTGGTCTCGGCCAACCTTTTGATCGCTCCCAAACTCTCGCCGTTGTACGAAGCAAATGAAATTGGCAAGATGACAGCATTGATTCGCAACAACAATTTGACCGTAGCCTTGCTTACGATTTTTCCGACGCTGATCGTTATATTCTTCCCTCAGATGGTTTTAAGTCTTTTTGGTGAGCAATACACTCCGGCCGCACCTTTATTACAGATGTTGGCCATCGGTCAGATCGTTAGTGTTGCCTGCGGCCCGGTGGTATTGACTGCGACGTTGGTGGGGATGCAGCGACAAACGGCATACACGGTTTTGGTGCTTTGCGGAGTCAATTGGTTGCTATGTCAGCTCTTAATTCCCGTTCATGGTTCCATCGGTGCCGTCATCGCAAGTGTGTTCTCGGGCGTCGCCCTCAATGCGACAATGGCGTTTTATATTTGGAATAAGACCGGTCTCAACGTAACCATGTCCAACTTGATGGTGGCTAATGCACGCTGAATCAAATTTTTCAGCGGTTAAGAACAATTTGTTCTTCGTCGTAGGTTGCGGCAGATCGGGCACAACATTGCTGAAGACAATCCTTAATGCTCATCCCCAGATTACCATCCCTCATGAAACTTTTTTCTTCAACATGATTGTGCCCAAGGGTGATTCAGATTCGATGTCTCGTGATCAGAAAATAGATCGAATCGTAAGCCGCTGGTGGATTAAGGAGAGCGGTGTTTCAGCTCAGGATTTGAACCATGCTCTGGCAGACAAAGAAGCGTCATGGAAAAATCTGCTGATCGCGTTGCTGGCCGCTCAAGCTAGCAAGAAAGAAGTAGTTTGTTTTGGTGAAAAAACTGTTGGGCATTTGCAATTTTCCAAGCAGTTACTCGACACATACCCTGGCTGTCGAATCATTCAAATCATAAGAGACCCGCGCGCGGTTGTAGCCTCGTTTCGCTCCGCCAAGGTCGGTTCCAATTTCGTCGCGAAAATTGCAGCAGATTGGCAATTGGCCTACGAAGTGGATCAAGAACTTGCCGATTCAACGCGGTATTTGCGGGTCAAATTTGAAGACTTGATCCTGCACAGCTCGAGTACGGCAAAAGAGATTTGTCAGTTTCTGAAACTGCAATACAATCCCGAAATGTTACAGTTCCACAAACGAGCCGACAAAGGTTTCTCTCGTGAACAATCACACCATGAAAACACCACGAAAGAGATCTTCACTTCGGGCTTGAATACCTGGAAGAACAAACTGACAAAAAACTCGCTTGGTCTGATCGAGTCCCGTTTAGGCCAGCCCATGAATGATTTGGGGTATGAACTCGAAAACGTGCAAGTATGGTTTCCTGACTTGCAGCTGCATGCTTCGGCTTTGGCAGAGATTGCGAGCAAGTATTTAGTTCGCCGTCCGATGAAGCTGTTAAAAAGTCTTCGTATTGCCTCGCGACAAAGCAAAGAAGAAAAACAAATCGATGTCGGAACAAGCAACCCAACCTGAGATTCTATTTCGACGTGATCTGGTCGGTCGACGGCCATACATATATGCTCCTAAACGCCAATTTCATCGTTTAAAATTTTTCAATATTGTGATCAACAGCTCACCGCAAATAAATTGTGATTGCTTGAAAACGTTTTCAACGATCGAACCAAATAAGTCAGATACACTGGATCGGTTTGATGCGAAATAAATTGAAATCCTTAAAACACACCACCGTGCAGGCCTACCGACACGTAGCTGGCTGTATGTCGATGGTACCGTCTGACATTATTCTTGCGTCGTTTCCCAGGTCGGGAAGCACTTGGTTTCGCACGGTGTTTGCCAACGCGTTGAACCTTAAAGCGGGCATACACGAATGCTTTTCATTCAAGGATTTGCCAGATGTAATGCCTGCCCTGGGGTATTCCAGGCTGGGCTGGGGTAGCCCGGAATATTATCAGCCTCGATTGATCAGAACGCATCGGCTGGCCAGCCAGATCATTCCATTTCGCCCGCAAAAAGTCTTACATCTTTGGCGCGAACCAGAAGGAGTCATGAAGTCAAGCTTTCGATATTATTCTGCCAATCGGAATGTATCGATCGCTAAAAGCTGTTCGGAATTCGTGCGAGACCCTCGGTATGGGATGCCAGCATGGCGCAAACATTATGATCAATGGGCATTGAAAGCCACTACCGAACTTCGATATACCGATTTTCGCAAAGACACCGTTAAGGCCATGGATGAAGTTTATCGTTCGCTGGGTTATCACGAGTTGCTGCCATTCGTTGCAGAGGCCGTGGAATTGGCAAGCCTGGAGAATATGAAAAAAAGCGAAGCTAAGGGTATGCGGAATCCTGAACGATTCGAAAAAGACTTCAATAGTATCGGCGGAAGCAAGGACAACGATCCCGAGTTGTCTGAGGCGGATGTTCAATACATTCGGACGATGTCGGAAGGAATCGAACTTTAAATGCTATCCAAACTACTAATCTTGATATGAAAAATCTTCACATCGTTTTTAATGCGTTGTCGACATTGCGGGGGGGAGGCTTGACCGTATTGTTGGGCGTATTACAGGGCCTGCACTCCCAATCTCAATTCGGTTTTCAAGGCACCGTTATCTGTTCAGCAGACGAAACCAGGGATGCGATCGAAAAACAGGGAATCGCAAAAGCGATACAACCCTTGCCCAATGCTCCTGGAATAAAACGCCAGCTGTGGGCCAATTGGTCGATGGCCAATTACGTAAAGAAGCTCAATGCCGATCGCTTCCTTTCAATCAACCAATATATCCCGGGCATTGCGTGTCCTCAGATTGTTTACCATTTGAATCTGCTCCGGTTCATGCCCGTCGCTGCCGGGATTGGACTCAAGCAAAAATTGTTTGAACATCTGAGAAACCACAACTCCAAAACCGCTCTGATCAAAGCCGATGCCAACGTTTTTGAGTCCAAGTACATTCAGGATTGTGCACAACAGATTCACTCGTCGAACAATCCATTGGACCAGGTCATCTACATTGGTTTGCCTGACGAATTGGTGAATGCTCCCAAACTGAATCATGATTCATACATCCCTGGCCAACTGATTTCGATCACCAACACGGTTCCGCACAAAGACAATCCGACGCTGATGCGAACTTTGGCGCAGCTTGTCGAATTGAAGCCGGAAGTCGATTGGAAGTTGAAGATCGCAGGCGGCAGACTTCCACATCTTTGGGAGCCACACAAACAACTGGCGGTCGATTTGGGGATAAATGAGCGAATTGAATGGCTTGGTTTCCAAACTCAGCAAGAGCTTACGACGCAACTTCAATCTTCTTTATGCATGGTTCTAACCAGTAAAGTTGAATCGTTTTGCATGGTCGCAATCGAAGCGATGGCGCGTGGATGTCCTGCCGTTGTTTCCGATAGTGCGGCAATGCCCGAAAGTGTCGGTAAGTCCGGTCTTCTGGCAACGCCGGGTGATCCCGGTTCATTCGTCCAAAACGTGCTGAAAATCCACGAGTCGAAGGAGTTCCGAAGCCAATTGGTTGAAGACGGATTTCAGCATTTGAAAGACTTTCGTTGGGAAAATTGCGGAAATCAATTCGCACAGCTTTTCCTTGACTTAAAGTAACCTATATTGCTTGATTCTTTCCTGAATTCTTATCCAAAGAAAAAACCGCGACGTACCATTGCAGAATGAAGCCCAACGCTTCAATTGACTACCGCCCGGGTAGAATCAATCCCATCAGACTCAAGCAGATAATCCACTGCGCGATCCAGTCTCGTCCAAAGAGTAATTTAGTTTTTCATTGAATTGACATGACTACTGTTTCACAGACCAAGAGAATATTTCTGTCTCCGCCCAATATGTCTGGGCGAGAACTGGAATATATAAAACAGGCCTTCGAATCAAATTACATTGCACCCATTGGCCCTCAACTCAATCAATTTGAAGCAAAGTTCAAAGAAGTCACTGGCTTTGAACACTGTGTTGCTGTGACCAATGGCACCGCTGCAATCCATCTGGTTTTGCGTTCATTAGGCATTGGCCCAGGCGATGTAGTTTTAGGCTCCACATTGACATTTATTGGCAGTATCGCTCCGGTGATTTATCAAAACGCCGAATTGGTTTTGGTCGACAGCGATCGTGAAACCTGGAACATGGATCCCAATTTGCTGGAACAAGAAATCCAATCATTGCTGAAGCAGGGCAAGAAACCTGCGGCTGTGATTCCGACCGAGCTTTACGGTCAAGCGTGCGACCTGGATCGAATTCTGGAAGTCTGTAACCCTCATGGCATCCCCGTAATTTGCGATAGTGCTGAATCCATGGGAGCTCAATACAAAGGCAAATCGGTTGGACTGAGTGCTCGGGCTGCAACCTTCTCTTTTAATGGCAACAAAATCATTACGACTTCCGGTGGTGGAATGATCGGCAGCAATGATGAAGACCTAATCAAACATTGTCTGTATCTTTCCACTCAAGCGCGTCAGCCAGCATTGCACTATGATCACCACGAAGTTGGTTATAACTACCGCATGAGTAATATCATTGCGGCCATCGGAATTGGGCAGCTTGAAGTGCTGGAAGAGCGAGTCAATCAAAAACGCGCGGTGTTTGATCAATACCAGAAACTATTAGGCGATTTGCCTGGCATTACGTTTATGCCAGAGGCCTCATTTGGACGTGCTAACCGTTGGCTCACTGTTATCCTGGTCGATGCAAAAAAGTTCGGTAGTGAGCCACTGGAAATCATTGATGAATTGGCCAAACACAATATCGAATCGCGACCCGTCTGGAATCCACTGCACTTGAACAAGGCGTTTGAGAATTGCCGTGTCGTGGGCGGTGACGTCAGTGAAATGCTTTTTCGCAACGGATTGTGCTTGCCAAGCGGTTCGGCGATGAGCTCTGAAGATATCGAACGGATCTGCAAAATCATCAAATCAACCGCCAAATAACCCTGAAAAGCCAATCACCATTTCTAATCATTAACAACAACTTATTGCCTTAATAATTGAACCAAAATGTCCGCACAAGAAAACGCAGCTGAACAATCGCCGATCAATAAATTGCCTTGGAGATTTTATTGGTCCCATCGCCATCCGTTTCACCGGATCATGGTGAAAACATACAACGCCCTGGCATCGGTCGTTCCGTTTTCCGTCAAATACGGCATCGGAAAAATGCGCCGCAAATCGCGATATCCATATTGTCTGATCGAACCGGGCAGCAACGTTGTTCAAATCGGTGCTCCCTGTGACACATTGTCTGCCGGTCGTTCCAGAGGAATGTATTTCAGTCTCTTCAATGGAGCCAAGGGTAAAACGATAATTATTGAACCTGCTGAGCAAAGCGAGTTGGCATTTAATAAGATCAAACAGAATAAAAAACTCGATGACATGATATTTATTCGCCTTGGCGCCTGGAACGAAGAAAAGGATTTGAAGTTGTTCTATGACCCATCTCATCCGGCCACGAATTTTACCGAAGGAACGGTAGACTACGACGAAAAGCGATTGGCTGAATTTGAACAAGTGGTCATTCCCTGCGACACGGTCGACAACATGCTTGAAAAAGCAGGCGTACAGAACATCGATCTGCTCAGCATGACTACCAACGGAGCCGAAATTGAAATCCTGCAAGGCATGACCAAAACGCTCGAACGAGGCATCAAGTACATTTGTCTTGCGCGACACCTGCACATCGGCGATCTAAAGAAACTGATGGCAGGCTACGGTTATGAAGAATTCGCATTCGACGACCGAGGCGTAACCTACAAGTCTACAAAATACGATTAAAGTAAACGCCGCCCAACCACTAACACAAAAGAAAAGCAAGTTTTATATTTGCAGCCTTCACCAGCAAATGTTTTTTGATGACACCAAATTTTATTAATATTGGTCCTGGGCGCTGTGCGACCAGTTGGTTGATGGAGGCACTTCGTACACATCCTGAAATTGAAATGTCGTTGGTAAAAGAAACTGAATATTTCAATACTCATTTTGATCGCGAAGTCCAATGGTACGAAAATCATTTCCAAAAAGAAAACCTGGCCGTCGGCGAGATCTCGTCCAACTATTACCTTGATGAAACGGTCCCTGAACGCATCAAGGGCTACAAACCGGATATGAAACTGGTCTTCAATCTTCGCAACCCTTTTCTTCTGCTTGATTCCTTTTACAAGTTTGGAATTCGTCGCGGTCTCAATTTGCCGCCCCTTGCGCAAGCATTGGATTTTCCCATGGGAAAAATAATGGGGTCGGGCTTTCAAGAACGGGAAAAATCACAAAAGCTGACAGTATCCGACAAACGAACACTTCTGGAATCAGTTTGCCTGGCAGATCGATTCGCTCCTTTTCTCGAGACGTTTGATTCAAAGCAGACTCATTTCTTTGTTTTCGAACGCCTTGAAAATCATTCACGCGCTGTACTCGCCGAACTCTATAGCTTTCTTGGCGTTGAAACTGGTTTCGTGCCCGAAGCCGTCGATCAAGTCATCAATGCTTCAGCGAAACCTAAATCGGTGTTGGTAGCTCGCCTGGCAAGTAAAACCGCTGCCGTGTTTCGACGTCTGGGACTATACTCCTTGCTGTCCCAGCTCCATAAAAACGAATTGATCAAAAAGTTGATTTTCAATCCGGAACAGAAGTTATCAAATGATCAAGAAATTCGTGCCAGCCTGGATGACACGACAGTTGACCGCTTGGATGATCAAATTCATCAACTGAAGAAACGGCTCAGTTTTTTAGAAGAATGTTGGTAACGTGATGGCAAGTGAAGCAAAAGCAACGCGAAAAATCCCCTTCTTCAAAGCAACCATTGGCGAAGAAGAGATTGCCAGTGTCGTTGAGACGCTCAAGTCCGGTTGGCTGACAACAGGCCCGAAAGTCAAAACATTCGAATCCAAATTCGCCGAATTTGTCGGAACCGAACATGCGGTCGCGGTAAACAGTGCGACCGCTGGATTGCATCTATCATTGGAAAGTCTGGGGATCGGCCCAGGCGATGAAGTACTTGTCCCAACGATGACGTTTGCCGCTACGGCTGAGGTCGTTATCCATTTAGGTGCGAATCCGATTTTGGTCGATTGCAAACCGGATAACCTGAACATCTGTGTCGACAACATGAGACTCAAACGGACGGCAAAAACCAAGGCCATCATTCCAGTTCACTACGGTGGTCATGCTTGCCAGATGAATGAAATTCATGAATTTGCAAAACAGCATACGCTTGCCGTTATTGAAGATGCAGCTCATGCATTCCCGGCTAAATATGAAGAACGAAAGATCGGCAGCCTGAGTGATGTTACGTGTTTTTCATTTTACGCCAACAAGACGATCACCACTGGCGAAGGAGGAATGTGTACAACCAATGATGCTGAACTTGCGGCCAGAATCCGCCAGATGAGTTTACATGGACTGAGTCGAAGTGCATGGAATCGATTTAGCGCCAAAGGAAGTTGGTATTACGAAATTGAAGCACCGGGATACAAGTACAACATGGCCGATACAGCGGCCGCCATTGGAATTGGCCAACTGGAAAAGGCCGAGAATTTTCTGGTTCAACGTACGCGTGTTGCAGAAAGATATACTGAAGGCCTTAAGGATGTCGAAGAAATCGAACTTTTGGACGTATCAAAAAATGTCCAACATTCGTGGCATTTGTTCGTAATCAAGTTGAAACTGGAATCGCTCACCATCGACCGTAGCGACTTCATCGTTAAGCTCAACGAATCCGGCATCGGAACAAGCGTTCACTACACGCCACTTCATCTGCATCCACTCTATCAAAAACAATACGGCTATCAAGAATCCGATTTGCCGAATGCCAGTCAGGTTTTTCAGCAAATAATTTCGCTGCCTATTTTTGCTTCGATGACCAACGAGGATGTTGACTACGTTGTCCAAATGATTAAACGCATCGTCAGCGACCACAAGAAACCATGAAGCGTTGTTTCGACATCCTGGCTTCAATAATAGGTCTGGCAGTTTTGTCACCGCTTATGATTGGATGCGCTGTGTTGGTAAAACTGACCAGTGAAGGCCCCATTTTCTTCAAGCAACAGAGGCTGGGATTGGGCGGCAAGCATTTCAACATATTGAAATTCCGTTCCATGGTTGTGAATGCGGAAAATCACGGCGCCCGTGTCACCGCCGACGGCGACAAACGAATCACCAGGATTGGTCGAATCCTGCGAAAGACCAAAATGGATGAGCTACCTCAATTGATCAATGTCCTGAAAGGCGAAATGAGTTTCGTTGGCCCTCGACCCGAGGTACAGGAGTTCGTCGATTGCTATCCCGAGGAATATAAAACTTTGTTGACCGTTCGCCCCGGTATCACAGACATCGGTTCAATCGAATTTCGCGACGAAGAAGAGATTTTGGCGGCATCCGAGAATCCAAAGAAAACTTACATCGAGGATGTGTTGCCGCAAAAAATTGAACTGGGCAAACGTTACATTGACGATCACTCTATCCTTTTCGATATCCAGTTGATTTTTCGTACTCTCGTTGCCATTGTGTTTAAAAAAAAGCCCGGCAATTCTGATTAGCAGTCCTGCCATGCTGAAGTCAATCCAAGACCATCCAACGATTCACTTACCACACACACTATGACTACATCCAATCGCGATTCTGAACAGACTGCCGATATTTGGAGCTCAAGCCGAGTACCGGTTGAGCAAAAAACTTCCGCGTTACAAACGCCTTGGAAAATAATAACCGAGCTACGTCGCCGACTCACTTACCCATATACACGATTGTATTTCGCATTGAATGGCGTTCGATGGGGCAAGGGTTGGAAGTTTTACGGCACCCCTTTGATTCAACGGGTTGGAGGCAGCAAAATCGAAATCGGATCCAGGATGCAATGGAGAACCTGGTACAGCAGCAATCCGCTTGGGTTAACAAGCCGCTCCGTTCTGGCGACACGTGCTCCCGATGCGGAAATCATTATCGGCAATGAAGGCAAGTTTTCTGGTACGCGATTCTGTGCCCGATGCAGCATTCGCCTGGGCGATCGAGTCCGGATAGGTGCCAATACTTCTATCGTTGATAACGACTTTCACCCCATTGGAATTCAAGCTCGCATTGAGACGCCCGCCGCTGGCCTGATGAGACCCGTGGTTATCGAAGACGATGTCTTTGTGGGAATGAACGTCTTGATTTTAAAAGGAACGCTCATTGGCAAAGGGTCAGTCGTTGGAGCAGGAAGCGTCGTTTCCGGTGTATTCCCGCCCAACTCTATCATTGCCGGAAATCCTGCTCGTGTAATTCGAGAAATAGACTAATCACCCCAATGCGCATCCGATTTTTTAATACATACGAACCTGTTTCGCCGTTCTATCGCGACTTGATTCCCTATATTGCCGAGCGCGGATATGAAATTGAAATTGTGGTTTCAAGTGTTGAATATCGCGCGGGTCGAGAACGTTTAGAATCGATTCTCGATTTTGACAACGTCACCATTCGTCGCATTCCTGCCGGATTCAACCAACTCGATGCCGCCTGGAAAAAAATCTGGGTGGCGCTTTCGTACATGCTTGGCTCTACATTTTTGAGTCTCTTTGGTCGATCGACCGATTTGAATTTCTTCCTGACCCAGCCGCCATTTTTTCAAGTCCTTGGACGGGTCCTGCAACTATTTCGACGCCAGCCCTATCATTGTCTGGTAATGGATTTGTATCCTGACGTCGCCATCCACAGCGGCGCGATTAAGAAAGATTCGATCATCGCACGATTTCTATCCTGGGTCAGCCGTTATGCATTGCGAAAAGCTGATCGTGTGATCGTGATTGGTCGGCATATGCAAGAGCTGCTGGAGAACGACGGCGTCGAAACCGAACGCATTCGTATGATCCCCAATTGGGCTAACGAACGAGAAGTCCGGCGAATTTCAGATGGAGAGAATCAGCTTCGGAAAGAACTGGAACTGGACGAAAAATTCGTTTGTCTCTATTCGGGTAATCTTGGCGTCAGCCATATGTTCGAAGACATCCTTGATGTAATACAGCAACTAAAAGAAAACGATCAGATTCAGTTCGTTTTTGTTGGTAATGGCAAACGGCGTCGGCAAGTCGAGGATTTTCGTGAACGCGAAGACCTGTCCAATATCACCATGCTTCCGTTTCAGCCGACCGAGCGATTGTCTGAGAGTCTTGGATTGGGAGATATTCATTTTGTCTGCCTGCGCAATAATTTTGTGGGCATGGTTGTACCTTCGAAAGCCTACGGCGCGATGGCAGCTGGAAAGCCCATCGTTTACCAAGGCGACGATCGCGGTGAAATCGCACGTATGATTGTTGAATCGGACGCCGGGCATGTTGTTCCCGATGGCAACGCGGAAAAACTGAAAGACGCGATTATGAAGTGTTTTGAAAATCGCGAGCGACTGCAGCAACAAAGCGAAAACGCGTTCCGTCTTAGCCAGGAAATGTACAGCCGTGAAGCGGCTCTTGCGCGGTACTTGGCCGTGTTCGAAGAATCAAAGTAGACGCGAATGTTACTCGAACATTCTCAGCGTAAATTTGTTCGCCAAATTTGTTCGCTGAACTTCTTTCCAATTGAATCCGCGATTCAATTTTGCAACAAGACGACAAACGGTTCGATGTCCAAAGCATTCAAGGACCCGTCCTGGTTAATATCGGCTTCAATTTGATACTCACCGGACGAAAGCAAGGCAACAAAGCCTTCGATATCTAACAAGTTTACCGTACCATCTTGATTGACGTCGCCCAACAAAAATGCTGCTTCGACAACGTTGTACGTCAATGACAGCTGCAGCGTTTCAGAAGTCCCGCCTGGAATATTTTCATCCGACAACACCAACAGAATCACAACATTCTGTTCTCCTAATTCGTCGGCAGTACCGGTAACACTGAACGACTCGCTATCGCCGGCCGGTAAGTCCTGAAACGTCGATCCGTTTACACTGATTTCTGAGTCTTGCGGCAAAACGTCGATCGAAAACAAATCCAATCGCGCGGTCAACGCATTTCCAAATGGCGATCCCAAATTAAATACCTGAAATTCGAACGGAACAATTTCCTGTCCCAATTCGACTTCACCCAAATCAACCATAAGCGATTCTACGTCTGATGTAGCAGAAAACGAAGGAATTGAATGATCCAGAACGGCCAATGACATATCAATCACGTCATCGCCATCATTCGCGCCACGGCCTGGGCCTCCGCCGGTCGTCACATCCAGGTTATCAATCACAACGAACCCAACGTTGATGCCTGGCGTTGAGTTATCTGCATCCAAAGACACATCAAAAATGAGCCCGTCCAATTCATTCATTCGAAAAGCGTTGTAGCGACCGGTCACTTCACTGGCCGCATTATCAAACGCTTCAATCGAATAGTAAGTACCATCCAAACCATCTTTGTTTATTTGAACGGACTGATCCAAAGATGTCTGACCGCCAACAATCACAGCCCCAAAATCTATCGACAAAGCAGACGCACCGTCGACCGGCTGGCTGCCATCAATGGATATCATTGAATCATTATGTTGATCAACGTAAACCGACCAGACAAATTCAGGTCGATCGATATAGGCATTGCGATTGTTGGTGAAGTAGTCCGGGTTGAATTCCGATGAAAAAATCGTGTGGTTGCGGCGTCGTTCAAATTCGTCAGGTGGGTCTTGAAAATGCCACTCGATCATGGATGAAAGATCGCCCATCTGGTTGCCGGAAGGCACGCCATCGGTTAGCGACAACCCTAACGAGGTCCACCGCGTGTCGCTATAAAAAAGCGAACGTGCAATATCTCCTTTTCCATTATCTCCTGGAAACCAAAACGTACCCAGGCTTCCAAACGGTCCAGTCGTATCGCCGAATCCAAACGGCTGATTTCCTCGCGAAGAATTGGTGCTCGGATTGCAAGGTCTTAACGCATGCGGGTCGCCAAGATTCCCGCGAGTTGAATTGGATGCGCTACCGGGTTGCCGAGATTGAGGCCAAACATGTTCGCGATTCCATGTCACACCGGAATCCCAAGTCGAGACAACGGAAGATTCGGTGTACACCAGACAAATGTTCGACGCATTGAATGGGTCCTGGTCATGAATCGAAGCCGAAAACCGAAAGTCTCCGTACCTTCTTTCGATATGACCAATCGTCATCGCGGTCTCTAGCTGCCCCTTCAATTGGGAACCGACACCATCGGCAATATCATAGTACGTCGCCGGCGCGTCCCATTGAGCATGCAATTGCGAAACTAAACAAACAAAGACACACGCAACTTGCGCGAGAAAAAACCTGGGCATCTGTGGTCCTGAAGATTGTGGGGAATCTCAATTTTAGTCTGAATATCTTCGGGCACACACTCCAGACTCTCATTCATCGTCCAACGCGTGATATGCAGACAAGAAACGCTATCTATTTATCGAACTCTGGACAAATTGTGGTGAGTCCAACTGGTTTCCATTTCGGATGACATCTGACCAGAAGCCCGGACCTACTCCGTTTCTTCACAAACAAACCTCATTGGCGCATGATTTGATTTTCAGCCTGTGGGTAAACGCAGCAACGTGTGTACGCTGCATTACGTCAACAGAACTTGAGAACACTAATTTGCACTGATCGACACTAACATCTCTTCCACCATTCCGAATCCGATCACTTTGTAAACTTCAAACGCTGCACTTATCAGGTCGTTGCTCTCTTGCTTCAACATGTTTCGCGCCGCGCAAGAATTTAAGAACACTAATCCTCGCTAATTGACACTAATTTTCTGGGTAACGCGCCGCAGTCAGCGGCGCGTTACCAATTATTCAGACTTCTATTAGTGAAGATTAGTGCCAATTAGTGTTCCCTCCTCATGCTTTGGCCAGCCAGCCTTCGTAGACACCGAAAGCAGCAACCAACCATCGCGCGGGACTGCAGTCGCTAGCCATGCGTGCTCACGATTGCACGCATTGCCATCGGTATCGCTGAAGACTCGACCCGCTCTCACAAGCTAGCAAAGCCTGCCCAACTTGAACTGGGTGTTGAATTCGCTATCAGCTTGCAATCCACATGATACGTCCAAACCCAAGCCGCTGAGCCGCTGGTAAGTCAACAGACGTTAGCATTGCGAAAAATCGCTCAAGAAATTAACTGACCCGGACGATTATCAAACTTTATACAACCGTTATTTTTTAACTGATGGTTTCTTAGGGAAACAAAACTTATGGGGCTGCAATGAACCAACGCGCAACAAACATTGGTTGGGGGTTGACGCTCGTTTTGGGTGGAATACTTCTATTTGCTAGCATGTTCTCTGCTCAAAACAATCGCTTTGACGAAACTTCGCAGTGGCAGCCGGTTCGCAAAGTTGCTCCAGTGAAACTTGTAAAAACAAATTCACTGAATTCCCAAAGAAATGAGATGCGTGCCAAGAGCATGAACTCCTCTCAAAGTAATCATGCACCTGGATCCTTTGTCTCAAACGGCAGCCATCCAGATATCGCCGCGTCGAATGCCAAATTTCACCAGCGCAAAACACAAAGCCGCAGAGGTGCTTCAACTAGCCATCGTAATTTCGCTGGTAGACGTCTTCCAAAGGCAAACCGGTCCGAACCCAGGCGCGAACCGAAGAAGGTTGACCGCGCCGTGGGGCTCGCGTCTTACGAACGTGTGATAAATAAGCCCCGTTCAAATGTCGAATCGAAGAGAGCTCTTTCGCGGAATCGTGGAAGTGTTCAACCTCAGCAATTTTTGAAATTGACCAGTTCAGTAGAAGTTGAACAGAGCGCGATAGCACGCGTGCACTACGGAAAATCACTCGCCAGGCGTGGAGCATTTTTCGCGTCCAAAGAAGAATTTACTGGCGCGATGTACCTTGTTAGCGAAGCCTACGACCGAAAGTCTGGTAAGCCAACTTATTCAGGTCTGCTCAGAGCTGCTTTGCTAACGCTCGATGAAGTTGAGAATTTTGAGCGTTCCAATCGAGAGGGTTCTTCCAAGTCATTGGAATTCATTTTGTCTGCACATCGTTCAGGCCTTGTGTCCGCACATCAGGCGGCCAACTACACGCGGGATCAGCTGGTAATGATTTACCTTCAGTCCGCGAAACAACAACTTGAGCATGCACTGGGTAATTCTCCGGCCGCCAGTTCAAGCCTGTTTGCAATGGGCAAGCTACTGGCTGCGTCGCCAAATCAAAAAACAATCCATTCGCAGGTTTCGACTGCGATCTTTGAAGCCGCTTTTAGGATCAATCCTCACAATGCTGAAAACGCAAACGAACTTGGCGTTCAGTTCTTGCGAACCGGCGATTTGGAAAAAGCAAAAGCGATGTTTCAATGGGCCGTTCAAGGATCAGATTCACCTGTCTTTTGGAACAATCTGGCAGAAGTACACCGCAGGATGGCAAACCATTCGATGTTACCACACGAAAAGAACTCTCAGATCATCTTTGCCAATCAAGCTGTCGAGCAGGCAAGACTTGCCGCTGCTGGTCAGTACCGATCGGCCGGTGGAAACGGGAGTAGTAATTGGGTTTCAGCTAAACAGTTCCACGACAATGCGGCTGTACCTGATTCGCGAATTGATTCACCTCGTATAGGCCAGCAACCTGCTGATTCCAGTCGAGTGAATTCAGACTTGGGCGGTGACGAAGAGAGTCGTGGGTTATTTAAAAAAATCAAGAATTGGTTCTAGTTGATAATGATCAAAACCACTTTTTACAAGCTTTGTCCGTACGCAGCATTTTGCTCCAAGATCGGATTGGCAATCGCTCTGTTGCAGAGTCTTTCTGTAGCGCAGGAAGGTCTGTGGGATTTCGATCCTCATCCACAAGCGCAGCAAGCCGCAGGACATGTCACAAATTCGCATTTTTCTGACACGCTTCCCGCCGAAATTCCGGCACACAGTCATGCAACTGATCCTAACGTGCAATTTCTGGACAACGAGCAATTCAACTTCAGCCCCCAAGTTTGTGACTCGTGCTCGGGTGCGCAATCGTATTTAAACCAGACAGCCATGCCCGGCAGGCAACCTATTCATACTGGTTATCATTTGGCTCCCGAACCTCCCTTCAAATATTACTGCGGTTTTGCCCAACAAGGCGGTCAACGCTGCAACAAAAAATTCTGCCGGTGTAAGGAAAAGAAAATCCCTTGGGAAAATTATGGCGTTGGCGAATACATCGGCCCACACCGAACGCCGCACGTTAGCGATTATCGTCTACGTGTTGACGACGAAGTGGAATTCGTCTTCCAGGCAAATCGCACTCAATCGGCAGGCCAATACCGACTCTCCATTGGAGACATCGTACGTGTCGTGTCGGCGACCGACGAAAGACTCAATGCGGTTTCTCAAGAAGAAGGTATTGCGATCATGTCCGACGGCACCATTTCGTTGGACATTATCGGAACGGTCTATGCTGCCAACCTGACGATCGACGAGTTGACGAAAGAGCTTGATGAACGTTATGCGGAACACGTTGATTCGCATCCAAGAATTACCGTATCGGGAATCAGTACCGATACACGATTAAGAGATTTCCTGAATTCTGTTGACGCTCGAGCTGGCACTGGGGGACAATCTCGTCAGGCCCGGGTTACTGCCGATGGAACTTTAAGGTTGCCATTGATTGGTGCCGTCAGAGTGGTCGGCTTGACGCTGGACGAACTGGAGCGAGAAGTTAACGGACGATTTAACAGCCAGGTTCCAGGCGTTCATGTCTCGGTCGTGCTGGCTCAACAAGCTCCCCGTTTCATGTATGTGATGGGAGAGGTGGAGGAGCCAGGCCGATTTGAATTGAACGGTCCGACTTCGATTACACAGGCGATTGCATTGGCCGGTGGATGGAACAATGGAGGAAATTTGAAACAGGTCATCGTATTTCGCAGAGATCAGCAATGGCAACTGATGGCGCTTCGACTAAATCTCAGACGAGGGCTCAACGGACTTGATCCTCTTCTCAATGAAGAAATCTGGCTTCGCGATTCTGACGTTGTTTTGATCCCCAAGCGCCCCATCGTTCATGTTGCTGATGCGATTGAGCTGTACTTCACGCGTACACTTTACGCGTTGTTCCCAAGTGAGCTGGGTGTGTTTGATGCCCAGTCTGTGAACGCCAATTAAGCTTGTGCCAGTCTCGTTTCGGCCAATGCTAACGCCTTCAAAGCCCAGCAGATGGGTGTCCACGCTACGACGATCCACGCCATCGTGGCGCTAACGCGATAACGCCGGCACACAAATTCGTCGATCAGGCCGAGGGGCCAGGGCGTAGGCGACCAATCGAATTCCCCGGGGTTTGCAGCGTTTTGCAGCTTCGGCTACAAAGACGGTTCGCCAGTACGCTTTTTTCCGACCGATGGCAGGACAAGATCGTCTGCTATACTGCAAATAATCAGAAAACCGGGCGGATCCGCATCAACTGTTTTGGCGATTTACCGGTTTTTCCCACTTATCAGACCACGTCGATCTGAATTTGATTAGCATTGGAATCTAGCACTTTAAACAGTGAATCGCGACAACCTCGTTGTTTTCATTATACTAGAGATTCTTACCAATGGTCCCCGAAGTTCCTTTTACCGTTGAGACGCTTTTAAAAGCTCCTTTGAAACACAAATTCAAAGCGTTGCTGGCGTTTATAATCCCCGTTGCTCTGGCAGTTTGCGCCGCATATTTATTGCCCAAGACCTATCGTTCCGATGCCATGATTTTTGTACGGCTTGGTCGCGAATCGGTTTCGCTGGATCCAACCGCGACGACAGGAAGCATGATTCCTGTTTTCGAATCGCGTGAGAACGAAGTGAACTCTGTCCGAGACATGCTATACAGCGGCGGTCTTGCGGAAAAAGTCGTGGATCGAATTGGCCCGGAAGTTGTTCTGGGAGACGCCCCACTAATTGAAGTTCAGGATACGTTTCCAGAACCTCCTGTAGAAGATATTAAAGGCTCGCCTCGGCAAAAGGCCATTAAGTTACTGAACGAAAAGCTTTACGTTATTAGCTCGAGAAAATCAAGTGTTTTGGTGACCACTTGTGAAGCGGCATCGCCTCACCTGGCACAGAAAATTCTCGAAGTATATCTGGATGCATACAAAAATATGCACTCTGTCGCACACCAGACATCCAAGAGCAATGAGTTTTTTGGTCAACAGTCGGATTTGCTCCAGATACAGTGGCAAAAAGCATTAGAGAAATTGCGTGTTGCCAAAGCAGAGGCTGGCGTCGTCTCGATTAGCGGAATGAAGGAGAACCTGAAAACTCAAACCAATGCAATTCAGAGCCGGTTGATGAACGTGGAAAGTGAATTGCTGGCTACCAAAGCAAAGCGGGACGCCCTGGAGGAAATTGCCAACAAACCGATGAATGCTCGCGGAATAAGAGCCGACCTGGCAGAAGCAAAATCACTATTGGCTTCATTGAAAGGTGAACTCAGTGCTTTGAAAAAACAGGAACAGAGCCTGATTAAGCGTGCTGCAAAACTCAATAGCGACGAAGTCGTTATCAGGCAACTGGAGCAGGAAGTTAAGGTTGCCGAAACCAACTTCGCACAATATCAGGAATTGCATGAGCAAACACGCATCGAAGAGGCTTTGCTCTCCAGCAAGCTTACCAATGTTCGCGTTGTTCAAGAGCCAAGTTTTGTGCCCAAACCAGTTGGCCCCAAAAAGAAGATTATTGCAGCAGCAGGAATCTTTGTTGGCTTGGCGGGGGCCGTGCTGATTTCGCTATTGTTCGAACTGTTCTTCAGCAAACCTTCAAATCAAATCCGCACTAGCCGACAAGCTACAGACCGCGAATCAGCGTCTTCAGCGCTTGATCCACAAGTCGCCAGTCAGGGATCGTTAATCTAACCGAAACGTCATTTCACATATCCTGTCTTAGGCAAACAACCAAGAATTGTTTTGCGTCCACTGATCCTGGATTCCTTAGCAGGCTTCTCAAAATGGAATCAAACCTGAATATCCAAACGACTTCCCCAACCCCCGCATCTTCGCGGAGCTGGAAAAGCCTGCTCATAGAACAAAAGGATGCATTGCTATGCGTTGTCGATCAAGGCGTTGTTAGCATCGCCGGTTTTGTGACCAGTGTGCTTATTGGGCGACATTCTTCGGAAGAACTGGGCGTCTATTTTATGGCATTGTCCGTGGTGCTGTTCATCCGCGGGTTTCAGGAACAAATGATTTCAATTCCGTATACGATCTTTCACCACCATCACCGCGACGGCGGGTTGCCCGGGTATCGTGGCAGTTGCCTGATTCAGCAGTTTGGTTTGGTACTGGTCACGCTCTTATTCCTGTCGGGCATGACTTTTGCAACCGTCATGGGGTGGCTGGAAGCGACGATGACTTCGCCGTTGATTGTTTTGCTGGTATTGATACCGGCACTGCTAATGCGAGAAGTCATCCGGCAATACTGCTTTACCCACCAGGAAAACACTAGCGTTTTGGCAATCGACATCGCTATTTCAGTGCTTCAAGTCGGTGGCCTGATTGCGCTGGGTTATTTTGGTGGTTTGTCTGGAGCCAGTGCCTGGGCTGTGATCGGATCGGCATGTCTGACAATTCTTGCCATCTGGTACTTTCAAAATGGGCCGGCAATCAAGTTTGCAAAACAGCGCATGCGAAAAGACTGGATTCAAAACTGGTCGTTTGGCAAGTGGGCGGTTGGCGGTCAACTGGTGGGTTCACTTCCCACCTACATTCTGCCTTGGATGCTGGCTGCGGCGGCGGGAACCGAAGGCACGGGTTTTTTCGCTGCTGCAATGACACTTGTCGGAGTGGCAAACATTTTCAATACCGGTATGGCAAACTTTCTGACACCCAAAGCTGCCAAGGTATATGTTGACGAAGGGGCACACGGGCTACGCCGTGTCATCATTCGCATGTCGCTGATCTTTCTGATTGCCATCGGAGGTTTTGTGGCAATGCTGGCTATATTTGGTGGTTTGATTGCCGTGCAACTTTATGGCGACAAATATACGGGACTACAGTCTGCGATGACCATTCTGGCGCTGGCAAAGCTTTTCGACAGTTTTGCCATTGTGGCCAGTAACGGACTGTTTGTTATGGAGCGCATCAAAGACAACTTCTGGGTCGATGTCATCTTGATGGTTGTCACGATCACCGTTGCCATCCTGTTGATTTATCCGTTCGGCGTGATCGGAGCTGTATGGACCACGCTTGCCGGAGCAGCAATCAGTGCCGTGCTACGGTTTGTGTTACTGATCGTTTTTCTCAACCGCGAAATCCGTGATGGAGAAACCGATGCAGCCTGAAATCAGCATCGCTACGCTCAACGATGGACAAACTGCCGATGAACAGTGGAGTTACTGGCTCTATTGGGCGAAAATTCTGTTTGTCGCGGGGCTTGCGTTCTTTGTGTTCCTGATCGCCGAACACGATCCGAAAATGGCAACCTTGGAAAACTTTGTACAGGATATCGAAGACCAGGAAAGCTGGGCGGCAGGTGGAAACACGCTTCGCCGGCTCGCCTTTCTTAGCTGTGCGGGATTCGGGCTTGCGGGATTGATGATGGGACAGTGGCACAAATTCCGCTGGAATCTGCACATGATCCTGTTGGCACTTTACTTTGTGTGGATAGCCTCGACGTTGGCCTGGTCGATTGATTCTGGTGCCACGATGAGAAGATTTCTTGTGATAATCTGTTGCGCCATCGGTTGCGTTGGAATAAGCCGTTTCTTGACCATAGAACAAGTTATTATTGCAACCATGCTGACGCTCTTGGGCTGGCTGTGTGTTGGAATCGGGAATGAGCTGCTTGTTGGTGCCTTTCGACCCCATAAGGGAGATTATCGCTTTGCCGGAACACTGCATCCAAATCTTCAAGCTGCAAATCTGGCTGTCTTATGTATCGCCGCGTTTTCAATGTCCAGGCTCAGGCCCAAATTCAAGCTATTGTTCTACGCAATCTTTATGATTGGATTTATGTTCCTGGTCCTGACCAAATGCCGATCAGGGACGGCGCTTTTGCCCGTCTCTTTGGTGGCCGTCTGGTTCTTCACACAGCCAGTAAAGTACATCGCTACCGGAACGTTGATTAGTATTTGGTGCGTTGCGAGCATGGTTCTATTAAGCTTGGTCACGGGATTTGATCCCATTGAGCAGTACAGCGAAATACTGTTGCTCGGACGCGGAGAAGAGACCGGATCTTCGCTAACGGGACGATTGCCCCTTTGGAAAGACCTATCAACCTACATAGCGGATCGCCCTTGGCATGGATATGGGTTTGGCGCGTTCTGGACTCCACGAAACATTTATGACATTGCTACCGGTCAAGACTGGACAATCAGTGAAGCCCATTCCAGCTATGTCGACACCGCGCTGCAATCCGGGCTTGTTGGAGTTGCCCTGATGGTGGCTGTCGCGCTTTCAACTCTGATTTTTGTTGTTAAAAGATATCGCCAAACCGGCGAAACAGAATTTGTCTTTGTTATTGGCGTCATTGTCTTTTGCCTGTTAAGGGGTTTCACCGAATCTGGATTGAGCAACCCCAGCGGCTATAGCAACGCGCTGTTTCTGGCAATGGCTTCCCATTCATGGAATGCGACGACTGGTCGTGTCGAGATCGAATCGGTTCCAGATCGTCCTCCCCTTTCATCTTCTATCGCAACTGGAGGTATCTAATGAGTCTCCCTGACGTTACCGTCGTAGTCTGTTCGTATAACCGCGCTGATTCATTGAAAGAAGCTCTGGAAAGCTTGACCGTTCTGCAAACCGACAAGTTTTCCTATGAAGTCCTGGTCGTAGACAACGCGTCCAACGATCACACGCCTGAAGTGGTAAAGCAAGCGGCCGCTGCTGCTTCAAATTGCCAGGTTCGATATATTATGGAAAGCCAACCCGGCGTTTCGTTCGCTCGCAATTGCGGCGTTCGTGAGGCCCATGGTCAATGGCTCGTCTTTTTCGATGACGATGAACTTGCCGAACCCGATTGGTTGATTCAACTGCTTAGAGCCGCAGAGGAAAAAAACGTCAAATGCGTTGGCGGAGGCATCCACTTGTGCTTGATCGCCGAAGATGGAAGTAAGAAAGAACAACCGCGCAATCTAAAACCCTGGGTGCGCGTGATGTTCAATTGCACGCGCGATATCACAGAGGGAAGGTTCTACAATCGAACTATGACGCCCGGAACCGGCAACTTGCTTGTCCATCGCGACATTTTCGACAAGATCGGGCTCTTTCGCACGGATTTGGTAGAAGGCGGCGAAGACACCGATCTGTTTCAACGGATGCGGGCTGTTGGATATAAGGTTTTCCACGCGCCAAAAGCAATTGTTCATCATCGTGTACCTGAATTTCGATTGGAACCGAAGTACATGAAACTGGCTTCGCTGCGAATCGGCAGCCACGTTGCACGGCGGGAATTTCGAGACTTCAATCGGATAACCTTTCCCTTCGTTATCATCGCCCGAGCCGCTCAAATGGGGCTTCATAGTTTCCGTCTGATGCTGGCAGTGATCAGTGGTGACAAAGAAGCGATCCTTGCGAAAAAGTGCAAATGGTGGCTCGGACAAGGCTACCTGCAGGCGGCAGTTCGGTTCCTGTTCTTTAGCGAGAACGTGAAAAGTACACTTGAATTTCGCAATGAACGCAAACCCGCCAGTTCGTAAGGCACGCTCATGATAAAAAACCTCCTGTTCTCGTTGCTGGTCGTACTTGCGTTTGGCCTGGTCGCATTGCTGATGCTGCCCATCTTTGTCGACGTCTCTATTGATGATGTTACCGACAAATTGGAACGGTCCACCTGGAGCCAAGCGGAAACATCACAGGAAACGTCGCTGGAAAATTCACATTCCGAAAATTCATTGGAAACCAATCATCCGCCAGTGCAGCAGGCTCCGCCCGACCACCAGCCATCGGGATTTATCAAAGTAAAAGGCGCCGCGCTGGTCGATGAAAACGAATACCAAATCATTTTCAAGGGGCTTGCGATTGCCGACCCGGACAAGATCTTCCAGGATGGGCAGTGGAACAAAAAGCACTTTGAGGTCATCAAAAGCTGGGGCGCAAACCTGATTCGAATTCCAGTCCACCCTGAACGATTCAGAAAACGAGGACAGGAATACTACCTCAAGCTGCTCGACGAAGCGGTTGCCTGGTGTGCGGATCTGGAGATGTACGTCATTATTGACTGGCACAGTATTGGCAATTTAAAGACTGGATTATTTGAGGCGGACGAATACAAAACGAGCCTCACAGAAACACTCGGTTTTTGGGCCACTATCTCTGAACGTTTCGCCGGCAATTCGACGGTCGCTTTTTACGAAATATTCAATGAACCCACTTTATCGTTCGGCGATTTTGGAAATTGCACCTGGGCTCAGTGGAAAACGATCGTTGAAAAAATCATCGACACGATTTACGCCAACGATCCGGAAGTCATCCCTTTGGTGGCGGGGTTTGACTGGGCTTACAATTTAAAAGATGTCAAAACCAACCCGATCGACCGACCGGGCGTCGCCTATGTTGCCCATCCCTACCCGGGAAAATGCAAGCCGCCACGTGAGCCACATTGGGAAGAGAATTTTGGCTTCCTCGCAGATCGCTATCCGATCGTCGCAACGGAAATGGGCTACATTCTCGATGGCGACTTCGAATACATGATTGACGATGGGACATTCCGCCACGCCATTTTGAAATTCTTGAAACGAAAGAAAATTTCATGGTGTGTTTGGGTATTTGATCCTGACTGGTCGCCTTCGCTAGTCAAAAGTTACCAATACGAACCGACGCATTGCGGTCAGTTTTTCAAAAAGGCAATGAGCAGCCGGGAATGAGCCAGTTTTAAGCCGGGAATACCCGCTCCCTGAAATGACTGAGTCGCGCGTCTTCTGAGTCGCGTCTTCAATCCCTTCGGATTCCGATCAGCAAGAATACAGCCGTTCCTGCTATCGCCCCAAACGCGTCCAGCCCAAAATCGAAGACTCTCGGCGTACGTCCTGCAATGAACAATTGAATCCCTTCGGTAGCAATGCCCAGAAGTGCCAGAATGATGAACAATTCGCCGAACGAGAGCTCCCAGTGTTTGCGGTGAAGCAGCAGAAAGAATGTCAGCACACAAAAGCAAATCACATGGCCAATTTTTCCAGCCGCAATCGGTGACCTTTGTTCCTTCAGGAACTCATTGATTGGATGCAGTAGTTGATTGAATGTTTCCACCGGCATGGAAACACCAATGGCAATCGCGACCAGGAAAAAAACAGGTATGGCCAACAACCACTTATGGCCTTTTTGAAACAAGCGATATGCAACGTAAGACCCAAAGGCGAACCAACAAAATGCAACGCCTGCAAACGTCATGGTATTGGGTGCCGACAACCCAGAAAGCCAGGTTGCAGCAGTGCAAACGCCTAGAACCCAAATCGATGGATGAACAGTTTGGTTGGTTAAATTATCATTCATGTTATGAACACCTTATGATAAGTTTCCGGAATCCAGCCCATCTCAAAAGGTATCCTGCTTAACATTTTCGCCTGCTACTCAATGACATCTTGCCCACTTTAGTTTTTCACAAATGTTGTTTGTAAAGGATAGCCAAAAAAACTCAGCAATGATTAAAATATCAGGCATCACAAATAGCTACTACGAAAGTCCAAAGCCTCACCCACTCGTCCTGCCTTTTCTGGACAGCTTAGCATGTTTACTATTCTACTTGTTCTGATTTGTCTATTCATACTCATACCAATCCTGGTTTTCTCTGCCGAATGTTACTTTTCATTCTTTCCCGGGCCAAAAGCCAGTTGTGATGTCGGCGATGGTGATCGCAAACGACTTGCGGTCATGATTCCAGCGCATAACGAAGAGCAAGGAATCAAAGCGACGGTTCGCGACGCGGTTGCACAGCTGCAAGATGGTGATCGGGTCTTAGTCGTAGCGGACAATTGTGATGACAACACAGCCGAGGTCGCGAGGGAGTATGGTGCGGAGGTTGTGGTTCGTCACAATGAACAACTCAGAGGAAAATCCTATGCTTTGGAATACGGCTTGGAGGCTCTGGCTGCGGATCCACCGGAAATTGTAATTTTTGTCGATGCCGATTGTCGTCTTTCACCTGGTGCCGTGACGGCGTTGGCGAACAAGGCCAGCCAAATGGACCGTCCGGTTCAGGGCTCATACATTTTTGGCGGTAAAGAGGGCAGCGTCGCCAGCAACTTGGCTTCCTCTTTGACACTAAGATTCAAAAATCACATTCGTCCACTTGGCTCAGCTCGAGTTGGAATGCCTTGCCAATTGACTGGAAGCGGGATGGCATTTCCGTGGCATACACTCCAGCTCGTCAACGTTGCAAACGGCTCACTTACCGAAGATGCAGAGCTTGGTGTTGATCTGGCTCTTGCTGGTTACCCACCCACATTCTGTGCTGAAGCAAAAATTGATGGAAGTGTTCCTAAGGCCTGGGATGCTCACGTGCAACAAAGACGCAGATGGGAACAGGGGTATTTGCAGTCGATTTTCACAAACGCCCCCAGAATGTTCTTTAAAGCAATCAAAACCGGCCGCCCATCGTTGCTGTGGAGTGCACTTGATTTGTGCATCCCACCGTTAGCGCTGTTGGGCTTATTCTGGTTCATCGCGTTTGCGGCCTCATCGATATTGGTATCGCTGGGTGGAAGCTGGTTGCCCTTGTACCTGCTTTTTTGCGGGGCAGTCTTGATGGGTGCAAGCATCATTTCCGGCTGGTTTGTCCATTGTCGCGACGAGGTCGGTCTCAAAAGCCTGCTTTCGGTTCCGTGGTTCGTGCTCCGAAAAGTAACGATTTACGCCTCGCTGCTCTTCAATCGGGAAAAAGTATGGCTACGCACTGAGCGGGATTAGCGCGGCTGTTCAATCTTGTATAATTTTCCGTTCAAATCTCTCCCTGTCGCACTTTTCCTTCCTTCTGATTATTTCATTGCCGGAGTCAAAAAATTAACGCCTCAATATCTACAACCTTTGAAAAATCAAATGAGCCGTTGTCAGCGTCTGTGCAAATTGACCGTGAGCCGCATGTCGCATCGCAATTCGAAGCGGCATCAGCGACCTATCAAACCGTGAAACTTCGCGGCATGCCAATACAAAACATTACACGAGCCGAAACAGTAAATCATGTCATCTCTTGTGCCACCAAGCGAATAGGTGGCTGGGTTGTTACGCCTAATCTTGACATTCTGCGACGATACAAGAACAGTGTTTCGTTTCGCAATCTTGTTGCAACTTCGACACTGAACGTAGCTGACGGCATGCCATTGATTTGGGCCAGTCGGGTCAAAGGCCAGGCGTTGCCGGAACGAGTTAATGGCACCGACTTAATGGTCGACATCTGCGCAGCTGCCTCTGAGTCTGGTATTTCCGTGTTCCTGCTTGGCGGCAACCCCGGCTCTGCAGAAAAAACGACTGAGAACATGCAGCAAGCATTTCCCGATCTGAAAGTCGCGGGTTGTTTCTGTCCCGAATTTGGCTTTGAATCGGACACGCAGCAAATCAGTGAAATCGCAGAACATCTGGCGACTGCAAGCCCGGACATCGTATTCGTCGGACTCGGTTCGCCCAAACAGGATGTATTAATCAACATGTTACGGCTTCAATTTCCTCACATCTGGTGGCTTGGAGTTGGTGTTAGTTTCAGCTTTCTGGCAGACGAATTGATTCGCGCTCCCGAGTGGGCCAAGAAGAGCGGTTTGGAATGGCTTTACCGATTGTTTGCAGAACCCAAACGACTGGCAAAACGCTACTTGCTGGAGGGTATCCCGTTTTTCGCAACAACGCTTTTGGTTTCAGCCTATGAGAGGTTTTTCGGACCGTCGGATTAGTTGAATCGCTACTTAATCATTCAAAGAATCGCTCCGAAAAATCAGTTTCTTTCCAAGTCGCTCGGTCAAGGCTCATGTGGCCTGTTTGTTCATGCCTACTGTGTACTGGTATCACATTGCTCAAGCTTTTTTCAAAACGAAAGTCACATACATAACACATCACTACTGGGATTCGAATGACAGAAGTACACGGCAGCCTCTTGTGGCCAAAAGTAGAATGTCCCTTGAACGAAATCCATCCATCCAAGTCGAAGGCCATTGAGCAAGATGGTCAAAGTATCAACTACGCACAATTCTGTGGTGCAGTTGGCAAGTTGGCTGAGAAAATTGAGGGCCTCAAGCTGCATCCATCGCGACCGGTTGCCATTCTTATGGAACGAGGCTTCGGCCTGTATACCAGTCAATTCGCCGTGCTGGCCTCGGGCGGTTTTTTTCTGCCAATCGACCCAGCCAATCCGGATGAACGGATTCGATTCCTTCTTTCTGATTCGCAATCCCAATGCATCCTTACCGATTCACAATCGGCTGGAAAAATTGACAATTGGCAATTGAACGTGCCGGTGATTCAGTTCGACCAGGATTCTATTTTTGCGTCCGCTGCTGAAGAAAACGCAGCCCCCATCACGTTTCCGCATAAGGCTGATGCTCCGGCATACATGATCTACACTTCGGGATCGACAGGAAAACCAAAAGGTGTTTGCATTCATTGGGAAGCCATTTGCAGTCACAACCGGTGGTTTATTGACGAGTACAAGATCGGTCCCAACGACCGCTGTTTGCAGATCGCTTCGATTGGATTCGACATATCCATAGAAGAGATCTTCACAACCATTCGTAGCGGTGGATGCCTGGTTCCCATTAACAAGCAAGCGCTCGATTCGCCCGCTGGTTTTTTCGCGTGGGTCGCTCAACAGAAATTGACCGTTCTAAATATGCCTACTGCGTTGTGGCACAACGTGATACCTGCACTGGAGGCGACAAGTCTGCCAGATCATGTTCGATTGGTCATCATTGGAGGCGAGCAAGTTAATCCCGATATGGTTGAAGCCTGGTTCAAATTCGTTCCGGCCCAACGGGTTCGGCTGGTCAATGGATATGGCCCTACAGAGACCACGATTACCGCAACCGTTTGCGACTTAAACCCCAACAAACGGCAAGCCATTGGGCAAGCTGTCAAAAACCTCCAATGCCATATCCTGGGTCCAAATGGGCAATTGATCAAAGCTCACGACACTCCCGGTGAGTTGTACATCAGCGGCATCAATGTTGCCAAAGGGTATTGGAACCGGCCCGAGCAAACCGCCAAAGCGTTTATGCATTGCGATGCCCTGAACGGGAAATGGTGTTACCGCACCGGCGACAAAGTGCAGCGCGATATCGATGGAGACCTGCACTTTCTGGGTCGCGTTGACAATCAAGTAAAACTTCGTGGCTATCGGATCGAACTTGACGAAATTGAAAACGCAATCAGCTTGCATCCAAAGATCACAAGCGCTATTGTGCGAAAGACCGATTCCGGCCGTGAACGGCTGGTTTGTTTCGCAGTGCCGGAGTCTCCTGACCTGGTTGCCGATGGCAGTGGCCTGCAACAGCAACTGGTTGGTTTTCTGAAGCAGTCATTGCCGCAGTACATGGTGCCGGCCCAGTTTCAGTTTCTCAAAGAATTCCCACTGACCGTTGGCGGAAAAGTCGACGCAAAAAAACTGCTGCTGGGTGTGACCGACGTCGCGCCATCTTCTGAATGCGCGATGCATGATCTTGACCAGTCGCAAACGCGCATTGTCGAAGTCTGGCAATCGGTTCTGGGCAGTCCTCCCGATTCGGTTGAAACGACTTTTGAGCAATGCGGGGGCGATTCACTGGCCGCAATGGCATTGGCACTAGGTTTGGAAAAGGCGTTTCCCGGAAAAACATTCGGAGTCGCGACGTTATTGACTTATCCGACGGTAAGCCAACTTGCCGAGTACGTAAAACAATCTCATTCCGATATTCAAACCGGCTCAGATTCCGAGCTGATGCCAATCATCAACAAGTTGGGCCAACCGCTTGCAATTCAGACACCGTGCCTGATTTTCTTGCACCCCGGTGGTGGCAGCGGTTATCTGTACAACCAACTTCTTAGTGAGCGAATCAAGCAAACGCACTCGATTTTGATTCTGGATTCACCTTGGCTGACGGGTGAATTACCCAATGACGATCATTGCGAGACAACATTGTCTATCGCCAAACGTTACGCTGACGTTTTGGCGGCGCTTCTGGATTCTGACACGCGAATCACGACTTCAGGCTACTCCTTCGGAGGCATCCTTGCGTTTGAAACAGCCCGATTCCTTAAGCAATTTGGCTTTGAAGTTGAACGTACGATCAACATCGACCAACCGGTCCCGCAGGCGGTTCAAATTGGAAGCTTGCCCAATCGGTTGCTTAATTGGGTGCATCGGTTGAAAGCACCACGGCTGACGTGGTATGAACTGAATTATTCCAAAGAAAAGGAAGCACTTCAGGCGGGCGAAAAAACCAGCTTCAGTAATCCCAGAGAAATGCTGCGATCGTTTGACTTGGAAGACGTTCATGCGGCGATCGAAGATGCCTATCTGCCAGAACATTGCGATGTCGATATGCACCTGATTCGTGGAGATATTATTGAATCCAAATATCATGTCGCCAACGACTATGGCTGGCAGAAGTACTCCAAACATCTGACCACACATCGGGTCACTGGCACGCACTTTACATTGTTCCTTGGCCGCAATCTAACGAAGCTCTCTCGCACATTCCAAAGTCTGTTGGATTTTGAGTCCGCTTGAAGAGAAAAAATCACAACGCCTGGCTCTTGCGTTGGGTTCTAATAGCCTTGCCTTATTATTAATTCACCTTATTCAATTCCCCATGTTACCGTACGACTTCGCACCCTCTTGCGTCGGTGGTACGGAAGAGACGCAGTCGACCCCCCCCCCTACTTTATTCATCTTCTCAATGCGTCAAAGTCGTTGATTGTGCCAGTTGAAAAAGCATCCAAAAACATATGTGCAGGCCTTCAGCTTAGCGGCATTTAAGATATATTTTTTCGCTCAGTCATAGTCTCTCATCTGATTTAGCTTGGATTGTTACTCAATAACCGCATCCACAGCCCCCGCCTTTTCTTCTTCACCCAATTTCAAAATGAAAATAGTTTGTATTTGCGAAGACGACACGATCTACAACTTGATCCGAGCCGGTTTGACTCCAGAGCACCAAGTGCCGTTGGTCATCATGCCCGAATTCGGCGGAAAGCGTAAAAAGAAACGGAAGCTTTCGGTTGGCCAGCTTCCTGGAAAGCTGTTCTCCCATGCATTTTTCAAACTTGTGCAACGTCGGCCACGAAAAGGTAAAATTGATCAACTCATTCATCGCGACGATGTGGCTGTTTCAACGGATCACCATTCACTGGAACCGACAAAAGAGGTGCGGATGCCAGCGCAGAAAATCAACTCCAAAGCAACGGCACAGTTAATCGCTGATTGCGAACCGGATTTGATGTTTGTTTGCGGGGCACCGATTCTAAAAGAATCAATCTTCAGCATCCCCAAGCATGGTTCTATCAACTTTCATTTTGGCTATTCACCAAAGTACCGTGGCCACCATTGCCTGCTGTGGCCATTCATTCATGGCGACTACGAAAACCTGGCCGGTACTTTTTTGAAAATTGACAAAGGGATCGATACCGGAAAACCGCTGGCTTGTGTTTATCCGCATATCGCTGGCAGTGACTCAATTGAAGCCATCGAAATTGAAGTAGCAAAAATGGCCCGAGACCATATCGCTCCTTTGATGAGCTCGATTCCGTCGATCAAAGAGATAGATGGCCCGGAACCAGACAAGGTCTTCAATATCAATTTCACGAGTTACACACCACTGGTTCACGTGAAGTATTTTTTCCGCGTCTTTGCAAATCGCCTGTTTCGAAATAAGACAGTCTTGCGTAAGCGTGACTTTGTCAGCAGGACTTGGCCGCAGGATACATTTTCACAAGCTCAATCGAAAAGCTTTGATAGAAAGAGCCTTACGGTTGAGTGACTGACAACTACCGCCTTCACTCAGTTTGTCATAGCCTGTTAATTTTGGTTTTATCAGGCTAAGCGGTCGTTGTTGAGATGCCCTCTGAAAGTATCTTCGGTAACTGCTGTTACACCGGACTCAACGATGTGTTCGAAAGCATGTTTATTGGGTGGCACCGTTCGCAACCCAACCGGACAGTCCACTTTCAGCGTGTGCTGCCCCTCAGGTTTCATTCTTAGGGACAGGTCCAAT